>NZ_JBIVVA010000025.1:1656-2891 GCF_044757465.1 Streptomyces sp. NPDC091279 | reverse complement strand
CTACACCCTTACCCCGGGACAACCACCGCCCGGGATGGACTACCTTCCTGCGTCACCCCATCACTCACCTACTAACCGCTTGGTCCGGCGGCTCCACCACTTTCCATTCCCCGAAGGGTCCGGAACGGCTTCACGGCCTTAGCATCACGATGCTCGATGTTTGACGCTTCACAGCGGGTACCGGAATATCAACCGGTTATCCATCGACTACGCCTGTCGGCCTCGCCTTAGGTCCCGACTTACCCTGGGCAGATCAGCTTGACCCAGGAACCCTTAGTCAATCGGCGCAAACGTTTCTCACGTTTGTATCGCTACTCATGCCTGCATTCTCACTCGTGAACCGTCCACAACTCGCTTCCGCGGCTGCTTCACCCGGCACACGACGCTCCCCTACCCATCACAGTCTCCGTTGGGAGTATGTACTGCAATGACACGACTTCGGCGGTACGCTTGAGCCCCGCTACATTGTCGGCGCGGAATCACTAGACCAGTGAGCTATTACGCACTCTTTCAAGGGTGGCTGCTTCTAAGCCAACCTCCTGGTTGTCTGTGCGACTCCACATCCTTTCCCACTTAGCGTACGCTTAGGGGCCTTAGTCGATGCTCTGGGCTGTTTCCCTCTCGACCATGGAGCTTATCCCCCACAGTCTCACTGCCGCGCTCTCACTTACCGGCATTCGGAGTTTGGCTAAGGTCAGTAACCCGGTAGGGCCCATCGCCTATCCAGTGCTCTACCTCCGGCAAGAAACACACGACGCTGCACCTAAATGCATTTCGGGGAGAACCAGCTATCACGGAGTTTGATTGGCCTTTCACCCCTAACCACAGGTCATCCCCCAGGTTTTCAACCCTGGTGGGTTCGGTCCTCCACGAAGTCTTACCTCCGCTTCAACCTGCCCATGGCTAGATCACTCCGCTTCGGGTCTTGAGCATGCTACTGAAACGCCCTGTTCGGACTCGCTTTCGCTACGGCTTCCCCACCCGGGTTAACCTCGCAACACACCGCAAACTCGCAGGCTCATTCTTCAAAAGGCACGCAGTCACGACGCATTGAGTAAACTCAATGCGCGACGCTCCCACGGCTTGTAGGCACACGGTTTCAGGTACTATTTCACTCCGCTCCCGCGGTACTTTTCACCATTCCCTCACGGTACTATCCGCTATCGGTCACCAGGGAATATTTAGGCTTAACGGGTGGTCCCGCCAGATTCACACGGGATTTCTCGGGCCCCGTG
>NZ_JBIVVA010000024.1:0-20067 GCF_044757465.1 Streptomyces sp. NPDC091279 | reverse complement strand
CGGTTACATTTCGAACCCGGAAGCTAAGCCTCACAGCGCCGATGGTACTGCAGGGGGGACCCTGTGGGAGAGTAGGACGCCGCCGAACAATCATTCAAAAGGGCTGGACCAGGAATTTCGATTCCCGGTCCAGCCCTTTTTTGTTCTCCGTCACCTGGTGTTCACGTTGCGCAACCAGCATCTGCGGCATGGGTACTGCTGCAATGCTCAGGGCCGCCGGCATAGGCCTCGGCGACGAGGTCGTCGTACCGGCCTTCGGGAACGTCGAGCTGGCCGAGACCGCCACCCTCGTCGGGGCGATGCCGGTCTTCGCCGACATAGATCCGACGACGTACTGCCTGGACGCCTCCGCCGTCGAGGCCGCCATGACCCCGCGGACCGCGGCTGTCGTGGTCGTTCACCGCTTCGGGCGGCCCGCTGACCTCACGTCGTTGCACACGCTCGGGCAGCGGCACGGGGTGCTGGTCCTGGAGCAGGGCGAGTCCGAGGCGCCGTACGACGAGGTCGCGCAGCGGCGGGAACGGGCCTCCTACCTGGACGCCAAGCTGCGCGGGGTACGGACGCCCGACGGTGGCGACGGGCACACCTACCAGAACTACGTCGTCCGGGTCCCCGGCAACGGGCGGCCCGACCGGGACGCGTTCGCACGAGCCCTGCGGGCCAAGGGAGTTGACTGCCGGGTGCCCGTGAAGACGCCCGTGCACCGGCTGCCGGAGTTCCGGCGCTGTGTGTCGCTGCCGGAGACCGAACGGGCCGCCGACGAGACGCTCGCGCTACCCGTGGACGCCACGTTGACCAAGCGGGACATGCAGCGGATCGTGTCCGCGTGCAACGCGCTCGGGGGGCTGTTGCAGCCCGCCTTCTGAGCCCCTGTACCTGGTTGGGACCACGACGTTGTTCGGGGTATGATCTATTCCGTTGCCACGGGGGAAACCTCGAAGAGCAACTGGCCCCCATAGCTCAGTCGGTAGAGCGTCTCCATGGTAAGGAGAAGGTCAACGGTTCGATTCCGTTTGGGGGCTCCATCAAGAAAGGCCCCGCCCAATTGGGCGGGGCCTTTCTCGTGCCCGGGGGCTTTTCAGTCCGTCTGGAGGCCGGGGACGCGCATCGCGAGGATCGCCATGTCGTCCGACGGGGCGTCCGACGCGAAGCGCTCCACCGCGCGCATGATGCGCGCCGCGACCGCGCCCGCCGTGAGGCCCGTGCACGTCGTGAGGACATCGCTGAGGCCGTCGTCGCCCAGCATGCGGGTGCCCTCGCGGCGTTCCGTGACGCCGTCGGTGACGCAGAGGAGGACATCGCCCGGGTCGAGGGTGACCCGCTGCTCGTACAGCTCCAGGTCCTCCATGACGCCGAGCAGGGGCTGAGGTTCGGCGGCCGGCTCGACGGTGCCGTCCTGGCGCAGGCGCAGTGGCAGCGGGTGTCCCGCGCAGACCACCTTCAGCTCCGCGCTGCCGTCCTCCTGCGGCCTCAACTCGCCGTACAGCAGCGTCAGGAAGCGGCTGCGGGCGCCCTCGTCGAGGATCGCGGAGTTCAGGCGCTCCAGGACCGCGGGGCCGCTGAGGCCCTCCCGGGCGAGCAGCCGCAGGGCGTGGCGGGCCAGGCCCGTCACCGCCGCCGCGTTGGGGCCGGTGCCGCAGACGTCGCCGATCGCGAAGCCGTACGCGCCGTCGCTGATCGGGAAGAGGTCGTAGAAGTCGCCGCCGACTTCGTTGCCCTCGCCGGCCGCTCGGTAGATGACCTCGACCTCGACGCCGTCGATCACCGGCAGTTCCGGTGGCAGAAGGCTGCGCTGGAGGGACTGGCTGATCATCGTGCGCTCGGAGTAGAGGCGGGCGTTGTCGAGGGCGAGCGCGGCCCGGCGGCTCAAGTCCTCGGCCAGCTCCAGGATTTCCTGGCGGAAGTGCTCGTCGGTCGGTTTGCCCAGGGTGAGCATGCCGATCACGCGGTTGCGCGCGACCAACGGCAGCACGACCGTTTCGCCACCGACCGCGGACGCCGTCGCCAGGGTCGGGCCGATGCCGGAGGAGAGCTGCGGGGTCGGGCCGCCGGACAGGCCCAGGCTCCGCATGGAGCTGCGCAGGGCCGCCTGGTGGGCCACCTCGCCGGGGGCCGCCCAGACGCGGGCGCCCGGGGTCGGCACCGGTTCGGGCGGGGAGATCTTCGACAGCAACGACTTGATGCCGTCGATCAGTTCCTCGTCCTCGTGCAGAACGTAGGAGAGGTACGGCTCCGAGGCCTGGTCGGCGATGGTGTAGACGGCGCACCAGGTGGCGAGGGTGGGCACCGTCATCTGGGCCATCAGGGCGAGGGTCTGGTCGCGGTCCAGGGTGCCGGCGAGCAGGTCGGAGGCCTCGACGAGGAAGCTGAGCGAGCCTCGGCGCAGCCGTTCCAGCTCGCCCAGGCGGGCCGACTCGACGGCCAGGGCGATGCGGTCCGCGGCGAACTGGAGGCGCAGTGCCTCCTCGTTCGAGTATCTTCCGGGGCTCTCGGCCGCGACGCCGAGGGAGCCGGTGAGGCGGCCCTCGACCTTGAGGGGCACGGTGACGACCGCGCGCATGCCGGTGCCGTTGAGGAGCGGAACGGCGCCCGGGACGGCCATCAGGTCGTCGTGGACGGCCGGCATGCGGGCCGAGCCGTAGCGGCCGGGGCCCGCCTCGACGGGCACCCGGGCGAAGCGCTGGCGGGCGGAGGGCAGGCCGGTGGAGGCGCGGACCTCCAACTCCGTCTCGTCGTCGGTCGCCAGGAGGAGGAAGGCGGAGTCGCCGTCGAGCATGTCGCGGGCGCGTTCGACCGTGCGCTGGAGGAGGCCGTCGAGGTCGTCAGGGGCGGGGGAGCCGATGAAGACCTCGAAGGGGTCCGCGTTCGGGCCCTCGGCGTGGCTGCCGTTGTCGGAGGCGGGGACGCGTGACGGCGTCTGGAGCACGGCGCGTTCGTGGTCGCGGACCAGGAGGCAGACGGTGGAGGGCTCGCCTCCGGTGTCGCGGACGCGCAGGTGGGAGGCGTAGACGGGGGTGACGCGGCCGTCGGCGCCCCTGATGCCGTAACTGCCCTCCCAGCGGGAGAGTTGGAGGGCCTCGACGACGCCGGTGCTGGTGCCCGGGGTGTGCGGCCAGGCGGCGAAGTCGGTGAGGGGCTTGCCGATGATCTGGTCGGCCGGGTAGCCGAAGAGTTCCTCGGCGTCCTCGTTCCACGCGGAGACCGCGCCCGTGCGGTCGATCTGGACGACGGCGACGCGTACCCGGCCGTCGGCCAGCGGGAGCAGCTCGGCGGGGAGGGAGGGGCCCGCGGTGCGGGTGCCGATGGCGCGCTGGGGGAGGTGGAGCTGGAACCACACCTGCTTGTGGGTGGGCGTGTACTCGACGCCCCAGCGGCCGGCCAGGGCCGCGCAGAGCTGGAGGCCTCGGCCGCCCTCCCGGTCGGGGCTGCCCATGGTGGCGGGGTGGCCCTGGAGTGGAATCTCACGTTCCGGGTAACGATCTGCCACCTCGATCCGCACACCTTCGTCACTGCGCAGGCACAGGACGTCGGCGGAGGTGCCCGCGTGGACGACGGCGTTGGTGACGAGTTCACTGGTGAGGACGACGGCGTCGTCGACGATGTCGGCGAAGCCCCAGCCCTGGAGGGTGTCGCGGACGAACGAGCGGGCGGTCGCGACCGAACGCCCGACGGGTTCGAAGCTGGCTGCCGCGCGCGCGGTGATCACGGAACTCCTCGGCCGGTTGTCGACGTGCTGGGCTGCGGGTCCGGCCGGGTCCCGCCGCTGTTGCGGCAGACCGCCCGTCGGCCCGTGGTCCGGGGGTTGTCCCCCCGGGATCAGTCCGGTGGTCATGTGCCGGCCGCCCCTCCGATACCGCTCGTTCTCGTGCCACCGCCCAGGCCGGACGGACCGGTGCGGCTGGACAGCCGCATGCCAGGTTACTTACCTTCGCCGTCCATGCCGATGCCGGTCCGGAGTGTTTTCGCCCAGAGGGTGTGCGGACCGTGTGCGAAGCTGCCGAACTGTTATCGCCTGGTTCGAGCAGGGTGAAACACTGGGCAAGCTTCTGAGGAAGGTCCGAGGAGAGCGGGTGTCTTCGTCGCAAGACGGGCAGCGGTCCCTCGGTGCGACCTGATTGCATTGAGCACGATTACCTGACAGTAGCGGCGGTGATGCATACGCCGAGCAAGTAGCACGCGAGCACAGCGGTGACGGTCGAACCCCTGCGGGAGGGACAAGTGGAGTCTGGCGCAGCGACGCGGGGCACGAAGACGCGCGCGAAAGGCGGACAGTCCCCGAAGAGCCAGAGCAGAACGCGGGGCGGTACCACCGCCGTGGACACGGCGGAGCTGAACCGGCTGATGGGCGCTCTGGTGTCGATGCGGGACGGTAACTTCCGCAAGCGGCTCACGGTGTCCGGCGACGGCGTGATGGCGGAGATCGCCGCCGTCTTCAACGAGGTCGCCGATCGCAATCTGCATCTCACGGGCGAGCTGTCGCGCGTGCGGCGCATGGTCGGCCGTGAGGGCAAGCTCACCGAGCGGCTGGAGACGGGCGCGGGGGAGGGGTCCTGGGCGGCGGCCGTGGAGGCCTCCAACGCGCTCGTGGACGACCTGGTACGCCCTGTCTCCGAGGTCGGGCGGGTGCTGTCGGCGGTGGCCGACGGTGATCTGTCGCCACGGATGGAGCTGCGGACGCAGGCGCCGGACGGCACCGGGCATCCGTTGCGCGGGGAGTTCCTGAAGGTCGGGCGGACCGTCAACAACCTCGTCGACCAGTTGTCGACGTTCACCGACGAGGTCACGCGGGTGGCCAGTGAGGTGGGCACCGAGGGCAAGCTCGGCGGGCAGGCACGCGTGCGGGGCATGTCGGGTTCGTGGAAGGACCTCACGGACTCCGTCAACACGATGGCCTACCGGCTGACCGCGCAGGTGCGGGACATCGCGCTGGTGACGACGGCCGTGGCCAAGGGCGATCTGTCGCGCAAGGTCACGGTGCACGTGGCCGGCGAGATGCTGGAGCTGAAGAACACCGTCAACACGATGGTCGATCAGCTGTCGTCGTTCTCCTCCGAGGTGACGCGGGTCGCCCGTGAGGTGGGCACCGAGGGCGAGCTGGGCGGCCAGGCGCGGGTGCCGGGTGTGGCCGGGGTGTGGAAGGACCTCACCGATTCGGTGAACCTCATGGCCGGCAACCTCACGGCCCAGGTGCGCGGGATCGCGGAGGTGACCACGGCGGTCGCCAACGGTGACCTCTCGCGCAAGGTGACCGTGTCGGCGCGCGGCGAGGTCGCGCAGCTCGCGGACACCATCAACCAGATGACCGAGACGCTGCGGATCTTCGCGGACGAGGTCACGCGCGTGGCCAACGAGGTCGGCGCGGCGGGCCAGCTGGGCGGTCAGGCGAACGTGCCGGGCGCGGCCGGTACCTGGAAGGACCTCACGGACTCCGTCAACACGGTGTTCCGGAACCTGACGACCCAGGTGCGCGACATCGCCGCGGTGACGACGGCGGTGGCCAACGGCGACCTCTCGCAGAAGGTCACCGTCGACGTGGCCGGCGAGATGCTGGAGCTGAAGAACACCGTCAACGGCATGGTGGACCAGCTGTCCTCCTTCGGCTCCGAGGTCACCCGGGTGGCCCGGGAGGTCGGTGTCGAGGGCGAGCTGGGCGGCCAGGCGCAGGTGCCGGGAGCGGCCGGTACCTGGAAGGACCTCACGGACTCCGTGAACACCGCCTTCCGCAACCTCACCGGGCAGGTCCGCAACATCGCCCAGGTGACGACGGCGGTGGCCAACGGCGACCTGTCGCAGAAGGTCACCGTGGACGTCTCCGGCGAGATGCTCCAGCTGAAGAACACCGTGAACACGATGGTGGACCAGCTGTCGTCCTTCGCCGACCAGGTGACCCGGATGGCCAGGGACGTGGGCACCGAGGGCCGCCTCGGCGGTCAGGCGGCGGTGCCGGGGGTGGCCGGGACGTGGAAGGAGCTGACCGACTCCGTCAACGGCATGGCGGGCAACCTCACCGCCCAGGTCCGCAACATCGCCCAGGTGACGACGGCGGTGGCGCGCGGCGACCTCTCCCAGAAGATCGACGTCGACGCGCGCGGCGAGATCCTGGAGCTGAAGAACACCATCAACACGATGGTCGACCAGCTCTCCGGCTTCGCCGACCAGGTCACCCGCGTCGCCCGCGAGGTGGGCACCGAAGGCCGCCTTGGCGGTCAGGCGCAGGTGCCCGGAGTGGCCGGTGTCTGGCGGGACCTGACCGACTCGGTGAACGGCATGGCCGGCAACCTCACCGCGCAGGTCCGCAACATCGCGCAGGTCGCCACGGCGGTCGCGCGCGGTGACCTCTCCCAGAAGATCACCGTGGACGCGCGCGGGGAGATCCTGGAGCTGAAGAACACCCTGAACACGATGGTGGACCAGCTGTCGTCGTTCGCGGAGGAGGTCACCCGCGTCGCCCGTGAGGTGGGCACGGAGGGCCAGTTGGGCGGCCAGGCCGAGGTGCAGGGCGTCTCCGGCACCTGGAAGGACCTCACCCAGTCGGTGAACTTCATGGCGAACAACCTGACCATCCAGGTGCGTCAGATCGCCGAGGTCACCACCGCGGTCGCCAAGGGTGACCTGTCGAAGAAGATCACCGTCGACGCGAAGGGCGAGATCCTCGAACTCGTCACCACCGTCAACACCATGGTCGACCAGCTGTCCTCGTTCGCCGAGCAGGTGACGCGGGTGGCCCGCGAGGTGGGCACCGAGGGCATCCTCGGCGGCCAGGCGCACGTGCCCGGCGTCACGGGCATCTGGAAGGACCTCAGCGGCAACGTCAACCTGATGGCCAAGAACCTGACCATGCAGGTGCGCAACATCTCCCAGGTCGCGGCGGCCGTCGCCAACGGCGACCTGACGCGGACGGTGACGATCGAGGCGCGCGGTGAGGTCGCGCAGCTCGCCGACACGTTCAACACCATGGTGAAGACGCTGAGTTCGTTCGCCGACCAGGTCACCAAGGTGGCCCGCGAGGTGGGCACGGACGGCATCCTGGGCGGTCAGGCGCGGGTGCCGGGTGTGGCGGGCACCTGGAAGGACCTCACCGAGTCGGTGAACCAGATGGCGTCCAACCTGACCGGGCAGGTCCGCAACATCGCCATGGTCACCACCGCCATCGCCAAGGGCGACCTCACCAAGAAGATCGACATCGACGCGCGCGGGGAGATCCTCGAACTGAAGACGACCATCAACACGATGGTCGACCAGCTGTCGTCGTTCGCCGAGGAGGTCACCCGCGTCGCCCGCGAGGTGGGCACCGAGGGGCAGCTCGGCGGCCAGGCACGCGTGCGTGACGTCGACGGCACCTGGCGCGACCTGACCGAGTCCGTGAACGAGATGGCCGGGAACCTCACCCGGCAGGTGCGTGCCATCGCGCGCGTGGCGACCGCGGTGACCCGCGGTGACCTGAACCTGAAGATCGACGTCGACGCGTCCGGCGAGATCCAGGAACTCCAGGACTACATCAACAAGATGATCGCCAACCTGCGGGACACCACGATCGCCAACAAGGAGCAGGACTGGCTCAAGGGCAACCTGGCCCGCATCTCCGCCCTGATGCAGGGGCGCCGGGACCTCCAGGACGTGGCCTCCCTGATCATGAGCGAGCTGACGCCGGTGGTGTCGGCGCAGCACGGCGCGTTCTTCCTGGCGCTGCCGCTGGTCGACGGCAAGGACCCGCACGCCGGTGAGGACGCCTACGAGCTGCGGATGCTCGGCTCGTACGGCTACTCGATGGGGTCGATGCCGACGTCGTTCAGGCCCGGTGAGGCGCTGATCGGGACGGCCGCGCAGGAGAAGCGCACGATCCTGGTGGAGAACGCGCCCAGCGGCTATCTGAAGATCTCCTCGGGGCTCGGTGAGGCGCCGCCCGCGCAGGTGATCGTGTTGCCGGTGCTGTTCGAGGGGCAGGTCCTCGGGGTGATCGAACTGGCGTCGTTCACGCCGTTCACGCACATCCAGAAGGACTTCCTCAACCAGATCGCCGAGATGATCGCGACGAGCGTCAACACCATCTCCGTGAACACCAAGACGGAAGTGCTGCTGAAGCAGTCGCAGGAGCTGACCGAGCAACTGCGCGAACGTTCCGCCGAGTTGGAGAACCGGCAGAAGGCCCTCCAGGCGTCCAACGCCGAACTGGAGGAGAAGGCCGAGCTGCTGGCCCAGCAGAACCGTGACATCGAGGTGAAGAACACCGAGATCGAGGAGGCCCGGCAGGTCCTGGAGGAGCGCGCCGAGCAACTCGCGGTGTCGATGCGCTACAAGAGCGAGTTCCTCGCCAACATGTCGCACGAGCTGCGCACCCCGCTCAACTCGCTGCTCATCCTGGCCAAGCTCCTCGCCGACAACGCGGACGCCAACCTGACGCCCAAGCAGGTCGAGTTCGCCGAGACGATCCACGGGGCGGGCTCCGACCTGCTCCAGCTGATCAACGACATCCTCGACCTGTCGAAGGTCGAGGCGGGCAAGATGGACGTCTCCCCGACGCGCATCGCGCTCGTCCAGCTCGTCGACTACGTGGAGGCCACCTTCCGTCCGCTCACCGCGGAGAAGGGCCTCGACCTGTCCGTGCGGGTCTCCCCGGAGCTCCCGGCGACCCTGCACACCGACGAGCAACGGCTCCTCCAGGTGCTGCGCAACCTGCTGTCGAACGCGGTGAAGTTCACCGACTCCGGGTCGGTGGAGCTGGTGATCAGGCCGGCCGGCGGGGATGTCCCGCAGTCCATCCGGGAGCAGCTGCTGGAGGCCGGTTCACTGCGGGACGCGGACGCGCGGCTCATCGCGTTCTCGGTGACCGACACCGGCATCGGGATCGCGGCGAGCAAGATGCGGGTCATCTTCGAGGCGTTCAAGCAGGCCGACGGCACGACCAGCCGCAAGTACGGCGGCACCGGCCTCGGGCTGTCCATCTCGCGGGAGATCGCGCAGCTGCTCGGCGGTGAGATCCACGCGCAGAGCGAGCCGGGCCGCGGATCGACGTTCACGCTGTATCTGCCGCTGCACCCCAGCGAGCTGCCGCCGAACGGCTATCAGCAGCCGCCGCCCGTCCTGGAACCGGTCGATCCGGTGGGCGTCGCGGAGTTGACCCAGCGGGCCGACACGGCGATCGAGACGCCGGCCGAGGTGAAGTCCTACCAGGAGACCCAGAACGGCGCCGCCGCGCTCTTCAGGCGCCGTCGCCGCCCCGGCTTCGACCTGGAGCAACTGCCGTCCGGCGGCCCGGAACGCTGGATTCCCACCGAACCGCAGCCACCGGCGCCGTCGTCGCGGGGCATCCGGTTCGGCGGCGAGAAGGTGCTGATCGTCGACGACGACATCCGTAACGTCTTCGCCCTGACCAGCGTCCTGGAGCAGCACGGCCTGTCGGTGCTGTACGCCGAGAACGGCCGGGAGGGCATCGAGGTCCTGGAGCAGCACGACGACGTGGCGGTCGTTCTGATGGACATCATGATGCCCGAGATGGACGGCTACGCGACGACGTCGGCGATCCGGCGTATGCCGCAGTTCGCGGGGCTGCCGATCGTCGCGCTGACCGCGAAGGCGATGAAGGGCGACCGGGAGAAGGCGATCGAGTCGGGCGCCTCCGACTACGTCACCAAGCCCGTCGATCCCGATCACCTGTTGTCCGTGATGCAGCAGTGGATGCGGGGAGAGTGACGGGAAACACCGTTGTTCACACGACGTTGCCGACCGAGTGTGCCCGAAGCCGTGTAGAGGTGCGGGAATCGGGGAACCTTCTGGTCTTCCACCGCGTTCCCGCTTCGTGCACAGTGACATCACGGTGACAGGGTGTGGCGACGGGCGGGGTGCGGCTACGATGACCGGCACAAGGACGGACGACGCAAGGGAGTCGTCCCCTGGGGCGGCACCCGCGGGTGTCATCCCAAGTCCTGCGGACAGGGGAGGCCCCAAGCCGGGGCGAGGAGGGCGGGCCATGGTGCAGAAGGCCAAGATCCTCCTGGTCGATGACCGGCCGGAGAATCTGCTGGCGCTGGAGGCCATTCTCTCCGCGCTCGATCAGACACTGGTGCGGGCATCGTCCGGGGAGGAAGCGCTCAAGGCGCTGCTGACGGACGACTTCGCGGTCATCCTGCTCGATGTCCAGATGCCGGGCATGGACGGATTTGAGACGGCCGCACACATCAAACGGCGGGAGCGGACCCGGGACATCCCGATCATCTTCCTCACCGCGATCAACCACGGTCCCCACCACACCTTCCGCGGCTACGCGGCCGGCGCGGTGGACTACATCTCGAAGCCGTTCGACCCGTGGGTATTGCGCGCGAAGGTGTCCGTCTTCGTCGAGCTGTACATGAAGAACTGCCAGTTGCGGGAGCAGGCGGCCCTGCTGCGTCTCCAACTGGAGGGCGGCAGGACCGACGCCGACGGCGCCAAGGAACCGGCCGGGCTGCTCGCCGAACTGTCGGCGCGGCTCGCGGCGGTCGAGGAGCAGGCCGAGGCGCTGTCCAAACAGCTCGACGACGAGTCGGCGGACGCGGCCGCGGTCGCCACGGCGGCCCATCTCGAACGCAAACTCACCGGTCTGCGGCGGGCACTGGACGCGCTGGAGCCGGGCGCCGGGAACACATCGTCGGTCCCCTCGCAGAACTGACGCCGGGGGCCGGGCCGTTGGGGATGAGGACGCGTCAGTTCCGGTCCCCGGCCGGGGCGACACGAACGGGTGAAGCGTCGGGCACACGTGTCCCACGGCGCCTCCCCCGGTAACCTCACACCTATGGCCTCACGTCCCTCCGCTGCCAAGAAGCAGCCCGCGAAGAAGGCGGCGGCTCCGGCGAAGAAGGCCGCCGCGAAGAAGCCCCCGGCGAAGCGGGCGCCCGCGAAGAGGGCCGTGACCCGCAAGGCACCGCCCCCGAAGCCGGCGCCCAGCCCCACCGGGGGCGTCTACCGGCTGGTGCGCGCCCTCTGGCTGGGCCTGGCCCACGCCGTGGGCGCCGTGTTCCGGGGCATAGGGACCGGCGCGAAGAACCTCGACCCGGCCCACCGCAAGGACGGAGTCGCCCTGCTGCTGTTCGCTGTCGCGCTGATCGTCGCCGCGGGCACCTGGGCCGACCTGCGCGGCCCGGTCGGCGACCTCGTCGAGATCCTGGTGACCGGCGCGTTCGGCCGCCTCGACCTGCTGGTGCCGATACTGCTCGCCGTCATCGCCGTGCGTTTCATCCGCCACCCCGAGAAGCCCGAGGCCAACGGGCGCATCGTGATCGGCCTCTCCGCGCTCGTCGTCGGCGTGCTCGGCCAGGTCCACCTGGCGTGCGGCTCGCCCGCCCGCAGCGACGGCATGCAGGCCATAAGGGACGCCGGCGGCCTGATCGGCTGGGCGGCGGCCACCCCGCTGACGTACACCATGGGCGAGGTCCTCGCCGTACCGCTGCTCGTGCTGCTGACCGTGTTCGGGCTGCTCGTCGTGACGGCCACGCCGGTCAACGCGATCCCGCAGCGCCTCAGACTCCTCGGCGTGAAGCTCGGCATCGTCCACGACCCCGAGCTGTACGACGCGTTCGGCCGCGACGACGACCAGCGCTACGACGAGCAGTGGCGCGAGGCGCTGCCCGCGAAGCCCCGCAGGCGCGGCCCCGGCCCGGACGGCTACGACCCCGACGACGCCGAGCAGGAGGCGCTCTCCCGGCGCCGTGGCCGCCCCCGGCGGTCGGCGATGGCGCGGCCCGACGGACAGCGGCCGATGGACGCCGTGGACGTCGCCGCCGCCGCGGCCGCCGCGCTCGACGGGGCCGTGATGCACGGGATGCCGCCGTCGCCGCTGGTCGCGGACCTCACCCAGGGCGTCACCGTCGGGGACCGCGAGGAGACCACGCCGACGCCCACCCCGGTGCCGGCCGCGCGCCCCCGGCGCGAGAAGCAGGAGCGGCTGTCCACGGACTCCGTGCCGGACCTCACCAAGGCCGCGCCCGAGGCCCCGTTGCGTGATCTGCCCGCCCGCGCGGAGCAGCTCCAGCTCTCCGGCGACATCACCTACGCGCTGCCGTCCCTCGACCTCCTCACGCGCGGGGGGCCCGGGAAGTCGCGCAGCGCCGCCAACGACGCCGTCGTCGCCTCGCTGACCACCGTCTTCACCGAGTTCAAGGTCGACGCCGCCGTCACCGGGTTCACGCGCGGGCCGACGGTCACCCGCTACGAGGTTGAGCTGGGCCCGGCCGTCAAGGTCGAGCGGATCACCGCGCTCACCAAGAACATCGCCTACGCCGTCGCCAGCCCCGACGTCCGGATCATCTCGCCGATCCCCGGCAAGTCCGCCGTCGGCATCGAGATCCCCAACACCGACCGCGAGATGGTCAACCTCGGCGACGTGCTGCGGCTCGCTGCGGCGGCCGAGGACGACCACCCGATGCTCGTCGCGCTCGGCAAGGACGTCGAGGGCGGCTACGTCATGGCCAACATGGCGAAGATGCCGCACGTCCTGGTCGCCGGAGCCACCGGTTCCGGCAAGTCGTCGTGCATCAACTGCCTGATCACCTCGGTCATGGTCCGTGCCACCCCCGAGGACGTGCGGATGGTCCTCGTCGACCCCAAGCGCGTCGAACTGACCGCCTACGAGGGCATCCCGCACCTGATCACGCCGATCATCACCAACCCCAAGCGGGCCGCCGAGGCCCTCCAGTGGGTGGTGCGCGAGATGGACCTGCGCTACGACGACCTCGCCGCCTTCGGCTACCGGCACATCGACGACTTCAACCAGGCCATTCGCGACGGCAAGCTGAAGACGCCGGAGGGCAGCGAACGGGAGCTGAAGACCTACCCGTACCTGCTGGTGATCGTCGACGAGCTGGCCGACCTCATGATGGTCGCCCCGCGTGACGTCGAGGACTCGATCGTGCGCATCACGCAGCTCGCCCGCGCCGCCGGCATCCACCTGGTCCTCGCCACCCAGCGCCCCTCCGTCGACGTCGTCACCGGCCTGATCAAGGCGAACGTGCCCTCCCGGCTCGCCTTCGCGACCTCCTCGCTCGCCGACAGCCGCGTCATCCTCGACCAGCCCGGCGCCGAGAAGCTGATCGGCAAGGGCGACGGCCTCTTCCTGCCGATGGGCGCCAACAAACCCACCCGCATGCAGGGCGCCTTCGTCACCGAGGACGAGGTCGCGGCCGTCGTCCAGCACTGCAAGGACCAGATGGCGCCCGTCTTCCGCGACGACGTCACCGTCGGCAGCAAGCAGAAGAAGGAGATCGACGAGGAGATCGGCGACGACCTCGACCTGCTGTGCCAGGCGGCCGAACTGGTCGTCTCCACGCAGTTCGGATCGACGTCCATGCTCCAGCGCAAGCTGCGCGTCGGATTCGCCAAGGCCGGGCGGCTCATGGACCTCATGGAGTCACGGGGGGTCGTGGGGCCGAGCGAGGGCTCGAAGGCCCGCGACGTGCTCATCAAGCCGGACGAACTGGATGGGGTGCTCGCCGTCATCCGGGGCCAGGAATGAGACACACGGCTTGAGGGCAGGCGAATGGTTCATCGTGACTCACCCGTAAGGGATCGTTGAGCAACCGTTTCCCTTCGGCGCACGTCAAGTTGAGAGAACAAGAGCAGAACCCCGCCATCGGCGTGTCCGGCCATACCGATGGGCTACAAACTCCCGCCGCCCGGTTGCCCCACCCTTTCGTACCCCCCATAGACTGAAACCTCCAGCACAGGTGGCTAAACGCTCGAAAGGCGCCCCCGTGTCCATCGGAAACTCTCCTGAAGACGAGCGTCCGTCCGAAGCCCATCCCGCATCCGGCCCCTCCGTCGGCGACGCCCTGCGCCGGGCGCGTGTCGCGGCCGGGCTGACCGTCGACGACATCAGCAACGCCACCCGGGTCCGCATCGCCATCGTGCACGCCATCGAGGCGGACGACTTCACCCCGTGCGGCGGTGACGTCTACGCCCGGGGCCACATCAGGACCCTGGCCAGGGCCGTCCACCTCGACCCCGAGCCGCTGCTCGACCAGTTCAGCGCCGAGCGCGGTGGCCTCCCGGCGCCGACCCCGGCGGCCCCCCTGTTCGAGGCGGAACGTATCCGCCCCGAGCGGCGCGGGCCGAACTGGACGGCCGCCATGGTCGCCGCGATCGTCGCCGTGGTCGCCTTCGTCGGCTTCACCGCGTTCAAGAGCGGCGACGACGGCCGCTCCAGCACCCAGGTCGCCGACGAACCCTCACCCAAACCCACGAAGTCCGCCGCCCCGAGCCCGGGGACCGACGCCTCCGGCACCCCGAAGAACGACCCCTCCGACAGCGCGATCGCCGCCGCGCCCCAGGACAAGGTCACCGTCCAGGTCAGCGCCCCCGACGGACGCAGCTGGATCTCGGCCAAGGACCACAACGGCCGCCTGCTGTTCGACGGACTCCTCAAGCAGGGCGAGTCCAAGACCTTCCAGGACAGCGACAAGATCAACCTCGTGCTCGGGGACGCCGGAGCCATCCAGCTCTACGTCAACGGCAAGAAGATCGAGGACGACTTCCGCCAGGGTTCCGTGGAACGCCTCACGTACACCAAGGGCGATCCGCAGGCCGGCTGAGCGCGGCGCAGGGAAGCGGGGCCCGTCCGGTTCGGACGGGCCCCGCCCCCGTCGGCGGGGGGTGTCAGTGGGACGAAGTAGTCTTGAGCCCATGCCTGAACGCCGTACCGTCGCACTCGTCACCCTTGGCTGCGCCCGTAACGAGGTGGACTCGGAGGAGCTCGCAGGCCGCTTGGAGGCGGACGGCTGGGAGCTGGTCCAGGACGCCGAGCAAGCGGACGTCGCCGTCGTCAACACGTGCGGCTTCGTCGAGGCCGCCAAGAAGGACTCCGTCGACGCCCTCCTGGAGGCCAACGACCTCAAGAACCACGGCAGAACCCAGGCCGTGGTGGCGGTGGGCTGCATGGCCGAGCGGTACGGCAAGGACTTGGCCGAGGCGCTGCCCGAGGCCGACGGCGTGCTCGGCTTCGACGACTACGCCGACATCTCCGACCGCCTCCAGACCATCCTCAACGGCGGCATCCACGCCTCCCACACCCCGCGCGACCGGCGCAAGCTGCTCCCCATCAGCCCCGCCGAACGGCAGGACTCCGCGGCCGGTGTCGCCCTGCCCGGGCACGCCCCGGCCGACCTCCCCGACGGCCTCGCCCCGGCCTCGGGCCCCCGCGCGCCGCTGCGCCGCCGCCTCGACGGCAACCCGGTCGCCTCGGTGAAGCTGGCCTCCGGCTGTGACCGCCGTTGCTCCTTCTGCGCCATCCCGTCCTTCCGCGGCTCCTTCATCTCCCGCCGCCCGGCCGATGTCCTGAACGAGACGCGCTGGCTGGCCGAGCAGGGCGTCACCGAGGTCATGCTCGTCTCCGAGAACAACACCTCCTACGGCAAGGACCTGGGCGACATCCGCCTCCTGGAGTCCCTGCTGCCCGAGCTGGCCGACGTCGACGGCATCGAGCGGGTGCGGGTCAGCTACCTCCAGCCGGCCGAGATGCGCCCCGGGCTGATCGACGTCCTCACGTCGACGCCCAAGATCGCCCCCTACTTCGACCTGTCCTTCCAGCACTCCGCCCCCGGTGTGCTGCGCGCCATGCGCCGCTTCGGCGACACGGACCGGTTCCTGGAGCTGCTCGACACCATCCGGAGCAAGGCCCCGCAGGCGGGCGCGCGCTCCAACTTCATCGTCGGCTTCCCCGGCGAGAGCGAATCCGACCTGGCCGAGCTGGAGCGCTTCCTGAACGGCGCCCGGCTGGACGCCATCGGGGTCTTCGGCTACTCCGACGAGGACGGCACCGAGGCCGCCGGCTACGAGAACAAGCTCGACGAGGACGTCGTCGCCGCACGCCTCGCCCGGGTCTCCCGGCTCGCCGAGGAACTGGTCTCGCAGCGCGCCGAGGAGCGGGTGGGCGAGACCGTGCAGGTGCTCGTCGAGTCGGTCGGCGGCGAGGACGGCGCGTACGGCCGGGGCGCGCACCAGGCGCCCGAGACCGACGGGCAGGTGCTGCTCACGAGCGGCGAGGGGCTGTCCGTCGGCCGTATGGTCGAGGCGAAGGTGATCGGCACGGAAGGTGTCGACCTGGTGGCCGAGCCGCTCCCCGGCTCGCTCGCGTGTAGTGAGGAGGCGGGCAGATGACCGGAGTGCCGGCATCGGCGGCGAACGGCTCCTCCGGCGCGCAGGGCGCCACCTCCGACGTTCACCCGAAGGCCCCGGACGCCTCCTCGGCTCCGTCGGCCTCCGTGGATGCTCCGCCGACCGTCTCCGGTGTCTCTCCGGGCGGGTCCTCCCCGGCCGGTTCTCCTTCGGCCGCTTCATCTCCCGTCGGTTCTGCTCCGGCCGGTCCGGTCGGTTCTCCGGGGGAGCCGGGCGGTTTTTCGGACGACGGGGGTGACTCCGGGCCGGACGGGGTGCAGGGGGGTGCGCGGCCGGCGCGTGGCGCGAAGGTCGTCGCGGCCGCCGTCAACCAGGCCAGCGTCTGGAACATCGCCAACCTGCTGACCATGCTCCGGCTGGTCCTCGTCCCCGGCTTCGTCGCCCTGATGCTCGCGGACGGGGGGTACGACCCGGCATGGCGCGCGTTCGCCTGGGCGGCCTTCGCGGTCGCCATGATCACCGACCTGTTCGACGGTCATCTGGCCCGCGCCTACGACCTCGTCACCGACTTCGGGAAGATCGCCGACCCCATCGCCGACAAGGCGATCATGGGGGCCGCGCTGGTCTGCCTCTCCGCGCTGGGTGACCTGCCGTGGTGGGTGACGATCGTCATCCTCGGCCGGGAACTCGGGATCACGCTCATGCGTTTCCTGGTCATCCGGTACGGGGTGATCCCGGCGAGCCGGGGCGGCAAGCTCAAGACGCTCACGCAGGGTGTGGCCGTCGGCATGTATGTGTTGCCGCTCACGGAGTGGCTGGCCACTCTGAGGTTCTGGGTGATGGCCGCGGCGGTCGTGTTGACCGTGGTGACCGGACTCGACTACGTGAAACAGGCCATTGTGCTGCGCAGACAGGGAATAGCCGCCCGCGCGGCGGCGTCGGAGGAGACGGAAGCGTGAGTTCCGCAGCCACTGACGTGGTGCGACTACTGACGGTGAGAAGGTGGACCGTCGCGGTCGCCGAGTCGCTGACGGGCGGATTGGTCGCGGCGGAGATCACCTCGGTCCCCGGTGCCTCCCAGGCCTTCCGTGGTGGGGTCACCCCCTACGCGACCGACCTGAAGCACCGGCTGCTGGGCGTCGATGCCACCCTGCTGGCGCAGCGGGGAGCGGTGGATGCGCAGGTCGCGGGCGAGATGGCGGCCGGCGTGCGGACCGCGCTCGGCGCCGACTGGGGCATCGCGACCACCGGGGTCGCGGGGCCTGAGCCGCAGGACGGGCAGCCCGTCGGAACGGTTTTCGTCGCCGTGGCCGGCCCGTCCGGAACGGATGCGAGTTCTGCCGGTGGCGGAAAAGTGGCGTCCCTGCGGTTGAACGGTGACCGCGCGGAAATTCGTAAGGAGAGTGTACGCAGCGTGCTCACCCTGCTCCTGAGCGAGCTGCTGAGCGAACAGACCGGGAATGAGCGGGCACAGGATACGGAACAGAACGGGGGGTTTTGATGTTTGCAGCCCTGAGTGAACACGACATCGCTCCCCGCACGGCCGCGGCGCAAGGCGGTACGGTGGGGCGTGAAGGATGCGGCTACGCGGTCCGAGGAGGGAGCCACCGATGATTCTGCTCCGTCGCCTGTTGGGTGACGTGCTGCGTCGGCAGCGCCAGCGCCAGGGCCGTACTCTGCGCGAAGTCTCCTCGTCCGCCCGAGTCTCACTCGGCTATCTCTCCGAGGTGGAGCGGGGGCAGAAGGAGGCATCCTCCGAGCTGCTGTCCGCCATCTGCGACGCGCTGGACGTACGGATGTCCGAGCTGATGCGGGAAGTGAGCGACGAGCTCGCCCTCGCCGAGCTGGCCCAGTCTGCCGCGGCCAGCGAGACCGTACCGGCGCCGGTACGCCCGATGCTGGGTTCCGTCTCGGTGACCGGTGTGCCGCCGGAACGGGTGACCATCAAGGCGCCCGCGGAAGCGGTGGACGTGGTCGCCGCGTGATCCTCGCGTTGCGGACGCGGGATCACGTCTGAGGGCAGTCCGTCTGACGGTGACCTGGTCGACGGCGATCTGTCTGAGGGCGACGTGGTCGACGGCGATCCGCCTGACGGTGATCCGTTCGGCGACAGCATGTCTGGGTTGAGTGTGCGCACGGCGTCACGTGCGTGAGAAGTGTGCGGGCCCCGGTCGGGGTTCTCTCCGGTTCCTCCGGAGAGGCGACGGCCGGGGCTTTCGTGCATCGTGGAGGGGCGGAACTCGGGGCCGGACCCAGCGATCGGAGCACCACGGATGTACGTCGTGAAAAGCCCCCTGTCCGACTCTGACCTCACCACCGTCTCCGAGGCCCTCCAAGGCGCCCTCGTCGACCTGGTGGATCTCTCCCTGGTCGCCAAGCAGGTGCACTGGAACGTCGTCGGACCGCGCTTCCGCTCCGTCCACCTCCAACTCGACGAGGTCGTCGACACCGCGCGCACCCACTCCGACACGGTCGCCGAACGGGCCTCCGCGCTGGGCGTCTCACCGGACGGCCGCGCCGCCACCGTCGCCGCGGGCAGCGGGATCGGGGCGGTCGGCGACGGCTGGATCAAGGACGCGGACGCGGTGGGCACCCTCGTGGACGCGCTGGGCGCGGTGATCGTGCGGATGCGGGAGCGGGTCGGCTCGACCGGGGAGGCGGACCCCGTCAGCCAGGACATCTTCATCCAGATCACGGCGGATCTGGAGAAGCACCACTGGATGTTCCAGGCCGAGAACGGTTAGCGGCGGCTCGGGCGGGCGGGTGGCAGTGCCTTGGACGGTGCCGGTGCGCTGTTTCTCGGGGGCTCGGGTCGAGAACGGCGTTCCGGCGTCGGGCTGGAGGTGGTGAGCTGATGACAGGGCCGATAGTGCGCCGGGGGGTGCTGGCTGTGTCGGGGGCGCTGTGGTGGTGGGCGGTGCTGGCTGTGTTGGGCTTGCTGTGGTGGTGGGCGGTCTTGCGGCTCGCCCTGGCGTCCGACGCCGGGGCGTTGGAAGGCACGGTCGCCGCGGGCGGGTGGGGGCTGAGCCTGCTGCCGGTGCACTGCGTGGCGAAGGCGCGGGCGGCGGGGGCGGTACGGAGGGGGCGGTGGCGGCAGGCTTGGCGGGGCGGGAGGGGTGGGGCCGGTGAGACGGGCGGGGGGTGTGGTGCGGGGAGTGGGGGGTGTGGGGGGCGTGTTTGTGGGGGGTGCGGGGAGGGTGCGGGGTGAGGGGGCGTGCGGGGCACGGGGGCTTGGAGAGGTACGCCGGGTGTGCGGGGGCGTGCGGGGCACGGGGCGTGGGCATGGGGGCTCAGGGGGTACGCCGGGCGTGCGGGCTTGGGGGAGTGTGTGCGGGGTGCGGGCTTGAGGGGGTTGCGGGGCGGGGGCCCAGGGGGGCGGGGTCGTTCGGGGTTGGGAAGGTGGGCAGGGTGCTGAGGGCTGGGGGTACGTGGGGCGCGCGGGCGCAGGGGGTTATGCCGGGTGTGCCGGGGTGAAGGGAGTGCGCGAGGGGTGCGGGCTTGGGGGAGTGTGCGGGGCGAGGGCCCAGGGGGGGGCGGGGTCGTTCAGGGGGAGGGGAGTGCGCGGGGGTGTGAGGGCTTGAGGGTGCGCGGGCTGGGAGTACGTGGGGCGCGCGGGCGCGGGGGGTTTGGTTTGCGGGGCGTTCGGGCTTAGGGGAGTGCGCGGGGCGGTTGGGTTGAGGGGAGTGTGTGGGGCGGTTGGACTGAGGGGGGTGCGTGGCGTGCGGGTTGAGGGGACCCGGGGCGTGGGGGCTGGGGGCTGGGGGTGTGCGGGGAGTGTCGGGCGGCATGGCATCGGCGGCCCCCGTTCGGGTGGGGGATCTGGTCGGTTGTGAAGGACTGCGCGTCCGGTGTCAGTGGTGGGCGGTGTAGGTGGTGTGGGCGGCGTCTTCGGGGGGGGGTGCCTCTATGTCCTTGGTCAAGCTTGAGCTGGTCATGTGATGGCTGTTTCGGGGGTGCGGGGTTCGTAGAAGGTGCCGTCGCGGAGCA
>NZ_JBIVVA010000023.1:0-37074 GCF_044757465.1 Streptomyces sp. NPDC091279 | reverse complement strand
ATCAACATATCTGGCGTTGATTTTTGGCACGCTGTTGAGTTCTCAAGGAACGGTCGCTTCCTTTGTACTCACCCTCTCGGGCTTTCCTCCGGGCTTCCCTTCGGTGTTCCAAACTCTATCAGTGTTTTTCCGTCTCTCTGGCCGCTCTTCCGCAGGCATGCGAAAGAAGACCCCGAGATAGGATCTGACAAGTTGGGTGCCGCTGAACCAAGGCACCGAATTGGCGCCCCCTGGCTGAGCAGGAGTACGACTGTACACGCGGCGTTGAACGAGGTGCAAATCCATTAGGCTGGTGGTCTAGACCAGTAAGTGGTACCTTCCGTGCGAAACCGCACTTCCTGTGACATACGCTGCTGTTCAATGGGCCGTTCGCGACAGAAAGTGACGGCTCGCGCACAGATCCACTTGCAGCTGCACCCCTCTCGGAGGCTCCCCATGACCAGCGTGACGTCCCCACTCGCCGGAACGACCATCGGGCTTGCCGCCGTGCCCGACCCGGTCTTCTCCGGGGCCATGGTCGGCCCGGGCACTGCGATCGACCCCGTGCGTGAGCCCTCCGCCGCCGTCTCGCCCGTGGACGGAGTCGTCGTCTCTCTCCACCCGCACGCTTTCGTCGTCGTGGACTCCGAAGGCCACGGTGTGCTCACCCACCTCGGCATCGACACCGTGCAGCTCAACGGCGAGGGCTTCGAGCTGCTTGTGAACAAGGGCGACACCGTCACGCGTGGTCAGGACGTGGTGCAGTGGAACCCGGCGGCCGTCGAGGCGGCCGGCAAGTCCCCGATCTGCCCGATCGTGGCACTGGAAGCCACCTCCGACTCCCTCAGTGACATCGTGGAGAGTGGCGATGTGAGGACCGGCGACATGCTCTTCAGCTGGCAGTGACATCGTCGACCCCATGACGGCACGTAGGACAACGACCGCGGCGGCGGGGCACGCCGCACTATCGGAGACAGGTGAGATGGAGACAACGCTGCGAGGCGTCGGCGTGAGCCACGGTGTGGCCATCGGCGAGGTTCGGCACATGGGAACGGCTGTTCTGGAGCCGCCGGTCAAGCAGATCCAGGCGGCAGAGGCGGAGCGTGAACAGGGACGCGCCCGTCAGGCCGTGGAGGCTGTGGCCGCCGACCTCATGGCGCGCGGCAACCTGGCGGGCGGCGAAGCCCAGGCCGTGCTTGAGGCGCAGGCCATGATGGCCCAGGACCCCGAGCTGATGGCGGACGTCGAGCGGCGTATCGCCGACGGGAGCACGGCCGAGCGCGGCATCTACGACGCGTTCGCCTCGTACCGTGAGCTGCTCGCGGCGGCCGGCGAGTACCTGGCCGGGCGGGTCGCGGACCTGGACGACGTGCGGAATCGTATCGTCGCCCGGCTGCTCGGGGTGCCGATGCCGGGTCTGCCGGACAGCGATGAGCCGTACGTTCTGATCGCGCGGGATCTCGCGCCCGCGGACACCGCGCTGCTCGACCCGACGCTGGTGCTCGGGTTCGTCACCGAGGAGGGCGGGCCGACCAGTCACAGCGCGATTCTCGCGCGGGCGCTCGGAGTTCCGGCCGTGGTGGCGCTGCCCGGTGCCGGTGAGCTGGCCGAGGGCACGCTGGTCGCGGTCGACGGCAGCAGCGGTGAGATCTTCGTGAACCCCAGCGAGGACAAGAAGGCGCAGTTGGCGGCGCAGGCCGCCGAGCGGAAGGCCGCGCTGGCCGCCTCCACCGGGCCGGGAGCCACCTCCGACGGTCACAAGGTGCCGTTGCTGGCGAACGTCGGCGGGCCCGCGGACGTTCCGGCCGCCGTCGAGGCCGGCGCTGAGGGCGTCGGTCTGTTCCGTACCGAGTTCCTCTTCCTGGACGACAGCAAGCAGGCGCCGTCCGAGGAGAAGCAGGTCGAGGCGTACCGGCAGGTGCTGGAGGCGTTCCCGGAGGGCCGGGTCGTCGTACGGGTGCTGGACGCGGGTGCGGACAAGCCGCTCGACTTCCTCACCCCCGCCGACGAGCCCAACCCGGCGCTCGGTGTGCGGGGGCTGCGGTCTCTCCTCGACCACCCCGAGGTGCTGCGCACCCAGTTGACCGCGCTGGCCAAGGCCGCCGAGGGGCTGTCTGTCTACCTTGAGGTCATGGCGCCGATGGTGGCGGACCGCGCCGACGCCAAGGCGTTCGCGGACGCCTGCCGGGAGGCGGGGCTGCGGGCGAAGTTCGGGGCGATGGTGGAGATTCCGTCGGCCGCGCTGCGGGCGCGGTCGATCCTCCAGGAGGTCGAGTTCCTGTCCCTGGGGACGAATGACCTCGCGCAGTACACCTTCGCCGCCGACCGTCAGGTGGGTGCGGTGTCCCGGTTGCAGGACCCGTGGCAGCCCGCGCTGCTCGACCTGGTCGCGCTGTCCGCCGAGGCAGCGCAGGCCGAGGGCAAGAGCTGCGGTGTCTGCGGTGAGGCCGCGTCCGATCCGTTGCTGGCGTGTGTGCTGACGGGTCTCGGGGTCACCTCCCTGTCCATGGGTGCGGCGTCGATTCCCTATGTGCGGGCGACGTTGGCGAAGTACTCGTTGGCGCAGTGCGAGCGGGCCGCCGCCGCGGCGCGGGCCGCGGACAGCGCCGAGGAGGCGCGGAAGGCGGCCGAGGCGGTGCTGTCCGGCGCGTAGCCGGACCGGTCCGCTCGTCGTCGGGCTGTGCAGGGGCGCTCCACCGTCGGGTGGGGCGCCCCTCGTGGTGTCAGTGGTGGTGGTCCGGGGGCTGCTCCTCCTCTCCGAGGTCGGGCGGTTCGCAGTAGTCGACGTGGGATTCCGGGGAGATCAGGTCGCCGGTCTCGACGTCGGTGCAGTAGGCGTCGAAGACTTCGCCCGCGGTGAGGGGTTCCAGGCCCCCTCCGCGCAGGCGCCAGCCGTAGACGCGGTCGGTGGTGCCGGGGGCGCTGGTGCGCATGACCAGTCCGCCGGGGCTCCTGGTGGCGAGGCCGAGGGCGAGGACGGTGGTGAACTCCAGGGCCTCGGCCTCGTCGAGGCGGGTGGTCCCGTCGGCGCCCTCGTCGGCGTGGAGGACGGCGACGAGTGTTTCCGGGACGGTGGAGACGCTACAGACGAGGTGGCGGTTGCCCGGGTCCGCCGTGTCGAGGATGCGGACCAGGAGGCCGGAGGCGCGGGTGAAGGCGGCGCGGCCGATGTCCTCTCCGCAGGAGGCGCAGGCGCCGAGCCGGGCGAGGAGGGTGGAGGCGTACTCCCAGGTCGCCCGGCGGACGGCTTCGTCGACGAGGGTGGGGACGAGGTCGGCGAGGGGTCGGCCGTCGTAGGGGACGGTGGGGCCGTTGGAGGCCAGTTCGGCGGTGAAGCGGGTGCGGCTGGCCGGGGCGTCGGGGTCGAGCCCCGTTTCCGTGCAGTAGTCGGCGTATTCGTGGGGGTCGAAGAGGGCGATGGTGGTGTGGCCGCCCTGGGATGCGCGGGCCTTGAGGAGTGTCTCGACCTGGCGCAGGTAGGTGGTGTGGTCGTCGAAGGTGAAGCTGCGGTAGCGCCGCATGGCGCGGAAGTCGTGTTCGTCGGTCAGCAGGCCGATGGTGCCCGCGATCTCGCGGCGCAGTACGCGTCGCATGGTCTGGTCGTGAGTGTGTGCCATGAGTCCCCCTGTGCACGGTCGATCAATGCTCACTCACCGTAACCGGGGGCACTGACAATGGGGTCCGGGCGGCTCGCAGTGGGGTTGGTTCGTGCAGGTCAGAGTGGGTTTTCGGGTGGGTCAGCGGCGGGTGCGGGCCAGTTCCTCGTAGGTGCGGAGCAGGTCGAGGTTGTCGATGGAGCCGGGGTTGACCGCCTTCTCCAGCGGGGTGCCTTGCAGCAGGCGTTTGACCGGGACCTCCAGGCGCTTGCCGGTGAGGGTGTGCGGGATGCCGGGGACCTCGATGACCTCGTCGGGGACGTGGCGCGGGGAGAGCTGTTCGCGGATGGTGTGCTTGATGCGGGCGAGGAGGGTGTCGTCGAGGACCGCGCCGGGGGCGAGGTGCACGAAGAGGGGCATCCAGTAGCCGCCGTCGGGTTGTTCGACGCCGATGACGAGGGATTCCCTGATCTCCGGGAGTCGTTCGACGGCTTCGTAGATGTCCGCCGACCCCATGCGCACGCCTTGGCGGTTGAGCGTGGAGTCGGAGCGGCCGTGGATGATCACCGAGCCGCGGGAGGTGAGGGTGATCCAGTCGCCGTGGCGCCACACGCCGGGGTACATGTCGAAGTAACTGTCGTGGTAGCGGCTGCCGTCGGGGTCGTTCCAGAAGCGGATCGGCATCGAGGGCATGGGGCTGGTGACGACCAGTTCGCCGACCTCGTCGATGAGGGGGTTGCCGGCCGGGTCCCAGGAGTGGAGGTCGGTGGCGAGGCAGGGGGCCTGGAGTTCGCCGATGTGGACGGGGAGGGTCGGTACGGCTCCCGCGAAGCAGGAGCAGACGTCGGTGCCGCCGCTGACGGAGGCGATCCAGAGATCGTCGCGCACCTCGTCGTGCAGCCAGCGGAATCCGTCGGGGGGCAGCGGGGAGCCGGTGGTGGCGACGCAGCGCACCTGGGAGAGGTCGTGGTCGCGGGCCGGGCGGACGCCGGCCTTGCGGCAGGCCATGACATAGGCGGCGGAGGTGCCGTAGAGGGTGGCTCCGGTGCGTTCGGCGATCCGCCACTGGGCGCCGGTGTCGGGGTGGCCGGGGCTGCCGTCGTAGAGGACGACGGTGGTGCCGGTGAGGAGGCCGGAGACGAGGAAGTTCCACATCATCCAGCCGGTGGAGGTGTACCAGAAGAAACGGTCCTGGGGGCCGAGGTCGCAGTGCAGGCCGAGTTGTTTGAGGTGCTCGACGAGGATGCCGCCCTGGGACTGGACGATGGCCTTGGGGAGTCCGGTCGTGCCCGAGGAGTAGAGCACCCAGAGGGGGTGCTCGAAGGGGACCTGTTCGAAGACCGGCTCGGTGTCCGTGCTGGTCAGGTCGGACCAGTTCAGGGCATCTTGGGGTGGTTCGGTGCCGAGGAGCGGGATGTGGACGACGGCGCGCAGGGTGGGCAGTTCGCGGCGCAGTTCGGCGACGGTCTCGCGGCGGTCGTGTTCCTTGCCGCCGTAGCGGTAGCCGTCGACGGTGAACAGGACGACGGGTTCGACCTGTTGGAAGCGGTCGAGGACGCTGCGGGCGCCGAAGTCGGGGGCGCAGGAGGTCCAGACGGCGCCGACGGCGGCCGTGGCGAGGAGGGCGACGACGGCCTGCGGGATGTTCGGGAGGTAGCCGCTGACGCGGTCGCCGGGGCGGACGCCGAGGGTGCGGAGTTCGGCGGCCAGGGAGCCGACCTGGCGGCGCAGTTCGGTCCAGGTGACCGGGCGGAGCTCGTGGGTCTCGTCGACGTACAGGAGGGCCGGTTCGTCGGCGCGGGTGGCTGTGGCGCGCAGGGCGTGTTCGGCGTAGTTGAGGGTGGCGCCGGGGAACCACTGGGCGCCGGGCATGGCGCGGTCGCCGAGCACGCGCGCGTAGGGCGTCGAGAAGCGGACGTCGAACCATTGGACGACGGCTTCCCAGAAGGTGTCCAGGTGGTCGACGGACCAGCGGTGCAGGGCCGGGTAGCCGCCGTCGGCCGGGGCTCCGTGGTGGTGGGCCGCCCAGCTCTGGAACGTCGTGATCTGTGCCTGGGCGATGCGCTCCGGGTCGGGCTGCCAGAGCGGCTGGGGGTTCACGGTCGGCATGGGGCGGCTCCCGGACTGTGCGCGTCGTGTGCGTACGTCGCGCACGTGCGGGGTGTGCGCGTGACGCGGCTGACACGGACGATGCCATGTGATCCACTTCTGCACCAGGGTGCGCCCCGCGCACTCCGGGTCGTGAAGATCTGGTCGCGGCACGGATGAACGGTAGTTGAACGACACGCGTGCGGGGCGCGGTCGGTGGCAGGGTGAGCAGCATGGACGGTCGTGACCTGGTGCGTTCGGTGAAGTCGGTCGGTCCTGCGGGAGCGGCCTGGAGGTTGCGTACCGTCACGGCGGCGTGGCGCAGGATGCGGGCGGATGCCGGGGCGTTGCCCGCGCGGGGCGCCGAGCGGGCCCGGGTGCCGGGGCCGGTGCGGGAGGTCGAGCCGGGTCCTGGTGGCGGGGTGGTCCGGTTCGCCCGGTCCGAACTGCGGGTCCTGGTCGCCATCAACGGAGCGGTGTTCTGGGGGTGGGACGGGGCCTCTCCCGAGCCGTCGTACGCGTTGGCGGGCCGGTGTCCGGAGGCGGACCCGCGGGCGGTCCTGGAGCCGGACAAGGACGGCGGCTGGCGGGTGGTGGCGGAGCGGGTGACGGTGGTCGTCTCCCGGCACGGTGCCGTCGAGGTGCGTACGCCCGGTGGGGTGACGCTGCGGCGTGATCTGCCGCCGCGCTGGTGGGAGCCGGTGGGCGGGGGTCCGGCGCGGTGGATGCAGCGTGCGGAGGTGGCGGCGGACGCGCGGTTCTTCGGGCTGGGCGGGCGGGCGGCGGGGCCCCGGTTGCGGGAGGGGACGTTCCGGCTGTGGAACTCCGGTGCCGGGCGGCCGTTCGGGGCCGGTGACGGGACGTCGCGGCTGACGATGCCGGTGCGTCTTGTGGTCGCGGACGGGGGCTCGCATCTGGTGTTCCACGACTCCTCGTGGGACGGGACGGTGACGCTGCGGGAGGGCGAGGAGGGGGCCGGTTCGGGGCACGACCGGCCCGGGACGTGTGAACTGCGGATGGACGGCGGCCCGTTGCGCTGTTGGGTCATCGTCGGCACGCCCGCGCGCGTGCTGCTCGGCTGGGCCTCGCTGACCGGCGCTCCCGTGTTGCCGCCCGCGTGGGCGCTGGGGCATCAGCACGCGTGCGGGGGTGTCGGGAGCGAGCAGGAGGTGCGGCGGATCGTCGCCGGGCATCAGGAGCGCGGGCTGCCGCTGGACGCCGTTCATCTGGAGGTCGGTCATCTCGACGGGCGGCGGGGGTTCGGCGTCGACCGGGAGCGGTGTCCCGAGCTGCCGGTGCTGGCCGAGGAGTTGCGGCGGGACGGGGTCCGGCTGGTGTCGGTCGTGGAGCCGGCGGTGGCGGTCGCGCCGGGGGACGCGGTGTTCGACGGGGGGACGGCCGAGGACGCGTTCGTGCGGGATGCCTCGGGGCAGGTCGTCCGTGGGGTCGGGCGGGCCGGTGAGTCGGTGTTCCCGGACTTCACGCGCGCGCGGGTGCGTGCGTGGTGGGGCGGTCTGTACGCGGAGCTGCTCGGTCAGGGCTTCGCGGGGTTCGTGCACGACCTGGACGAGCCGACGTCGTTCGCCGCGTTCGGGGAGTCGACGTTGCCGCGTTCGGCCCGGCACGGGCTGGAGGGGCGGGGCGGGGATCATCGCGAGGCGCACAACGTGTACGCGCTGTGCATGGCGCGGGCCGCCTCCGAGGGGCTGCGGGAACTGGCGCCCGAGGAGCGGCCGTTCGTGCTCTCACGCTCCGGGTGGGCCGGTCTACAGCGTTACGGGGGGTCCTGGTCCGGTGACGTGAGCGCGGACTGGACCGGGTTGCGGGCCTCGCTGTCGTCGGCGCTGGGGCTCGGGCTGTGCGGAATCCCGTACTCCGGCGCGGACGTGGGCGGTGCCGGCGGGCAGGTGTCGGCGGAACTGTGGCTGCGGTGGCTCCAGTTGGGCGCGTATCTGCCGTTGTTTCGTACGCGCGCGGGAGGGGGTTTGGAGGGTGAGGTGGTGGAGCACGCGCGCGTGGCGTTGATCGAACGGCGGCGGCTGCTGCCGTACTTCGTGACGCTGGCGCATCTGGCGCGGCGTACGGGCGCGCCGGTGGTGCGGCCGGTGTGGTGGGGCTCGCCGGAGGACCGGGCGCTGCGGGACTGTGAGGACACGTTTCTGCTGGGTGACTGTCTGCTGGTGGCGCCGGTGCTTGAGCCGGGGGTGGACCGGCGTGCGGTGCGGCTGCCGCCGGGGCGCTGGTACGACACGGTGACCGAGCGGGCGTACGAGGGGCCGGGGCAGGTGCTCGTGGATGCTCCGCTGTCCCGGATTCCGGTGCTGGCGCGGGCCGGGGCCGTCGTCCCCGTGCGGGGGGACGACGGCGGTCTTGAGCTGGAGGTGTGGGCGCCGGCTCCGGGGCGCTCCGGCGGCGGGCTGCTGGTGCCGGACGGGAGCGACGGCTGGGAGGAGCCGGAGTTGGAGCGCTATGCCGTCCGCTGGGTGGGCGGGCGGCTGGTGGTGCGGCGGGAGGGCGAGGACGGCGTCGAGGAGCCGTCCTGCCCGGTACGCGTGCGTGGGCTGGGCGGGGGCCTGGCTCAGTAGCGGCCCTCGAACCACGCGTGGGCGGCGATGGTGTGGAGCGGGAAGGCCAGTTCCTCGGGTCGGCGCAGCAGGTGCCAGCCCGCGGTCTCGTCCGTGGCGGCGGACGGCGGGAGGCTGTCGACGGGGCGTTCGGGGAGGACGCCGAAGAGGAGCAGGTGTCCGTCGGGGGAGCTCATGGCGTCGACGAGGCGCACGTCGCGTGCGGCGGCGTCGAAGCCGGTCTCTTCTTTGAGTTCACGGACGAGCGCGTGGCGCCAGTCCTCGCAGTCGTCGACGTAGCCGCCGGGCAGGGCGATGCCTCCGCGCGCGGGGGCGACGGTTCGGGTGATGACGACGAGGGCGGTGCCCTGGGTGTCGTACGCGGGCTGGAGTGCGATCGCGACCGGGAGCGGGTTGCGATAGGCCACGGTGTGGCAGGCCGGGCAGATGCGGGGCCAGCCGGAGACGCCCTCTCCGTAAGGCGCTCCACAGCTCGAACAGTGCGAGCCACGCGCGGAGTTGGGGGTGGGGTGCTGAGTTTCGGACACCCGGCGGACTGTATCCGATCACGGGGAGGGCGTTGTGCCGAGGCGGTTCAGAAGCCGCCAGGGAGCGACCTGACGCATACCGGGAAGTCGAAGTAGGTGTCCGGGTGGGGCTCCGGCTGGAAGGTGTAGTGCCACCACTCCTCGGCGAGGTTCACGAAGCCGACGCCTTCCAGGGTGTCCTTGAGGAGCAGCCGGTGGGCGCGCTGGACGCCCTGGACGCGCGGATCGAGGGTGTGGGCGAGGGTGTCGAAGCAGTCGAAGCCGGTTCCCATGTCCACGGAGTTGTCCGGGAAGCGCTCCTTCTGAGGCGCGTAACAGGGGGCGAGCGGCTCTCCGGGGACGTAGGGGCGGGTCGGTCGGGCGGGGAGCTTCACGAGGGTGAGGTCCATGGTCGAGCCGCGGCTGTGGCCGGACTTCTCGGCGATGTAACCGTCCTCGAACAGACGGGACTTGTCGACGTTCGGGTAGAACTCGCCCTTCATTGCCTGGTCGTCGAGGTCCTCGGCCCAGCGCACGAAGTGGTTCACCGCGCGTTGGGGCCGGTAGCAGTCGTAGACCTTGAGGGTGTAACCCCGGGCGCGCAGCCGGAGTTGGGCGCGGTGGAGGGCCCGGGCGGCGGGGCGGGTGAGGAGGCAGACCGGTTGCCGGTAGCCGTCGATCGGCGTGCCCACGAAGTTGTGCGGGGTGAGGTAGCGGATGTCCTGGAGGATCGTCGGGTCGACGGCTCTCAGGGCCACGAAGTCGGCGGGTGCCTCGGGGGCGGTCGTCGCGCGGGCGGTGGCGGAGCCGGCGGTCATGGCCAGCAGGGCGGCGAGCGTGGTGGCCAGGGCACGTAACGCGCCGGGGAGTCTTGTCATGAGTCCTCCGTCCATCAGGTGGGTGTGTCGTCATCTATCAGGTGGGTGTGTCGGCCGGGAAGCGATCGGATGCGATCCGTTCCCGGACGGCGTGGCGGGCACGCCCTGCCCTTCCCTTGAGGCCCGTGCACACTTCTGACGTTGCGTCACACTCGTTCACAGGGACGGGCGTTGTCGCGTGTCCGTATGCCTGCGGTCGACGGATGGTTCACCGGTGACGGGGCGGACTTCCGCCTCTTCGGCACCCGGTGCGCGGCCTGCGCGGGCGGGGGAACCGACCGAGGTTCCGCTCTCGCCGTGCGGGCGCGTCCGGTCGTGCGCGGACAGCCGTTATCGACCTCCGTCACCGTGTGTGACCGATCGGGAACTTCCGTGGGAGTCGTACGCGTTGATCGCTGTGGAGCCGGAGTCCGGGGACGCGGAGACGACCTGGACGACCTGGCACTGGCGGCCGACGGGAGGGTTACGGAGTGACGGACGACATGGCGGTGCTCGGTGCGGGCATGCATCCGTGGCGCAGGTGGGGGCACGGCTTCGCCGAGTACGGCGCGGTGGCGGCCCGCGCGGCGCTCACGGACGCCAAGCCCGCGTGGTGGGACGTCGGTTCGAGCGTCGGCGGGGTGACGGTGCGTGGCGGCTGTCCGGAGGGCCGCCGGACGGGAGCGGGGTTACGTCGTGACTGGGTTGCGGTGGGTCGCCGCGTAGGACATGGCGTGTTCGACCACGCCGATCAGGATCTCCTTGACGGAGGTGCGGTCGCGGGCGTCGCACTGGACCACCGGGACGTTCTCGTCGAGGTCGAGGGCGCGGCGGACCTCGTCCTCGGGGTAACGGGCGGCTTCGTCGAAGCAGTTGACGCCGACGAGGAACGGGATGGAGCGCCGTTCGAAGTAGTCGACGGCGGCGAAGCAGTCCTCCAGGCGGCGCGTGTCGGCGAGCACGATGGCGCCCAGCGCCCCTTCGGACAGCTCGTCCCACATGAACCAGAAGCGCTGCTGTCCGGGCGTGCCGAACAGGTAGAGCACCAGGTCCTCGCGGAGCGTGATGCGGCCGAAGTCCATGGCCACGGTGGTCGTGTGCTTGGCCTCCACGCCGCTGGTGTCGTCGACCGGGCGGCCCGCCTCGGTGAGGAGTTCCTCGGTGCGCAGGGGTCTGATCTCGCTGACGGCGCCCACGAGCGTGGTCTTGCCCACGCCGAAGCCGCCGGCCACCAGGATCTTGAGCGTGACGGGCTCGACCGGGGGCTTTCCTCGCTCAGAGCGCCCGAAGATCATCTTCCGTTTCTCCTACGGGGTGGGGGTGGGGGACGACGGGCGCGCGTCTCAGAGCGCCCGGAGACCGTTGATCACGTCACGCAGAATGCTCTCGTCCGGCAGCTCGGCCGGGGGGACGGGCCGGGTCACATGGACGAGTTCGCTGTCGACGAGGTCCCCGATGAGGACCCTCACCACGCCGACGGGCAGGTCGAGTTCGGCGGCGAGTTCGGCGACGGACTGCGGGGCGTCCCGGCAGAGGCCGACGATGTCCACGTGCTCCGGGGACAGCGTCGAGTCCTCTTCCGGGTCCTCCACGTGCGGCTCGGTGACGACCACCGCGATCAGGTCGAGGCGGTGCTGGGCCGGGCTGGTGGTCCGGCCGCGCGTCATCGCGTACGGGCGGACCACCGGTCCGGCCTCGTCGTCGAACCAGTGGCTGCTTCCCTGACCGTCAGCGTTCATGACATCTCACTACCCGTCCGCGGGCTGATCGGTGCGCGGCGCGGCCGCGAGATGCGCGCCGACCCGCTTGACCAGAAGCGTCATCTCGTACGCGACCTGTCCGACGTCCGAGTCGGCGTCCGAGAGGACGGCGAGGCAGCTGCCGTCGCCCGCGGCCGTCACGAAGAGGAAGGCGTCGTCCAGCTCGACGACGGTCTGGCGGACGTTGCCCGCCTCGAAGTGACGGCCGACGCCCTTGGCCAGGCTGTGGAAGCCGGAGGCGACGGCGGCGAGGTGCTCGCTGTCCTCACGGGTGAGGTCCTTGGACAGGCCCGTCGGCAAGCCGTCGCCGGAGAGCACGAGAGCCTTGCGGATGCTCGCGACGCGGTCCACCAGCTCGTCCAGGAGCCAGTTCAGCTCCCCGGACCTGGTCTGTGCGGTGTGGCCGGTCGGCTTCGGTGCGGTCATCGACCGTCCCCCTTGTTCGTTCCCTGTGGTGCTGTGCCGCTGTCGGCGTCGTCGCCCGCGGCGTTCTCCTCGCGGCCTCGCTGCCAGCCCCGTTGCAGCGAGGCCATGCGGCTGCGTACTTCGTCGGCGTCCCGCTCGACCAGCTGCGGCCGGTCCGGTGCGCGGCGAGGGCCCTGCTTCAGTTGTGGCGCTAGGTTCGCCTGTCGAACGCGCCGGGGCAGTGCGGTGGTTCCCGTGCCCGGTGTGTCGCCGCCCTGGAGGTCTGCCGGGGGCTGCCCCGGGCCGTCGGCGGAGCCGGAGCCCGGACGCAGCGGTGAGGCGCCGCGGCGGCGGGTGGGCAGCGCGGGCGGGCCGTCGTCGCCGGGGCGGCCGGTGCTGTCCGCGATCGGCACGCTGCCCGTCGCGGGCGGTGTGCCGCGCCGGCGGGACGGCAGCGCGGGCGGCGCGTCCGGCTCGGCGCTCCGCTCGGCGTTCTGGCCCTCCCGGCGCGCCCGTGCCTCGGGGACCGGACGTCCGTGCGAGCTGACCAGCTTGGGCGTACGTCGACGGGGCAGCGGCACCGTGCCGTGGTCGCCGTCGGCCTCCTCGCGCGCGTGCCCTGCGGACGGCGACGGAGCCTCGGTGCGGCTCGGGGTGCCGTCCTGGGCGAGGCCGAGGGCGCGCCGGTGCCGGAAGAGGCCGCCGCGCTCGGTGTCGTCGTCGAGATCCGGGAACTCCTTGAGGGCGTCCAGGTCGACGGGTGCCTCCAGCTCGACCGGGCCGTTCAGGAGGGCCGGGGTCAGGCCGGGCAGCTGCGCGGGGATCGGCGCGATGGCGGTCCTGCGGCCGCCCGCGTCCAGTTCGGCCTCCTTGGAGGGGTGGGGCCGGTCGAGGCGGAAGCCGATGCCGTTGGTGTCGGGGACGTCGTCGGTGAGCAGGGTGTCGGGGATGAAGACGATCGCGGTGGTGCCGCCGTACGGGGACGGCTGGAGGGAGACGCGGACGTTCTGGCGCTGGGCGAGCCGGCTGACCACGAACAGGCCGAGCCGGTCGGTGTCGGACAGTTCGAACTCCGGGGTCTCGGCGAGCCGGAGGTTGGCGTCCAGGAGGGCGTCGGCGGTCATACCGAGGCCACGGTCGTGGATCTCCAGGGTGAAGCCGTTGGCGACGCGCTCGCCGACGACCTGGACGGCCGTGTGCGGCGGGGAGAACACCGTGGCGTTCTCCATGAGTTCGGCGACCAGGTGGGTGAGGTCGGCGACGGCCGGTCCGGTGACGGCGACCTTGGGCAGCCGCCGTACCTCGATGCGCTCGTAGTCCTCGACCTCGGCGACGGCGGCCCGTACGACGTCCATCAACTGGACGGGTTTGCGCCACTGTCGGGACGGGGCGGCGCCGGAGAGGATGACCAGGCCCTCGGCGTGGCGGCGCATCCGGGTGGTGAGGTGGTCGAGGCGGAAGAGGTCGGCGAGCTCGTCGGTGTCGTCGGTGCGCCGTTCCATGGTGTCGAGCAGGGTCAGCTGTTTGTGCAACAGGACCTGGCTGCGGCGGGCCAGGTTGACGAACACCTCGGAGACGCCGGCGCGCAGTTCCGCCTGTTTGACGGCGGCCTCGACGGCGGCGCGCTGAAGGGAGTTGAGGGCGTGTCCGACCTCGCCGATCTCGTTGCGGTCGTACTCCAGGAGGGGGACCTCGGTCTCCACGTCGACCTGTTCGCCCGCGGAGAGGCGGCGCATGACGCTGGGCAGCCGCACGCCGGACGCCTCGTGGGCCTCCAGGCGCAGTTGCCGCAGGTCGCGGATGTGGCTGCGGCCGATGCGCACGGACTGCACGAGTGAGTAGAGCAGGGCGAAGAGGCCGAGGCCACCGGCGACGGCCGCCTTGGCGATGACGCCCATGGCGACCGGGTGGACCCGGTCCTGATAGCTGTCGGCCGCCTGGTCGTTGAGGGTGCCGAGTTCCTTCAGGACGTTGCCCGCGGCGGTGTCCCAGCTCCGCGCGGTGACCCGGTGCGGCGTGCCGGGGCCGCTGGAGGCGATGGCCTGCTCGGCGACGCGCAGGGGCGCGGTCTCGGCGTTCGTCCAGAACCGGTCGTAGCGGTCGTGTTCGGAGGACGGCAGCAGCGGCAGGATGATGTCGTACATCAGGCCACGCTGGGCCACGAGGTCGGAGACGTCGCGGATCTCCTCGCGCGTGAGGGTGCCGACGACCAGGGCGGAGCCCAGCAGGGCGTCCTCCTGGGAGACCAGTTCGCGGGCCCGGGCGAGGTTGACGAGGGCGCGGTACTGCCGGTCCATCTCCACGTTGTCGATGACGTGGAGGTTGGTCAGCAGGACGTAGCACGGTTCGACGAGGCGGTTGTAGAGGTCGAGGGCCTGGGCGCGGTTGACGGTGCCGTCCTCCACGCTGCGGCGCAGCGACCCGATGCCGTCGAGGGCGTCCAGGACGGCGGTCAGGCGTTCGCTCGAACCGGCGCCCAGTGACGCACGGACGTCGGAATCGGCGGCGTTCGCGCGGATCTCGGCGACGGAGTCGTCGGTGGCGCTGCGGCTGCGGCGCAGATTGCTGAGGGCGTCCGAGGCCCGTGGGTCGGCGAGGTACACGAGGCTCTGCCTGCGTTCCTCCTGGAGGACACGGGCGGTGTCCTCGACCGGGTAACCGACCTTCTCGACCACTCGGGAGACGTCGAAGAGCTGCTCCGCCTGACGTCCGGTGAGTACCGTGGCGAAGCCCCAGATCGCCGTCAGGGACACCAGCGGCACGAGAAGCAGCGCCACGATCTTCCGGCGGATCGACTTCCCGCGAAAGCGCATGTCCTCCCCCAGCTCGCCCCCGATCAGCCGGGGGTACACATGTGCGTCAACAAACGGCGCGAGCCTACTACCGACCTGCGGGTAACTCGAAGAGCTGTCCGGAAGCTGAACTCCCCTACTGGCGGCGAGACATGGGGAGTTGTCCGGTCATGGGAGGAGATCACCTCCCGGATTCAGCGGGGCCACCCCGGAGCCTCTTCGCAGGGTGCACACAACTGGTTGGCCGGTTTTCTCCGTTCGCGGGAATCTTTGCGACGGGTCGTTCGTCCTTCTCTACGGGAAAGGGGAGCGGAACCGGCCACATGAGCCGCGACGCGCCCCCGGGCAGCGTAAAACAGCGCAAGCCGGGCACTCACTGGGGAGCCGTGTCATCGGGCACGGGACGAGGGGGAGCATCGGCGGTGGGGAGTGACACGTTGATGGGCACGGCGGAGCGGTACAGAACACCCGGGGACGACCCGGGCACGCGCATGGCGGAGCGGCGGGCTCCCGGAGCGCGGGACCGTGACCTGGGGAGCGGGGGGACGGGCGGCGCGGGCGCGGGGCACGCGCGTGACGGCGGCGAGGGACACGTGCGGTCCGGTCACCGGCCGTTGTGGGTCGAGGAGCCGGCCAGGCGGCGCCGGATGCCCGATCCGGTGCGTACCTCGGCGGTCCGCGCGGTCATGATCATCTCGGTGACGATCATCCTGGCGATGGTGGCCTTCCTGTGCACCATGGCCGAGACCTGGTTCGCCTTCCCGATGGTCCTCAGCAGCGTCGCCTCCACGGTGGTCGCCACCTGGGCCGCGCTCGACGTCTGGGTGACCCGCCAGGTGTGGAACCAGCGCAACGGCGTGGTGTCGGTGCCCAGCAGCACGGCTCGCGCCCTGCGCCGGGAGCGCCGCCGGGCCCGCCGTCAGGCGAGGTCGGCCGAGCGGGCGCAGGAGCGGATACGCAGGCGGGGCGGGACCGGGCAGCTGTCCCACCCCTGACCTCTCGCTAGAGCGCGGCGGGACCTCCCTGGAGCACGGCGGGCCGGGCCTGGTCGCCCAGGTCGCCCAGGTCGCTCTGGGCACGTCCCAGCTCGCGGCGCAGCCGCATGAAGGGGCGGGGGCGGTCCACGGACAGCACGGCGGTGGTGCGGCCGTCCCGTTCGTAGACGGCGAGGAAGCCGCCCTCCCCCGGTGCGCCGTCGGTCAGTTCGCCCTCGGTGACCCGGACGGTGTCCCCGTCCTGGCGCCGGCCGGCGAACTGGATGCGGGAGCCGTACTGGTCCGACCAGAAGTACGGCAGCGACCGGGCCGTCCGGACGGTCTGCCCGGCGAGGAGGTTGGCCACCGCGACCCGGGGCTGTTCGGTCGCCGACGTCCAGTGCTCGGCGCGGGAGCCGCCGACGCGGGCCACGTCCCCGACGGCGACGACCTGCGGGAGGTCGGTCACACAGCCGTCGTCGCACAGCACGCCGTCACGCAGGGCCAGCGTCGAGTCCGTCAGCCAGGCGGTGTTGGGGACGGCGCCGATGCCGACGACGACCACGTCGGCGTCGAGGACACGCCCGTCGGACAGTTCCACGCCGGTGACGGCGACCGTGCCGCGCACGGCGGCGACGCCGGTACCGGTGATCAGCTCCGCTCCCCCGCGTCGGTGCAGCGCCGCGCACATCGCGGCCATCTCGGCGCCGAGTTGGGGCAGCAGCGGCAACGGCGCGGCCTCGACGACGGTGACGTGGTGGCCGAGACCGACGCAGGCGGCTGCGGTCTCGGCGCCGATGAAGCCGCCGCCGATGACGACGACCCGGCGTGCGCCGCGGGTGAGTTGGGCGCGCAGGGCGCGGGCGTCGTCGAGGGTGCGGAGGGTGTGGACGCCGACCGGTGTGTGGCCAGGCAGTCGGCGGGCGGAGGCGCCGGTGGCGATGACGACGCCGTCGGAGAGCAGGGTCCGGCCGTCGTCGAGGACGACGGTGCGGGCGCGGGCGTCGAGGGCGAGGGCGCGGGTGCCGAGGAGCCATTCGGCGTCGAGGGCGGTGCTCTCCTCGGCGTCGGTGAGGGCGATCTGGTCCTCGTCGGCGCGGCCGGTGAGGAAGTCCTTGGAGAGCGGGGGACGGTCGTAGGGCTGGTGGGGTTCGTCGCCGACGATGACGAGTCGGCCGTCGAAACCCTGGGCGCGCAGTTCCCTGGCGGCGTAGAGGCCGGCGAGGGAGGCGCCGACGACGGTGACGGTCCTCATGCGGCACGGCTCCCGTGGAGTTGCGGCGGGGCCGGGAGGCGCCGCGCGTGGGGGTGGTTCATGCGGCGGTGCCCTCCTGCGCGGCGACGTGGACGTGGATGACGCCGTCGTCGACGGTGACCTGGTGGGTGCGGACGGCGCGGCGGGCCGGGAGACAGGTCGGCAGGCCTGTGCGCAGGTCGAATGAGGCGGCGTGCAGCGGGCATTCGACCAGGCAGCCCTCCAGCCAGCCCTCGGAGAGGGAGGCGTCCTGATGGGTGCAGGTGTCGTCGATCGCGTACAACTCGCCGTCCTCCGTGTGGAACACGGCGATCGGCGGGGTCGTCTCGATGCGGGCGGACTCGCCCCGGGGGAGGTTTTCGAAGCGGCAGACGGGAATCACGGGCCCCCCTTTCGGTCCGGGACACTCGGTCCGGACCTCTGTGGTCCAGGCGGATGGGGAGTTCGGACCTTGCGTCGGTCCGAGGGGACGAACGGACGAGCACACGAGCGGGTGAGCGGCAGAAGCCGAGACGCACTCGCCACGGCTCTCCGGCGAGGGCCGGGTCTTCATCGGCCCGGCGGCCGGAGAGCCGGACCTTCACAGGCCCGGACGGTTCGGCCCCCTACCGGGGACCGGACCCTTCGGTAACATGATGTTCCGCATGGCGCATCAGTGAGCGCCATGCGCAACAGAATCCGGGCGGGACGACCGTCGCGTCAAGGGTTTCCCGAAGATGCGGCCCAAACCGGGCCGAGAGGTGGTGAGAGTCGAGCTATGGCCCGCGCGCAGAAGCAGTCCGACCGGGGCGAGGAGACGACCGCGAGAGCCGAGGGCCGGGGCGGCAGAGGAACCACCGGTTCCGTGCAGTCCGTGGACCGTGCCGTGAGCGTCCTGGAGATCCTCGCCCGGCTCGGCGAGGCGGGGGTCACGGAGATCGCCGACGAGCTGGCCGTGCACAAGTCCACCGCGTTCCGCCTGCTCGGCGTCCTGGAGAACCGGGGCCTGGTGGCGCAGGCCAAGGAGCGCGGCAAGTATTACCTGGGCGCCGGTGTGCTGCGCCTGGCGGGGGCGGCGGCGGTGCGTCTGGACATCTCGCAGGAGGGCGTCCCGGTCTGCCGGGAACTCGCCGACGAGCTGGGCGAGACGGTCAACATCGCGGTCCTGGACGACGACGCGGCCGTCAACATCATGCAGGCGCGCGGCACCGCGTCCGTGACGGCGCAGAACTGGCTCGGCAGACGCACCCCGCTGCACGCCACCTCCAGCGGAAAGGTGCTGCTCGCGCACATGCCGCCCACCCTGCGCGAAGGCGTCCTCGCCCGCTCGTTGCCGCGCTTCACGGAGCGCACGATCACCAGCGGGTCCGCGTTGCGCGGCGAGCTGGAGGCCGTGATCGAGCAGGGATTCGCCGTCACCATCGAGGAGTTGGAGCTGGGGCTCACGGCGGTCGCGGCGCCGGTGCGCGCGCACGACGGCAAGGTGATCGCCTCGATCAGCGTGTCGGGCCCGGTGTACCGGCTGAATTCCGACCGCATGCCGGAGCTGACGAAGCGCTCGGTGGCGGCGGGGGCGGAGCTGTCCCGCCGGATGGGATACGGCTTCTGACCCGACGGCGGCCCGGCAGCGTGCGCGCGGACCCTGAGACGGTGCGTGACCTGCGGTCCGAGCCCGTTGGCCGGAAGCAGGCGCACAGCGGCCGAACAGCTCACGCACACACCTCGACGACGGCGCGGGACCGGACGAATCCGGTCCCGCGCCGTCGTGTGTCGGCCAGGTTTCCGGACCTCCGTTCGTTTTGCGAAGGGTTAACTCGCACCTCTTGACGGCCCCTCTTCGCCGTTCTCAATATGTTCCTCATCGCGCAACCCATCGTGCATTGCGCAACAGCAGAGGAGCTTGGTCGTGCCACACGAGGTCCGTGCCGTAGTCGCTGCCAAGAAGGGCGCACCCGTGGAGGTGCAGACGATCGTCGTCCCCGATCCGGGGCCCGGTGAGGTCCTCGTCGATGTGCAGGCGTGCGGGGTCTGCCACACGGACCTGCACTACCGCGAGGGTGCGATCAACGACGAGTTCCCGTTCCTGCTGGGCCATGAGGCGGCCGGCACGGTCAACGCGGTCGGCGACGGCGTCACCGATCTGAAACCCGGCGACTATGTGGTGCTGGCCTGGCGGGCGCCCTGCGGCAGCTGCCGTTCCTGCCGGCGCGGGCGCCCCTGGTACTGCTTCGACTCGCGCAACGCCGTCCAGCCGATGACCCTGCGCGACGGCACGCCGCTCAGCAACGCCCTCGGCATCGGGGCGTTCGCCGAGAAGACACTGGTCGCGGCGGGCCAGGCGATACGGATCGACCCGGCAGCGCGCCCCGAGGCCGCCGGGCTGATCGGGTGCGGGGTGATGGCCGGCTACGGCGCCGCCGTGAACACCGGCAAGGTCGGCCGGGGTGACTCGGTCGCGGTGATCGGCTGCGGCGGCGTCGGCAACGCGGCCATCGCCGGCGCCTGTCTGAACGGCGCCATGAAGGTCATCGCCGTCGACATCGACGACAAGAAGCTGGACCAGGCGGAGAAGTTCGGCGCGACGCACACCGTCAACTCCCGTGGCACGGACCCCATCGAGGCGGTGCGGGCCCTCACCGACGGCCACGGCGTGGACATCGCGATCGACGCGGTGGGCCGTCCGGAGACGTTCCGGCAGGCCTTCTACATGCGCGACCACGCCGGACTGCTGGTCCAGGTCGGCGTGCCCGCCCCCGAGATGAAGATCGAACTCCCGCTGATCGACATCTTCTCGCGCGGCGGCGCCATCAAGTCGTCGTGGTACGGGGACTGCCTGCCGAGCCGGGACTTCCCGTTCCTCATCGACCAGTACCTGTACGGACTCCTGGACCTCAACGCGTTCGTGTCCGAGACGATCGCCCTGGACCAGGTCGAGGAGGCCTTCGCGAAGATGCACCGGGGTGACGTGCTGCGGTCGGTGGTGGTCCTGTGACCGACCCGACCGCCGACGCCCAACGCCCCCGCGTCACCGCCCCGTTCACCGCCCACTGAAGCCTCCACTCCCGCCCCTGCTCTCCGCCCGCCTTCCCCGATCCCGGCCCCGCACTCCTCGCATTTCCCGGATTCCCCGGATTCCCCGCCTTTCTAGCCTTTCTCGCGTTCCCCGCTCCCCGAGCCCGCACGCTCGTGTCCCCGCTCTCCCCCCCGCGCGTCAACTCCGCCACCCGGCAAGGAGGGGCATGTCCAGTACGCCCGAAATCCGCCCGCGCTCCCCGAAGGTCGTCGTCATCGGCGCCGGCATCGTCGGCTGCTCGCTCGCCGACGAACTCACCGCGCGCGGCTGGACCGACGTCACCGTCCTCGAACAAGGCCCCCTGCCCGCACCCGGCGGCTCCACCTCGCACGCGCCCGGACTCGTCTTCCGCACCAGCCCGTCCAAGACCCTCGCGGAGTTCGCGAAATACACCGTCGAGAAGTTCAACGCCCTAGAGGTCGACGGAGTTCCCTGCTTCCAGCAGGTCGGCGGACTGGAGCTGGCCACCACCCCGGAACGCCTCGCCGACCTGCACCGCAGGGCCGGTTACGCCGCCGCCTGGGGCATCCGGGGTGAGATCGTCGACGCCGCGCGCTGCAAGGAACTCTGGCCGCTGCTCGACGAGTCGGTGGTCCTGGGCGGTTTCCACACCCCCGACGACGGGCTCGCCCGCGCCCTGCTCGCCTCCCGCGCCCAGCTGGAACGCGCCACCGCGCGCGGCGCCCGTTTCCTCGACCGTCACACCGTCACCGGCATCGAACAGGAGAACGGCCGCGTCACCGCCGTCGTCACCGACCGGGGCACCTTCCCCGCCGACCATGTCGTCTCGGCGGCCGGTTTCTGGGGCCCGGTGATCGGGCGGATGGCCGGCATCGACGTACCGTTGCAGCCGCTCGCACACCAGTACGTGAAGACGAAACCGCTGCCCGAGCTGGCCGGTCACGCGGCCGAGGCGTCGCGGCCGATCCTCCGGTACCAGGACCGTGACCTGTACTTCCGTGAGCACACCGACCGCATCGGCATCGGGTCCTACGCCCATCGGCCGCTGCCCGTCGACCCGTTCGCGGTACCGGCCTACGACGAGGCACGCGCGCGGGACATGGAGATGCCGTCCTCGTACCCGTTCACGACCGAGGACTGGACGCCGAGTTGGGAGGACTGCCGGCGGCTGGTCCCGGCGCTCGGCGCATCCGAGGTCGAGGAGGGCTTCAACGGCGTCTTCTCCTTCACCCCCGACGGCATGCCCGTGCTCGGCGAGTCCCGCCGACTGCGCGGATTCTGGCTGGCCGAGGCCGTCTGGGTCACCCACTCCGCCGGGGTCGCCCGGGCCGTCGCCGAGTGGATGGTCGACGGGCGGCCCGCCCTGGACGTCCACGAGTGCGACCTCACCCGCTTCGAGGACGCGCAGCGCTCACCGTCGTACGTCCGGGAGCGCGGCTGCCAGCAGTTCGCCGAGGTGTACGACGTCCTGCATCCGCTGCAACCGATGGAGCAGCCGCGGCCGTTGCGGGTCAGCCCCTTCTACGCGCGGCAGCAGGAACTCGGCGCGTTCTTCCTGGAGGGCGGCGGGTGGGAACGGCCGCACTGGTACGAGGCCAACGCCCCGCTCGCGGAAGGGATGTCGCTGCCCGAACGGGACGCCTGGTCGGCCCGGTACTGGTCGCCGATCGCCGCAGCCGAGGCCCGCGCCACCCGCGAGAAGGTCGCCCTGTACGACATGACGCCGTTGCGTCGGCTGGAGGTCACCGGTCCCGGCGCGCTCGACTTCCTGGACCGTATGACCACCAACAACCTGCGCAAGAAGCCCGGCGCGGTGACCTACTCGCTGCTGCTCGACGAGCGGGGCGGGGTCCGCTCCGACCTCACCGTCGCCCGCCTCGCCCCCGACCGCTTCCAGGTGGGCGCCAACTCCCCCGCCGACCTCGACTGGTTGACCCGGCACGCGCCCGCCGACGTACAGATCCGGGACATCACCTCGGGCACCTGCTGCATCGGCGTCTGGGGGCCGCTGGCCCGCGACCTCGTGCAGCCGCTGACCCGCGACGACTTCTCCCACGAGGCCTTCGGCTACTTCCGCGCGAAGGAGACCTACCTCGGACACGTCCCGGTGACCGCCCTGCGCCTGTCCTACGTCGGCGAGTTGGGCTGGGAGCTGTACACCACCGCCGACCTGGGCCTGCGGTTGTGGGACACGCTCTGGGAGGCCGGGCGGGACCTCGGGGTGATCGCGGCCGGCCGGTCCGCCTTCAACTCGCTGCGTCTGGAGAAGGGTTACCGCGCCTGGGGCACCGACATGACCGACGAGCACGACCCGTTCGAGGCGGGCGTCGGCTTCGCGGTGCGCAGGGACAAGGAGTTCGTGGGCCGCTCCGCGCTGAGCGACAGCCCGCCGACCCGCCGCCTGACCGCCCTGCTCCTCGACGACCCCGCCGCCGTCGTCCTCGGCAAGGAACCCGTCCACGTCGACGGCGTCCCCTCCGGCTACGTCACCAGCGCGTCCTACGGCTACACGCTGGGCCGCTGCATCGCCTACGCCTGGCTGCCGACGCTCCCGACCGGCACCGCCGTCCAGATCGCCTACCTCGGTGAGAAGGTCGCCGCGACCGTCGCCGAAGAGCCTCTGTTCGACCCCAAGATGACCCGCATCCGCCGCTAGGAGGCAGTCTTGTCCCCCACGTACGACGTGATCGTCATCGGGCTCGGCGGGATGGGCAGCGCCGCCGCCCACCATCTGTCCGCGCGCGGTGCCCGGGTCCTCGGTCTGGAGAAGTTCGGGCCGGTCCACAACCGCGGTTCCAGTCACGGCGGTTCGCGGATCACCCGCCAGTCCTACTTCGAGGACCCGGCCTATGTGCCGCTGCTGCTGCGCGCCTACGAGCTGTACGAGGAGCTGGAGCGGAACACCGGCCGTGAGGTCGCGATCCTCCCCGGTGGCGTGATGATCGGCAGGCCCGACTCGCGCACCGTCTCCGGTTCGCTCCTCTCGGCCGAGCAGTGGGGCCTCGCCCACGAGATGCTGGACGCCAAGGAGATCCGGCGCCGCTTCCCCACCCTCGCCCCGCGGGACGACGAGGTGGCGCTGTACGAGAAGAAGGCGGGTCTGCTGCGGCCGGAGAACACCGTCGCCGCACACCTCCAGCTGGCCACCCGGCGCGGCGCCGACCTGCACTTCGACGAGCCGATGACCCGCTGGGAGCCGTACCGGGACGGGGTGCGGGTGCACACCGCCGAGAACACCTACACCGCCGGGCAGTTGGTGATCTGCCCGGGCGCGTGGGCGCCGGAACTGCTCACCGATGTCGGGGTGCCGTTCACCATCGAGCGGCAGGTCATGTACTGGTTCCAGCCGCGGGGCGGGGTCCAGCCGTTCGTGCCGCAGAACCATCCGATCTACATCTGGGAGGACGCGGCCGGCGTCCAGGTGTACGGCTTCCCCGCCATCGACGGCCCCGACCTCGGCGCCAAGGTCGCCTTCTTCCGCAAGGGCCAGGTCACCACTCCGGAGACCATCGAGCGGACGGTGCACGACGACGAGGTACAGGCCATGGCGGACCACATGTCCGGCTGCATCCCGGACCTGCCGGGCACCTTCCTCAAGGCCGCGACCTGCATGTACTCCAACACCCCGGACGAACACTTCGTGATCGCCCGACACCCCGCGCATCCGGAGTCGGTGACCGTGGCCTGCGGTTTCTCCGGGCACGGCTTCAAGTTCGTGCCGGTCGTCGGGGAGATCCTCGCCGACCTCGCGCTGACCGGGGCCACCACGCACCCGATCGGCCTGTTCGACCCCGCCCGCCTCGCCGCCGCGCCCGCCCTAGGAGCACGCACGTGACGACGACCCCGGTCTCGCCCGCCCCCGTTTCCGACACCCCCAGCCTGGTGTCCACCCTGCCCGGGCACTACTACACCGACCCGGAGATCTTCCGGCAGGAGCAGGAACACCTCTTCGAGTCGATGTGGTTCTGCGCGGTCCGCAGCGCCGACCTGGCCAAACCCGGCGCGTTCCGCACCGTCCAGATCGGCCGCGAGAACGTCATCATCACCCGGTCGCGCTCCGGCGCGCTGCGGGCCTTCCTCAACATCTGCCGCCACCGGGGTGCCCGGCTGTGCATGGAGGAGGCCGGAGAGGTCCGCCGCAGCCTCCAGTGCCCGTACCACGCATGGACGTACGACCTTGACGGCAGATTGATCGCCGCACCCAACTTGATCAAGATGCCCGATGTTGACCGGGTCGAGTACGGATTGATCAATGTGGCCTTGCGCGAGTGGCTCGGCTACGCGTGGGTGTGCCTGGCCGCCGAACCGCCCTCCTTCGAGGACAGCGTGATGCACGCGGCCGTGGAACGACTCGGCGACCCGGCGGCGATCGAGCACTACGGCACCGAGAACCTCGCCCTCGGCCGGCGCGTCACCTACGACGTCAAGGCGAACTGGAAGCTCATCGTCGAGAACTTCATGGAGTGCTACCACTGCGCCACCATCCACCCCGAACTGACCGAGGTGCTCCCGGAGTTCGCGGACGGCTACGCGGCCCAGTACTACGTGGGGCACGGCGCGGAGTTCGGTGAGGGCGTCGAGGGCTTCACCGTCGACGGCAGCCCGGGCTTCGACCGGCTGCCGCAGGTCGCCGACGACCAGGACCGCCGCTACTACGCCATCACGGTGAAGCCGACGGTCTTCATCAACCTCGTCCCCGACCACGTGATCCTGCACCGCATGTTCCCGCTCGCCGAGGACCGCACGATCGTCGAGTGCGACTGGCTGTACGCACCGGACGTCGTGGCATCGGGGGCGGACGTGTCGAAGTCCGTGGAGCTGTTCCACCGGGTCAACGAACAGGACTTCGAGGCCTGCGAGCGGACGCAGCCCGCCATGGCGTCGCGGGCCTACCGCAAGGGTGGTGTGCTGGTTCCCAACGAGCACCACATCGGGATCTTCCACGAGTGGCTCCTGGAGCGGCTGGGAGGCGAGCATGCCTGATCTGTTCATCGACGGAGGCTGGCGGAGCGCGGTCGACGAGCGCACCCGCGAGATCCGCTGTCCCGCCGACGGCTCGCTGGTCGGGGTGGTGGACGAGGCCGGCGGTAAGGACACCGTGGAGGCGATCGGCGCCGCCCGCCGGGCCTTCGACGAGGGCCCGTGGCCGCACACCCCGGCGGACCAGCGGGGCGATCTGCTGCTGAAGGTCGCCGATCTGCTCGTCCGCGACAAGGATGCCCTCGCGCGGGCCGAGTCTCTTGACACCGGTAAACGGTTGATCGAGAGCGAGTACGACATTGACGACATCGTCAACTGTTTCCGCTACTTCGGGCGGCTCGTCACCCAGGAGACCGGCCGGGTGATCGACACCGGCACCGACGGCATCGACAGCCGGGTCGTGTACGAGCCCGTCGGGGTCTGCGCGCTGATCACGCCGTGGAACTATCCGCTCCTCCAGACCGCGTGGAAGGTGGCACCGGCGCTCGCGGCGGGCAACACCTTCGTCCTGAAGCCGAGCGAGCTGACCCCGCACACCGCGATCCATCTCATGCGGCTGCTGGACGAGGCGGGCCTGCCGCCGGGCGTCGCCAACCTGGTCCTCGGCGCGGGCCCGGAGGCGGGCGCCCCGCTCGGCGACCACCCTGATGTCGACCTGGTCTCCTTCACCGGCGGCCTGCACACCGGCCGGGGCCTGATGGCGGCGGCGGCCGGCACCGTCAAGAAGGTCGCGCTGGAACTCGGCGGCAAGAACCCGAACATCGTGTTCGCCGACGCCGACTTCGAGACGGCCGTCGACATGGCGCTCACCGCCGTGTTCCTGCACTCCGGGCAGGTCTGCTCGGCGGGGACCCGGCTGCTGGTCCAGGACGCGCTGCACGACCGGCTCGTCGACGAGGTCGTCCGGCGGGCCCGGGGAATCCGGCTCGGTGGCCCGTTCGACGAGCGGGCGCAGACCGGGCCGCTGATCTCGGCGGCACACCGGGAGAAGGTCGAGGCGTACGTGGCGCGGGGGCTGGCGGAGGGCGCCGTCCTGCGGTGCGGCGGCGAACGTCCGGCGGGGTCCGAGTACGCCGACGGCTTCTACTACCCGCCGACCGTCCTGGACGGGTGCACATCGGGGATGACGGTGGTCCAGGAGGAGTCCTTCGGTCCGGTGCTGACCGTCGAGCGCTTCACCGACGAGGACGAGGCGGTGCGGCTGGCCAACGACACGGTGTACGGCCTCGCGGGCGGGGTCTGGACGAGCGACGAGGCCAAGGCCGCGCGGGTCGCGGCCCGGCTCCGCCTCGGGACCGTCTGGATCAACGACTTCCACCCGTACGTCCCGCAGGCCGAGTGGGGCGGATACAAGCAGTCCGGCTTCGGTCGCGAACTCGGCCCCTCGGGGCTCGCCGAGTACCGCGAGACGAAGCACATCTGGCGCAACACCGCGCCCCGGCCCCAAGGATGGTTCGCCTAGCACCTGTTGATGACGCATTGACGACCTCTTGACGACCTCTTGAGGATCAACCCAGGACCTGGTCAGGATCACTCCAGGTTCTGTCCGGACGAAGCAGTTCCCGTCACCGAGCCCGGCACCCGCAGAGCCGCTCCCTCTCTTCCCCAGGCCCATCAGGAGTCAGCTCATGACCACGACGCAGCATCCACCGTCCGGAACAGACGGCCAGGACGACGCCGAACTCGCCGAGTTCGGCTACCGGCCGGAGCTGAAGCGCAGCCTCGGCAACTTCCACACCTTCGCCGCCGGGATCAGCTACATCTCGATCCTGACCGGCACCTTCCAGTTGTTCTACTTCGGCTACGGCAGCGGCGGCCCCGCCTACTGGTGGTCCTGGCCGATGGTGTTCGTCGGCCAGTTCATGGTCGCGCTGTGCTTCGCGGAGCTGGCCGCCCGCTATCCCGTCGCGGGCTCGGTCTACAACTGGTCGAAGAAGGTGGGCAATCCGCATCTGGGCTGGCTGGCCGGGTGGATGATGTTGATCGCCTCGATCGTGTCGATCGCGGCGGTGGCTCTCGCCTACCAGTTGACGCTGCCGCAGATCTCGTCGTTCTTCCAGTTCGTCGGTGACGGCACCGGCGAGTACGACGTGGCGACCAACGCGGTGGTTCTCGCGACGGTGTTGATTCTCTTCACGACTCTGGTCAATGCGTTCGGCGTCAAGTTGATGGCCACGATCAACACGGCGGGTGTCTTCATCGAGTTGATCGCCACGGTCGTGTTGATCATCCTGTTCGCCGTCCACATCACGCGCGGCCCGCAGGTGGTGCTCCAGACCGAGGGGACGGGAGCCGGGCACTCCACGGGCTACCTCGGCGCGTTCCTGGTGGCCTCGTTGGCCTCCGCGTACGTCATGTACGGCTTCGACACGGCCGCGTCGCTCGGCGAGGAGTCCCTCAACCCGTCCCGCAACGCACCGCGCGCCATCATCCGGGCGATCGTCGCGTCGTTCGTCCTCGGCGGGCTGGTGCTGCTGCTGGCGCTGATGAGCGTCTCCAGCCTGACGGGCGACAAGCTCTCCACGGACGGACTCCAGTACGTGGTGCTGAACGTGCTCGGTCCGACGGCGGGCAAGGCGATGCTGTGGTGCGTGCTGATCGCGGTCACGGTGTGCGCGCTCGCGGTGCACACGGCGGCGATCCGGCTGGCGTTCGCGATGGCCCGGGACAACAACCTGCCCGCGTCGTCGATGCTGGCGCGGGTGAGCCCCCGTTTCAAGACGCCGGTCCTCCCGGCCGTGATCATCGGCGTGCTGGCGCTGGCGATCCTGGTGGTCAACATCCGCCAGCCGCAGATCTTCACGGTCGTGACCAGCATCGGCATCATCATGATCTACCTCGCCTATCTGGGCGTGACGGTGCCGATGCTGGTGGCGCGGCTGCGGGGGAAGTGGCAGCCGGCCGGGGACGGGAAGTTCTCGCTGGGCAGGTGGGGGCTGCCGGTCAACATCGGCGCGGTGGTGTGGGGGTCCGCCATGACGATCAACCTGCTCTGGCCGCGGGCGGCGGTCTACAACGCGGCGGCGCCGTTCCACTGGTACCTGCGGTGGGGCGCGGTGCTGTTCGTCGCGATCATCGCGGGCGGCGGTTTCGCCTACTACTGGTTCGTCCAGCGGCACCGCACCGGCGTGCTCGCCGAGCACCGGCTGGAGTCCCCCGACGGCCCCGCCGCCCCGTTCGCCACCCCGGCGGCCGACTGAATCCCGGCCGTGCCATCAGCTGCAAGGAGGTCAACTCCCCATGAGCGTTGACGAGTTCGACTATGTGGTGGTCGGAGGCGGTACCGCGGGCAATGTCGTCGCGGCCCGCCTCAGCGAAGATCCGGCAGTCACGGTCTGCGTCCTGGAGGCCGGGCCCAGCGATGTCGGGGACGACGACGTCCTCAAGCTGGAGCGCTGGATGGGACTGCTGGAGTCCGGTTACGACTGGGACTATCCGGTGGAGCCGCAGGCCAGCGGCAACAGTTTCATGCGGCACGCGCGGGCCAGGGTGCTGGGCGGCTGTTCCTCGCACAACTCCTGTATCGCCTTCTGGGCACCGGCCGAGGATCTCGACGACTGGGCGGCCCAGGGCTGTACGGGCTGGGCCGCGCGGGACGTCTTCCCGCTCTACCGGCGCCTGGAGAACAACGACGCTCCCGGCGACCACCACGGCCGCACCGGGCCGGTGAAGCTGCGCACCCTCAAGAGCGACGACCCGTGCGGTACGGCCCTGCTGGAGGCGTGCGCGCAGGCCGGGATTCCGACCACGCCGTTCAACGCGGGCGGCACGGTGGTCCGGGGTGCCAACTGGTTCCAGATCAACTCCGACGAGAACAACATCCGGCAGTCGTCCTCGGTCGCCTATCTGCATCCGGTGCTGGGCAAGCGGCCCAACCTGGAGGTGCGCACCGGCGTGCGCGCCAAGCGGCTCGTCCTCGACGGGCGGCGCTGTGTGGGCGCGGAGTACCTGGACCCCGACCTGATCCACACCCGGACGGTCCGGGCCCGGCGTGAGGTGATCGTGTCCTGCGGCGCGATCGACTCGCCCAAGCTGCTGATGCTGTCCGGCATCGGCCCGGCCGCGCAGCTGCGTGAGGTCGGCGTCGAGGTGGTCGTCGACGCCGCCGGGGTCGGCGAGAACCTCCAGGACCACCCCGAGGGCGTGATCATGTGGGAGGCGCGGCAGCCGATGACCACCACGTCCAGTCAGTGGTGGGAGGCGGGCATCTTCTACGACACCGAACCGGGCCTGGACCGGCCGGACCTGATGTTCCACTACGGCTCGGTGCCGTTCGACATGAACACGGCCCGCTGGGGCTATCCGACCTCGGAGAACGCGTTCTGTCTCACGCCCAATGTGACCCGCGCGAAGTCCCGGGGAACGGTGCGGCTGCGCACCCGTGACTACCGGGACAAGCCGAAGGTGGACCCGCGCTACTTCACGCACGAGCACGATGTGCGGGTGATGACGTACGGGCTGCGGCTCGCACGCCGCATCGCCGGGCAGCCCGCGCTGAGCGGGTGGGCGGGCGCTGAGCTGGCGCCGGGTCCTGATGTCCGGTCGGACGACGAACTGCTCGACTACATCCACAAGACCCACAACACCGTCTACCACCCGTCCTGCACCGTGAAGATGGGCGCGGACGACGACGCCTCGGCCCCGCTCGACGCGCGGTTGCGGGTCAAGGGGGTCGAGGGGCTGCGGGTCGCCGACGGGTCGGTCATGCCGGATCTGGTCACCGTCAACCCGTGCATCACGACCATGATGATCGGCGAGAAGTGCGCCGACCTGATCAAGGAGGACGGTTGATCTGAGCACTGTTGATCTGGGCACTGTTGATGGAGGGCAGTTGATCGACAGTTGATCAGCGAGTACCTCTGGTCAAGATGGACGTCCGGATCAAGACCGTCAATACAGTCATCACTGTCAACAGGTTGATCAACCCGCGGCCGGTTCGGGCCGCTTGTACATACGGGTCGCCGTGATCTCACTGCGCACCTCTTCCCCGGCCGGGGCCTGCTGCGGCAGTCCCGGCCGGAGGTGTTCCTCCACGCTGATGTACTTCAGACCGGCCCGGAGGTCGGCGTCGTTGCGCAGCCGGATGACGAGCGGGAACTCCGCGAGCGCCGTCGTGTCGAACAGGCCCGTGGTGTACAGCAGTTGCACACCGAGGGCGTCCGACACGGCGCGCTGCAACTCCAGCAGGTAGGTGGCGTTGGCGCGGCCGATGGGGTTGTCGAGGAACAGCGTGCCGGCGTGCCGGTGCTTGTCGCGGCCCCGGTCGTTCGAGCGCAGGGCGGCCATCGTGCAGTACAGGGCGATGGCGGCGGTGAGCAGCTGGCCGCCCGAGAAGACGTCGCCCATCTGCCCGACGGGCACCCGCTCGGCGCGCAGGACGGCGTCCGGCTTGAGAATCTCGACGGCGACGCCCTTGGGCTGGAGGGCCGCCGCCACCCCGCGCAGCAGCAGGGACATGCCGTCGCGGCGCAGGTCGGAGTTCTTCTTCACGGCGGCCCGGGTCGCCTCGTCGACGACCTCGCCGAGCCGCTCGGTGAGCGTCGCCTGATCGGGCTCCTCGAAGCGGATGCGCAGGAACTCCTGCCCTGACCACTCCCCGAGCCCTTCCGGCAGCCGGGACAGCCGCTGTGCCGAGCGCAGGGTGGCCAGCGACGATTCGACCAGGCCCCGCAGCCGGTCCACGATCGAGTCCCGGTTCCGCTCCAGCTGGGCCAACTCGTCGGTGAGGACCCGCAGTCGGGGCGCGAAGGCCTCCGCCCACTTCTGGGCGTGCTCGGGCAGGGCGGCGGCGGGCAGCTCGCGGATCTGCTGCCGGGCCGGGGTGCGGACCTGCTCGTAGCGGGTGGAGTTGGCGTGCCGCACCAGCACGTCACTGGCCTCGCGGACGGCGGACTCGGCGGCCGACAGGTCGGCGGCGCAGCCGCGCAGCGAACGGCGGGTGTCGGTGGCGGCCTGGCGGGCCTCCTCCGGGCTGCCGGGGTAGGGCTCGGGCTCGTCCTGGTCGTCGTCGGGGGCGTGTTCGCGCAGCAGGTCGCGGAGCATCGCGGCGATCTCGTCGAAGCCGCCGGCCGCGTCCTCGGCGGCCCGGTGGGCGTCGAGCAGTTCGGCGTGCGCCGCCCGGGCCTGGCCCAACTCTCCGGTGAGGGAGGCGAGTTCGGTGGTGGCCGTGCGCAGCAGGGCCTGGGCGTGCTCGGCGTCGCGGGGGCGCAGTTCCTCGGGCAGCTCGGTGTGGGCCTCGCCGTCCTCGGGGGCGTGCCGTTCGGCCTCGCCGCGGAGCCGGCCGAGGTGTTCGCTCGCGGTGGAGACGCGGGCCTCCAGGAGCTGGACCAGTTCCTCGGCGCGGGCCGCGGCGGCCTGCCGGGACGGTCCGTCGGAGCCGTCCGGGGACTGGAGCAGCTGGGCCGCGCGGGTGCGGACCTTGTTGCTGAGGCGGTTCAGTTCGGCGAGGGAGGCGCTCTCGTCGCTCTCCGCGCGGGCCTGTTCGGCGCGCAGGTCGGCGCCGACGCCGACCTTCTCGTACAGCTGGGAGGCGGCCCGGTAGGCCTCGCGGAGCGCGGGCAGCGAGTGCTCGGAGGCGGCGCCGTCGGGGACGTCGTCGGGGGCGCCGGCGATCTCGGAGCGCTCGGCCCACAGCGCCCGCGCGGTGCGGCGGGCGTCGTCGGCGGCGCGCTGGGCGCCTCGGCGGTCCTCGTCGGCGGCCCGCGCGCGTTCCAGGCAGGTCTGGGCGCGGGCCTCGAACTCGGCGGCGTCGTCGGCGAGTTCCCGCAGCTTGGCCTGCCAGCCGGAGCGCTCGCGCAGCCGGTGGGCGAGTCCGGCGAGGACGTCGGCGGCGCGCCGGGCCTTCTGGGCGGCCTCCTGTCGTTCGTCGCGTGCCTGGGTGGCTTCGGCGGCGCTCTCGTCGGCCTCGGCGCGGACGGCGCGGGCCTCGGTGAGTTCGGCTTCGGCCTCCTCGGCGAAGACGCGGGCGTCCTCGGCGGCGCGCGCCAGTTCGACGAGGTGTCCGGTGGGGCAGCCGGTGCGCCAGGAGGCGAGGCGCGCGGTCAGCTCGCGGTCCTTGCCGAGGCGGGCGGCGAGGGTGCGGATCTCGTCGTCGCGCTCGGTCGCCCGCGCGCGCAGTGCCTGGCGTTCCTCGTCGGCGGCGCCCTCGTCGTGCATGGCCGGGTTGGGCGGTACCAGGAAGACGCCGGTGGCCGTGTCACCGCCGCCGTCGAGGGCCGGGGCGGGGGCGAGCAGGGCGGCGGCGGTGCCGACGGCGACGGCGGACCTCGGCAGCAGGGCCGCGTCGCCGAGGGCCTCGCGGGCCCGGGCGTGCGTGTCGGGGTCGGTGATGATGACGCCGTCGACGAGTTCGGGGCGGGCGGCCAGCACGCGCGCGTGGTCGGCGGGGTCGACGGCCTGGGCGAGGTAGCGCCAGCCGGGCAGGGCGGGGATGCCCTGCTCGCCGAGGAACTCCACGGTGGCCAGCACGTCGGGGCCCGGCGGCAGGAGTCCGCCGTCGCCGAGGGCGCCGAGGATGCGGGAGTCGTCGGCGGCGGCGGTGCGCAGCTCGAACAGCTGGCGTTCGGCGGCGGAGACGGAGTCGTCGAGCAGCTCGCGCAACTCGTCGGCGAACCGGTCGAGTTCCTCGGGGGTGAGGACGCCCTGGCCGGTGTCGGTGCCGTCCTGGCGGGGGCCCGGGATCTCGGTGCGGCCCTCGGTGCCGGAGAGGCTGAGGAGTTCCGCCAGCCGCTCTTGCGAGGCCAGGCCTTCGGCGAGGCGGCGTTCGGCGTCGTAGGTGCGGCGGCTCGCGGTGGCCGCGTCCGCCGCGCGGGCCGCCGTCAGTTCGGCGCGGGCTTCGGCGGAGGCCGCCTCGCGCGCGTGCTCGCCGGTCTTGCGGGCGGCTTCGCGGGCGGTGTCCCAGGCGGCGACGGCGCTCTTCTCGGCGTCGCTGGCGGCGAGCGCGGCGCGGGCCGGGTCGGCGTCGGGGGCGCTGTCGTCGAGCCAGCCCGCGCGGACCGCCTCGGCGGTCTCCTGTTCGACCTCGGTCAGGCGCTGGCGCAGATGTCCGGCCTCGCTGCGGGCGCGCTGGGCGTCGGTGGCGGCGGCGGTCGCGTCCCGGTGGGCGGTCTCGCCGGTCTCCTGGAGGGCGGCGGAGCGCTCCTCCTCTTCGTTGGCGAGGTTCTCGGCGCTCTCGGCGGCCCCGTGCAGGGCGCGGACGAGGTCGACGGCGGCCTTGGCGCGGGCGGCGAGCGCGGGGGCCGCGTCCCGTTCGGCCTCCTGGATGGCGGCGGCCACGCGGGCGACGCGGTCGGCGGCCGCGCGGTGGCGCAGGACGGCCTCGGCGCCCTGCCAGGCGGCGTGCAGGGTGCGGGCGTCGGCCAGCTCGCGCTTCTGTGCGGCGGCGGACTTCTCGGCGGCGGCGAGGGCCAACGAGGCGTTCCTGAAGGCGAGTTCGGCGGCGATCAGGGCGCTGCGCCCGCGGGCCGACTCGGCGTGGGTGACGGCGGTCGCGGCGCCGGTGACCTGCTGGGCGAGGTCGGCGGCGCGTACCCGCTCCAGGCCACCGCGTCCGGTCAGCCGCCGGGCCAGGGCGCGGGTGCGTCGTTCGGCACCGGCGTGCACGTCACGCGCGCGTGCCCGGGCCTGGGCGGCCTCGACGATCCGGCCGAGCAGGTCCACCGAGCCGGCGGTGAAGTCCCGTTCAGCGATCAGCTCGGCGCGGCGGCCGAGTTTGTTGCCGAAGCCGCTCACCAGGTCGGCGAGGCCGTCGGTGTCGCGTGTGTCGGTGACGGCGCGCAGCAGCAGGTCGGTGAAGTCGGAGTCCTTCTTGACGGCGAAGAGTCCGGCCGCCTCGCCCTCGTCGGCGTTCATCTCGCGCTGGTAGCGGAAGAGTTCGGGGTCGAGGCCGAGGTCGCCGAGGTGCTCGATCCAGCGGTCGTGGATCTCCTCCCAGTGCACCTCCAGGTGCGGGTAGGCCTTGCCGGCCTCGGTGAGGGCGTCCCGGAAGCCCTTCATGGTGCGGCGGCGGCCCTTGGCGCCGGACTGGCCCTCCACGGGCGGCCGGACGGCGGTGGACTCGGCGACCGGCAGGTTGTCGAGGCTGAGTCCGGGGCCCGGCCGGAAGGAGTACCAGGCCTCGGCGAACTTGCGCGGGTCGTTGGAGACCTGGCGGCCCCGCCATTCGCTGGCCTTGCCGACGACGACGCACTCGCCGGTGAGGGTGTGCTGCCACTCCAGGGCGACGTGTCCGCAGTCGTCGGCCAGCAGGAACTTGCGCAGCACGCCGGAGCTGGCCCCGCCGAGGGTGTTGCGGTGGCCCGGCAGCATCACGGAGAAGATCAGCTTGAGGAGGACCGACTTGCCGCCGCCGTTCTCCAGGAAGAGCACGCCGGCGGGGGCGGGGCGGCGGGGCGGGCCGACCGGTTCCTCCGCGAAGAACTCCGCCTGGGTGGGCGCGGGGTCGGGCACGGGCGCGCCGACGCCCCGCAGGTCAAGCACGGTGTCGGCGTAACGCGCACCGGCGGGTCCGATGGAGTAGAGGCGGACCCGGGACAGCTCGTACATGGCGGACTCTCGTAAGTCTTCGGCAGGTCAGGGGGGGTTCAGGACGACAACGGGGCGTGGAAGGGCAGCCCGGCGTCGGCCACCAGGTCGAGGTCGTCGGTGTTCTCGGCGGGCAGCAGGGTGGGGGTGCCGTCGGTGACGGGGACGACGCCCAGCTCCAGCAGCTCGGTGAGGGCGGCGGTGCCCGCGAGGTCGCGGACCTGGAGCTGGTAGCGGGCGGTGGTGCGGTAGGTGCCGCCGTTGTCGTCGCCGGTGCGCTGGAGGAAGCCGGAGTCGGTGAGGAAGGCGACGGCCTTGCCGACGATGCCGGTGGTGGAACCGGCGAGTCTGCGAGCGTCCTTGGTGGCACCGGCGGCGCTGCGTCGGGCCCAGTTGCGCCAGGCGGCCTCCAGGCCCGGCGCGTCGGTGGCCGGGTCGGTGTTCTCGCCCTGCTCCTCGGCGCGTTCCTCCAGGCGTCGGCAGGCCTGGCGGACGAACGCGTCGACGCCGTTGACCGACACGCGCCCGATGTAGCCGTCGTCGGCGAGGTCCTCGGGGCGCGGGAACGCCATGGCGGCGACGGCGAGATGGGCGAGTCCGTGCAGGAAGCGGTCGCTGCCGTCGGCGGAGGTGCGACGCGCGTAGTCGCCCATGCGGACGGCGAACACCGATTCCTCGGCGGCGGTCACGGCCATCCCCGCGCGCGGGGAGACCTCCAGGACCACGAGGCCGAGTCCGGCGACGACGGCGTCCGCGAGCCGCGCGAACGGCGGGTCCTCGCGGTAGCGGCGCAGCAGTCCGGTGTACTCCTGGTCGCGCGCGGGTTGCAGTTTGGGCTGGAGTCCGAAGGCCACCAGCCGCGCCGCGTCGGCGGCGTCGGCGGGGGTCACGGGGGCGTTCGCCGGTGCGGTGGGGGCCTCCGCGTCACTCCACTCGACGTGCTCACTCACGGCTGCGACTCCTCGGTCTCGGTGGCGGATCGGACGGCACACGTCCCATGCGGGGCAACGACGGTGCGGTGGCGGTCGGTCGGCATCAGGCGGCCTCGGTCCGGTCGGCCGCCATCCCGGCGGCGTCCAGCAGGGCCGTGCCCACGATCAGGTCGGCGCCGCCGAACTGCGGGTCGTCCAGTTCGGTGCCGTCGTCGACGGCGAACAGCAGCTTTCCCTCGCCCTGCCGGTAGGCGGTGCCGACGGCGGGGCTGGCCGCGTGGACAGCCAACAGGGCGACGAGGTAGGGCAGTTCGGTGTCCGGTTTCTTGGTGCGGGCCTCGGCGAGGAGTCCCGACAGCCGGCGCGGGGCGTCCGCGGGCAGGTCGAGGAGTTCCTTGGCGGCGGCGAGGTCCTCCTCGCTGAACCGGCTGTCGTCCGGGGTGGCGATGAGGTCGGGCTCGGGCATCTCCGCCCCGAGGTGCTCGCGCTCCACCGGCGGGGTGAGCAGGATGTCGACGAGGTCGGTGACCCGGACCGACACCGGGGTGCGCAGGCCGGTGCCGTGCGCGAAGAACGCGTCGGTGACGCGGACGGCCTGCTCCAGGGGCAGCGGCAGCACCGGGGCGAGCAGGTGTCCGTAGAGGTCGGTCCCGGAGGTCGTCATGGGGGTGGCGAAGGCCTGCCGGTCCTGTTCGGCGCGGAACAGGGGTCCCGCTTCCAGCAGTCGGGACTGGAGCTGGGTGTGGCGGCGGATGCAGTCCTTGACGATGTCGACGAGTTCGGCGGCGCGGCGCTTGTGCTCCGGGTCCTCCGTCTCGTCGCGTGCCTTGCGGATGTTGGTGAGGATCGCGTTCTCGTGGCGGTAGCGGTCGGCGACGTGGTCCAGGGCCTCGGTGATCATGTCGGGGACGGCGCTGAGCCAGTCGACCGCCCGGACGTTGCGCCGGGTGGCGTCCAGGGCGCGGCGCAGGGTCTCGGAGTACTGGACGGTGCGGTACCGCGCCTGTTCGGCGGCGAGTTGGGCGTCGGCGAGGCGGCCCCGGTTGATCAGGACCTCCAGCTTCACCTCGGCGGCGATCTGGGCGCTGGTGACGTCCGTGTCGAGGGCGCCGACGAGGACGTTGACCGCCTCGTCGGTGGTGCGCAGGTAGACGACACCGCCGGGACCCGGGACCTCCTCGATCAGCTTGAAGTCGTAGTCGCGCCGGACGTAGCTGCCGTCGGCGGCGAACGTGCCGTACACGGCGCGGAAGCCGCGGTCGACGCTGCCGACGTTGACGAGGTTCTCCAGCACCCAGCGGGCCACGCGCTCGTGCTCGGCGGCTGGGCGGCGCGGCGCCTGGGCGGCGATGCGCGGCAGCAGCCGGGCGACCATCTGGTCGTGGTCGGCGCCCGTGTCGAAGTCCATGTTCAGGGTGACCAGGTCGATGGCGGCGAGGGCCACCTCGGCCATGCCGTAGACGGTGAACTCGCCCGCCAGATTGGCCTTGCGGGCGTCGAGGTCGTGCAGCGGCGCGGTGCAGGCGAGCGCGCGCAGGCGCCGCGCCAGACCCTCGTCGGCGGCCGGGCCCGGTGCGGGGCGCGGCCCCGCGCTGAGCTGGGGCGGAACACGGTCCGTCGATGCGGGTGAAGTCACGGTGCACAGACTAGGTCCTCGGTCTGACAACGGCCCAAACGACGCAGACGCACCCCGGCGCCGTACCGGCCACACCGGTCACCTGGTACGACAAGCCGGCTAGATGAGTGAGTCCGATGTGTGTGCTGGTAGCGACCATGGCGAAGGGCGCCCGTTGGTCAGTGTGTGAAGACAGACCTGGACGCCCTTCTGAC
>NZ_JBIVVA010000022.1:0-77388 GCF_044757465.1 Streptomyces sp. NPDC091279 | reverse complement strand
GTGCTCTTCACTACCGCCCGCGCCCCCCCCCATCGCCCTGGTGGGGGGCCGGGGGTGGGCGCGGGCGGCGGGGGGTTTAAACCTCGTGTGGTGGGGGGGGGGGGGGGCGGGGGGGGGCGCCCCCCCCCCCCACCAAAAGGGGTGAACGCTCGTAACTTTCCCGTGCGGGGCGCGTTCGCTCGCGCTAAGGGATCAAGCAGTTACGTTTCGTCAAGCCAGGGGCAGGCTTCGGTCAGCCTCCGGACCGGCCACGACCGGCACTCGACCGACCTCGACCGCCCCTCCCCGGACAGCCTCCGACCACGGCCGATCCACCTCGGCCGACGGCCCATTCGCCCCGGGGAGTGGCCCATTCGCCGCAGCGCACGGTCCCGTTCGCCACGGAGCACGGTCCCTGCCGTCACAGAGCACGGCCCGGTTCGCCGCAGCGCACGGTCCCGTTCGTGTCAGACCGTGGCCAGTTCCTGGCGGGCTGCCCGGCGGTCGGCCGCGACCTGCGGGTCGAGCGCCGGTACGGCGGCCAGGAGTTGGCGCGTGTACGGGTCGCTCGGGGCGTCGTACACCTCGTCGGCGGGCCCGGACTCGACGATCCGGCCCTGGCGCATGACGGCGACCCGGTCGCTGACCTGACGGACGACGGCGAGGTCGTGGGCGACGAAGACGAGCGCGAGCCCGAGTTCGCGTTGGAGTTCGCCGAGCAGGGCCACCACCTGGGCCTGGGTGGTCACGTCGAGCGCGGAGACGGGCTCGTCGCAGACGATGACGCGCGGGTCGGCCGCGAGCGCCCGCGCGATGCCCACGCGCTGGCGCTGGCCTCCGCTGAACTCGTGCGGATAGCGGTCGTAGTGCGCCCCTTCGAGCCCCACGCGCTCCAGCAGTTCACGCACGCGCCCCCGGATGCGCTGTTCGTCGCGCTCGCCCCGCGCGCGCAGCGGGTCGGCGATGGACTCGCCCACGCTGCGGCGGGGGTTGAGGGAGGAGACGGGGTCCTGGAACACCATCTGCACGTCCGGCCGCACGCCTACGCGCGCGTGCCCTTCGTGGCGGACCTGTCCCGCCGTCGGTTCGAGGAGTCCGACCAGCATCCGGCCGAGCGTCGTCTTGCCGCTGCCGCTCTCGCCGACGATGCCGAGGGTCTCGCCCCGGCGCACGGTGAGCGACACATCGTCCACGGCGGCGAACGTGCCCTTGCCGCGCCCGAACTCTCGGCGCAGCCCGGTGGCCTCCAGGACGACTTCACCGACCGCCTGGGAGGACGCGCGGGCCGCGTCCACGCGGGGGACGGCGGCCAGCAACGCGCGCGTGTAGGCCTGTTCGGGCGCTCCCAGAACGGCGGCGACCGGGCCGTGCTCGACCGCGCGCCCGTGCCGCATGACGAGGACCTCGTCGACGCTCTCGGCGGCCACGCCCACGTCGTGGGTGACGAGCAGCAGCCCGGTGCCGGTCTCCTGGCGCAGGGCGTGCAGCAGGTCGAGGATCTGGGCCTGGACGGTCACGTCGAGCGCGGTGGTCGGCTCGTCCGCGATCAGCAGGTCCGGCTCGCAGGCGAGTGCCATGGCGATGAGCGCGCGCTGGCGCATGCCGCCGCTGAACTCGTGCGGGCGTGAACGGGCCCGGCGTGCCGCGTCCGTAATGCCGACCCGGTCGAGGACCGCGACGGCACGTGCGCGTGCGGCGCGTCGGGACACGCGGGTGTGCGTGCGGTAGACCTCGGCTATCTGGTCGCCGATCGCGTAGTACGGGTCGAGGGAGGACAGCGGGTCCTGGAAGACCATGGCGGCCTTTCCGCCGCGCAGCCGCCGCAGTTCGCCCTCTCCGGCCTCCTGGACGTCGATGCCGGCGACCTCGATCGAGCCGCCCACGCGCGCGCCGGTGTCGCGGTGCAGCCCCAGCAGGGCGGCGGCGACCGTGGACTTGCCGGAACCCGACTCGCCGACCAGGGCGAGCGCGGCGCCCCGTTCCAGGCGGAAGGAGAGTCCGTCGACGGCCTTCAGGTCGCCGAACTCGACGGTCAGGTCAGTGACGTTGACGAGACTGTTGGCAGAACTCATGTCAGTACCACCCATCAATGATGTCAATGCCACTGTCGCTCACGTCCATGCCACCACCGACCACGTCAACATCACCGGCACTCACGTCCATGCCACCACCGACCACGTCAACGTCACCAGCGATCACGTCCATGCCACCGTTGATCACGTCAAGACCACCCGTCGGTCCGCCACCGCGTACAGCACGTCCGCGACGGCGTTGGCGAGGACCACGAAGAAGCCGACGACCAGGACCATGCCGACGACGACCGGAAGGTCGACCACGTTGACCGCGTGGACCAGTTCCTGGCCGATGCCGGGCAGTCCGAACAGCGTCTCGGTGAGCACCGCGCCGCCGATCGCCGAGCCGACGTTGTTCGCGTTGAGGGCGATGACCGGTGCGAACGCCCCGCGCAGGGCGTGCCGTCCGATGACCGACCGCTCGGCGACGCCGTACGCGCGGAACGTGCGGATGTGGTCCTCGGCGAGCGTCTCCAGCATCGAGGCACGGGTCAGCCGGGCGAACGTGGCGGCCTCGATGAGGGCCAGCGACAGCCAGGGCAGCAGCAGGTTCCACGCCCACTGTTCGGGGTCGTCGGTGAAGTTCACGTACTGCGGGAACGGCAGGAGTTGCAGTTCGCCGCAGACGACGATCATCAGGACCAGGCCGATGACGAAGACCGGCGTGGCCGTGCCGGCCAGCGTGACGGCGGTCAGGGCCCGTTCCGAGAAACGTCCCCGGCGCCACGCGGAGAGCACGCCGGTGCCGACGCCGAGCAGCAGCCAGATCACCATCGAGCCGAGCACCAGGGAGAGGCTGACCGGCAGCTTCGTCAGGATCAGCGCGGTGACCTGCTGGTCGGTCTGGTAGGAGAGGCCGAGGCAGGGGGCCGAGCAGTGCTCGACGGAGGTGCCGGTGGAGTAGTCAAGGCCGACGAACAGGCCCTTGAGGAAGTCCCAGTAGCGCACGTACAGCGGGTCGTCGAGGCGGAGTTGCTCGGCGACCTGGTGCACCTGGGCCGGGGAGCAGCGGGGGCCGCAGGTGATCTGGGCGACGTTGCCGGGGGTGACGTAGAAGACGACGTAGACGATCACCGAGATGGCGAGCAGGGTGATCACGGCGCCGATGACGCGGCGCAGCAGGAAGCCGCCGAAGCCGCTCATGAGGCGGTACCTCCCGTGGACGTGTCCTTCTCCTGACCGCCGCCGTCGGCAGTGTCCCCGCCGACCTCGACGGCTGTCCCATTCACTGAGACATCTGTCTCATCCCGACCGTCCGGTCCCACCGGAACGTCCGTCCCGTCCAGACCGTCCGGTCCCACCGGAACGTCCGTGCCGTCCAGACCGTCAGGTTCCGCCAGGGCCGCCGCCCCGTTCACGTCGCCCGTCCCCGTCGCAGCCGCCTTCTTGGTCTTCTTGCGGCCCGTTCCCACGCGCAGGCGGGAGGCCGCGCGGGGGTCGAGGGCGGTGCGGACGCCGTCGCCGAGGACGGTGAGGGCGAGCACGGTGACGAACAGGGCGCCGGCCGGCAGCAGCAGGTACTGCGGGGCCGCCTGGTACCAGACGTCGGCGGCGGTGAGCATCTGTCCCCAGGACGGGGTGGGCGGCTTCACGCCGACGCCGAGGAAGGACAGGGCGGCCTCGACGGTGATGTTGGTGGGGACCAGGAGCGCCGCGTAGGTGATGACGGGCGCCGCGAGTCCCGGCAGCAGTTCGCGGCGGGCGATGCGCAGGGTGCCCCAGCCGCTGAGCCGGGCGGCGGACACGTAGTCGAGGCCCTTCAGGGTGAGCGTCTGGGCGCGCACGATCTTGGCGGTGTTGCCCCAGGCGATCAGCCCGATGACCAGGGTGACCAGGACGGGCCGCGGGAAGTTGGACGGGACGATCGCGAGGAGCGCCAACGACATGATCATCAGCGGCATCGCCACGATGATGTCGGTGGCCCGGCTCAACAGTTGATCAACCCATCGGTTGCCCAGTGCGGACGCCACTCCGATGGCCACGCCGAGCGAGACCTGGATGACGGTCGCCGCGAACGCGACCCCGAGGGAGACCCGTGCCCCGTAGACGAGCCGTGCGAACAGGTCGCGCCCGGTCTGCGGTTCGACGCCCAGCCAGTGGTCGCCGGAGATGCCGCCGAGGGAGCCGACCGGCACGCCCCCGCGCGCGGAGTCGATGAGCGAGGGGTGATAGGTGGTCGGGTCCTGCCCTTCGAGGGCGGTGAGCAGCGGCGCGGCGAGCGCCACCAGGAGCAGCAGGGCGACGACGGCCGCCGCGACGAGGGCGGCGCGCTGCGTCCGCAGCCGCCGCCAGAACTGACGGGCCCCCGAGGCCGTCGGCAGGGGCTGTGTGCCCGCGCCGACGGCCTCGGAGGTGACAAGTGCCTCGCTCACGTCGCTACTTCACCGCGACCTGGGAGATGTCGAGGACGCCGGTCCAGTCGCTGATCACGATGTTCTTGACGTCCTTGCCGTACAGCCGCTTGTAGACCGGGTGGAACAGCGGGACGGTCAGGGCCTGGCCGGCGATCTTCTTGTCCAGTGCGCCCCACCTCTTGGCGGCAGCGTCAAGGTCCGTCAACTTGTTGATCGAGTCAATCTCGGCATTGACCGACTTGTCATTGAGCAGGCCCGAGTTGAAGTTCGCGCCGTCCTTGACGATCTGGCGGCCGTCGAAGATCGGGGCGAGGTACGGACCGCCGGACGGCCAGTCGGCACCCCAGTGGGCGAGGAAGAAGCCGGGCTCGGTCTTGACGTTGTGGATCTTGTCCCGGTAGTCGTTGTCCTCCAGGCCCTGGAGCTTGACCGTGATGCCGGCCTTCTTGAGGGCGTCCTGGACTGCGGTCGCGATCTCCGGGCTGGTCTCGAAGTCCTTGCTGTTGGAGTGGGTCAGCGTGATGGTGAGCCCCTTCGCGTAACCGGCCTCCTTCAGCAGCTGCTTGGCCTTGGCGGCGTTGCCGGAGCTGCCTGCCGGGAAGAGGTCGTAGGGCGTGTAGCCGAAGGACTTCTGGTTGGGCAGGAAGGTGGTCGCGGACTCCGCGAGCGCCGAGCCGCCGGCCGCGTTGATCACGGACGAGCGGTCGATGGCGTACGAGATCGCCTCGCGCACCTTGATGTCGTTGAACGGCTTGACCGTCGGGTTGAACGCTATGTAGTTCGTGTAGCCGAAGTGGCCGGTGCCGACCCGCGCGGCCAGTTCCTTGTCGCCGGAGACCTTGGCGAGTTCGGCGGGGCCGAGGTTGGTGTCGGTGGTGACGGCGGCGGCGTCGGTGCCCTGGGAGGCGGACAGCCGCTGGTTGATGACGGAGGAGTCGAGGCCCGACTGCACGTCGATCTTGTCCGGGTAGGCCTTGCGCTGGTCGTCCTCGGACCAGTAGGTGTTCCGCGCCAGCACCATGTGCTCGCCGTCGTTCTCGTTCTTGACGACCTTGTAGGGGCCGGACGAGATCGGGTGCTCCTCGTACTTGGTGCCGGTGTCCTTGGCCTTCGGCACCGGCGTGAACTGCGTCTGCGTCGCCAGGTACGGGAACTCGCCCTCGGACTTGTTCAGGTGGAAGACGATGGTCCGGTCATTGGGCGTCTCGATCGCCGAGAGCCCCTTCTTGTCCTTGTAGGGACCCTGGTAGTCGGCGGCGCCGACCAGCCAGTCCCGCAGGTAGGGGGCTCCGCCGGACAGCTCGGGCGCGAAGGAGCGCTCGATGCCGTACTTGATGTCGGCGGTCGTGATCGGCGTGCCGTCCTCGTACTTGAGCCCCTTCTTCAGGGTGTACGTCCACACGGTCGCGTCCTTGCTCGGGCGTCCGGTGTCGGTGGCGAGGTCCGGGACGACCTTGGCACCGGCGGCGCCGTTGGCACGGTTGCGGGTGGTGAGCGTCCTGAAGACCATGGACGGGACGTTTCCGCCGCCGGAGGTGTAGAGGCGCGCCGGGTCGAAGTCCGTCTGCGGGTTGGCGTTCAGGACCGAGAGGGTGCCGCCCTTGTGCGGCGTCGAACCGCTGCCGGAGGCCTTGGCATCGTTGTCCTCGGGCCCGCAGGCGGCGGCGCCGGCTGCCACGACCAGGGTGACGGTTGCCACGGCCACGCGGCGCGCTCTGGGGGACGGTTGACGCATCGGATGGACGACCTCTCGTGGGGTTCGGACCGGGCGGACCGAATGGTGAGACAACTGGACGAGGAATGAGACGAACCGGGACAGACGTCTGCCCTGGCGTCAGGTCGTCGAGGGTCACGACATCACGAGGGAGTCATGGGGCGTGAAGAAGATCGCGACGCGGACGCCGGGGCGTTCGTCAGCGACAGTGGATGTCGGCCACGCAGAGCGCGGTCACGCCGATGAGCGCCAGCTCTATGGCTGCTCGTGCGGAGGCGGGGCGGGGCGACATGCCCAGAAATATGTATGAACTTTCTGCCCCTGTCAATGTGACTCCGATGGCCCCTGTCAACTCCCGGGATAGGCCCACGCATTGGGCCGGCAGTGGATGCCGTCGTGGTCGAGGAACTTGGTCTGCTGCTGCATGACCGGCGCGAGATCGCCGTCCTTGTCGCAGGTCACATGGGAGTAGCCGAGCCGGTGACCGACCTCGTGGTTGATCAGCATCTGCCGGTAGGAGTGAATCGCGTCACCGTAGGTTTCGGCGCCCTGTGCCCACCTATAGGCGTTGATCATCACGCGGTCCGTGAAGACCGAGTCGCAGGACACGTTGTCCACGGTGGTGTCCAGGCCGGACTTCTCGCACCAGTAGGCGGTGGTGCCGGGGCTGGCCAGGGTGACCACGAAGTCCGGGTCGCCGGAGGAGACGCGCTCGAAGGTGCGGGCGTCGTCGTGGGCCCAGCTGCGGTCGTCGTTGAGGGTCTTCTGCACGGCCTCGGCGAACAGTTCGCCGTCGAGCCCGAGCCCCTTCTCGACGTCCACCCGGTACGTGAACTTCTCCCCCTTGCCGGGCGCCTCGACGGTCCCCGGGATCGCGTCGAACTTCCCGGTGGCGTCGAGCGTGGCGCTGAGCGGGTACTTCATGCTCATCTTCTGCGCGTACGTCAGCGCCACCACGCTCGGCGACGTCGACGGCGTCGGCCGCCCGTCCCCGCGCGAGGCGGAGTCCCGCCCGTCCTGCGTCCCGGCCACCGAGCGCGACCCCGCACCGCCGCCCTCCTCGCGGTCCGCGGCCTGTCCGGCGACGACGACGGCGAGCACGGTGGTGACAGCGGCGGCGGCGACACCGGCGAAGGCGCGCCCCTTGCCGCCCGCCCCCTGCGCGGGCACGCCGGTCGGCGGCTCGTCGTCGCCGAGGCCGGGTTCCGGGCTGCGCGTGACGGTGGTGCGGACGCGGGGCGCGAAGACATCGTCGTCGTCCCCGTCGAAGGCCTCGACGTAGTCCTGGCGCGGCTCGCGCGCGGACGCGGGCCGCTGTCCCGGTATGGCCGGCCCCGCCGCGCCGCCCCGGGCCGGGGGCTCGCCCCAGCCGCCGCCGGGTTCGCGCTGCTCGGGGTGGCCGCCGCGGACGCCGGGCGCACCGCCGGGAAGGCGGGGGGCGCCGTGCACGGCCGTGCCGTCCGGGAGATGCGCCGCCACGCGCGCGGGGCTGCCGTCGGGCGGTCTCGGAACGGCGGTGGCCGCGGCGCCCTCGGGGAGCCGGGCGCCGCGCGACGCACCGTCAGGAACCCTGGCGCCGGGGTGAGGTGACGCACCCTCGGCACGGTCCCGGCGCGCACCGCCCGGCGCGGCCTCGCGGCCCTCGGTGTTGTGCGCGGCCTCGCCCTGGGCGGTGTCCTTCTCGGTACCGCGCCGGCTGTGGCGTCCCACGTGGCCCCTCAGCTCCCTGCGCTCTCGACGGCGTTCCCGTCACCGGCGTCAGTCTCGGACACGAAACCCTCACCGCGCGAATCGGCGTCCTCCTCATCGGCGTCCGTCGTGTCCGCCATGCGCGCGGTGTCCGTCGTGTCGGCGGTGTCGGCGAGCAGGGCCCGGAACGCCCGCGCGACCTCCTGCGGGTACTCCATCATCGCCACGTGTCCCGCCTCGGGCAGGGTGAGCAGCCGGGAGTCCCGGAAGGCCTTCGAAGCCTTGCCTGCCATGCGGAATCCGACGAGTTGGTCCCGGCCGCCGTAGACCAGCAGGGTCGGCGCGAGGACCCGTTCGGCCTGCCGCCACAGCCCCTGCTGGCCGCCCACGGTGTACGCGTCGACGATCCCGCGTGTGGAACGCGTCACGGCGTCCCAGAAATACGGCAATTGGAGCCGTCGCTCCATCTCGTCGACGGCGTCGCGGAAGCCCTCCGGCGTCACCCGCGCGGGGTCGCCGTAACAGAGGGCGGTCACCCCGCGGACCCGCTCCTCGGCCGACCATCCTCTGGTGAGCCGGGCGAAGAATCCGGACACCCCCGGCAGCGCCATCAGTGCCGTCGGCACGGCGGACCGCTGGACGCGCAGTTCGGGCAGGGCCGGGGAGACGAGGGTGAGGGTGCGGACGAGGTCGGGGCGCAGGGCCGCGACCCGGGTGGCGACGGTACCGCCGAGCGAGTTGCCGAGGAGGTGGACGGGGCTCCGTCCGGCGGCGTCGAGGTGACGGATCACCGCGCGCGCGTGCCCGCCGACCGAGTAGTCGCCGTCGTCCGGTGGCGGGGAGTCGCCGAAGCCCGGCAGGTCGAGGGCCTCGCCGTCGACGACGTCGTCCAGCTCGCGCATCAGCGCCGACCAGTTCTGCGAGCAGCCGCCCAGACCGTGCACATACAGGGCGGGCGGCAGTCCCGCGCGCGCGGGCGGGCGGGAGCGGACCGTCACCGTGCATCCCGGCAGCCCGACCGACCGGAGCCGCTCCCCCTCGGCGACCCGGACGGGCGTCACCTTCGGGAGTGCGTGGGGCGCGGACGCCGACACCGCCGGCAGCTCGGTCGAAGACATGCGGCAATGTTACGAGACGATCACGCGACGCCTCATGTGTTCGCCGTCACAAGTCCCGTGCTCATCGCATAGCGTCCGGAACGCGTGTCTTCTAGGCTCGGAAAGAGGGCACCCGCTGGTGGCCCCCGTCGCCCCGGGGGACGTTCCGAGGAAGGGAGCCCATCATGGCCGTCGACCCCAGCGACCCTGCCACGTTCGAGGAGGACGACGCCCCGCGCGTGCCCGAGATCGACGTCGAGGCGCCCGCGGACGACACCGCGGAGCAGCGCACGGACGTCACCCAGGAGCACGACGACCCGGTGGCGGGCGCCGATCAGGACACCGCGAACGAAGCCGACGTCGTCGAACAGTCCCGGGTCGTCGCCCTCGACGAGGACGACTACCGCTGACCAGGACCCGGGGCACACCCTTGGAGGCACCGCTGACCTGGGACGACGCATTATGGAGTGCTGAACGAGGCATGGGAGGGGCACGAAAAGCCCCGAGGCTTCCCGCTCCGCCCCGGTTCAAAACGTTCTCCGCCGCTTTCGCAGCCGTCCGGTCCGTGAAATTCTGCGCTCGCACCGCGCGCGACAGGGTTACCGAAAAGTACGATGGCCCGGCGGCGCACACCGCATGTGGACGACATTGGGAGGCGGCGTGACAGCCATCGAGCAGACAGAGGCGGCACGCCCGCGCGGCACGCGCCTGCCGCGCCGTGCCCGGCGCAACCAGCTGCTGGGCGCCGCCCAGGAAGTCTTCGTGGCCCAGGGCTACCACTCGGCCGCGATGGACGACATCGCCGAGCGGGCCGGCGTCAGCAAGCCGGTGCTCTACCAGCACTTCCCGGGCAAGCTCGACCTGTATCTCGCGCTGCTCGACCAGCACTGCGAGTCGCTGATCCAGTCGGTGCGCGCGGCCCTCGCGTCGACGACCGACAACAAGCAGCGCGTGCGGGCCACGATGGACGCCTACTTCGCGTACGTCGAGGACGACGGCGGCGCCTTCCGTCTGGTGTTTGAGTCGGACCTGACGAACGAACCCGCCGTACGCGAGCGCGTCGACAAGGTCACGCTGGAGTGCGCGGAGGCGATCTGCGAGGTCATCGCCGAGGACACCGGCCTCTCGCGCGCCGAATCGATGCTGCTGGCCTCGGGGCTCGGCGGCCTCGCCCAAGTGGTCGCCCGTTCCTGGCTGCACAGCGACCGCAGCGTCCCGCGCGACCAGGCGGTGCGGCTGCTCGCCTCGCTGGCCTGGCGCGGCATCGCGGGCTTCCCGCTGCACGGCACGGACCAGCAGCACTGAGCGGTACGCGGGAACGGCGGTTCGCGCGGTGTTCGCTCCTGGCGTTCCCGCGCGACGCCGTGTACGTCCCCTCACCGGGCTAATGTGTGCGGGTACGGCGCGCCAGGTCGCGCACTTCATGACCGTCGGAGGGACATAGCCGTGGAGGTCAAGATCGGCGTGCAGCACGCGCCCCGCGAGATCGTTCTGGAGAGCGGTCAGAGCCCCGAGGAGGTCGAGCGGATCGTGGCCGAGGCACTCGCCGGGAAGTCGCAGCTGCTGACCCTCGTGGACGAGCACGGCCGCAAGGTCCTCGTCCCGGCCGAGCGGCTCGCCTATGTCGAGCTGGGCGAGGCCGCCCCGCGCAAGGTGGGCTTCGGCGCGCTGTAGTCACACGCGACGACAAGGGCCCGGCGACCACGCGTCGCCGGGCCCTTTCGCGTCCCGGTGTCGCATCCTGGTTGCGCGTCCCGGTGCGGGGTCGTCCTCCGTTCGGCCCTTCTCGTCTGGTCCACGACCCGCGCCCGGAGGAGGATTGCATTTCGCAGGTCACGGGTATGACGGGCTACGACCGTGACTCGAACTGTGGCCGTGTGGGAGGGACCCCATGTTGTTGTTGGAAGCACTCGGCTCCGCTGTGCTCGGCCTGGTGCTGGCGGGCGCGGCGGTCCACCGTCTCGCGCACCGACTGCCCGCCCGATCCCTGGTGTTCGCCACCGGCGTCGCCGGGGCCCTGTTCGGTTCCTTCATCGCCCGCAGCGCCCTGGACCCCGGCAGTTTCCTGCTCAGTCTGATCGGCGCGGCCGTCGTCTCCGCGGCCTCCCTGTCGCTGCTGCTGCGCCCGTCCGGCGGCCAGTTGGGCCGTTGGTCGGCGCCCGCCCAGGGCCCGAGCCCGAGCTAGGCAGCGAGGCCCAGGGCCGCCATCCGCTTGGTGTGCGCCTCGGTGATGCGGGAGAACATCCGGCCGACCTCGGCCAGGTCGAAGCCGTCCGCGACACCGCCGACCAGCATCGTCGACAGGGCGTCCCGGTCGGCGACCACGCGCTGGGACTGCGACAGGGCCTCGCCCATCAGCCGCCGGGCCCACAGCGCGAGCCGGCCGCCCACCCGCGGCTCCGCGTCGATCGCCGCGCGCACCTTCTCGACGGCGAACTCCGCGTGCCCGGTGTCGTCCAGGACGGCGAGCACCAGTTCGCGGGAGTCGGCGTCGAGGCGGGCGGCGACCTCACGGTAGAAGTCGCTGGCGATCGAGTCGCCCACGTACGCCTTGACCAGGCCCTCCAGCCAGTCCGACGGCGCGGTCTGGCGGTGGAAGCCGTCGAGGGCGGCGACGAACGGCTGCATCGCGCCGGTCGGCTCCTCGCCGATCTCCGTGAGCCGGTCGCGCAACCTCTCGAAGTGGTGGAACTCCGCCGACGCCATCTTCGCCAGCTCCGCCTTGTCCGCCAGCGTCGGCGCCAGCTTGGCGTCCTCCGCGAGCCGCTCGAACGCCGCCAGCTCCCCGTAGGCGAGCGCGCCGAGCAGGTCGACGATCGCGGCCCGGTACTGCGGGTCGGCGGCGGCGGTCGCCCAGTCCTGGGCGGCGACCCCGGTGTGGGCCGCGGCTTCGTCGGGGGCGTTCTCGGGCTTGTCAGAGGTGGTCATGCAGCGCACAATAGCCCGCTCGCCCGGCGGGGGAAGGCCCTGGTCAATCACTGTGACGGCGATGACGTGAGGGAATCGGCCATCGCATGTGCGGGAATCCGGGGTATGGTGGTAATGCGCCTGCTGAGTACCTCCGCCTCGCGAAGACGAAGCGTCTCGACGGGCCGCACGTTTGAGGATGCCCGGTCGGTGGCCCGATCGGCTCCGACCCCGACCGCCCTCCGTGGCCGTACGGCACATCGCGTACGACGACCGGGGGGACATCCCTCAGCGGTACGAGCGCTAGAGCGTTGGCAGTGGTCCCGTGCCATACGGCACGCCCATAGGCAGCCGACGTCCCCAGCACGGTCGTAGACGACCCCCGCGCTCGCCTCGCGCCGCGCACACAGAAGAGGCAAAACCCTGACTACGACGTTCAGAGATCTCGGAATCCTTCCCGAGACCGCCGAGGCGCTGGAAGCCGTCGGCATCATCACCCCCTTCCCCATCCAGGAGATGACCCTCCCCGTCGCCCTCTCGGGCAGCGATGTCATCGGCCAGGCCAAGACCGGCACCGGCAAGACGCTGGGCTTCGGCCTGCCGCTCCTGGAGCGCGTGACCGTCCCCGCCGACGTGGAGGCCGGTCGCGCCCGTCCCGAGGCGCTCACCGACGCCCCGCAGGCCCTCGTCGTCGTCCCCACGCGCGAGCTGTGCCAGCAGGTCACCAACGACCTCCAGACCGCCGGCAAGGTCCGTAACGTCCGCGTGACGGCGATCTACGGCGGCCGCGCCTACGAGCCGCAGGTCGAGACCCTCCGCAAGGGCGTCGACGTCGTCGTTGGCACCCCGGGCCGGCTGCTCGACCTCGCGGGCCAGAAGAAGCTGAACCTCGGGCACATCAAGTCGCTCGTCCTGGACGAGGCCGACGAGATGCTCGACCTGGGCTTCCTGCCCGACGTCGAGAAGATCATCAACATGCTGCCGGTGAAGCGGCAGACCATGCTGTTCTCGGCGACCATGCCGGGCGCGGTCATCGGTCTCGCCCGCCGCTACATGTCGCAGCCCACGCACATCAGCGCCACCTCGCCCGACGACCACGGCCGCACCGTCAAGAACATCGCGCAGCACATCTACCGCGCGCACTCGATGGACAAGCCGGAGATGGTCGCCCGCATCCTCCAGGCGGAGGGCCGCGGTCTCGCGATGATCTTCTGCCGTACCAAGCGGACGGCCGCCGACATCGCCGAGCAGCTCCAGAAGCGCGGTTTCGCGTCCGGCGCGGTCCACGGCGACCTCGGCCAGGGCGCCCGCGAGCAGGCGCTGCGCGCGTTCCGCAACGGCAAGGTGGACGTCCTCGTCTGCACCGACGTCGCCGCGCGCGGTATCGACGTCGAGGGCGTCACCCATGTCATCAACTACCAGTCCCCCGAGGAGGAGAAGACGTACCTGCACCGCATCGGCCGCACCGGCCGCGCGGGCGCCTCGGGTACGGCGATCACCCTCGTCGACTGGGACGACATCCCCCGTTGGCAGCTCATCAACAAGGCGTTGGAGCTGAACTTCAACGACCCGCCGGAGACGTACTCCACGTCCCCGCACCTCTTCGAGGAGCTGCGCATCCCGGCCGGCACCAAGGGTGTCCTGCCGCGTGCCGACCGCACGCGCGCGGGGCTCGGCGCGGAGGAGCTTGAGGATCTGGGCGAGACCGGCGGCCGTGGTGGCGGCGGTCCGCGCGGCCGTGGCGGGCGGGCTCCCGAGCCCCGCGCCGAGGAGCGCGAGCGTCCGGCCCGTACCCCGCGCCGTCGTCGTCGCACGCGTGGCGGAGCCGAGGCGGACGGCACCCCCGTCGTCGAGGCAACGGCGCCGGTGGCCGAGGAGTCGACGGGCACCCGCACGCCGCGCCGCCGTCGCCGTACCCGCTCCGGTGGCGCGGAGGCGCCGGCGGCCACGCCGGTGACGTCGCAGGCGCCCGAGAGCCCCGTCGCCGCCCCGGAGGCCGCCGAGGCCCCGTCCAGGTCACGCCGTCGCCGCAACCGCAGGCCGTCCGCCGACACCGCCGTCGCAACGGTGGTCGAGGCGCCGGTCGCCGTCGAGGCACCGGTCGTCGCGCCGGCCCCGGCGGTCGTCGAGACACCGGTCGTCGTCGAAGCGCCGGTCGTCGTCGAGGCGCCGGAGCCCGAGGTCGCGCCCGCGCCGCGCCGTCGGACCCGGAAGGCAACGGCCGTTGCGGAGACGGCTGTTGACGCCGCCGAGGCCGTCGAGGCCACGCCCCGTCGCCGGACCCGCAAGGCGGCCGAGCCGTCCGAGGTGACCGTCGAGACGGCGCCCGAGCCGAAGCCGCGCCGGACGCGCAAGGCGGCCGCGGCTGCCGTGGCGGCTCCCGTCACGCCGGTCGAGGCGCCGGAGGCCGTCGAGGAGGCCAAGCCGAAGGCTCGCCGCACCCGTAAGACGGCGTCCGCCGCCGAAACCGTCGTCGAGACGGTGGAAGCGGTCGAGGCCAAGCCGAAGCGCACCCGCAAGGTCGCGGCGACCGCCCCGGAGACCACCGAGGTCGTCACCGAAGCCAAGCCGCGCCGGACGCGGAAGGCCGCCGCTGCCGTCGTTGAGACGGCGGAAGCGGTCGAGGCCAAGCCGAAGCGCACCCGTAAGGCTGCGGCGACCGCCCCGGAAACGACCGAGGTCGCCGCCGAGGCCAAGCCGCGCCGGACGCGGAAGGCCGCCGAGGCTGTCGTCGATACGGCGGAAGCGGTCGAGGCCAAGCCCAAGCGCACCCGCAAGGTCGCGGCCGCCGCCCCGGAGACCGCCGAGGTCGCCGCCGAGGCCAAGGCGCGCCGCACGCGCAAGGCCGCCGCTGCCGTCGTCGAGACGGTGGAGGGTGCTGAGGAGGCCAAGCCGAAGGTGCGGCGGACGCGGAAGACCGCGGCGACGGCCGAGATCCCGGCGCAGGCCGCCGAGGAGCCGACGGAGGCCAAGCCGCGCCGGACCCGCAAGGCCGCCGTCGCGGAGCCCGGCGCCGAGGAGAAGCCGAAGGTGCGCCGCCCGCGGAAGACCGCCGCGACCGCGGAGACCACGACGAGCTGATCGCAGGTCGTCCCGCCGAGGGCCCGTTCCACCCCGTGTGGAGCGGGCCTTCGGCTTCTCCTGCCCCCTCCTCGGGCGCCGCTCGGGGCCGCCGGATAGCCTCGCCTCATGAGTAGGCCCCCCACTTTCACCCCGCCCCCCGGTGCCCGTGCCTACGCGGTGCGGACCGCGCGTGGGGAGTTCGCCGTCGTCGACGCGCCCGTGGCCGCCGGTGTGGAGCCGAGGGGTGTGGCGCTGCTGCTGCCCGGGTTCACCGGCAGCAAGGAGGACTTCAACCCGTTGCATGTGCCGCTCGCGGCGCGCGGGTACCGGACGGTGGCCGTGGACGGGCGCGGACAGTTCGAGTCCGACGGCCCCGAGAGCGACGAATCGGCTTACGCGCAGGGCGAGTTGGCGCGGGATGTGCTCGCGCAGGCCGCCGCGCTCGACGCGGGTCCCGTGCATCTCCTCGGGCATTCGTTCGGCGGTCAGGTCGCGCGGGCGGCCGTGCTGCTCGACTCGGCCCCGTTCCGTTCGCTGACGTTGATGTCGTCGGGGCCCGCGGAGATCTCGGCCTCCCAGCAGCAGCGCGTGAAACTGCTGCGGGACGCGCTCGCCGTGATGACGATGAGCGAGGTGTGGGAGGCGATCCAGAGCATGGAGGCGCCCGAGGAGACCGAGACCGGCGAGGACGCGGCCCTGGACGCCGGCCTCGACGACCGGGCCGACCTGCGCCGCCGCTGGCTCGGCACCCGGCCCGCCCAACTCCTCGCCGCTGGACGCCAGTTGTGCGCCGAGCCGGACCGGGTCGCTGAACTCGCCCTGGCCGCACTGCCGTTCCACGTGCTGTCGGGTGTGCGGGACGACACCTGGCCGGTGCCGCTGCTCGACGACATGGCGGTGCGGCTGGGTGCGCACCGGACGGTGATCGCGGACGCGGAGCACTCCCCCAACACCGACCGCCCCGCCCAAACGGCCCTGGCGATAGCCGACTTCTGGGACCGGGTGCCCGGCACGGCGTCCTAGCAGGGGCCCTGGCGGCGTTCTAGTACTGCGTGCGCAGCTGTTCCCAGAAACCGTCCCGCAGCGCCCGTCTGAGGTCGGCGTGGCCGCGCAGGGAGTGCTGGAGGAGGTTCTCCGCCTCGACCAGCAGATCCTGATCGACGGAACCGGGCAAGTACGGGTGCCCGGGCAGGAGTTCGACGAGGGCGGCGCGGCCCCGGGAGGCGAACCACTTCGCCGCGATCTGGGCGCCGACGAAGCGCACGTCCTCGCGGGTGGGGCGGGCCGCCGTCGGCTCGTAGGCCGGGGTGGCGACGCGGCGGGCGACGTACGGCTTGAAGAAGTCGAGATCCAGGGTGCGTTGGCTGTCGACCTCCCAGAGCAGCGGCTCCGCCTGGTTGCGGCCCTCGGGCGCCTCGATGCCCCAGAGGTGGACGCGGGCGCCGTAGCCCTGGGCCGCCTCGACCGCCGACACCAGGTCCTCGTCGCCGCCGAGCAGGGTCGCGTCGCTGATGGCGCGGTGCCGGGCCAGTGACTCCAGGTCGCTGCGGATCAGTGAATCGACGCCCTTCTGCTGGTTGTTGGCGTTGAGGTTGCCCAACCTGACCTTGACGTCCGGGAGTTCGGCGATCGACTGCTGCTCAGCGGTGTGGATGCGGCGCCGGGCGCCGTCGTACCAGTAGACCCGCAGCAGCCTGCTGTCCGCGAAGATCGTGCGGGCCTTGTCGATCAGCGCCTCGATCAGGCCCTCGGCGTCCAGGTCGAAGGCGCGGCGGTCCTCGGTACCGGCGACGAGACGGCCCGCGGCGGCGTACAGGTAGCCCGCGTCGACGAAGATCGCGTGGGTCGAGGGCGTCTTCGCCACCTCGGCCAGCATGCGCTGGAGCAGCTCGTTGGTGCGGTCGATGCGGGTGTGCAGCGCCGCGAGTTCGTCGTCGTTCATCGCCCTCATTGTCCCGGCGGTCACGCTGCGAACACAACCGGTCCCGGTCAGTCTCACGCGAGTGTCTTACCGGTCAGTAATTAGTCGTTCGAAAAATTTCTTTAGCGTAGGGAATGTTTGTAACACGCAAGTCGTTGACTAAGGCATAACACCGAGACGAAGGGAGAAGCCATGCGCTTCGAGATCATGCGACTCGACGAGGTCGACGGCACGACCGTGGACAGCACCGTCGTGGACGCCGCCTCCGTCAACCGGATCGTGCAGCAGGCCGCCGCCGTGGGGCAGCGCCTGTGGATTCGACCGGCTCAGACCCCGGCCGCGTAATACAGACGACGAGCAGACAGACCTGACGCAGTACCGATTCGACGACGTACGAACTGACGAAGACCAGAGCTTCGGAGGCCCCGCCCGGCACAGTGGCGAATTCGAGGGGTCGTTGCAACACAGTTGATCAACTGGCTGTCGCCAGGAGCTTAGCCAAGCGCTCGGCTGGGGTTTCCCAGCCGAGCGTTTTGCGTGGGCGGCCGTTGAGTTCGGCAGCGACGGCGTCCAGGTGTTCGCGGCTGTGGACGGACAGGTCGGTGCCTTTCGGGAAGTACTGCCGTAGCAGGCCGTTCGTGTTCTCGTTCGAGCCGCGCTGCCAGGGGCTGGCCGGGTCGCAGAAGTAGACCGGGATGTTCGTGGCCAGGGTGAACGCGTGGTGGCTGGCCATCTCGCTGCCTTGGTCCCAGGTCAGGGAGCGTCGCAGGTGGGCGGGAAGTGTCTTCACGGTCTCGGCCAGGGCGTCCCGTGTGCTCGCGGCGGTGTGGTCGACGGGGAGGTGGACCAGCATCACGTAGCGGGTGGAGCGTTCGACGAGGGTGCCGATCGCCGAGCGGTTGTCCTTGCCTGTGATCAGATCGCCTTCCCAGTGGCCGGGAACGGCCCGGTCGGCGGCTTCGGCGGGACGGTCGCTGATCATCACCATGTCCTTGACCGCGCGGGGCTGGCGCTTGTTGGACTGGCGGTGAGGACGGCGGCGAGCGCGTCCGGTGCGCAGGGCCTTGGTCAGTTCGCGGCGGAGTTCGCCCCGGCCCTGGACGTAGAGCGCCTGGTAGACCGTTTCGTGGGTCACGTGCATCTCCGGCCGGTCGGGGAACTGTCCGCGCAGAGCGTGGCAGATCTGCTCGGGGCTCCACCGCCGGGTCAGGCGGTCCTGGACGAAGTCCCGCAGCTCGGGGTTCTGGCCGATCTTCCCGGGCTTGGGCCTGGGCCGACGGGCATCGGCGCGGGCCTGGGCCGCATACGGCCGGTAGTGCCACTGGCCACGGGGGTCGACCGTGCGGTTGCGGTGGATCTCCCGGCTGACCGTCGAGGGACTCCGGTCCAGCTCGGCCGCGATGGCCCGGACGGTGGCCTTCTCCCGCAGCCGGTCGGCTATGTGGATGCGCTCGTCCTCGCGCAGGTACCGCGACGAGGCGGACCGTGGCGTCCGCGGAGCAAGCGCGGGCGCCACGGTCCGGTGGGGACTCGTCCTGCCGTTCCGCCATTCACGGCCGGTTCTCAGGTTGATCCCGACGGCCTGGCAGGCTTCCTTGTTCGAGTACCCCAGCTGCATGAGGCGGAAGTATTCCTCCCGCTCCCGGCGCAGCTTCTTGGGCCCCTGAGCCTTGCGGACCTTGCGAACCTCGAAGTCCATCGCACCCCTTGAGCTGGGGTGTTGCAACGACCACTAGAACTCAAGCAGCGCGCGGGGCCTCCGTGCGTACGGGGCTTGTGCGTACGGGATCTCCGTGCGGGCGGGGCGTCTTCGGCAGCGGCGGCGCGGGGGTCAGCCGCCCTTGATCACCTGGGTGACGCCGTTGATGATCTGCTGGACGGCGATGGCGGAGAGCATCATGCCCGCGAGCCGGGTCACCAGGACCACGCCGCCGTCCTTGATGACGCGGATGATCAGCAGCGAGTACCGCATCACCAGCCACAGCACGACGTGGATGGCGAGGATGGCCGCCCACACCGACACCTGCGTGGCCGCGCTGTGCGCCTTCTGCACGGCCAGGATGACGGAGACGATGGCGCCCGGTCCTGCCAGCAGGGGCATGCCCAGCGGAACGAGGGCGACGTTGACGTCCTTGGTCTGCTTCGGCTCGTCCGTCTTGCCGGTGAGCAGGTCCAGGGCGATGAGCAGGAGCAGCAGGCCGCCCGCGATCATCAGGGCGGGCACGGAGACGTGCAGGTAGTTCAGGATCTGGTGGCCGAGGAGGCCGAAGACGGTGATGACACCGCCGGCCACGCAGACGGCCTGGAACGCCATCCGCTTCTGCACCTTGCCGGGGCGTCCGGCGGTCAGGGCGAGGAAGATCGGGGTGATCCCCGGGGGGTCCATGATGACGAAGAGGGTCAGGAAGAGGGAGCCGAAGACGGCGACGTCGAACATCGGTGAGGGGGCCTTGCGAGAGTGAGAGGGTGTTACAGGCGGACGAGGGTGTTACGGGCGGGCCGGGCGGGCCTCAGATTCCGCCGGTCCCGGGCACCGGGAACGCCCCGGTCGCGCGGCGCGTGATCTCGCCGTAGACCTCGGGGTCGGTGACGTTCTCGCCGAGCACGCAGGTCTTGCGGCTGCCGTGGTAGTCGCTGGACCCGGTGGCCAGCAGCCCCAGTTCCGAGGCGAGGCCGCGCAGCCGGGCGCGGGTCTGCGGCTCGTGGTCCATGTGGTCGACCTCAATGCCGTCGAGGCCCGCGGCGGCCATCTCGACGATCGCAGACTCCGGCACCGTACGCCCGCGCTTGCTGGCGCCCGGGTGCGCGAAGACGGTGACCCCGCCGGCGGCCTTGACCAGCCGGATCGCCTCGAACGGGTCGGTCTCGTGCTTCTCCATGTGCGCCCGGCCGCCGTCCGCGAGCCAGTCCGCGGTGAACGCGTCGCTCACGGTCGGCACGACGCCGAGTTCGACGAGGGCGGTGGCGACGTGCGGGCGCCCGACGGAGCCGTCCCCGGCGATCCGCAGCACCTGCTCCCAGGTCACCGGCACGCCCAGCGCGTTCAGCTTGGCGACCATGCCCTGGGCGCGCGGCACCCGGTCGTCCCGCACCAACTCGCGCTCGGCGAGCAGCGCCGGTTCCTCGGGATCGAAGAGGTAGGCCAGCATGTGCATCGACACCCCGCCGACCCGGCACGACAGTTCGGCACCGGTGACCAGCGTGAGCCCCTCGGGCAGCGCGGCGAGCGCCTCGGCGTACCCGCGCGTGGTGTCGTGATCGGTCAACGCCACCACGTCCAGCCCGGCAGCGGCAGCGTTCCGCACCAGCTCACCGGGCGAGTCCGTCCCGTCCGACGCGGTGGAGTGAGTGTGCAGATCAATACGCACGCAACAAACTCCCGACCAGAGGGGACCAACAGAGTGACGCTCCATGCTACGTCACCCCCACAACCCCTACCTGCCCCCTACATACAGCCCCCACCAACAGCCCCTGTAAACGCCGGTCAGGCCAACGCCGAAAAGGGGCGCGGGGCTGTATCAACATGCGGCTCCGCCGCGCAGGCCCGACCAGCCACGACGAGCCCGCAGCCGCGAACAAACCGCACCCCCCACGGCGAGTGGGCGTCACGGCCCAGCAAGCGCGGCGCCCCCGCGTCACGGCCCGAGCAAGCGCGGCGACAACGCTCCGCACGGCACTAGATCGACCTCCGCCCCCGCATCGCGCAGATCCGTCAGCACCAGTTCGTCGTACATCAGCAGCCCCGACTGCTCGGGCCACACCACCGCCCACACCCACAGCCCCAACGCCTCCCCCGCGAACACCGCCCGATCCGACGGCGCCCCGGCGACATGCCACAACGGGGTGGGCCGCCCGGCGGCGAGCACCTTGGTCTGCGGCGGCTTGCCGACGTCCATGAACGGCCCGGGATCAGGCGCGTCGATCCCCGCGTACCGCGCCCCGAGCCCGACCCCCAGCTCCTCGGCGACGAGGATCAGCTCGCCGGGGCCACCGAGCGGCGCGGGCCCCGTGCAGGCCACCGCCGTTGCCCGGCCGCCGCTGCGGTCGTCGCCCGCGCACGCGACGCCCGTGAACAGCCACCCCACGGGCAGGGGCCAGGGCATCCACACAGGCACCTGGGTACGCCCCACCACGACGGTGAGGGCCTCGACGCTGGGCGGGGTCACGGGCTGGATCGGATACACCGTCCCGTGCAGATCGCACTGCCAGGAATCGGCGAAGAGTCCGGGAGCCCTGACCCGGCCGCCACACTTCGGGCAACTGGGTTCGCCCCTCATACCGCACCACGGTCCTAGCTCCACACCGCCACGTCAAGACGATCATCCGCCCGGAACCGGGCGATCCCCTTCCGGCCGGAAGTGACCGGGCACACCTCCACGAAACTAGATGTAGCTTGCATTAGTTAGCCGCCCTAACCTACTGTGTGTATACACCAACCATCTCTCGGCAGGCACCCCTGCATCCACGGGGACCACGGGGACCACGGGAGCCATCGAGAACCTCGGGATCGGAGTCGGCAGTGGCGACAGGAGAAGACAGCACGGACCCCTTCGACGCGGGAGCGGGCGGCCTGCTGCGGCAGCCGAAGGCCGTGTGGGCGACGGCCGGCGCGTCCGTCGTCGCCTTCATGGGCATCGGACTCGTCGACCCGATCCTCCCGTCCATCGCCCAGGGCCTGGACGCCACGGCGAGCCAGGTCTCCCTGCTGTTCACCTCGTACTTCCTGATCACGGCGATCGCGATGCTGGTCACCGGGTTCGTCTCCAGCCGCATCGGCGGCCGCAAGACCCTGCTGCTCGGCCTCGCCCTGGTGGTCGTCTTCGCCGGGCTCGCCGGCACCTCGGACTCGGTCGCCGAACTCGTCGGCTTCCGCGCGGGCTGGGGCCTGGGCAACGCCCTGTTCGTGTCGACCGCCCTCGCGGTGATCGTCGGCGCGGCGGCGGGCGGCAGCGCGGCGGCGATCCTGCTCTACGAGTCCGCCCTCGGCCTCGGCATGGCCTGCGGGCCGCTGCTGGGCGCGCTGCTCGGGGACGCCAGTTGGCGCTACCCGTTCTTCGGGACCGCGTTCCTGATGGCCGTCGGGTTCCTGTGCATCACGGTGTTCCTCAAGGAGCAGCCGGTGCCCGCGCGCAGGACGGGACTGCTCGACCCGCTCAGGGCGCTCGGCCACGGCGGGCTGGCGTCGGCGGCGGCCTCGTCGTTCTTCTACAACTACACGTTCTTCACGGTGCTGGCCTTCACGCCGTTCGTGCTGGACATGACGCCGTACAAGTCGGGGGCGGTGTTCTTCGCGTGGGGTGTGCTGCTCGCCGTGTTCTCGGTGTTCGTGGCGCCCCGGCTCCAGGCGCGGTGCGGGTCGCTGAAGGTGCTCGGCGGTTCGCTGGTGCTGCTCGCGGCCGACGTCCTCGCGCTCGGCTACGGCAGCCACACCACGGCGATCGTGTGCACGGTCCTGTCCGGCGCCTTCATCGGCGTCAACAACACCGTCTACACGGAACTGGCGTTGGGCGTCTCGGACGCGCCCCGCCCGGTGGCGAGCGCGGGCTACAACTTCGTCCGCTGGTTCGCCGCCGCAGCAGCCCCGTTCTTCGCGCCGAAGATCGAGGAGTGGAGCGACATCCACATGCCGTTCGTGGTCGCCGCGATCACCGCGGTGCTCGGCGCCGCCGTGGTCGTCGTGCGGCGCGCGTCGCTGACCCATGAGGCAACGGAGCTTGAGCCCCGGCACGCCACCGAGGACGGCGTCACCGTCTTCGCCAACTGACGGCGCCGAGGCCGCCGTTGGTGAGCTTGCTCACGCGGGGGTCAGTCCAGCGGGACGGAGGTCCGGGCCGGGTCCCGGAGGTCCGTCCCATGGGCGAGCCAGCGTTCCTGGAGGGCCTCGGCGCCATGGACGCGTTTCCAGGCGGCCTCGTTCGGGGTCATCGGGAGCAACGGCAGGAAGTGGACCGGGTCCAGGGGCGCGCCCAGCTCCAGGTTCTCGACCAGACCGCCGGGTTCGGCCACCAGGACCGAGGTGAAGGGGGCGCCGGGCCACAGCGGCTCGCCGACGTCCAGTGAGGCGCCCGGCGCCACGACCACCCCCTCGACCTGCGGGGAGGCGGCCAGCACGGCGAGCGGGCGGAGCACCTTGTCGGTGTCGGCGATCCCGGCGCGCACGGAGAGGATCAGCTCGGCGCGCGGTCCGGCCACCGGGTCGGCGACCAGGGCGGTGGGGTCGGCCATGGGGTGCGCGGACATGCCGAGGGTGGCGTAGCGGACGTAACCGGCCCGATCGCCCTCCTGGAAACGCAGCACCTCGACGCGGTCGGTGCCGAGAAAGGTGACGGCGGCACGGGCGTCCGGTTCGCCCAGCGCGGAACGCAACCTTGCCTCGACCGACGGAAGAACATCAACCATGCGGGGAGCATAGAACTCGTCAGTACGGGGTAAAGCGGCGCCTTGACACTCAGGGCGGCTGTTACGCTTGCCCGGTGGTTCGGGGCAGCACGCAGAAGCGTCGCGATCAGGTCCCGACGCCGATGGAAATCCCTCACGGGGGACCGACCGGAGGAGGTGGGGCTGCGATGGATCGAAGTCAGCCGTGCAGTACCACCCGCTCTTCCGGCCGCTGACCTAGGCGTTCCGCGCTCTCCAGTCGGCTGAAACTTCTCGCGTTCGCGTGATCGATGCTCGCGTTTTTCCCTCGGGATCTCTCCTTCGGAAGCTCGCGTCCTTCTCCGGAAGAGCCCCTCGTTTCGTTTTGCCTGATCCGTCTGATCCATCCGATCCGTATCAGTGACGAAGCGCGCCACCGCGACGGTGCGGTGCTCCCCGCTTTGTGGACGTGCCAAACCTCCGCACACAGGACGTCCTCATTCCGGGCAGTTCCAGCCGTCGTACCCGGCGTTCGTCGCTTGTCGCTCGCTCGAAGGAGCCCGCCATGTCGATGATCCGTGACCTGCGTGCCGCGGTCCGCCCCTCCCGCACCCCGCTGCGCAAGGACGCCGCGGTCTACGACGCCACCCGTGACCCCGGGACGCCGTCGGCGGTCGTCGACTGCGCCGTCTACCGCGACGGTTCCCGCGTCCAGACCGCGCAGCCGCTCACCCCGCACGAGGCGATGCGCCAGGTGCGCCGCGACGGGGGGTTCGTGTGGATCGGTCTGCACGAGCCGACCGAGGCCGAATTCTCCGGTATCGCGGGCGAGTTCGGGCTGCACCCGCTCGCCGTGGAGGACGCCGTCCAGGCCCATCAGCGGCCCAAGCTGGAGCGGTACGACGACTCCCTGTTCACCGTCTTCAAGACCATCCACTACGTCGAGCACGACCGGCTCACCGCCAACAGCGAGGTCGTGGAGACCGGTGAGGTCATGTGCTTCACCGGCCGGGACTTCTTCATCACCGTCCGGCACGGCGGCCAGGGCTCCCTGCGCGCCCTGCGCCACCGTCTCCAGGACGACCCGGAGCTGCTCGCCAAGGGCCCCTCGGCGGTGCTGCACGCCATCGCCGACCACGTCGTCGACGGGTATGTCGCGGTCGCCGACGCCGTCCAGGACGACATCGACGAGGTGGAGACCGAGGTGTTCTCGCCGGGGCGCCGGGGCGGGGTCTCGCGCGGTGTGGACTCGGCGCGGATCTACCAACTCAAGCGCGAGGTCCTGGAGTTCAAGCGGGCGGTGTCGCCGCTGCTGCGCCCGATGCAGCTGCTGTCCGAGCGGCCGATGCGGCTGGTCGACCCGGAGATCCAGAAGTACTTCCGGGACGTCGCCGACCACCTCGCCCGGGTCCAGGAGCAGGTCGTCGGCTTCGACGAACTCCTCAACTCCATCCTCCAGGCCAACCTCGCCCAGGCGTCCGTCGCCCAGAACGAGGACATGCGCAAGATCACGTCCTGGGCCGCGATCATCGCCGTCCCGACGATGGTGTGCGGCGTCTACGGCATGAACTTCAAGTACATGCCGGAGCTGGAGTGGCACTACGGCTACCCGTCGATCATGGGCGTCACGGCGTGCATCTGCGTCGGCATCCACCGCACCCTGAAGCGCAACGGCTGGCTGTGACGGCTCGATAGGCTGCGCCGTATGACACCTGCGACGCCGAGTGAGTTGCTGGACCGGGCCCTGGTCGAGGAGGCCACCAAGAAGTCCGGCCTGGTCTGGGTCCAGGGGCCCGGCAGCCCGGCCCGCGCGCTGTGGCACGTCTGGCACGACGGCGCCCTGTGCCTGGTCGGCGACGGCCCCGGCGAGCAGCCGCTGCCCTCACTGGCCGACGGCGGCCCGGCCGAGGTCACCGTCCGCAGCAAGGACAAGGGCGGCCGCCTCGTCACCTGGTCGGCGACGGTCCTGGAGCTGGCCCCCGCCTCCGAGGCCTGGGAAACGACGGTCGCCGAGCTGAAGGGCAAGCGCCTCAACGCCCCTGACGGCGAGGCCATGCCGGCCCGCTGGGCCCGCGAGTGCCGGGTCCTGCGCCTGGAGCCGACGGGGGTGACGGCGCCGTTGCCCGACACGTCACTGGCCGAACCGCCCCTGCCGTCCCCGGCGACCACCCGCGAAGCGATCCCGGCGAGCCTGCCGAAGCTGCTCCTGAAGCGGAAGCGCCGCGGGAAGTAGTCAAGCCCGACTAGCGACTGGTCAAGTTTCACTGGGCGCGGGGCGGGGGCGTGGGGCCGGCGTAGTCAAACTGGACCAGTGAGTAGTCAAACGCGACTACGACGCCGCCGGTTGGAGGCGGCGGCTGCGCGGCTGCGGTTGCGCCGCCGAGGTTGCGCGACTGCGGCTGCGGCGGGCCGGGCAGTCAAGTTTGACCAGTGGATCGGCGCCACGTAGTCAAGCTTGATCAGTGCGTCGCCCGCCCGGCTGGTCAAGCTTGACCAGTCCTCCGTCACTCGCGTAGTCAACCTTGACCAGCCCCCCGCCACTCCCGCCTCCCCCGCCCTCACCCCCCGCTACGACGTGGGCAGTTGCTTGCCGTAGTCGACCGTTTCGCCGTTCTTCGGTTCGGTGAGGGTGAGGGGTGTGCCCCAGGAGGTGAAGGTGAGGGTGCCGGCGTCGCCCGCGCGTTCCAGGCGCAGCGGGTACGGCTTGCCCTCCAGGGAGACGTCGAGCGTGCCGCCCGAGCCCCCGCCGCCGGTGACGCGGATGGTGCGGGTGCCGGACTGTTCGGCGTGCCCGGCGGTGGCCAGCGTGCCGTGCAGCGTGAGCAGGCCGTCGAGCAGGACGTCCTTCTCGGTGAACCCGCTGAACTTCTGGTACGCCGGGTCGCCCTGCGGCACCTTCACGTACTTGCCGCCGAGCTTGTCCGCCGCGTTGGCGTCGCCGCTGCCGTCGGCGGCGTGGCTCCAGAAGGTGGCGTCGGCCTTCACGTACAGGTGTTCGCCGACCCGCAGCAGGGCGAAGGCGATGCCCTTCGTGGTGACCGAGCCGGTCGCGCCGTCGCCCGACAGGCGCATGTCGAGCCGGTAGGTGCGCCCGTTGGTGACGACGTCCCCGGCGAGGCGGACCGTGTCGGCGGCGTCGGCGGCGGCCCGCGCCTTCTTCTGGATCTGCTCGGCGGGCAGTTTCCCCACGCCGTTGGTGCCCTCGTCGGGGTCCTCGGCACACCCCGACAGCAGCCCCGACCCCGCCACCACCAGCGCGCACAACGCGCCCGTGAACGCGTTTCGGCGAGTACGGCCCAGGGAGATCGCAGACACAGGTACGGCTGCCTTTCCGTCGAGTGACCCAAGCGGCGTACGGCAGCGTACCGGGGGCGCACGCCCCCGGCGGAACCCGTCCGTCCGGACGCTCACCTGCGCGAATCAGAACGGGACGGGCTAGCCTGAAGCGCATCCGAGCGGACTATTCACTGCAACCGGCGCATGGTGAGTCACCGCACCACCCCGCCGCCGCACCACCGCACCACCACGGACAAGGAGCGCGGACATGCCGACCGGCGCACCTTCCCGGGTCTTCGTCTCCCACCTCTCCGACATCGCCGTCTTCGACCCGAACGGCGATCAGGTGGGCCGCGTGCGGGACGTGGTCGTCGTGCTGCGCGTCGGCCGCCGCCCGCCGACGGTCCTCGGCCTCGTCGTCGAACTGACCAGCCGCCGCCGCATCTTCCTGCCCATGACCCGCGTCACCGGCATCGAGTCCGGCCAGGTCATCTCCACCGGCGTGCTCAATGTCCGCCGTTTCGAGCAGCGCCCCACCGAGCGGCTCGTCTTCGGGGAACTCCTCGACCGGCGGGTCGTCCTGGCCGACGGCGGTGAGGAGGTCACCGTCCTCGACCTGTCGGTGCGCCAGCTGCCCGCCCGCCGGGACTGGGAGGTCGACCGGGTCTATGTGCGCAAGGGCCGCAAGGGCGGCGCCTTCCGGCGGGCCAAGGGCGAGACGCTGACCGTCGAGTGGTCCGGCGTCAGCGGCTTCTCCCTGGAGGAGCACGGGCAGGGCGCCGAGAGCCTCCTGGCCACCTTCGAGAAGCTGCGCCCGGCCGACCTCGCCAACGTGCTGCACCACCTCTCCCCCAAGCGCCGCGCGGAGGTCGCCGCCGCCCTCGACGACGACCGGCTCGCCGACGTTCTGGAGGAGCTGCCGGAGGACGACCAGGTCGAGGTGCTCGGCAAGCTCAAGGAGGAGCGCGCGGCGGACGTCCTGGAGGCCATGGACCCGGACGACGCCGCCGACCTGCTGCGCGAGTTGCCCGAGGAGGACAAGGAACGGCTGCTGAGCCTGATGCAGCCGGCCGACGCGGCCGACATGCGGCGGCTGATGTCGTACGAGGAGCGCACGGCCGGCGGTCTGATGACGACCGAGCCGATCGTGCTGCGCCCGGACGCCACCGTCGCCGACGCTCTGGCCCGGGTCCGCAACGCCGACCTCTCCCCCGCGCTCGCCGCCCAGGTCTACGTCTGCCGCCCGCCCGACGAGACGCCGACCGGCAAGTACCTGGGCACCGTGCACTTCCAGCGGCTGCTGCGCGACCCCCCGTACACGCTCGTCAGTTCGATCGCCGACCTGGATCTCCAGCCGCTGGCCCCGGACGCGCCGCTGCCCGCGGTCGCCGGGTTCTTCGCGACATACGACATGGTCGCTGCGCCCGTCGTGGATGAGGAGGGGTCACTGCTGGGCGCGGTGACCGTGGACGACGTTCTGGACCACATGCTGCCCGACGACTGGCGGGAGACGGAGTTCCACCTCGACGAGGAGGACGGGGAGGTGACGGGCGATGGTGCCTGAGCGGGAGAACGGCCGGGAGCGCGTCCCGGTCGGGGCCACCGCGACCAGCCGCACGCGCGCCCGCCTCGATCAGCCGCGCCCGCCCCGGCGCCGGATGCTGCCCGAGTGGGACCCGGAGGCGTTCGGCCGCATGTCGGAGCGGATCGCGCGGTTCCTGGGCACCGGACGGTTCCTCGTCTGGATGACGGTGGCCATCGTCGCGTGGGTGCTGTGGAACGTCGCCGTACCGCACGACCTGCGCTTCGACGAGTACCCGTTCATCTTCCTGACCCTGATGCTCTCCCTCCAGGCGTCCTACGCGGCCCCGCTGATCCTGCTCGCGCAGAACCGCCAGGACGACCGCGACCGGGTCAACCTGGAGCAGGACCGCAAGCAGAACGAGCGGTCGATCGCGGACACCGAGTACCTGACCCGCGAGATCGCCGCCCTGCGCATCGGCCTGGGCGAGGTGGCCACCCGGGACTGGATTCGCTCCGAACTCCTCGACCTGGTCAGAGAGCTGGAGGAACGGCGCGACGGCGGCCGGGAAGCCGTCGTATTCCCGGCGGATCGGTCACCCGGGCGTGACACAGACGACCGCTGAGGGGCTGGGCGTGGGCGGCTCCGGGCGCCGTACCATCGTCCTTATGGCTACGGAAGACGCGGTGCGCGAGGCGCTCTCGACGGTGAACGATCCCGAGATCAACCGCCCGATCACCGAACTCGGCATGGTCAAGTCGGTGGAGATCGGGGCGGACGGGGCGGTCGCGGTGACCGTGTACCTGACCGTGTCCGGCTGTCCGATGCGGGAGACCATCACGCAGCGCGTGACCGACGCGGTCGCCCGGGTCGAGGGCGTGACCCGCGTCGACGTGACCCTGGACGTGATGAGCGACGAGCAGCGCAAGGAGCTGGCCAACGCCCTGCGCGGCGGCACCGCCGAGCGCGAGGTGCCGTTCGCGAAGCCGGGCAGCCTCACCCGTGTCTACGCGGTCGCCTCCGGCAAGGGCGGCGTCGGCAAGTCGTCGGTGACGGTGAACCTGGCGGCGGCGATGGCGGCCGACGGCCTGAAGGTGGGCGTGGTCGACGCCGACATCTACGGCCACAGCGTGCCGCGCATGCTGGGCGCCGACGGGAGCCCCACTCAGGTCGAGAACATGATCATGCCGCCGTCCGCGCACGGCGTGAAGGTCATCTCGATCGGCATGTTCACGCCGGGCAACGCCCCGGTCGTCTGGCGCGGGCCGATGCTGCACCGGGCGCTCCAGCAGTTCCTGGCGGACGTGTACTGGGGTGACCTGGACGTTCTCCTCCTCGACCTGCCGCCGGGCACCGGGGACATCGCCATCTCGGTCGCCCAGCTGGTCCCGAACGCCGAGATCCTGGTCGTGACGACGCCTCAGCAGGCGGCGGCCGAGGTCGCCGAGCGGGCCGGTTCGATCGCCGTGCAGACCCACCAGAAGATCGTCGGCGTGGTCGAGAACATGTCCGGCCTGCCCTGCCCGCACTGCGACGAGATGGTCGACGTCTTCGGCACGGGTGGCGGCCAGCTGGTCGCCGACGGGCTGACCCGCACGACGGGAACGACGGTCCCGGTGCTCGGCGCCATCCCGATCGACCTGCGCCTGCGCGAAGGCGGCGACGACGGCCGCCCGGTCGTCCTCTCCGCCCCCGACTCCCCCGCGGCCACAGCCCTCAAAGCCATCGCCGGCAAACTCGGCGGCCGCCAACGAGGCCTCTCCGGCCTCTCCCTGGGAATCACCCCGAGGAACAAGTTCTAGAACGACCCGACACCAGAGCCACTCCCAACGGACCTTGGCGGCAACGCCGTTGCTCTTAAGGGGCGCGGGGCGCCGAAACTACGGCGATGGGGCGCCGAAACTCACCGGCGCCCCAAAAACGACCGCGTCAGGCGTACGCGCCCAGGTCCTTCACCTCGGCGAAGCCGAGACCGTACGCGCTCAACCCCCGCCCGTACGCCCCGACATGCACCCCACCCCGGGTGGACCCGGCCAGCACCCACCCGAACTCCGACTCACGGTAGTGAAACGGCGTGGGCACCCCGTCGACGGGCAGCGACAACGACGCCCAGTCGGCACAGCCGAGGTCGTCGGCCAACGCCCACGCCGTCTCCGTCTGCTGATCCAGCCAGTCGTCCCGCAGACTGTGATCCATCTGCCCCGGCCAGGTGAAGGACAGCAGCCCCACCCCGGCCAGCCAGGCCGCCGACGACACCGACGTCGCCTCCAGCAGCCCCGTACCGTCCGCACTGCGCCGGGACGGATGCGCGGCGATCGTCACGACGACCGCGAACCTCTCCCTCGGCTCACCGGTGAGCGCGGACGCGAACTCGTTCTTCACGGAGGGCTCGTCACCGTGCCCGATGGACCCGTGTTCGACGGCCCCGTCGGCCGCCGTCCCGACCTGCATCAGCCAGCGCGGTCCCGTGAACGCCTCGTCGAGGCCGTACCAGGGGAAGGACGCCTGAAGGTAGCCGTCGACCGTACGCCGGGCGGCGGGGAACTGCCGTTCGCCCTCCGCGGCCGGAACCTGCGCGATTTCCCGACTCGTCGTCTCCATGTGTCCGGACGCCTCCTTGCTCTCGTCGGACCGAGGCGGCCCGCCCCCCTTCGGGCGTAGGCGCCCGGTCCGCACAACAACTCGGCAGCATAGCCATCCTGTTCCGGGCCGCACGGAAACCGCCCGCCGCGTGGGTCGTGCGGAGGGCGGGTTCAGGCCGAACAGGGGCCTCACAGACTATGAATCGCGTCACGTAGGGCGCGTGGGGACCACTGGGCCGAACGGATCAGGTGGCGTCCGAGTCGAAGGGCGGCCGTTCGTCGCGCTCGGGCTTCTTGGTCATGTCCACGCGACCGCCGGAGGAGCCGTCGGACGACGAGGGCAGGGACGGCGGGGTGTCGGCCTCGCGGCTGTGCACCGCGTCCGTGACCTCGGCCATCTCCTTCTTCAGGTCGAAGCCGTTGCGGATCTCCTTGAGCCCCAGCTCGTCGTTGTCCAGCTGCTTGCGCAGGAACGTCTTGGGGTTGAGGTCCTCGAACTCGAAGTCCTTGAACTCCGGGCCCAGTTCCGACCGGATGTCGTGCTTGGCGCTCTCCGAGAACTCACGGATCTTGCGGATCGTCCGTGTGATGTCCTGGATGACCTTCGGGAGCTTGTCCGGACCGAAGACGAGCACGGCGAGGACAGCGATCGTGACCAGCTCTAGCGGTCCTATGTCATTGAACACCTGAAGCTCCTTGCGATGTCCTCGGTCTCCGGCCCTCGGCCCTCAAGGTCGTTCGGGTCTTCCGCGGTCCGGGCCGCACCCACGGTACCCGGCGACACGGCGGGACCGGTACTGCCCCGAAGGCTCGGAGTACGGCTGTCGCGGGCCCTTTCCGCAGTGTTTACCAGGGGGAACCGGGCATCCGACGCCTTCCTGTGAAGTTCCTGTCAATAACGGACGGCCGGTCAGCCCTCTGCGGACGAGCCGAGCACCAGCGTGACGGCGCGCTCCTTCCCGTCCCGGACGACGGTCAGCTCCAGCCCGTCGCCCGGTCGGTGGGCGCGGATCTTGACGATCAGCTCCTCGCCGGTGTGCACGGCACGGCCGTCGATCTCGGTGACGACGTCCCCGGGTTCGACGCCGGCCCGGGCGCCGGGGCCGCCGGTGGTGACGGCGGGCTCACCGTCGTTGCCCCGGGTGGCGACGCGGGCGCCGTCGCCGTCGTAGTCCATGTCGAGGGTGACGCCGATGACCGGGTGGGTGGCGTGGCCGGTGTTGATCAGCTCCTCGGCGACGCGTTTGGCCTGGTTGACCGGTATGGCGAAGCCGAGGCCGATCGACCCGGAGCTGCCGCTCTCCGACTCGCCGCCGCCGTCGGCGGACCGGATCGCGGAGTTGATGCCGACCACCCGGGCCCGCGTGTCGAGGAGGGGGCCGCCGGAGTTGCCGGGGTTTATCGGGGCGTCGGTCTGGAGGGCGTCGACGTAGGAGATGTCGCTGCCCCCGCTCTCGCCGCCGGCCGTGATGGGCCGTTCCTTGGCGCTGATGACGCCGGAGGTGACGGTGCCGGCGAGGTCGAAGGGGGCGCCGATGGCGACGACCGGGTCACCGACCTGGACGTTGTCGGAGTTGCCCAGCGGCAGGGGGCGCAGCCCGCGCACGCCGCTGACCTGCACGACCGCGAGGTCGTAGCCGCTGTCCCGGCCGACGACGGTGGCCTTGGCGGTGTGCCCGCTGTCGAACGTCACCGCGACCGTGCCCGCGGACCCGGCCGATTCGACGACGTGGTTGTTGGTGAGGATGTGACCCCGGTCGTCGAGCACGAACCCGGTGCCGGTCCCGGCCTCCTCGGCGCCGCTGACGTGCAGGGTGACGACGCTGGGCAGGGCCCGGGCGGCGATCCCGGCGACGCTGTCGGCGGGCCGGTCCGCGGCCTCCTTCCCGGCCTGCGGCAACACGACGTCGTCGACGCCGTGGCGCTCCAGGTAGGCCCCGACGAGGCCGCCGAGGCCGCCTGCCACGAGCGCGAGCGCGGCGGCCCCGCCGACCAGCGCCCGCCGCACCTTCCGACGCCGCTGCGCCGTGCTGTCGACGGCGGCACCGGTCTGCTGAAGCGGCCCGTGCGCGGGCCCGGCCCAGGGGTCGTACGTCTCCCAGGGCGTGGCGAGCGGAACGTCGCCGTCGGGCGGGGGCGTCGCGGGGTGCTGGACGGGCGGCGCGGGGGCCCAGGGGCCCGGCTGACCGTACGGCGGGGTGCTGTAGGGGTCGGGGGCGTGCAACGGCGCGGGAGGCCCCCCAACGGCGCCCAGCAGCTCGGGCTCACCCCCGGGCGCGGGAACGACGGCCCGGTCCTTCAAGCGATCCCCGTCGAGCGCGGCAACGGCGTCGGCGTCCCCGGCCGCTTCTGCTCCCGTCCCCTTCGCGGGCGCGGCGGCGGTCGTCAGGTCCCCCGCGTGCTCTTCGGCGGCCGGGGTCTCCTCCGGCCGCCTCAGAACGAAGTCGCCGTCGGTCGGTGCCGCGTCCGGGACCGGCGGCCTCACGTCGTCCTCGCCCGCGCGAGGTCGACCCGCGTCGGTGTGGTCCGCCGGTTGCCGCGTCGGCGGGCGGCTCCGCTTCCCCTCGTCCATGCTCTCCCCACAGCTGGCCGCGGCACGGCACGTCGGCGGTGGTCGCGGCTGGTCGATTCCACGCCCGGCGTACTGCCGTGGTCGCGGCCCACCCCGGATTCAACCAGGTTCAGCGGGTGGTGCGGGGCAGCTCCGCCGCGGTCGGGGAGGACGTCGCGTCGGGGATGGCCAGGACTTCGGGCGTGGTGGACCACGAGGTCAGGGCCGACGGCGGGGTAGCGGTCAACGGACGTATCAGCGGCGACATGACGGCCGCACCGGCGAGCACCGGCGTGGACAGGGTGTGCAGCATCGCCTGCGACGCGTGGGCGGGGACCGTGGGCGCGGGGATGCCGGGCAGCAGCGGCGCGGACAACGTCGTCGGCGCCATCGGGGTGTCGCCGAGGAGGCGTTGGCCCTGGCCCTGGGCGAGCAGCGGGACGACGCCTCGGCGCCGTTGGCCCTCGGGGTTGGTTGCGGTGCCCGTCGCCGGTACGCGCGCGGGGGTGACGTTGCTTCCCGCGCCGCGGGCGTCCGTGTCGGTGGGGGCGCCGGTCGTGACGCCGCCCAGGGCGATCGCGGCGAGCGAGACGGCACCGGCGGCGACGAACGCGAACCGCAGCCCGCGTGAGGACGAGCGGTCGCTGTCGTGCCGGCTGACGTCATGGATGCGGAAGCCGCGCTCGGCGGCGGGGCCCGGCGGGTGCGGGCGGGCGGGGACGTAGCCGAGGGTGAAGCGCTCGCCCCGCTTGGGGCCGAAGCCGCCGAGCCCACCGATGCCGCCGATGCCGTGGAAGACACCGGAGGCCGCGGTCTCCGGGGTCGCCGTCAGCCCGTCACCGAATCCCCTTCCGAACGGCGATCCGCCGCCGTCCGTGGTGTCGCCACCCCCGGGCAGCCCCTGGAGGCGGGCGAGGAAGCTCTCGGAGGGCGGTGGGGGTGCCGCTTCCGCGAAGACGTTCTTCAGGCGGCGCTGGGCGTCGGCCTCGGCCTTGCACCGGGCACAGGTGGCCAGGTGGGCGAGGACGCGCTCACGCGTCTCATGGCCGAGCTCCCCGTCGATCAGGGCGGAGAGTCGGTCTCCCAGGTGCTGTTCGGACAGGCGCCGCTCGGCGGGGCTGGGTCGGGTTCCACTCACGCGGTCGCGCCCCCTCCCCCCAGAGCGGGGACCCGGGCCATGAAACCGCGCCGCTCGGCCGCGCGGGCCTCGGGCGAACGGTGAGCGAGGGCCTTGCGCAGCTGGGAACGGCCCCGGTGAATCCGGGAGCGGACGGTGCCGAGCTTGACGCCGAGGGTCGCGGCGATCTCCTCGTACGACAGTCCTTCGATGTCGCACAGGACGACCGCGGCGCGGAACTCGGGCGCGAGGGTGTCGAGGGCCTGCTGGACGTCCGCGTCGAAGTGGGCGTCGTTGAACATCTGTTGGGGGGACGGGTCGCGGCTGGGGAGGCGCTCGGCCGCGTCCTCGCCGAGGGAGTCGAAGCGGATGCGCTGCTTGCGGCGGACCATGTCCAGGAACAGGTTCGTCGTGATGCGGTGCAGCCAGCCCTCGAAGGTGCCCGGCGTGTACGTCGACAGGGAACGGAAGACGCGGACGAAGACTTCCTGGGTGAGGTCCTCGGCGTCGTGTTGGTTGCCGGTGAGGCGGTACGCGAGTCGGTAGACCCGGCCGCTGTGGGTGCTGACGATCTCCTCCCAGGTGGGCGGAGTCCACGCCTGCCCGTCCGCGTCGCTGGAGAAGGTCGCGGTCTGGGTCTGGCCAGCGGCGTGGCTGGGGTCAGCAGCGGTGTCGTTCACGGATGTCGGCCTGCCCGCCGATCCGAGCAAGCGCCGTAGCACTCGTCCCCGATCCCCAGGCTCAGCCGCACCTCCCCTGTCGGCTCTGGTGGTGTCCAGTGGAGCCCCTACCATAGCCACCTCGCCCGTTAGCTCCGGATAAGCGGTTTTACGAGAATTTGATCTGGGGTGATACCGATCGGGCCCCCGCGTCTGCGGGTGCGCGGACCCCCCTGTGCCGTCGTGATCCAACTGTGTCCCCCGGTGTCGTGTCCCACCCTTCTAAACGCCCGGTCCCATCTGCGGGTTCCCGCCCCCAACGGATACAGTCACGCCGAGGCAACCATGGGGACAGGAGAGGGTCATTACCGGCAACCGGCAGACGAGCTGGGCGTTCGCCGACGCCTATGTCGCCGAGGACGACGCGCTCCTCTGGGCCCGTGACCGGGCCCGCGAGGCGGGTCTGCGCTCGGTGTCGCCCGGCACGGGCGCCGCGCTGGGCCTGCTGGCGGCCTCGGTGGACGCGAAGGCGGTCGCCGAGATCGGCACCGGCACCGGCGTCTCCGGCATCCACCTGCTGTACGGGATGCGCCCCGACGGCGTGCTGACCACCGTCGACCCCGAGCCCGAGCACCAGCAGTTCGCCCGGCAGGCGTTCAGGGCCTGCGGCTTCGCGAGCAACCGGGCGCGTTTCATCCCGGGCCGCGCCCTGGACGTACTGCCCCGCCTCGCGGACGCCGGTTACGACCTCGTCTTCTGCGACGGTGACCGGCAGGAGGTCATGGACTACCTCGCTGAATCGTTGCGCCTGCTGCGCCCCGGTGGTCTGGTCGTCTTCGAGGGCGCGTTCGCCAACGGCCGTACGGTCGACTCGGGTCCGCAGCCCACCGAGGTGCTGCGGCTGCGCGAGCTGCTGCGGGCGGTGCGGGAGAGTCAGGAACTGCTGCCGTCGCTGCTGCCGGTGGGCGACGGGCTGCTGTGCGCGGTCAAACGGGGCAGCCGCGAGGGATGAAAAGAGCGGCCCCGGCACCGTGACGGTGCCGGGGCGCTTGAAAGGGTATGGTCGCGTCCGCGTCAGCCGACGACCTTCTTGAGGGCGTCGCCCAGTGCGTCGGCCTCATCCGGGGTCAGCTCGACGACGAGCCGACCGCCGCCTTCGAGCGGAACGCGCATGACGATGCCCCGCCCCTCCTTGGTCACCTCGAGCGGGCCATCGCCCGTCCGCGGCTTCATGGCCGCCATGCTCGTTCCCCTTCCTGAAACCAGCTCACGTGAAAGCCGACAGCCCATCGGAGGGCACGCGCGCTCCAAGGTGTGGGACACGCGACACCGGCATCCAACACATTGCTTCCCAGCCATTATCCCGCATCGCAGGACCCGATGACCAACATCGGTCGGCATCGCTTGCGCAACGCGCGCGATCAAAACCACTCAATTCGGCGATGTGGCTGCGATACTTCGCGCCCGCGTGGACATGCCGGAGGCATGTGCGCGGCGAATTTCTTTGACGCAGGTCACACGTACGGTCCGGTCCTCGGACGGTGATCTCCGCCATGCTGTCCCTCGGACAGGGGCGTACCGGCCGGTACGCCGCCGCCGCGACCGCCGAGGGGACACCATGACCGACACCGTGCTCTACGAAGTGAGCGACGGGCTCGCGACGATCACGATCAACCGTCCCGAGGCGATGAACGCGCTCGACATCGCCACGAAGGTCGCGTTGCGGGAGGCCGTTCTCGAAGCCGCCGGGGACGGGGGTGTGCGGGCCGTGCTGCTGACCGCCGCCGGGGATCGGGCGTTCTGTGTGGGGCAGGACCTCAAGGAGCACATTGGGCTCCTCGCCGCCGACCGGGAGGCCGGGTCGGGGGTCACGATGACCACCGTGAAGGAGCACTACAACCCGATCGTGCGGGCGATCGCCTCGATGCCGAAGCCTGTCGTCGCCGGGGTCAACGGCGTTGCCGCCGGGGCCGGGTTCGGGCTCGCGCTCGCCGCGGATTTCCGGGTCGTCGCCGACAGTGCCGCGTTCAACACCTCGTTCGCCGGGGTGGCGTTGACCGCGGATTCCGGGGTGTCGTGGACGTTGCCCCGGGTGGTGGGGCCTGGGCGGGCCGCCGATCTGCTGCTCTTTCCGCGGAGCGTGAAGTCTGCCGAGGCGTATGAGTGGGGGATCGCCAACCGGGTCGTGCCGGGCGCGGAGTTGCGTTCCGAGGCGGAGAAGGTGGCTCGGGTGTTGGCGTCGGGGCCGACGGTTGCCTATGCGGCGCTGAAGGAGTCTGTGGCGTTCGGGTTGACGCACTCGCTGGGTGAGACGTTGGAGAAGGAGGACGAGTTGCAGGGGCGGGCGGGGGCGTCTGCGGATCACGCGGTTGCGGTTGCCGCCTTTGTTGCCAAAGAGACGCCTCTTTACTCGGGGCGGTGAGGTTCGCGGGGGCGGGGCGCTTCGCTGGGTGCGGGGCGGTGGGGGCGGGGCGCTTCGCCGGGTGCGGGCCGGTGGGGGCTGGTCGCGCAGTTCCCCGCGCCCCTGGGGGGGGCGAGCACCGTCGTCGGGTCACGGTTCGTGGGCGTTGAGCGCGCCCACGCGGCGGAGCCGCAGATCGATACAGCCCCGCGCCCCTTAAACGGCGATGCCCAGCCGTTGGCCGTAAGTTCGGCCCTGCTGGTGGCTAGGGATGCGCCGTTGTCGCGTGACGGTTCGTGGGGGCTGGTCGCGCAGTTCCCCGCGCCCCTGGGGGGGCGAGCACCGTCGTCGGGTCACGGTTCGTGGGGGTTGAGCGCGCCCGCGCGGCGGAGCCGTAGATCGATACGGCCCCGTCGGCTATGGCCCTGGTGCCCGCTATGTCGTGTTTCTTGTTGCGCAGGATTGCAAGTGGTCGTTTACCAGGCCGCAGGCTTGGATGAGGGCGTAGGCCGTGGTGGGGCCTACGAAGCGGAGGCCGGCTTTTTTGAGGGCCTTGGAGAGGGCCGTCGACTCCTTGGTGACCGCGGGGATGTCCGAGAGGGTTTTTGGGGTCGGGCGTGTCGTGGGGTCGGGGGCGTGGGACCAGATGAGGGCGTCGAGGTCGCCGGCGGGCCACTCGGCGAGGACGCGGGCGTTGGCGAGGGTGGCGTCGATCTTGGCGCGGTTGCGGATGATGCCGGCGTCGACGAGGAGCCGTTCGCGGTCCTTGTCGGTGAAGGTGGCCACCGTCGCGATGTCGAAGTCGGCGAACGCGGCGCGGAAGCCGGGGCGGCGGCGCAGGATGGTGATCCAGGAGAGGCCGGACTGGAAGGCCTCCAGGCTGAGGCGTTCGAAGAGGGCGTCGTCGCCGTGGACCGGGCGGCCCCACTCGTCGTCGTGGTAGGCGATGTAGTCCTCGGCGGACAGCGCCCAGGGGCAGCGCAGGACGCCGTCGGGACCGGGCAGGGCCGTGCCCTCGCTCACCGGTGCTCCTCCGGGCGCTGCCGCTCGGCGGAGACGGCCAGCGCGGATTCCAGGTCGGCGATGCGGGCGTCGCGCTCGGTCAGCTCGGCGGCGAGGCGGCCGAGGGCGTCGTCGACGTCCTCCATGCGGTAACCGCGGGCGGCGAGCGGGAAGCGCAGGGCGTCGATGTCGGCGCGGTCGATCGGGCGGTCCGGCGGGAGCGGGTCCCGCAGCCGCTCGGGGGTGGCCTCCGGCAGCGGGCCGGTGCCCTCGCCCCCGCCCACCACGGCCAGTGTCACCGCGCCGACCACCACGGCCAGGGCGACGACCAGGAACAAGAACATAACCATCGCTGTGGTCCCCACGCTCGATGTCCAAGCTGAATGTGTCAGGGTCCGATCGTGCCATGCGCCTCTGACAGTTAGGGTCGCAGGCGGCCCAAGACCAGGAACGACAGGGAAGGTCACAGCTGATGCTCAGGCTGGGCAGGCGGGTGTTCGCGGCGCACGAGCCGGTGATCATGGCGATCGTGAACCGGACCCCGGACTCCTTCTACGACCAGGGGGCGACCTTCGACGACGAACCCGCCCTCGCGCGCGTGGCGCGTGCCGTCGCCGAGGGCGCGGCGATCGTCGACATCGGCGGCGTCAAGGCGGGCCCCGGCGAGGAGGTCGACGCCGAGGAGGAGGCGCGGCGCACGGTCGGTTTCGTGGCCGAGGTGCGGCGGCGTTTCCCCGACGTCGTGATCAGCGTCGACACCTGGCGGGCCGAGGTCGGCGAGGCGGTCTGCGCGGCCGGCGCGGATCTGCTGAACGACGCCTGGGGCGGCGTCGATCCCGGGCTCGCGGAGGTCGCCGCGCGGTACGGCGCGGGGCTGGTGTGCACGCACGCGGGGGGCGCGGAGCCGCGGACCCGGCCGCACCGGGCGACGTACGACGACGTCATGGCGGACGTGCTGCGGGTGACCGTGGGGCTCGCGGAGCGGGCGGTGGAGCTGGGTGTGGCGCGGGAGTCGATCCTGATCGACCCGGGGCACGACTTCGGCAAGAGCACCCGGCACAGCCTGGAGGCGACCCGGCGGCTGCCGGAGATGGTGGACACCGGGTGGCCGGTGCTGGTGTCGCTGTCGAACAAGGACTTCGTCGGCGAGACCCTGGACCTCCCGGTGAAGGAGCGGCTGATCGGCACGCTGGCCACCACGGCGGTGTCGGCGTGGCTCGGCGCGCAGGTGTACCGCGTGCACGAGGTCGCCGAGACCCGTCAGGTGCTGGACATGGTCGCGTCCCTCGCGGGCCACCGCGCACCGGCAGTGGCCCGCCGGGGACTCGCCTAGGTCCCGTTCCGCCCGGCGTCCCGTCTCCTTCTAGAGTCCCGTCTCCTTCGAGACCAGGGCCACCGCCTCGTCGACGTCGTCGGTGAGGTGGAACAGCAGGAGGTCCTTCTCCGCGGCCTTGCCCTGGGCGATCAGGGTGTTCTTCAGCCAGTCGACCAGGCCGCCCCAGTACGCGGTGCCGAACAGGACGATCGGGAAGCGGGTGACCTTCTGGGTCTGGACCAGGGTGAGGGCCTCGAACAGTTCGTCGAGGGTGCCGAGCCCGCCGGGCAGGACGACGAAGCCCTGCGCGTACTTCACGAACATCATCTTCCGTACGAAGAAGTAGCGGAAGTTGAGGCCGATGTCGACGTACTGGTTGAGGCCCTGTTCGAAGGGCAGCTCGATGCCGAGGCCCACGGAGAGCCCCTTCGCTTCGAGCGCGCCCTTGTTGGCGGCCTCCATCGCGCCGGGACCGCCGCCGGTGATGACGGCGAAGCCGGCCTCGACCAGACCCCGGCCGAGGCGGACGCCCGCCTCGTACTCGGGCGAGTCGACGGGGGTGCGGGCGGAGCCGAACACGCTGATCGCCGACGGGAGTTCGGCGAGGGTGCCGAACCCCTCGATGAACTCCGACTGGATGCGCAGCACCCGCCAGGGGTCCGTGTGCACCCAGTCCGAGGGGCCGCCCGCGTCCAGCAGGCGCTGATCGGTCGTGCTCGCCGAGACCTGGTCCCGCCTCCGGAGGACGGGTCCCAGGCGACGCTCCTCCGGTGGCTGCTTCTTGCCCTCGGGGTTCCCGGTAGCCATGTGCGCTCCCTCCACTTGCAGGTGTTCGGTTCAGCGTAGATCTACGCGGGTTACGGAGGGGGGACGCGGGCATGTCGGCCGTGCACCGGCGTCATGCGGTGAGCCAGGTCCGCAGGCGTTCCTCGCCCGCCAGGATCGTGCCGGTGTCGACGCGTTCGTCCCGCTTGTGGGCCAAGTGCGGGTTGCCGGGGCCGTAGTTGACGGCCGGGATGCCGAGGGCGGAGAAGCGGGAGACGTCCGTCCAGCCGTACTTGGGCCGCGCGGTGCCGCCGACCGCCTCGATGAACGCGGCCGCGGCCGGGTGCGAGAGGCCGGGCAGCGCACCGCCGCTGTGGTCGTCGACGACGAACTCCGCGACGCCGCAGTCCGCGAACACCTCACGGACGTGCGCGATCGCCTCGTCCTCCGAACGGTCGGGCGCGTACCGGAAGTTGACGGTGACGACGCACTCGTCGGGGATGACGTTCCCGGCGACGCCGCCGGATACGCGGACGGCGTTGAGGCCCTCGCGGTACTCCAGGCCGTCGATGACGGGGTAGCGCGGGGTGTAGGCGGCGAGGCGGGCCAGGATCGGGGCGGCGGCGTGGATGGCGTTGGAGCCCATCCAGGAGCGCGCGGAGTGGGCTCGCTCGCCGGTGGTCCTCAGCAGGACCCGCAGGGTGCCCTGGCAGCCGCCCTCGACCTCGCCGTCGGACGGTTCGAGCAGGACCGCGAAGTCGCCCTCCAGCCACTCCGGGTGGGCCTCGGCGACGTGCTTGAGGCCGTTGAGGTGGGCGGCGACCTCTTCGTTGTCGTAGAAGACGAAGGTGAGGTCGCGGTTGGGGGCGGGGACCTCGGCGGCGATGCGCAGCTGGACGGCGACGCCGGCCTTCATGTCGCAGGTGCCGCAGCCCCACAGGACGCCGTCGTCGTCGAGGCGGGAGGGCACGTTGTCCGCGATGGGCACGGTGTCGATGTGGCCGGCCAGGATGACGCGTTCCGCGCGGCCGAGCCGGGTGCGGGCGATCACGTTGTTGCCGAACCGGTCGACCGTCAGGTGGGGCAAGGCGCGCAGAGCGTGCTCGATCGCGTCGGCGAGGGGCTTCTCGGAGCCGCTCTCGGAGCGGAAGTCGACGAGCTGCGCGGTCAGCCGGGCGGCGTCCAGCGTGAGGTCAAGTGCGGTATCGGCCATGCCGTCGACCCTAACGCCCCGGTGTGTGAACGTTCCGTGTACACCTGGCGCGAACCCCTCAGTAACCTCCGCTACCTTGTACGCGTGCCAGAGCCCACCCCCCACTCCCCCAAGCGCCGTGGCCGTTTTCTGCGAGCGGGGTCGGCCTTCACCGTTCTGCTCGCCGTCTCCGGATATGTGACGGTGCAGTACCTGACCGGGAGCCGGCTCGGCCCCGGCTGCGAGGTCTTCTCCGACGGCGGCGCGGTGCGCTACGCGTTCTCGCCCGAGCAGGCGGTGAACGCCGCGACGATCGCCGCCGTCGGCACCGGGCGGGGCATGCCCGAGCGGGCGGTGACGATCGCGCTGGCGACGGCGATCCAGGAGTCGGGGCTGCGCAACATCGAGCACGGCGACCGGGACTCGCTGGGCCTGTTCCAGCAGCGGCCCTCGCAGGGCTGGGGCACGGAACGGCAGATCCTGGACCCGACGTACGCGGCGGCCGAGTTCTACGCGCACCTGGCCAAGGTGGACGACTACGCCGAGCTGCCGTTGACCGTCGCGGCGCAGCGTGTGCAGCGCAGCGGCTACCCGGAGGCGTACGCCAAGCACGAGCCGGACGCCACCCTGCTCGCCGCCGCCCTCACCGGCAACGCGGCGGCCACCCTGTCCTGCACCGGGCAGCCCGACCCCACCGAGACCCCGAGCGCGACGGACGCCCAGACACCGGCCCAGGACGCGGTACGGGCCGCGCTGGCCCGGGACTTCGGGCGGGACGTGCTGCAACCGGTGGGCGCCCAGGTGAGCGGCGGGGCGCAGACGTCCGCCGAGCCGACGCCGAGCGCCACCGCGACGGCCGCCCAGGACTCCGGGGAACGGACCCTCCGGCTGGCGGTGTCCGCCAAGTCGAGCCCGGCCAAGGGGAGTTCGGACCGGCAACGGGGCTGGCAGCTCGCCCAGTGGGCGGTGGCCAACGCCGCCGCGCTCCACATCGACGAGGTCACCTACGCCGGGCGGGAGTGGGCCGCCGGGAACGTCGATCCCCGGTGGCGCACGGTGCGCGGCGCGGAGGCGGACGGCGCGAGCAAGGCGACGGACGCGGTCAGGATCGTTCTCGCGCAGTAGGCAGTAGGCAGTAGGCAGTGGGCGGTAAGCAGTGGGCAGCGGTCCGTGCGGTGCCTCGTGGGGCCGGTGCGGTGGCTCGCGCGAGGGCTCGTGCGGCTGGTCCGGTTCGGCCCTGTGGCGGCTCATACGACACGCTCGGCGGCTCCTTCAAGGGCGCGCACGAGAGGCTCTTCAGGGCCTCGGGCGGCGGGCCGTGCAGGCGTGCGGGGTGTCACCCACAGGGGTCGTGCGGGGCGGGTCCGGGAGGCGGTGGGGGCAGGTTTTCGCGCCGTCACCCTCGAAAGCGTCGCGCCCCTTGGGAACACCGGGCTGTGACCATTCGGCAGACAGTCGGACCGGGAGCGCTTTGCCCGGTTTTATCCGCAGCTGATTATGCGACGCATTGCGAACTCTTTACGTCGGGCCGCCGCAACCTTCGCGGGCTTCGAGCGGTAGTCACCGTGTCCGGGCCGCAGCCGGTCAACTGCCCGACAGCGCCGGACGATTCCGTGTTCTCTCCCGTCGAAGGAGCATCATGTCCCTCCCCCTGACCCGCCGGATCGCCCGTGCCGCGCTGCTCGTCGCAGCGGGAGCGGCAGCCGGGGTCGGTGTGGCCGGCTCCGCCAGCGCTGCCACCGAGCTGCCCGCCACCCCGAACCTCGGCGGCCTGACCGCCCTGGACGCGGCGGGCGTCGGCAACACCGTCGACGGCGCCGCCCAGAAGACCACCGGTCTGGCGGGCGAGGCCGGTGGCCAGGCGGTCAAGACGGCCGTTCCGGCGGCGGGCAAGACCGGCGGCAAGGTCGCCAAGCAGACCACCCCGGCCGCGCAGAAGGCCGCCGGGGACGCGGCGGGTTCCGCCGGTTCGATCCTCGGTGACACCGCGCAGACGGCCACCAAGGGCGGCCTGCCGACGGACACCCTGACCAAGGGCGGCGGCCTCCCCTCGACCGGTCAACTGCCCCTCGGCGGCCTCCCGCTGGGCGGCTGAGCCTCCGCACGCACGCGAAGGGGCCCGGGTGTTCTTCCCCGGGCCCCTTCGGCATGCCGTCCGGGGACGACCACGCGTCATACGGGACGGACTACGGCGCCTTCACCTACGCGCGCGACAGCCGTGCCACCGCCGCCGCCACCCGCTCGTCGCTCGCCGTCAGGGCGACCCGCACGAACCGGTCGCCCGCCGTGCCGTAGAAGTCGCCGGGGGCGACCAGGACGCCGAGGGCGGCGAGGTGGGCGACGGTGTCCCAGCAGGACTCGTCGCGGGTCGCCCACAGGTAGAGGCTGGCCTCGCTGTGCTCGATGCGGAACCCGTGCCCCTCCAGGGCGGCGCGCAGGGCCGTGCGCCGGGCGGCGTACCGCTCGCGCTGCACGCGTACGTGCTCGTCGTCGCCGAGGGCCGCGACGACGGCGGCCTGGGTCGGCGCGGACGTCATCATGCCGCCGTGCTTGCGGATCTCCAGGAGCGGGCCGAGGACGTCCGGGTCACCGGCGAGGAAGGCGGCGCGGTAACCGGCCAGGTTGGACCGCTTGGAGAGCGAGTGCACGGCGACGAGGCCCGCGTAGGAGCCGCCGTTCACGTCCGGGTGCAGGACCGAGACGGGGTCGGCCTCCCAGCCCAGTTCGAGGTAGCACTCGTCGGAGAAGACCAGCACGTCGTGCTCGCGGGCCCACGCGACGATCCGGGTCAGCTCGTCCTTGCCGAGGACCTTGCCGGTCGGGTTGGAGGGCGAGTTGAGCCAGAGGAGCTTGAGGTGGGTGGGGTCCAGCTCTGTCGGGTCGTCGTAGACCTCGTAGGCGGCGCGGGCGAGGCGGGCGCCGACCTCGTAGGTCGGGTAGGCCAGGCGCGGGTAGCCGACCGTGTCGCCGGGGCCGAGGCCCAGCTGGGTCGGGAGCCAGGCGACGAGTTCCTTGGAGCCGACGATCGGCAGCACATGCCGGTGGGTGACGTCACGGGCGCCGAGCCTGCGCTCGACCCAGCCGGTGAGCGCGTCCCGCAGCGCCGGGGTGCCCCAGACCGTGGGGTAGCCGGGCGAGTCGGCGGCGTCGACCAGGGCCTTCTGGATCAGGTCGGGGACCGGGTCGACCGGGGTGCCGACGGACAGGTCGACGATGCCGTCCGGGTGGGCGGTCGCCGTCTTCTTGAACGGCTCCAGCCGGTCCCACGGGAAGACGGGCAGGAGGTCGGAGACTGCGGACACGGGGCTGGCTCACTTTCTCGTGCGACGGCGGTGCGACGCCGGTCGCCGCGGCGGTACGGCAAACGCCTCGGTCCCGTACGCGGGCGTACGGGACCGAGGCGACACGTGTGCGGGAGGACTGCTCGGGCCTACTCGGCCTGCGGGGGCAGCGCCGCCACGAAGGGGTGGTCGCGCTCGATCAGGCCCAGTTTGCTGGCGCCGCCGGGAGAACCCAGGTCGTCGAAGAACTCGACGTTCGCCTTGTAGTAGTCCTTCCACTCCTCGGGAGTGTCGTCCTCGTAGAAGATCGCCTCGACCGGGCACACCGGCTCACAGGCTCCGCAGTCGACGCATTCGTCCGGGTGGATGTACAAGGACCGCTGGCCCTCGTAGATGCAGTCGACCGGGCACTCCTCGATGCACGCCTTGTCCTTGACGTCGACACAAGGCTGCGCGATGACGTAGGTCACGCTGTCGTTCCTCCTCGATAGGGCGCTGGCGGGCCTCCGCAGGCTCCGCCGCCTGGCGCGCGGGAGCGCGGCGTCGTCGATGCCCACCTCTAGTATCTCCGTTCTTGGCCACGATCCGAACAGGAGGGGTGGACCTACCTGTGGAAATATCCGCTGCTGGGCGACTTGAGGTCCGCATCACAGCTGCTGACGTGGGAAAACGCGTCTCCGTCCGGCGCTTGAGCGATCCTGGTGTGACGCAGGAGATGTTCACCGACACGGTCGGTGTTCTCACATCATGGGACGACGGCGTGCTCCTGATCACACGGAAGAGCGGCGAGAGCGTCGCGGTGCCGGAATCCTCTCTGGTCGCCGGGAAAGTGGTACCGGCCGCTCCGGCCCGCCGCCGGGGACCCGCCGCGTCCTACGAGGAGCTCGCGCGCGTCTCCGCGCGCGCGTGGCGGCCGGTGGAGAGCGAGCGGCTCGGTGACTGGGAGCTGCGCGCCGCCTCCGGGTTCACCCGCCGCGCCAACTCGGTGCTGCCGCTGGGCGATCCCGGCCGCCCCCTCGACGACGCCCTGAGCGCCGTACGCGGGTGGTACGCGGCGCGCGGGCTGCCCGCGTACATCCAGACCGCGACCGGCGCCGAGGGCACGCAGGAGGGGCTGTGCGCGGAGCTGGAGCGGCGCGGGTGGGTGCGTGAGGTGAGCGCCGAGCTGTGGACCGGGGCGCTGGCGCCGGTCGCGGACCGGGCCGACGGGGCCGGGGTCGAGCTGTCCCGGACGGCCGACGAGCGGTGGCTCGCGCGCTATCAGCGCAAGGGCGTGAGCGACGTGGCGCTGAAGGTCCTGGGCAGCGGTCCCTCGGTGTGGTTCGCGACGGTGCCGGGCGAGGACGCGCCGGCCGCGATCGGCCGGTGCGTGGTGGACGGCCGGTGGGCGTCCTTCGCCGCCGTCGAGGTGGCTCCCGAACGGCGGCGGCAGGGCCTCGCGGGTGCCGTGCTGGCGGCGCTGGCCCAGCGGGCGCTGGCGGAGGGCGCGTCGGCGTCCTGGCTCCAGGTCGAGCTGGACAACACCGGGGCGCGGGCCCTGTACGCGGGCCTCGGGTTCGCCGCGCACCACGCCTACCACCACTACCGGGAGCCGGATTCCGAAGGCCCGGGACGGTCGTGAAGGGCCGCCCCGCGCCGGAGCGGTCCGCCGAGCTGCGGCAGCGGTTCGCCGAGGAGGCCCGCTGCGAACGGCCCGACCTCGCCGCCCTCTGCCTGCTGATCGGCGCGGTGGCGGACGGCGCTCTCGACGACGTCGGCATCGACGCCGCCCAGGTCGAACTGGACCGGCTGGCGGGGCAGTTGCCGTTCCGCCCGGGCGGTCCCGGCGCGTGGGCGCGGGCCGTGCGCCAACTCCTCGGCGAGCGGGAAGGGTTCGGCGGGTCGGCGGCCGACTACCGGCGCCTGGAGTCGTCCCTGCTGCACGAGGTGCTGCGGCGTCGGCGCGGGCTGCCCATCCTGCTGTCGGTGCTGTGGCTGGAGGTCGCCCGGCGGGCCGGGGCCCCGGTGTACGGGGTCGCGCTGCCGGGGCACTTCGTGGTCGGCTTCGGCCCGCACGAGGACCAGGTGCTGGCCGACCCGTTCGACGGTGGCCGGGTGCTGACCGGCGACGACGCGCGGACCCTGGTCGCCGGGGCCGCGGGGGCCCGCCTGGAGCCGTCGATGCTGCGTCCCGCCGAGCCCGTGGAGGTCGTCGCCCGCGTCCTGAACAACGTACGGGCGTGGGCCGGGACCCACCTCGAACGGTCCGATGTCGCCCTGTGGTCCCTGGAGTTGGGCCTGCTGCTGCCCTCGCATCCCGCCCGACTGCGCTACGAGCGGGCCCAGTTGCTGGTGCTGCGGGGCGATTACCCGGGCGGCGCGGGCGAGTTGGAGTCCTACGCGGACCTCCTGGAGGCGGTGGACGAACAGGCGGCGGAGCAGGTCCGCGGCGAGGCCAGACAGGCCCGTTCCCTCCTGAACTGAGGCCGCCACGGGCCCCGTTGCCCAGCCTCCTCTGTTCCCCGCTCCTCTGTTCCCCGCTGAACGTCCCACCCGGCGCCCGGAGTTGCCCCCGTCCCCCTACAACCAGCCCTTCTCCCGGGCGATGTTCACCGCCTCCGCCCTGTTGCGGACCGCCAGTTTCTGGATGGCCGTGGAGAGGTAGTTGCGGACCGTGCCCTGGGAGAGGTGGAGGGTCTGGGCGAGTTCGGCGTTGGTGGCGCCGTCCGCCGCCGTGCGCAGCACCTCGCGTTCGCGGTCGGTGAGCGGGTTGGCGCCCTCCGCCAGGGCCGCCGCCGCGAGGGTCGGGTCGATGACGCGCTCGCCGGCGAGGACTTTCCGTACGGCGGCGGCGAGTTGGGCGGCCGGGGCGTCCTTGACGAGGAACGCGTCGGCGCCCGCCTCCATCGCGCTGCGCAGATAGCCGGGGCGCCCGAAGGTGGTCAGCACGACCAGCTTCACGCCGGGCAGCTCGCGGTGCACCTGCCCGGCGGCCTCGATGCCGGTGCAGCCGGGCATCTCGATGTCGAGGAGGGCCACGTCGACGGCGTGCGCGCGGGCCGCGTCCAGCACCTCGTCGCCGCGCGCCACCTGGGCGACGACCTCGATGTCGTCCTCAAGGCCGAGGAGGGCGGCGAGCGCCTCGCGGACCATCGACTGGTCCTCGGCGAGGAGGACCTTGATCGTGCGGCTCATGCGCCGGAGTCTACGGGCGCCGGGCGGTCCGCGGGGACCCGGGCGACCAGCCGGAAGCCGCCTCGGACGCGGCCCGCCTCCAGGGTGCCGCCGGCCTTCTCCAGGCGTTCGGTGAGGCCGGTGAGGCCGTTGCCCGGCTCCTCGGCGCCGCCGCCCGCGACGCCCGGGGGCGCGACGCCGGTGCCGTCGTCGGCGGCCGAGCCGTCGTCCTCGACGGAGAGTTCGGCGACGGGTCCCGCCAGGGTCTGGCGGCGCAGCAGCTCGACGGTGCAGCGCCGGGCGCCGCTGTGCCGGACGACGTTGGTGACGGCCTCGCGCAGCGCCCACGCGAGGGCCGACTCGCTCTCCTCGCCGACGCCGGTGAGGTCGGGCTCGACGGGGACGTCGGCGGCGATGCCCGCGGCGGTCAGGGCGACCTGGGTGCCGGCGAGTTCGGTGGCGAGGCGGGCCCGCCGGTAGCCGGTGACGGCCTCCCGGACGTCGACCAGGGCCTGTCGGCTGACCTGTTCGATGTCGGCGACCTGCTGGGCGGCGCGGTCGGGGTGGTCGGGGAGCATACGTCCGGCCAGTTCGCTCTTCAGGGTGATGAGGGAGAGCGAGTGGCCGAGCAGGTCGTGCAGGTCGCGGGCCATCCGCAACCGTTCCTCGTTGGCGGCGAGTTGGGCGACGGTGGCGCGGGCCCTGCGCAGCGCGACCGTCGTGTGGATGAGCTGGCGGACGCCGGTCATCGAGTAGCCGACGAGCAGCACCACCAGGAAGAGCCCCCAGGCGGTCTCCTCGCCGACCCGCCAGCCGACCAGCAGCAGCGCGGCGGTGTTGAGGGGGATGGTCCAGTAGGCGAGCCGGAGCGGGAACGTGATCCCGCAGCAGACCGAGACGTAGACGAACAGGCCGAGCCAGGCCTCGCCGAAGGTGAGGCTGAGGGCGACGGTGAGCACCTCCAGGGCCGCGACCATGGCGTACACGGCGGCCGGGGAGAGCGGTCGGCTCATGTTGCGGAAGACGAGCGCCAGATAGATCCCGGTGAAGGCGGCGAGGCCCGTCCAGCCGGCCGCCCCGACCGGGGTGGCGTGCCCGCCGTGGAGCAGGTCGGCGACCGGCGAGGTGAGGAAGACCAGCCAGGGCGCCACCCACACCAGCTTGCGCAGCGCCTCGCCCCGGGTGCGGGGCGGTTCCCCGATCCGCACCAGGCGGTGGGCCCGGGCCTCCTCGTCGGCCCGCAGGCCGTCCGTCATGGCGTTCACGCCGTCAGCGTGTCCTTCCGGTACAGCCAGGCCGCTCCGCCCGCGAAGAGGAGGAAGAAGACGGCGAGGTTGGCGATGTCCTGGACCTGCGGGGCCTGGCTCTGCTCGATGGCCCGCCCGATCGCAGCGTACGCGTGCGTGGGCAGCCATTTGGCGATCTCCTGGAGCCAGTGCGGGAACGTCGTCGTCGGCATCCACAGGCCGCCCAGCATGGACAGGCCGAAGTAGGTGATCATCGTGATCGGGCGGACCGCGTCCCCGCTGGCCAGGTAGCCGATGGCAACGCCGAGCGCGGCGAAGACGAGGCTGCCGGCCCAGATCGCGCCGGTGAGCGCGAGCCACTGCCAGGCGTCCAGGCGGACGTCCTTCACGGCGGCCGCGACGACGAAGACGACCACGATGGACGGCAGACTCACCACGGCCGCGCCGGCCGTCTTGGCGAAGACGTAACCGCGCCCCGGCAGCGAGGTCAGCCGCAACTGCCGTACCCAGCCGCTCTCCCGCTCCTTGGCGATGCGCTCGCTGTTGCCCATCAGGACGGCGGTAAGGGCACCGAAGGACGCCATGGACACCATCATGTACGTCGGCAACGTCAACCCGGTGCCGTCGACCTTGGTGGTGGGGTCGGCGTTGCCCGCGATCAGCAGGAACAGCGCCGAGGGGTAGATCACCGAGAAGAACAGGAACTTCCGGTTGCGCAGGGCGCGCGAGAGTTCAAGTTTGATCAGACTGTTCATGACTGCTTGGCCTCCTCGGCCGCGGTGATGGCGACGAACGCCTGTTCCAGGCCGAGCCCGGCCACTTCGAGGTTGCGCGGGTAGACGCCGAGGCCGTACAGCGCGTGAACGGTGGCGTCGGCGTCGGAGGACTGGATGCGCACGGTGTGGCCGCTGACGTCGACCGAGGTCAGGAAGGGCAGCGCGCGGATCGCGGCCTCGTCGACGGGTGCGTCGAGGTCGAAGGAGACGCGGCGGGCACCGGCCTTGGCCTTGATCTCGGCGGCGGTGCCGTCGGCGAGCAGCCGGCCCCGGTGCAGCACCAGGACGCGGTCGGCGATCGCGTCGGCCTCCTCCAGGTAGTGCGTGGCGAACAGCACCGTGCGGCCCCGGTCGGCCTGTTCACGCATGGTGGCCCAGAAGGCCTGGCGGGCGGTGACGTCCATGCCGGTGGTCGGCTCGTCGAGGACGATGAGGTCGCTGTCGCCCGCGGTGGCGAGGGCGAAGCGGACGCGCTGGGCCTGGCCGCCGGAGAGCTTGTCGACCTTGCGGTCGGCGATCTTGCTGATCCCGGCCCGGGTGAGGACGTCGGCGACCTTGAAGGGCCTCGGGTGCAGATCGCAGGCGAGGCGGACCAGTTCGGCGACGGTGACCTCGTCCATCAGGCCGCCGCTCTGGAGCATCGCGCCGACCCGCCCGGCGACGATCGCCTCGCGCGGCCCGGTCCCGAACACCTGGACCCGCCCGGCGTCGGGCTGCCGGAGCCCGAGCAGCAGATCGAGGGTGGTCGACTTGCCCGCGCCGTTGGGCCCCAGGAGGGCCACGGTCTCCCCTGGACGCAGGGTGAGCGTCAGGCCGTCGACGGCCCGGACGTCCCCGTACACCTTGCTCACCGCTTCGAACCCGACCACCGGGGTGGTGGTCCGCACCGCTGTCGTTGTCATGCGGTCCATGCTGTCCGCCGGGGGTGGTGCGGCGGCAGTGTCGGGCGTCCGGGGTGCCGCATGACATCTGTCATGCGGCACCGGTGACGTGCCGGGTCAGCTCGGGTCGGTCTCGATGACCGCGTTCCGGTCGCTCGTGCTGAGCAGGGCCTGGCGGGCGGCCGCGTACACGTCCTGGGGCGTGACGGCGGTCTTCTGGCCGGTGCCCCGGGTGATCAGCACGCCGTCGAACGCCTTGCCGTACAGCTCCTTGAGCGCGTCCAGGTCGGGGCTGTCGACGAGCTTGCCGTTGACGGCCTTGACCTTGAGGAACTTCCACAGGGAGTTCTGCGGGCTGAACGCCACGGAGTGCGCGGCGTCCGTCTGCACGACGATGTTGGCGGACATCGCCGGGGTCGCGAAGGCCTTCATCTCGCGGTCGACCTCGGCCTTGGACACCGTGGGTTCCCGGGTCGTCGTCGCAACCGTGACCGATCCGGTCGTGCCGGTCTCCACCTGGGCGCGGTAGGCGTCCTCGACGGCCTGGCGCGACTTCTCCGCGTCGATGCCCTTGCCCGCCTTGCCGTAGACGGCGACGGCCTTGCCGGACGTGAACCGGATCGTGCCCTCGGTCATCGAGCCGGAGCCGCCCGCGGCGGACTGGAGGGCCGCCGTCAGTTTCTCCTCGTCGATGGGCATGACCGGGGTGACCGCGCGGCCCTTGCCGAAGAGCGAGCCGATCACCGAGACCGGGTTGTAGTCGCTCTGGGCGGCCGAGGCGACGGTGGCCTGGAGGTCGAACTGCAAGCCCGCCTGGTCCGGGGTGAGCGAGACCGTCTTGCCCTCGACGGCCAGCTTCAGCGGCTTGTCGACGCGCTCGCCGAACGCCGCGTCGAGCTTCTTGACGGCGTCGTCGCGGGTGCCGCCGCCGATGTCGAGGCCGAGCACGGTGGTGCCCTTGGGCACGTCGGTGTGGTTCATCAGCAGCCCGGCGCCGTAGACGCCGCCCGCGATCACGAAGACGCCGACGCCGAGCAGCACCAGCTTGCTGCGGCCCTTCTTCTTCGCCTTGGGCGCCGACGCCGCCGGTGCCGAGACCGGCTCGGGCAGCTTCGGGGGCGTGTGCGGCAACGGCCCGTCGGTCCCGGCGCCCGGCGCGAACGGCGCGTTCGGGCCCGGCGGCACGATCGGGATGCCGCTGGTGACGGTGTGTCCGGAGACGTGGTCCTGGCGGGTGCCGTAGCCCGGGGTGCCCGGCTCGGGGGCCGGCTTCTGCGGGGTGAGGATCGCGGTGTCGTCGCTCAGGCCGCCGCCGGGGCCGCGTCCCTTACGGGTGGCCCCGCGGGTGCCGCCTGCGCCGGGTGCGCCCGCCGGACCGCCGGGAGGCGCCGTCAGCGGGCTGCTGCCGGTGACGGGACCGCCGGTCGGTCCGCTCGGGCCGTTCGCGCCCGGGGTGCCGAAGCCGCCGGGGGGGCCGGTGTAGCCCTCGGGCCGGTCGGCGTCGGAGAAGTACGGCAGCTCGGCGCGGCGGGGCTCACCGGCGGCGGGGTTGCCGGGTCCGGCGGCCGGGTCGCTGAAGTCGTACGAGCCGGTCCCCGAACCGGGTCCGCCCGCAACGCCGTTGCCGATGGGGGTGTTGCCCGTCGTCTCATTGCCGAGCGGGCCGGTCGACGGGTCGCTGAAGTCGTACGGGCTGACGCCGGAACCCGGGCCGCCCGCAACGCCGTTACCGATCGGGGTGTTGCCGGTGGTCTCGTTCCCGAGCGGGCCGGTCGACGGGTCGGTGTAGTCGTACGGGCTGATCCCCGAACCCGGGGCGCCCGCAACGCCGTTACCGATGGGGGTGTTGCCGGTGGTCTCGTTCCCGAGCGGGCCGGTCGACGGGTCGGTGTAGTCGTACGGGCTGATCCCCGAACCAGGGGCGCCCGCAACGCCGTTGCCGATCGGGGTGTTGCCCGTCGTCTCGTTGCCGAGCGGGCCGGTCGACGGGTCGGTGTAGTCGTACGGGCTGGTGCTGGAACCGGGGGTGCCGGTAGCGCCGTTGGGCTGCGGGGAGTTGGCGGGTCGGTCGGTGCCGGTGCCCTTCGGGCGGGGGCCGTTCGGGGCGGCCGCGAGGGCCTCGGTGACGTCGAAGGAGCCGGTGCCGCCGCCGTGGCCGGGGGCGACGGGGCCGCCGGTCGCACCGCCGGGGAGCCCGGCGCCGTGGGTGGAGCCCGGGGTCACGGGGGCGGTGGGGCGGGTGGTCGCGGGGGCGCTCATCGTGCCGACCACGCGGCCGGGGTTGGCCGGGCGGGGGGCCGAAGGGCCGGGCACGCCCGCGCCGTTGGTGGCGCCGGAGGCCGGACCGCCCTTGGGCGCACCGGCCTTGCGGGGGGCGAACCAGTCGCTCGTCTTCTCCCCGGCCGGCGGGGCGGGTTCGGCGGGCGGCTCCACGGGCGCGGGCGCCGGGGCCGGGTGTTCGCCGGTCTCCTCGGCGGGCGACCCGTCCGCGACGGGCGTGCGCATGACGACCGGCGGGATGGGCCGCGACCCCGGGATGTTGATTCTGATCCGGGTGGTCAGCGTGGTCTCGGTCTTGCGCTCCTCCGGCTGCGCGCCCGAACGGCCCGCGTCGCTACCGGCGTCGGAAGCCAGGGGCGTCCCGTAGGGCGGCGTGCCCGACGGGTACGCGGTCGCACCGCGCCCGTCGGGGCCGGAGGACGGAGTGTCAGTTTCACGACTCAAGGCAGGTTCTCCCGGTTGGCTCCGCCGCCCCACACGACCTCACGCGGGCAGCTCGGCGGCGCGCACCACCATACTGGCCACTTCTGGCGCGTATCCCACGACCGCCGGGGAAACCCACACCGGACTCGCACGGCGGCGTTACGGCGAAGCAGTACGTCACTTCCCAAGTCGGGCGTCGGCCCCGGCTGGTTGCCGCCCGAAACCAAGGGTGGCGCAGATCACAGCGACGGCCATCCCGCCGAGGAGGAAGAGATAGGAACTCCCTCCCGCGGCGAACAGGAAGTCACCCTCCGGACGGGTGGAGGTCAGCAGCACGACGACGACGAGCCAGCCGACGGCGGGCGCGACCGCCCCGGCCCGCCCCCCGGTGACTCTGGCCCCGCCGCGCAGCAGCCCGGCCTCACCGGCCAGCGCGAGCAGCAGCCCGCCCGGGAAGAGACCGCCCTGCACCAGCGCCCCGGCGACCCCGACGGCCGCGCCGAGCACGAAGAGGCCCACGTAGGCCGCCGCACGCCCCGCTGAGGGCGCCCTGAGCGGCTGGGCGAGCATCGAACCCTGGTCGCCGCTCATCGCGCCTCCTGGGCGCCGATACCGGCGAACAGGTCGCTCTCCCGGCCGCCGGGGGCCCGCTCACCGCGCGCCAACTCGTAGTACTCGGTGGTGAACAGGGGTTGCGCCAGCGCGTTCGACAGGGCGAAGTACGCGCCGGTGACCTCCAGTTGGGTGGCGTGCGCCGTCATGGCCGCCGCCTTGGCAGCGGCATGGGCGGCGCCGTCGATCTCGGTGGTGATCACGTCGTCGTCGACCACGCCCGGAACGTCGCCGAGGGGGGCGGCCGCGGCGTAGGGGAGGTCGGGCAGCTCCTCGCGCAGGCGCGCGAAGGCGGCCTCGACGACGGAGCGCGGGGCGCGGTTCCAGTACACCTTGGGCACGTCCCAGCCCGCGTCGGCGGCCAGTTGGACGGCGCGCATGGTGACGCGGTGGGCCTGGATGTGGTCGGGGTGGCCGTAGCCGCCGTCGGGGTCGTAGGTGACGACGACCTGGGGGCGGACGTCGAGGATCACCTCGGTGAGACGGGTCGCCGCCTCGTCGACGTCGGCCTGCCAGAAGCAGTCCGGGTCGTCGTTGTCGGCGAGTCCCATCATCCCGGAGTCGCTGTAGCGGCCCGCGCCGCCGAGCTGACGGAAGTCGTCGACACCGAGGGTGCCCATGGCCGCCGTCAGCTCGCCCAGCCGGTACGCGCCGAGCGCGGCCCCGGCCAGGTGACGCAGCTCGGGCGGGATGACCTCGCCGCGCTCGCCGAGGGTGCAGGTGACCAGCGTCACCTGGGCACCCTCGGACCTGTACCTGGCCATGGTCGCGCCGTTGTTGATCGACTCGTCGTCCGGGTGCGCGTGCACCAGGAGCAGACGCCGGGCGGGCTGTTCCGTCATGCGTCCCACCCTACGAGGCGGCACCGACAGTGCGGCGCAGCCCCGGTCAGAACTTGATGCCGCCGATCATGCCAGCGATGTTCGAGGTCAGGTTGCTGATCGTGGGCGCGATGGTGGAAGAGGCGAGATAGAACCCCAGCAGCATGCAGACAACCGCATGCCCGGTTTTCAGTCCTGACTTCTTGACCAGCAGGAAGACGACGATCGCCAGCAGCACCACCGCCGAAATCGAGAGTGCCACGGCGGCTCACCTCCAAAGGTCCCAGAAAAACTCGTGGGGTCGGACTTGAGGGGGTCGAACTAGGCCCAACTAGGTTGAACCAGGCGGAACTAGGTCGAACTGTGGGGCAGATAAATCCATACAACAGGCAGCAGGTTCCTACCCACTACGCGGTAGTGATCATAACTATCCACACGCGCGCATCGATCGGCGCACGGCCGCACAAGGGGGCGCATGGCCAATATGGTCGGCCCATGACGACGAGGCCCGACTCCTTCCCCCGCCTGCACGCCAGGACCCAGCGCTTCAGCCTGGGCGCGCCGCGCGCGTTCACGGTCGCCCCGGACGGCTCCCGGGTGCTGTTCCTGCGCTCCGACTCCGGTACGGACAGGGCGAATTCGCTCCGCGCGCTCGATCTCGCGGATGGCACGGAACGCGTCCTCGCCGACCCGCGCGCGCTGCTCGGCGGCGCTGACGAGAACCTCTCGCGGGAGGAACGCGCGCGACGCGAACGCAGCCGTGAGGGCGGCGCCGGCATCGTCGGCTACGCGACCGACGCGGCCGTCCAGTTGGCCTCTTTCGCCTTGTCAGGGCGGCTGTTCACGGCCGTGACGGAGACTGGCGCGACCCGTGAACTCCCGTCCACGGGGCCGGTGATCGACCCGCGCCCCTCCCCCGACGGACGGTGGATCGCGTACGTCGGGCAGGGCGCGCTGCGGGTGGTGGGCGCCGACGGCGAGGGCGAACGGGCCCTGATCCGGCCGGAGTCGGAGGCGGTCACCTATGGGCTCGCGGAGTTCATCGCGGCCGAGGAGATGCAGCGCACGCGAGGCTTCTGGTGGGCCCCGGAATCCGACCGGCTGCTGGTCGCGCGGGTGGACGACACCCCGGTGCGGCGCTGGTGGATCTCCGACCCGGCGCATCCGGACCGCGAGCCGCAGCGGGTCGCCTATCCGGCGGCCGGTACCGACAACGCCGACGTCCGGCTCTTCGTGATCGGCCTCGACGGGGCCCGTACGGAGGTCGTCTGGGACTGGGCGCGCTACCCGTATCTGGCGCATGTGCACTGGTCGGACGCGGGTGTGCCGCTCCTTCTCGTACAGGCGCGCGACCAGCGTGAGCAGCTGTGTCTGGCCGTCGACCCGACCACCGGGGCGACGCGTCTGGTGCACGCCGACGAAGATCCAGTTTGGCTTGATCTTTTCCCTGGGGTGCCCTGCTGGAGCCCCTCGGGACAGCTGGTCCGGATCGCCGACGAGGGCGGCGCGCGGGTCCTGGCGGTCGGTGAACGTCCGCTGACCGGGCCCCAGTTGCACATCCGCGCGGTGCTGTCCGTGTCGGCGGACGACGTGCTGGTCACGGCGTCGGCGGGCGAGGCGGCGGCCGATCCGGAGATCGGTGAGGTGCATGTCTACCGGGTCAACGAGCTGGGCGTGGAGCGCGTCTCCCAGACCCCCGGCGTGCACAGCGCGGTGCGCGCCGGGGGCGTGACCGTCCTGGTCTCCGCAGGCCTCGACCGCCCCGGCAGCCGGGCACGGGTCCTGCGCGACGACCGGGCGGCCGGGGACGGCAAGCCGGGCAGGCCCGGTAAGCCTGGTAATCCTGGTAAGGGTGACCAGGGGAGCACGGCGGGCGCGGGGCTCAAGGAACCGGGGCTCAAGGAACCGGGGCTCACCGAGGTCGCCGTTGTCCGGTCGGTCGCGGAAGATCCCGGTCTGTCCCCGCGCGTGACGCTCACACAGGGGGGCGCACGCCGAATCCCGTGCGCCGTGCTTATGCCACGGGACTACCAGGGCGGCACTCCCCTGCCGGTGCTCATGGACCCGTACGGCGGCCCGCACGGCCAGCGGGTGGCCGCCGCGCACAACGCCCACCTCACCTCGCAGTGGTTCGCCGACCAGGGGTTCGCGGTGGTCGTCGCCGACGGCCGGGGCACTCCGGGCCGCTCCCCCGCCTGGGAGAAGGCGGTCCGTGACGAGTTGGCCGCGGTGGTCCTCAAGGACCAGGTGGACGCGCTCCAGGCGCTGGCCGGCGACTTCCCGCTCGACCTCTCCAAGGTCGCGATCCGGGGCTGGTCGTTCGGCGGCTACCTGGCCGCCCTCGCCGTGCTGCGCCGCCCCGACGTCTTCCACGCGGCGGTGGTCGGCGCCCCGGTGACCGACCTGCGCCTCTACGACACCCACTACCAGGAGCGTTACCTCGGCCTGCCGGACCAGCAGCCCGACGTCTACCGGCGCAACTCCCTGATCGACGACGCGGGCCTGGTCGACGCCGTCGCCCCGCACCGCCCGATGATGGTCATCCACGGCCTCGCCGACGACAACGTGGTGGTCGCCCACTCCCTGCGGCTCTCCTCGGCGCTGCTCGCCGCCGGGCGCCCGCACGAGGTGCTGCCGCTGTCCGGCGTGACCCACATGACCCCGCAGGAGGAGGTCGCCGAGAACCTGCTCATGCTCCAGCTGGACTTCCTTCGGCGCTCCCTGGCATAGCCGCACAAAACCGCACGAATCGCGTTAACACGCAGGCAACTTCACGGAAGCGGTACCGATATACGGACGCGACAGGCTGAACAGCGTACGGCCGTGCGGGTGCCGTAAACGGGCCGGGATGCGCCATGTCATCCCGGCCCGTTGCCATTCCCTCGCGGGATTGGCCGGTTATCCCTCCGGTTTTCCCGACAGACCGACCCGTTTCCGACCTGCGTGGATCTTCGGCCCGGGCGCTAGGGTCTCCGACGGCGAAACCGACCCGGCCGTCAGACGCCTCCGACGACTCCGACGGCGATGCCCGTCCGCCCTTCGGGCGCCTCCGGCGGGAACGTCGGCTCCCCCTCTGCCCCCTCGCGGGTACCCCGGCGCGGGAACGTCCGTCACTCCTCGGGAGGCTCGGGGGGCTCAAGAGGCTCAGGGGTCTTGCGGGGCTCGGGTGTCTTGGGGGGCTCGGGTGGGACCACTCGTTTCTCCTCCGCGAAGTGGCACGCCGAGTCGTGGGCCGCCGGGCCCGGCAGCAGGCGGAACTCCGCGGGGACCGCCAACTCCGGTACCTCCAGGGCGCAGCGCTCCTGGGCCTTCCAGCAGCGGGTGCGGAACCGGCAGCCGGACGGCACGTCGGTCGGGGAGGGGACGTCACCCGTGAGGATGATCCGCTCCCGGCGTTCCCGCGCGGCCGGGTCGGGGACCGGGACGGCGGACAGGAGGGCCTGGGTGTACGGGTGGGTGGGGTGGTCGTAGATCTCGGTGTCCCGGCCGGTCTCCACGATCCGCCCGAGGTACATCACCGCGACCCGGTCCGAGATGTGCCGGACGATCGACAGGTCGTGCGCGATGAATACGTACGACAACTCGAACTCGTTCTGGAGCCGGTCCATCAGGTTGATCACCTGGGCCTGCACGGAGACGTCCAGCGCGGAGACCGGTTCGTCCGCGACGATGATCTCCGGGCGCAGCGCCAACCCCCTCGCGATGCCGATGCGTTGCCGTTGACCGCCGGAGAACTGGTGCGGATACCGGTTGATGTACTCGGGGTTGAGTCCGACGACGTCCAGCAGATCCTGGACGCGTCGGCGCCGGTCGCCCTTCGGGGCCACCTCGGGGTGGATCTCGTACGGCTCCCCGATGATGTCGCCCACCGTCATGCGGGGGTTGAGGGAGGTGTACGGGTCCTGGAACACCATCTGGATGTTGCGGCGCACCGCCTTGAGCGCGCGGCCGGTGAGGCGGGTGATGTCCTCGCCCTTGTACTTGATCAACCCGGCGGTGGGGCGCTCAAGATTGACGAGCATCTTGGCAACAGTTGATTTGCCGCACCCGGACTCCCCGACGATGCCGAGGGTCTCTCCTCTGTTGAGCGTGAAGTCCACGCCGTCCACAGCCTTGACGGCACCGACCTGTTTCTTGAACACAATGCCCTGGGTCAATGGGTAGTACTTGACCAGTCCACTCACTTCGAGGATCGGCTCAACACGTGACCATGTTGACGCTGACATCGACTCGATCGTTGACCCACCCGTCGGACCCACCGATGTACGGGCCATCGACAGGTCGTCCACCCTCGGCTCATCCATGGAGGCACTCCCTCCAGAAGTGACAGGCACTGACCCGCTCGGCGCCCACCCCGGAGGCCACGCCGGTGTCAGCCCCCGCGCCCGCGCCAGAAACCACCCCCGTCCCGGACACCGCCCCCGCCCCAGGCCCCACCCCGGCGTCAGCCCCCGCGCCCGCCCCAGACACCCCGCCCGCCTCGTTCACCGCATACAGCGGCGGTACCTCCGTCCGGCAGACCTCCTGGGCCATCGGGCAGCGTGGGTGGAAGGCGCAGCCGGGCGGGATGTCCATGAGGTTCGGGGGCAGGCCCTTGATCGCGTACAGCTCCTGGCCCTTCTGGTCCAGGCGCGGGATGGAGTCCAGCAGACCCCGGGTGTAGGGGTGCGCCGGGGCCTTGTAGATGTCGTGGACCGGCGCCTGTTCGACGATCCGGCCCGCGTACATCACCGCGATCCGGTCGGCGACGTCGGCGACCACGCCGAGGTCGTGGGTGATGAGGATGAGCCCCATGGTGTACTCGCGCTGCAACTCCGCGAGCAGGTCCATGACCTGGGCCTGGACGGTGACGTCGAGGGCGGTGGTCGGTTCGTCGGCGATGATCAGGGCGGGTTCCAGGGCGAGCGCCATCGCGATCATGATGCGTTGGCGCATCCCGCCGGAGAACTGGTGCGGATAGTCCCGGACGCGTTGGGCGGCGCCGGGGATGCGGACCCGTTCCATCAGCTCGACGGCCTTGGCGCGGGCGTCCTTGCGGGACATTCCCCGGTGCACGGTGAACATCTCGCCGAGCTGGTCGCCCACGGAGAGCACGGGGTTGAGGGAGGACAGCGCGTCCTGGAAGATCATCGCCATCTCGGCGCCGCGCACCCGGCGCCGTTCCTTCTCCGGCAGCCGGAGCAGATCCCGGTCCCGGAAGCGGATCTCGCCGCCGGTGATCTTCCCGGGCGGGGTGTCGAGGATGCCCATGACAGCCTGCGCGGTGACCGACTTGCCGGAGCCCGACTCGCCGAGCACGGCGAGGGTCTCGCCCGCGTCCACCTGGTAGCTGACGCCGTTGACGGCCCGGGCGACGCCGTCCCTGGTCCTGAACTCCACGTGCAGGTCGCGCACTTCGAGCAGCATGGCGGCGGCTCACCTCAGCTTCGGGTCGAGGGCGTCGCGCACCGCGTCGCCGAGCATGATGAACGCGAGGACGGTGATGGCGAGCGCTCCGGCCGGCCAGAGCAGCATGTGCGGGGCGTTGCGGACGTAGGCGGAGGCGGCGGAGATGTCGATGCCCCAGCTGACCGTGGGCGGCTTCAGTCCGACGCCGAGGTAGGACAGGGTCGCCTCCAGGGAGATGTAGGTGCCGAGCGCGATGGTGGCGACGACGATCACCGGGGCGATGGCGTTGGGCGTGATGTGCCGCAGCAGCAGGCGGGAGTTGGAGGCGCCGAGGGCGCGGGCGGCCTGGACGTAGTCGTTCTGCCGGGCGGTGATGACGGAGCCGCGGGCGATACGGGAGATCTGCGGCCAGCCGAGCAGCACCATGAATCCGATCACCGGCCAGATGGTGTTGGTGACGACCACGGACAGCAGCACCAGGCCGCCGAGGACGACCGGGATCGCGAAGAAGACGTCGGTGATCCGGGACAGGATCGCGTCCCAGGTGCCGCCGAAGAACCCGGCGAGTCCGCCGAGCACGGACCCGAGCAGGGCGACGCCGACGGTGGCGCAGACGCCGACGGCGACGGAGGTGCGGGCGCCGTACACGGTGCGGGTGTAGACGTCGCAGCCCTGGCCGTCGAAGCCGAAGGGGTGGCCCGGCTGGGAGCCCTCCTGAGCCTTGGCGAGGTCGCAGCTGAGGGGGTTGCCGGAGGCGATCAGGGACGGCCACAGGGAGATCACCACGAGGAAGAGGATGATCAGCGCGGAGAGCAGGAAGACGGGGTTGCGGCGCAGTTCGCGCCAGGCGTCGGACCACAGGGAGCGGGCTCTGTCCTGCGGTCCGGTGGCGTCGGGGCCGCCCGGGGTCGGCTCCAGGGTGCGGGCCTCGCTGGTCGCGAGGTCCATGGCGCCGCCCGCGCCCGTGCCCGCGATCGCCTGACCGGGCTCGAACGGCTGCTCAGGCATAGCGAATCCTCGGGTCGAGAACGGCGTACAGCAGGTCGACGAGGAGGTTGGCGACCAGGAAGACGAGGACCAGGACGGTCACGAAGCCGACGACGGTCTGGGTGTTCTGGCGCAGGATGCCCTGGTAGAGCTGGTAGCCGACGCCGTGGATGTTGAAGATCCGCTCGGTGACGATCGCGCCGCCCATCAGGGCGCCGATGTCGGTGCCGATGAAGGTGACGACGGGGATCAGGGAGTTGCGCAGCAGGTGCCGGACGACGACCCGGCGCCGGGGCAGCCCCTTGGCGATGGCCGTGCGGACGTAGTCGGAGCGCCGGTTCTCGGCGATGGAGGTGCGGGTCAGCCGGGTGACGTAGGCGAGGGAGGCGGACGCGAGGACGAGTCCGGGCACGATCAGCTCGCCGAACTCGGCCTCGGTGGAGACCGACGGTCTGATCCAGCCCCATTCGACGCCGAGCAGCAGTTGCAGCAGCAGGCCGGTGACGAAGGTGGGGACGGAGATGACGACGAGGGTGAGCAGCAGTACCGAGGTGTCGACGGGGCGGCCGCGTCGCAGGCCGGTGATCACGCCCAGGGTGATGCCGATGACGATCTCGAAGAGGATGGCGACGATCGTCAACCGGATGGTGACGGGGAACGCCTGCCCCATCAGGTCGGTGACCTTCTGCCCGTTGAAGGCGGTGCCGAAGTCGCCGGTGAAGACGTTGCCCATATAGGTGAGGTATTGCTGCCAGACCGGCTTGTCGAGGCCGAACTCGCGCTTCAGCTGGGCGGCGGTCGCCGGGTCGCACTGCTTGTCGCCGCAGAGCCCGGCGATGGGGTCGCCCATCACGTTGACCATCAGGAAGATCAGGAGGGTGGCCCCGAAGAACACCGGGATCATCTGGAGCAGTCGCCGGACGACGTACCGTCCCACGCCGGGTCAGCTGACCTTGATCTCGTTGTAGACCGGGACGCTGAACGGGTTCAGGGCGACGTTCGAGAGCCGGTCCGACCACCCGGCGCTGCCGTTCTGGTACCAGAGCGGGATGGCGGCCATGGTGTCGCGGACGACCTTCTCGGCGTTCTGGAAGAGGCCGACGGCCTTGCCGGTGTCGGTCTCCTGGTTGGCCTGGTTGATCAACTTGTCGAAGTTCTTGTCGGACCACTTGCCGTCGTTGGAGGAGGCGTTGGTGTAGTAGAGCGGCTGGAGGAAGTTCTGGATGAGCGGGTAGTCCATCTGCCACCCCGCGCGGAACGGCCCCGACATCTTCTTCTGGGTGATCTGGTTGCGGAAGTCGGCGAAGGTGCCGACGGGGTTGCCGACGCAGGCCTTGTCGTTGCCGAGGGAGTTGTTGATGGAGTTGCACACGGCGTCCACCCACTCCTTGTGCGAGCCGGTGTCGGCGTTGTAGGTGATCCTGACCTGGCCGCCGGGCAGCCCGCCGCCCTCCTTGATCAGCTTCTTGGCGTCGGCCGGTCTGTACTGGCACGCCTCGCCGCACAGGCCCGCGTCGTAGCCGCCCTCCTTGCCGAGGACCGGGGAGGTCCAGTCGGTGGCCGGGGTGCGCGTCTTGTGGAAGATCGTGTTCGTGATCTGATCGCGGTTGATCGCCATGGAGAGGCCCTTGCGGACCTTCTCGGAGCCGTTCTTGTTCCACTTCTTGTCGTAGTACGGGAAGGCGAGCGTCTGGATGATCCCGGCGGGGGTGTTGAGGTAGCGGTCGCCGAGGTCGCCCTTGACGTTCTTCAGCTGGGCGGCCGGGACGTCGTCGACGAGGTCGAGGTTGCCGGCCATCAGGTCGGTGTAGGCGGTGTTGTTGTCGGTGTACACCTTGAGGTCGACGCCGCCGTTGGCCGCCTTGTCGGCGCCGGGATAGCCGTCCCACGTGCGCAGGGACATCTGGGAGCCCTTGGCGTAGGACTGGACGCGGTAGGGGCCGTTGCCGATCGGTTTCTTGATCCACGCGGCGTGGTGGTCGAAGAAGGCGCGGGGCAACGGCGCGAAGGCCACGTAGCCGAGGGTGTCGGGGAACGTCGAGAACTTCTGCGTCAGCTTGACGGTGAAGGTGTGGTCGTCGACGACCTTGAGGCCGCTCAGCGTGGTGGCGCTCTGGGCGCCGCTGTCGGGGTGGGTCTTGTCGTAGCCCTCGATGTAGCCGAAGAAGTAGGCGTTGCGCTGGTTGTTCTTGAGGCTCGCGCCGTAGTTCCAGGCGTCGACGAAGGAGCGGGCGGTGACGGCCTCGCCGTTGCTGAACGTCCAGCCGTCCTTGACGGTGATGGTGAAGTTCTTCGAGTCCGACGTGTCGATCCTGGAGGCGAGCATGTCCTCGGCGGCGCCGGTCCTGGGGTTGTACCGCTTGAGGCCCCGGAAGATCATGTCGAGGACCTTGCCGCCCTGCACCTCGTTGGTGTTGGCGGGCTCCAGCGGGTTCTGCGGGTCGCCCCAGGAGGAGCTGAGCACTCCGCTGCCGTTCCCGCTGCCGCTGTCTCCGCCTCCGCCGCCACAGCCCGTCGCGGCGAGGACGACCGCGGCGGCGCATACGGCCCATGGGGCGTGCGTGGCTCCACGCATGGAGTGCCTCCTTCGCTGGGCGCCGGGCGACGCGCTGTCCCAGGCGCGGGAGCACCTGGTTCATGCGTCAAAGATCGACTCCTGAAGGACGGCCCACCTGTTCTGTACGACCGTCCGAGGCACAGTTCACCCGTCCGAGGCACGGTCGGCCTCGTCCGAGGCGCGGGCGGCCGGGTGCGAGGGAGCGGGCGCGGACCGGCGCGCAGGCCCCTCCTCCGAAGGTCGCCGTGAACCCGTTCTCCCCGTGAGTCGGTGTCACCGTCAGCCCCTCACCAGGGACTCTTCACCGGTGTGGACCAATATCCCGGCCCCGCCCGCGAGTTCACCGTTTCCGCAGGCCACGCGGGCTTTCCCGCACCGTTGACGGGTGTGGAACTGCCCTGATAAACACACTCTTCATCCAGTGGTCAGGTCCGGCAGTTTCCGACAGAGCCGCCCCGTGCGAGCGATGACGTGAGGTCACGATCCATGAGCACACCCGACCGGCACGCCTCCCGGCGTTCGCTTCCGCGCAGACCGTGGCCCCGTCTCCTGGCGCTCGCGGGCACCGGCGCCCTGCTGCTGACGACCGTTCTCGCCACCCCGCTCGGCCCGGCCCCGCAGCAGGCGCAGGCCGCCGAGAAGGACAAGGTCCTCACGGTCGCCGTCGCCCAGAGCGTCGACTCGTTGAGCCCGTTCCTGGCAACGCGCCTGGTCAGCACCAGCGTTCTGCGGCTGACCTACCAGTACCTGACCGACTACGACCCCGGCGACGCCCACGCGATCCCCGGTCTCGCCACCCAGTGGAAGACGTCGGCGGACAAGCTCACCTGGACGTACACCATCCGCACCGACGCGACGTGGTCGGACGGGCAGCGGGTGACCGCGCGGGACGCGGCGTGGACGTTCCGCACGATGATGACCGATCAGGGCGCCGCCACCGCGAACGGCAGTTTCGTCGGCAACTTCCGTTCGGTGACCGCCCCGAGCCCCACCGAACTGGTCGTCGAGCTGAAGAAGCCGCAGGCCACCATGGTCGCCCTCGACGTGCCGATCGTGCCCGAGCACATCTGGAAGGGCGTCAAGGACTTCTCGAAGTTCACCAACGACAAGGCGTTCCCGATCGTCGGTGACGGGCCGTTCATCGTCACCGGGTACAAGCCCGACAGCTATGTGCGGCTCAAGGCGAACAAGGGTTTCTGGCGCGGGGCACCGAAATTCGACGAGCTGGTCTTCCGGTACTACAAGGACCAGGACGCTGCGGTGGCCGCGCTGCGCAAGGGCGAGGTCTCCTTCGTCGCGGGCTCGCCGTCCCTGACGCCCGCCCAGGCCGCCTCCCTCAAGGGGCAGCGGAACATCCGGGTGAACGACGCGCCCGGCCGCCGTTTCTACGCGCTCGCCGTCAACCCGGGCGCCCGCGCGAAGAACGGCGAGACGTTCGGCGACGGTGATCCGTCGCTGCTCGACGAACGGGTGCGGCACGCGCTGTTCATGGCCGTCGACCGCAAGGCCCTGATCGACAAGGTGTTCCAGGGGTACGCGGTGCAGGGCGAGGGGTACATCCCGCCGCGTTTCTCGTCGTACTTCTGGAAGCCGTCCGCGAGCCAGGAACTCGGCCACGACCCGGCGAAGGCGGGCGCCCTCCTCGACCAGGCGGGCTACCGCAAGAACGCCGCCGGCCAGCGCGTCGGCAAGGACGGCAAGCCGCTGACCTACCGCGTCCTGTGCCACGCCACCGACCCCAACGACAAGGCCGTCGGCCAGTATCTCAAGGAGTGGTGGGCCGAGTTGGGCATCGGCATGACGCTCGACTGCCAGGACAACGTCACCGACCCGTGGCTCGCCGGCACCTACGATCTGGCCTTCGACGGCTGGTCCGTCAACCCCGACCCGGACTATGTGCTGTCCCTGCACACCTGCGCGGCGCTGCCCGCGACGCCGAAGGAGATCGGCGCCACCGACAACTTCATCTGCGACAAGACCTACGACGCGCTGTACGCCAAGCAGCTCGCCGAGTACGACCCCGCGAAGCGCGCGGCCCTGGTCAAGCAGGCGGAGTCCCGGCTCTACGACCTCGGTTACATGAACGTCCTCGCCTATCCGAACGCCGTCGAGGCCTACCGCACCGACCAGATCAGGTCGATCGAGACGATGCCGAAGGCCGCGGGCAACCTCTACGGCCAGGACGGCTACTGGAGCTGGTGGTCGGCGGTACCGGCCAACTCCGCCTCGCCGCGCGGGAGTTCGACGGGGATCGTGGTCGCGATCGTCGCCGGGGTCGTGGTCCTCGCGGGTGCCGGGCTGTTCCTCGCCAGGCGGCGGCACGCCACCGCCGACGACCGCGAGTAGCCGGTGACCACCCTCACCACCGGGGAAACGGCCCCGACGGCGCCCCGCGCCCGCACGGCCACCGGATATCTGCGCTACGGGGCGGCCAAGGCGGGCGGCGCGGTCGTGTCGTTGCTGGCCGTCCTGGTCACCGGGTTCTTCCTGTTCCGGCTGCTGCCGGGCGACCCGGTGAAGACCATGACCGGCGGCCGCCCGGTGTCGGCGGCGCAACTGGCCGCGTACCGACGGGAGTTCGGGCTCGACCTGCCGTTGTGGCAGCAGTTCACGTCGTACTGCGGCAAGGCGCTGAGCGGGGATCTGGGCACGTCGTACCAGTTCCACGCGCCGGTCGTCGACAAGATCGGCGAGGCGCTGCCGAACACGCTGCTGCTGACCGGCACGGCCTTCGTCCTCTACACCGCGCTCGGCATGTTCCTCGGCACCCGTTCGGCCTGGCGCAACGGCCGCCTCGGCGACCGGATCGGCACGGGGCTCGCGCTGACCCTGTACTCGGTGCCGTCGTTCTGGCTGGGGCTGCTGCTCATCATCGTGTTCGGGGTGGGCCTGGGCCCGGTGCCGGGGCTGTTCCCGACCGGCGGGATGGAGTCGGGTGACTCGGAGGGCTTCGCGCGGGTCGTCGACGTGGCCCATCATCTCGTGCTGCCGGTCATCACCCTGGTCGCCGTCGAGTACGGGCAGACGCTGCTGGTCACCCGGTCCGCGCTGCTCGACGAGATGGGCGCCGACTACCTGACGACGGCCCGCGCCAAGGGGCTCAGGGACGACCTGGTGCGCCGCAGGCACGCCGTGCCGAACGCGCTGCTGCCGACCGTCACCCTGGTCTTCGTCAACCTGGGCCGGACCGTCGCGGGCGTCATCCTCGTCGAGACGGTGTTCTCCTGGCCGGGCCTCGGCGGACTCTTCTACCAGGCCCTCAGCGTGCCCGATCTGCCCCTGGTCCAGGGGCTGTTCCTCTTCTTCGCCGCGGCGGTGATCGTCATGAACACCCTGGCCGACCTGGTCTACCCCCTGCTCGACCCCCGGGTGGCGCGATGACGGCGCCCCCCACTCCCGCCGCCCTGGCCCGGCAACGGCGCCGCCGTGCCGCCCTCCGGTTCTGGCAGGGCTACCGCACGCACCGGGCGGGCCTGTTCGGGCTCGCGGCGCTCGCCCTGTTCGCGTTGATCGCGCTCACCGCTCCGCTGACGGTCGGCGCGGACGTGTCCCGGGTGACCGACGCGCCGGGTGCCCCGCTCCAACCCCCCAGCGGCGCCTTCCTGTTGGGCACCGACCGGTTCGGCCGCGATGTGCTCGGCCTGGTGGTGTGGGGCGCCCGCGTCTCGCTCCTGGTGGGCCTGCTCGCGGCGCTGTTGTCGGTGGCGATCGGCGGGGTCGTCGGCATCGCGGCGGGGCATTTCCGGGGCGCCCCGGCGACCGTGCTGATGCGGGTCACGGACTGGTTCCTGGTGATGCCGACGCTGGTCCTCGCGATCGCGCTGGCCACCGTGCTGTCCCGGTCCCTCGCGACGGTGATCCTGGCGATCGGCGTCACCTCGTGGCCGACGACGGCGCGGCTGGTGCGGGCGCAGACGCTGGCGGTGGAGTCGCGGCCGTACATCGAGCGGGCCAAGGCGCTCGGCGGCGGCCACTGGCATGTGATGACCCGTCATGTGCTGCCCAACGTCATGCCGTTGGTCCTCGCGCAGACCACCCTCACCATCTCCTCCGCCGTCCTCGCGGAGGCGACCCTCGCCTTCCTGGGCCTGGGCGATCCGACGGTGATCTCCTGGGGCGGCCTGCTCCAGGACGCGCGTGAGGCGGGTGCGGTCAGCAGCGGCGACTGGTGGTACCTGGTGCCGCCCGGCATCGCGATCGTCCTGGTGGCGCTGGCGTTCACGTTGTGCGGCCGGGCGATCGAGTCGGTGCTCAACCCGAGGCTGGGGGTGGCCCGTTGACGCCCCGCACGACACGGAGCCCGGACCCGGCCTCGGCCACGGGCCAACAGGCCCGCACGACAAGCACGTTGGGGGTGACCCGGTGACGCTCCTCGATGTGCGGAACCTGACGGTGACGTATCCGGGCGACGTCGCCGCCGTACGAGGCGTCGACCTGAAGTTGACGGCTGGTCAGAAGCTGGGCGTGGCAGGCGAGTCGGGGTGCGGCAAGTCGACGTTGGCTCTGGCGCTGCTGCGGCTGCTGCCGCCCGGCACGAGGGTCGGCGGGCAGATCCTGCTCGACGGCGAGGATGTGCTGACGATGCGGTGGGGCCGGGTCCGCGCGGTGCGCTGGGCGGGCGCCTCCATCGTCTTCCAGGGCGCGATGCACTCGCTGAACCCGGTGCACCGCGTCGGTGACCAGATCGCGGAGCCGGTCCTGCTGCACGGGGACGCGACACCGACGGCGGCGAGACGGCGCGCGGCCGAACTCCTCGAACAGGTCGGCCTGTCCGCGTCCCGGGCGGCGGCCTACCCGCACGAACTCTCCGGCGGGCAGCGCCAGCGCGTGATGATCGCCATGGCGCTGGCCTGCGAGCCTCAGCTCGTCATCGCCGACGAGCCGACCACCGCGCTGGACGTGATGATCCAGGCGCAGATCCTCCGGCTGATCGAACAGCTCGTGGCGGAGCAGGGCGTGAGCCTGCTGATGATCAGCCACGATCTCGCGGTGCTGGCGGAGACCTGCGACCGGCTCGCGGTGATGTACGCGGGCCGCGTGATCGAACAGGGCCCGGCCCGAACGGTGTACGAGAACGCCGCGCACCCTTACGGCCGCGCCCTGTCGGAGGCGTTCCCGAGGATCGGCGCCCCCGCGTCCCGTTTCGCCCCTCGCGGCCTGCCGGGCGACCCTCCCGACCCGGCGGCGCTGCCCCCCGGCTGCGCGTTCCAGCCCCGGTGTCCGGTGGCGCTGGCGGAGTGCGAGACGGAGGACCAGGAGTTGCGGGAGGTGGGCGAGGCCCGCGAGGCGGCGTGCGTCCATGTGGGGGCGCCGGGTTCCGGTCCGGCGGCGCCTCTGCTGCTGGGGGACGGGTCGTGAGGGGGCGGGGGCTGGTCGACGGCGGTCAGGGCATGGACGTTCACGGGGAACCGGTGAGAGGGCGGGGCCCGGCAAACGGCGTTCAGAGCACGGGCGTTCACGAGGAACCGGCGGCTCCCGGGCCGGCCGCGCTCGCCGGAGAGACGAGGAGCGGCGCATGACCGCATCGACAGCGGGCCCCCTGCTCAGCGCGCGTGGGCTGCGGGTGACGTTTCCCGGGCGGCGGGGTGCCGCGCCCTCGCGGGCGGTCGACGGGGTCGATCTGGAGGTCGGCGCCGGGGAGATCGTCGCGCTGGTGGGTGAATCGGGGTGCGGGAAAACGACGTTGGCGCGGACGCTGCTGGGTCTTGTCCGGCCGACCGAGGGTGAAGTCCGCTTCGACGGGCGGCCGTTGGAGTACGCGGCGCGAGCCCTGAAGGCGTACCGGCGGCGCGTCCAACTGGTGCTCCAGGACCCGAGCGGCGCTCTGAACCCCCGGCACACGGTGTACGAGGCGGTGGCCGAGGGGCTGCGGATTCACGGGTACGCCGGTGACGAGACGGCGGCGGTCGAACGGGCCCTGTCCCGGGCGGGGTTGCGGCCGCCGGAGCGGTTCTTCGCCCGGCACCCGCATGAACTCTCCGGCGGGCAGCGCCAACGCGTGGTCATCGCGGGGGCGTTGGTGCTGGAACCCGAACTGATCGTCGCCGACGAGCCGGTGGCCTCCCTGGACGCCTCGGTGCGCGGCGAGATCCTCGCGCTCCTCCTGGGCCTGCGTGCCGAACTGGGCCTGTCCGCGCTGGTGGTGACCCATGACCTGGGCCTCGCCTGGAACATCGCGGACCGGGTGGCGGTGATGTATCTGGGCCGCATCGTGGAGACGGGCCGCGTGGAGCAGGTGCTGACAGCGCCCCAACACCCTTATACGCAGGCCCTGTTGTCGGTGCTTCCGGAGGCGCCGGGTACCCCGGTGATCCTCACCGGCGAGCCTCCGGACCCGTCCCGTGTCCCGACGGGCTGCCGTTTCCACGCCCGTTGCCAGATCCTGGCGGGCGGCGAGGCGGAGCGGGCGGGGGTCGCGGACGCGTGCCGGGGCCAGGATCTGGAGGTCCTGACGGGGGACGCGGGGGCGCAGGTGGCGTGCCATTGGGTGGGGGCGCGGGTGACGTCGTAACGGCCGCTCGCCCAGGGGGAGTTCTGCGGCTCGGGTCGGCCGGGACGGGGAAAGGGGATGTGAGGCGAGGTGTCCGAACCCCCCCTCCCCTACAGGGACATGGGGAGAATTTGACCTAATAAAGGGGATACACAACGGTTCCTCAGAGAACTCCCTGCTACACACCTTGGCAACACCCGCGATTCACCTCGGCCCCTTGTGATCACGTCGTTGTTCACGACACCCCCCCACTTGAGCACCACAGGAGAGAACACCCATGCGCAGAGTTGCCGCATGCCTGGCCGCGGGCGCCGTCGCCCTCGGCGGAGCCACCGCGATCGCCTCCCCCGCCTCGGCGGCCACCTCGTCGGGCTCGTTCAACGTGCTCACGTACAACGTGGCGGGCCTGCCCTCCGCGATCAACAGCTCCGACACTCCGCGTGAGTCGAGCACCACGGCGATCGGCGAGCGCATAGCGCCGTACGACATCGTGAACGTGGAGGAGGACTTCAACTACCACGCCTACCTCTACGCCGCCGACACCGCGCACGCCTACCGCACGGCCACCAGTGGCGGCGCCGGTATCGGCAGCGGCCTCAACACCCTCTCGAAGCTGCCGTACGACTCCTTCCAGCGGGTCAAGTGGACGTCCTGCCAGCTCGATTCGGGTGACTGCCTGACGCCCAAGGGCTTCACGTTCATGCGGGAGCAGATCGCGTCCGGCGCGTACGTCGACTTCTACAACGTGCACACCAACGCCGGTACCAACGCGGGCGACGAGAAGTCCCGCGCGGCCAACCTCGCCCAGCTGTCGGCCTTCATCAAGGCGAACTCGGCGGGCAACGCGGTGGTCGTCATGGGCGACACCAACACCCGTTACACGCGCGCCGAGGACACCATCGGGGAGTTCGCGTCGGACAACGGGCTGACCGACGCGTGGGTCGAGCTGGAGCGGGGCGGGGTCGCGCCGGCCAAGGGTTCCGACGCGCTCGTCTGCGACCAGACCGGCACGACGGTCCCCAACACGTGCGAGACCGTGGACAAGGTCCTCTACCGGGGCAGCGGCGCGCTCAGCCTGAAGGCCACGTACTTCAACAACGAGCACGCGAAGTTCCTGACGTCGGACAACAAGATGCTGTCGGACCACGACCCGATCACGGTGAACTTCGACTGGTCGCTCAACTAGCCGACAGCCAGGCCGAGTAGGAGGCGGGTCGCCTCCAGAAGTCCCGCTGGTCCACTCGAACCAGCGGGACTTTCCCTTGCCCGCCGACGATATGACGTGCCGTCAGGACAGCGGGGCGAGGGGGATGTCGAGGTAGGCCTCGGCGTTCTCCGGGGAGGAGAGCCGGAGGGTGGACGGGGTGGTGTTGGCGTCGGTGAAGAACGGGTCGTGCGCGTCGATGATCAGCTGGAGCCGACGGCCCTTGCCCAGCACGTAGTGGGCGGGCTGGAGGGGGAACGTCAGCGTGGTGGCCTCACCGGCGGACCGGCCGACGAGGGTGTACGGGGCGTGGGTGATGATGCGGGCGTTGCCGGTCGCCTCGTTGAGGTCCATCAGGTAGGCGACGATCGTGGCGTCCCCCGCCATCTCCGGCGCGATGGTGACCCGTAGCTCCAACTCGCCCTGGACGCGCATCGGTTGCTTCAGCGGCGCCGTGGTCCAGGCGAGGGCGAGGCCCCCGACGGCGCCGGTCTTGTAGGTGTGGGGCAGGCCCAGGCGTTCGGCCAGGCCCGTCTTGATGAGCTGCGGGGCGACGACGACGGCGCTGCTCTCGCCGGTGGCGTCGAGGGATCGGGTCCAGCCCGGCTGCGGCTGCCCCTCGGCCATCGTCGCGTCGGTCTCACCCGAGGCGGCGCCGAGGTGGAACCGCTTGCGGGGCAGGACGTAGTCGTCCCAGCTGGCGTGGGACAGTTCGGACAGGAGGTTGTGCATGTACTCCGAGCGGACCCCGAACTGCGGCGTCGCGCCGTTTCCGGCCGAGCCGCCGAGGTGGTGGTCCAGCCAGCGGTAGGCCGTCTCGGTGGGCTTGGCGATCAGCCCCAGGAGGCCGGGCAGTTCGCCGTTGCCGTGGTCGCCGATCTGGACGAGCAGCGACTTGGGGCTCTGGAGGTCCTGGAAGAAGTCGACGACGGCGGGCACCGAGAAGATCGTCTCGTGCCAGTACGTGGTCATCAGGACCGGCAGGTTGTGGTCGTTGTACGCCTTCAGGTACTCCTTCGGCGAGCGGACCCGGGCGAACTCCCGCACCTCGTCGTCGACGGTGTTGCTGCGGATCTTCTCGATGACCCCGCGGAACTCCTTGGAGCACCGTTCCTCGCCGAACAGGGCGACGAGCGCCTCGAACGCCGCGGTGTGCAGGGTGTCGTTCTCGTACAGGGAGGCGAACAGGTCGCCCCAGGCGCTGGCGCCCGCGACGGCCTTGACCCGGCTGTCCCTCGCGGCCAGCAGCAGGCTCGTCCCGGCGCCGTAGGACGCGCCGAAGCAGCCGATCCGTTCCGGGTCGACGCCTTCCAGGCCGGTCAGCCAGTCGAGGATCTCGACGCCGTCGTCGACGTCCTGCGGTCCGGCGACGTGGATCTCGCCGGTGGAGGCGGCCAGGCCGCGCTGGCTGTAGGCGAGGACGGCGTACCCGCCGAGCGCCAGGCGCGGGAGCATGCCGAGGTAGGCCGTGCGGCCGATCGCGACCAGCGGGGCGGGCATGACGACCACGGGACAGGTCTGGCCGGGCGCGAGGTTGCGCGGCATGCTCAGCGCGGCGTCGATCCGGGTCCCGTCCGCCATGATGATCGGCGTCTCGCGGTATTCGGCGATCTCGGCGTACGTCTCGTAGGTGTCGGCCAGGCCCCACTGGTCGAGCCGGCCGATGCGGCGCGGCGACGGGTCGAGGAGCGCTTCGCGGATCGCGTCCAGCGTGGCGACGCTCTCGGGGTCGAGCGCGAACGGAGAAGCCGCGTGGCCTTCAACAGGCATGAATGTGCTCACCTTCGGTTTTGGGAGTGTGACGGTCCGTCACAGGCATGCTCTCCCTGATCACCGCCCGCTCCCGATGCCGGACCTCTCACCTCCCTCGAAAGAGTGACCCGACACGGCTCAAACCCCTTGGCTGCAAAGGGAGTTGAGTTCCGGCCACCGCCAACGGCACGGAACGCACCCGGCCGACAGCACCGCGACGGCCCCGAGCGGCGGCACCATGATCAGCCCGCGCCCCGGTGGCCCGCGCGGCCATGGAGCACCCCGGAGAGCACATCGGAACGAGTCGGGCAACGGCCCTGGCGGGGACAGCAGGGCGTTCTCCGCAGGTCAGAGCAGCGGAAGACCGACGCAGGGCGGGCGGCGGATTCAGCGCATACCGTTTCCATCAGCCCGGGATCGGCACGTGCGGCGCAGTCCGCCCGATCTTCGCGTTGCGTCACAACATCATGATTATCGGGTAGCCTGCGTCCGCCAACTCGGTGTTCAACGACACCTGGAGCTTGGCTCATCTCTGATCCCGCCGTCGCCGAGGAGGCCGTGCCATGGAACCCGTCACGTTGATCACCGGCGGTTCGAGCGGGATCGGTGCGGCCACCGCCCGTGCCCTGCTCAAGCAGGGTCACCGCGTGGCGATCACCGGCCGCGACGCCGGTCGACTCGCCGCGTTCGCCGCCTCCACCGGGGCGGGTGAGCGGCTGCTGACGCTCGCCGGTGACGCCGGTGACGAGGGCCATGTCGCCGCTGCCGTGCGCCAAGTCGTGGACACCTGGGGCCGGTTGGACACGGTGATCGCGAACGCCGGGTACTCCCTGCCCGGCACCCTTGAGGACCACGACCCCGCGGCCATGCGGGCCATGGTGCTCACCAACGTTCTCGGCCCGGCTCTGCTGGTGCGCGAGACCCTGCCGCATCTGAGGGAGTCCCAGGGCCGCATCGTGATCGTCGGTTCGGTCGCGGGCACCAGGAACACGCCGGGCAACCTGTACTCCGTCACCAAGTGGGCGGCGCACGCCCTCGCCGAGAACGTCCGCCTCCTGGTGGCCAAGGACCGCGTCGGCGTCACCGTGGTCGCCCCGGGGGTCGTGGACACCCCCTTCTGGGAGGAGCGCGGTGGAACGCCGGCCACGGCACTGACCGCCGAACAGGTCGCGGAGACGATCCTGTTCGCCGTCAACCAGCCCGAGGGCGTCGACATCAACAACGTCGTAATGCGCCCGTCCGGCCAGACAGGCTGATCCCGATCACAGGGCGGGGCGGGGTGCATGAAGCCGCCGGGCTCGCCGTCGGCCAGAACATCGGAATGAAGCAAGCAGGAGCCCTGATCGCCGCCCGGGTCAACCCGTCCCTCATGGCATGCGCCGTCATCGCGGCTGCGGCCGGGCTGCACAGGTGGGCAACGGCCATGGCAGCGAGCGGCGGCATACGGTCCAGCCTCTAGGTCGGCTTGACCGGGCGCAGCATCACCGAGAACACGGGCGAGTCCGGGAAGGGTTGCTGGTCACCGAGTTTGCGGTAGCCCCACGCCTCGTAGACGGCTTGGACAGCCCCGTCGCCGTTCAGGGGGTTCACCAGGAGCGTCACGCGTTCTTCCTGGCGGGAGTTGAGCCATGCCTCGTGCAACTGCCAGGCGACGCCGTGTCCTCGCCAGGGCTTGCGGACCACGATCTCGTTGAGGGCGGCGGTGCGTGTTCCGGTTTCGGTGGTCACGTCGGCCGCGAGTGGGGTGAGCATGTTGTTCCACCACTTCGTGCCGGGCGCGAGGGCCGTCCCGAAACAGAAGCCGACGGGCTCGCCGTCCTCGTATCCCAGTACCGCGCTCCAGCCGGGTCGGGACGAGTAGGTCGACAGGCGTTCGTCAAAACGTTCAACGTCGTAGAAGGGCCCGGTGAGTCCGAAGTCCCGGCGTCTGACCTCGACATGGATGTCCAGGATGCGCTGCCGGATCTCGGGAAGGTCTGCGGCGACATAGCGCCTCACGTCAACTGTGCTCACGTGGCGACCAGTTCACGAACGCGCTCGAATGTCTGCCGGGCCGTCCCGTTCGACTTGTAGGGCGAGAGGAGGGACGGAATTCTCGCCACCCGCCCGTCGACTCGACCCGAGTGCATGCCCGGGTACTCGTCCAGAACGGCGTTCCAGGTGGCGCAGGCTGCCTCCAGGTGCCCTACGTGGAGCTGCCTCTCGGCGAGCAGCGAGCTGAAGATGAGCTTGCTGCGGTGGCTGTCCGTGGAATCCCGGAGGCGGAAGTGATCGTGCAGGGACTCGATACTCCCTTTCGTGTCACCCAACGCATGCCGAACCTGCGCGGTGGCGTAGGCCAACGTCGCCGAGGTGAACCCGCCGAACGTCCCGACCGGGCTCTCGGCCTGGTTCACCGCACGTTCCGCCTCACGGAGGCTGGCCAGCGCGTTCGCCTTCTCACCTGCCAGTGCGAAGGAGTGCGCCTGCTGCCCCGTGATGAAGGCCCGCATCCGGGGGCTGGACACGGGTGCCGCCTGAGCAGCGGCATTGGCGAGCCGCACAGCGGGCGCGCCGTGCCCGAGGTCCGCGGCCTGCACCGACATGCCGCGCAGGACATGGCAGTAGGTCATGCGGTCACCGCTGGCCCCAGCAAGCTCCAGACTCTTCACGTAATACTCTTGCGCCCGCCCATGCGCCCCCTCATCCACCGCCATCCACCCCGTCAGATAGCAGTGCAGAGAGGCCGCCGACATCATCGCCTTACGTGTCTCCGGCGACGCGCTCGCTTTCAGGTAGGGGGCAATGATGTTGACCAGGAAGGCGGCGGCCATCGGCCGGGCGTAACGGCCGCCAAAATCACTATCGAGGCCTGACAGGCGATCAGTCATCGCCGATACCGCCTGGACCTCTGATTGACCGATACGCCTCTGAGGGTCGGCCTTGATGGCTTCCATCCGCCCCACGAGATCGGGCAAACCCGGAACAGTGAGCGCCACAGAGAAGAGACTCGCACCGAGAACAGATCGCCGGGACGGGTCCATATCGAGGCTCCCCAAGTCGATCAGCCCTTCCACCATGTCCATATGGGTGCCCGCACCCGTCGCGGCTGCGGGGAAACCTGCTTCGGAGTGCGTGATGGGCCGGAGCAACCTCCGGGCGAACGCCTCCACAATGATCGGCCGAGCGCCCTCCTTGGGCATGTGACCCTTCAGCCACTGATGGATCGAGGGCTCCCGGTACTTGAGCGGCGTCCCGCGTTCGGTACCGATACGGTTCACCGCCTGAGCGAATTGACGCATCGTCCATCCGCTCTCACGGTACAACCGCTCCAGCGCCGTGTTCGACTCCGGTGTCTTCACAGGCCCCGACTCCCCACGTACCCGCTTCTTAAAGCTCTTAAGCTCTGCCGCCACGACAGCATGGCGCTGTGCGTAGCCATCAAGTTACCTAAAGCGAGATGAGGTTACTCCAAGAAGCGAGGCAGCGATGGATGGCCGGAGAGCGCCGGCACGGGGGGCCGCTGACGGGGCTGGCGATCTGGAGACCTGCCCAACCTGCGTCGAGCTGGCAGTTCCCAGGCGCATCGCCGAACTCGACGGGCGTCAAAGCAACGCGGTTGACTGCGTGGCGTCGCCCAGGTGGCACCCGCGGCATGACGACACACCTGCGCCCGCCGGGCCGGAGCATCTCCCGCGATGGGCACGCCCGTCAGGGCGAGGCGGCCGCAGTTCAGACCTGGAAACCCGTACCCAATTCCCCCTCCGGGCAGACGCGTCGAGCGCTTAAGGCTCTTAATTCCCGACCACCTCCCCACGATAGCCACCGATTGAGATCAAGCAGTTACCTAGGGTGAACAACAGGGAACGCAGCGAAAGAGACAGAGCCAAGTGAAAAAGCATCCGTTGCCGCCCTCCGTCGGGGCGTTGTTGGTCGACGCTCACGACAAGGTGGGTGAGTTCCGGGCCGCGTTGTCCGGCCGTTGGTACCTGCGTCCCGTGAGTGGCGGTACCGAGTGGGAC
>NZ_JBIVVA010000021.1:0-91882 GCF_044757465.1 Streptomyces sp. NPDC091279 | reverse complement strand
GCCCGGCCCTGGAGCCGTCGAGCTACCGGGCCGAGGTCCGCGCCGAGTGGTCCGCCCCCGGCACCGGTGAACCGAAGTGGCTGGTGCTCGGGACGGTCCAGTCGATCTCCCCGAAGCTGATACTGCGCTGGCTGGCCGGAGAGGCGGTGCGGGTCGCGGACCGGCTGACCCCCCGCCCGACCGGCACCCCGTGGGTGTCCCCGCTGATGCACGCCTTCCGGCTGCCCGACCCCGGCTGTTCCGGCGAACTCCGCGCCTGGGCCGCCGACACCGACGAACTGCGCGCCGCCCGCACCCACATCAAACGCGGCTACCCGCTCTACGTGACCTTCACGGACGACGACGACTGCACCTACACCCTCACGGTGTGGCCGGTGAACTCCCGTGCCCCGCACGACAGTTACACCCCCGCCCCCGCGCCCGCCCCGTTGCCGGTGTGGCATCGGGTCGGGGGGCTCGCCCACCCCCTCTACGTCCTCGCGCCGGAGGACCCATGGACGTCACCGTGACAACTCCCGCCCGCCCCAAGGCCGTTGCCCCCGTCACTCCCGCCGAAAAGACCGCCGCCCGCGACGCCGCCCGCGCCGACAGCGACACCATCATCCGGCGCTACCAGGCCCACGAACCCGTCTCCCGCATCGCCGCCGACTACCACGTCACCCCCAACTGGCTCGGCCTGCGCCTCGCCGAGTGGGGCGTGCCCCGGCGTCACCGGCACGAGGCCCACGCACTGCGCCGACCCGCCGGGCACGTCTTCCGAGGCCGCACCCGGCGCCGTTCCACCGCCGAAGTACGGGCAGCCCAGGCCCAGTTCACCGGCGACCGTGCCGACGTCACCGCCCGCTACCTCGCCGGAACCTCCATCACCACCCTCGCCCGCGAATACCAGGTCAACCCCGTCTGGATCACCGAACGCCTCGACGACTGGGACGTTCCCCGCCGGAAACGGCCCGGCCGGGACCCGGCGGGGTGACGGGGGGCGTCCTCGAACTTGCCTACGGACAGGCGGTGCGAGCATCAACTCGCTCTGTTTCCAGGGGCGATGGCATCGGTAGAGGGTCTCGCGGCTGCCCAGACCCGCCCGTTCGGCCAACTCGTCATAGCGTGTGGGATCGCTCACCCCGGCACTCCTAGGATTCACGCCCGACCGGAGCCGGAGAGTTCCCGCACGGGCGATGTGCCCTACGTGATCCCGGAACGTGCTGCCGCCCCGGCCCCAGGGGGCGGGGACGGGGGTGGCCCGAGGGGCTTCGGCTCAGCCGAGGTGGGGGGAGCCGTTCAACCTGCGGAGCATTCCGCGCAGGTGCCGAAGATCTCCACCGTATGCGCCACGTTCACATACCCGTGCTCCGCCGCGATCGCCTCCGCCCACGACTCCACCGCGGGCCCCTCCACCTCGACGGCCTTGCCGCACACCCGGCACACCAGGTGATGGTGGTGCTCACCGGTGGAGCACCGCCGGTACACCGACTCGCCGTCGGAGGTGCGCAGAACGTCGACCTCACCGGCGTCGGCGAGGTTCTGGAGGGTCCGGTACACCGTGGTGAGGCCGACCGAGTCACCTTTGTGCTTGAGCATGTCGTGGAGGTCCTGCGCACTGCGGAACTCGTCGACCTCGTCGAGCGCCGCCGCCACGGCGGCACGCTGCCGGGTGGCGCGACCCTTCACCGGCGGTCCAGCGGTCACCACGGTTGCCTCCTTCACGTCTGCGGCCTGCGGGGCCATTGTGCCAGCCCGGCCCGACCGGAGTCAGACGCCGACTTCGTCCCCGGCCGCCCGCCCGGCCGGAATCACACACTCCGTAGCTTCCCCGGCAGGGCGCGCTTCATCCGCCGCGCGGGCGCGCCGACGGGCCAGCGGCGCCGCGAGCGCGGTCAGCGCGAGGAACGCGGCGATGGCCAGCAGCACGATCGTCGCGCCGGGCGGCACGTCCCGGTAGAACGACGTGGCCGTCCCCCCGATCGTCACCGTCACGCCGATCGCGACCGCGAGGGCGAACGTCGCCGCGAAGCTCCGGGTCAGCTGCTGGGCCGCCGCGACCGGCACGACCATCAGCGCGGACACCAGAAGCAGGCCCACCACGCGCATCGCGACGGTCACCGTGACGGCCGCCGTGACCGCCGTGAGCAGGTTCAGCGCGCGTACCGGCAGGCCCGTGACCCGGGCGAACTCCTCGTCCTGGCTGACGGCGAAGAGCTGGCGGCGTAGGCCGAGGGTGACCAGCACCACGAAGCCGGCCAGCAGACAGATCGCCGTCACATCGGAGGGCGACACCGTCGACAGCGAGCCGAACAGGTACGACATCAGGTTGGCGTTGGAACCGCCCGGCGCGAGGCTGATGAGCATCACACCGCCGGCCATACCGCCGTAGAAGAGCATGGAGAGGGCGATGTCGCCACGGGTGCGGCCGTACCAGCGGATCAGCTCCATGAGGACCGCGCCGAGCACGGAGACGACGGTGGCCATCCACACCGGCGAACTGTTCAGCAGGAAGCCGAGGCCGACGCCGGTCATCGCGACATGGCCGATGCCGTCGCCCAGCAGGGCCTGGCGGCGCTGGACGAGGTAGATGCCGATGGCGGGCGCGGTGATGCCGACCAGGACGGCGGCGAGCAGCGCCCGCTGCATGAAGGCGTAGTCGAGGATGTCCATCAGCTCAGCAGTCCCGTACGGATCGGTCCGGCGCCCGTGGGGGCGTGCGGGTGGACGTGGTCGAGCGAAGCCGAGACCGGGGGAGTGCCGGCCGGGGTGCGCGGGGGTGGGCCGTCGTGCAGGACGCGGCCGTCGCGCAGGACGACCGCCCGGTCGATGAGGGGTTCGAGCGGGCCCAGCTCGTGCAGGACGAGCAGGACGGTGGCGCCGGCGGCGACCTGCTCGCGCAGGGTGGCGGCCAGTACCTCCTGGCTGGCGAGGTCGACACCCGCCATCGGCTCGTCCATGATCAGCAGCTCGGGTTCGGCCGCCAACGCGCGGGCTATCAGCACTCGTTGATGCTGGCCGCCGGAGAGGGCGTCCACGGAGTCCTTGGCGCGGTCGGCCATGCCGACGTGCTCCAGGGCGCGCCGCACGGCCGCGTGGTCGGCCTTGCGCAGCACGCCGAAACGGGCCCGGGACAGCCGTCCGGAGGAGACGATCTCGGTGACGGTGGCGGGCACCCCGCCGGCCGCCGTGGTGCGCTGCGGCACATAGCCGACCCGCGCCCACTGCCGGAACCGCGCGCGGGGCGTGCCGAACAGCTCGATCGCGCCCGCGCCGACCGGCACCTGGCCGATGATCGCGCGGATCGCGGTGGACTTGCCCGAGCCGTTGGCGCCGAGCAGCGCGACGACCTCGCCGCGCCGCACGGTGAGGTCGATGCCGCGCAGGACGGGGCGTGAGCCCAGCTCGGCATCGACACCGCGCAGTGATATGACGGGCTCGCCCATGTCGTCCTCCGTGTCGGTCACTTGCTGCCCAGAGCCGTGCGCAGGGCCTTGAGGTTGGCTTCCTGGACGGCGAAGTAGTCGGTGCCCCGGGACTTCTTGGTGATGCCCTCGATCGGGTCCAGGACGTCGGTCTTCAGGCCCGCGTCCCCGGCGATGGTCTTCGCGGTCTTGTCGCTGACGAGGGTCTCGTAGAACACCGTGGAGACGCCGTCGGCCTTCGCCATCGTCTCAAGTTCCTTGACGCGGGCGGCACTCGGCTCCGACTCGGGGTCGAGGCCGTTGATGGCCTCCTCGGTGAGGCCGTAGCGCTCGGCGAGGTAGCCGAAGGCGGCGTGCGTGGTGATGAACACCTTGGTCCTGGTGTCCGCGAGCCCCTCCTTGAACTGGGTGTTCAACGCGCCGAGCCTCTTGACCAGGGCGGCGGTGTTCTTCTTGTAGTCGGCCGCGTGGTCCGGGTCGGCCTTCTCGAAGGCCTTGCCGACGCCCGCGGCGACCTGCGCGTAGCGCACCGGGTCGAGCCAGATGTGCGGGTCGAGACCGGTGGACTCGGTGTTCTTCGAGGTGTCGTGGGTGGCCGCGTGACCGCCGACCTCGTTGCCGTGCTCCTCCATCGACGTCAGGGAGGCCGCGTCGATCTTCGTCCTGACCCCGGACTGGCTCACGGCGGTGTCGACGGAGGGCTGGAGGTTCTTGAGGTAGAGCACCGCGTCGGACTTCTCGATGTCGACGATCTGCTTGGCGCTGATCTCCAGGTCGTGCGGTTCCTGACCCGGGGTGGTGAGGCTGGTGACGTGGACATGGGAGCCGCCGATCTGCTCGGCGAGGAACGCCATCGGGTAGAACGACGCGACGACGTCGAACTTCCCCGCGGCGCCGTCGGCCGCCGTGCTGGTCGAGCAGGCGGAGAGGGTGGCGAGCGCGAGGGCGGTGGCCGCGGTCGTCGCCAGCACGGGTATCACGGGTACCACGGGTATCAGGGGGCGACGTCGTCGTTCGTTCATGACAGTCATTTTCAACAAATCTGGAAACGATTGTCAACAAGCCCGCTGAGCTGGCCGAAGACCGAACCGATTTGATTGAGGGGGAGGCCCCGCCGGTAACCTGAAGCATTCGCTCTGAAGCAACTCGCTTCGTCGCCCGTCGTCGTAATGAAGAGAGCACCGTGGCCGCCGACAAGATCGACACCATCGTCAGCCTGAGCAAGCGCCGTGGCTTCGTATTCCCCTGTAGTGAGATCTACGGAGGCCAGAAGGCCGCCTGGGACTACGGACCCCTTGGTGTCGAGCTGAAGGAGAACCTGAAGCGCCAGTGGTGGCGTTACATGGTGACGTCGCGCGAGGACGTGGTCGGCATCGACTCGTCCGTCATCCTGGCCCCCGAGGTGTGGGTCGCCTCCGGCCATGTCGCCACGTTCTCGGACCCGTTGACCGAGTGCACCGCCTGTCACAAGCGGTTCCGCGCTGACCACCTGGAGGAGGCCTACGAGGCCAAGCACAAGCGCCTCCCGGAGAACGGCCTGGCCGACGTCAACTGCCCCAACTGCGGCAACAAGGGCCAGTTCACCGAGCCCAAGCAGTTCTCCGGCCTGCTCTCCACGCACCTCGGTCCCACCCAGGACACCGGCTCGGTCGCCTATCTGCGCCCCGAGACCGCGCAGGGCATCTTCACCAACTTCGCCCAGGTGCAGACCACTTCGCGCCGCAAGCCGCCGTTCGGCATCGCGCAGATGGGCAAGTCCTTCCGCAACGAGATCACGCCCGGCAACTTCATCTTCCGCACCCGCGAGTTCGAGCAGATGGAGATGGAGTTCTTCGTCAAGCCGGGCGAGGACGAGAAGTGGCAGGAGTACTGGATGGAGCAGCGCTGGAACTGGTACACCGGCCTGGGCATGCGCGAGGAGAACATGCGGTGGTACGACCACCCCAAGGAGAAGCTCTCCCACTACTCCAAGCGCACCGCCGACATCGAGTACCGCTTCCAGTTCGGCGGCAACGAGTGGGGTGAGCTGGAGGGCGTCGCCAACCGCACCGACTACGACCTCGGCGCCCACGCCAAGGCCTCCGGCCAGGACCTCTCCTACTTCGACCAGGAGGCCCAGGAGCGCTGGACGCCGTACGTCATCGAGCCGGCCGCCGGTGTCGGCCGCGCGATGCTGGCGTTCCTCCTGGACGCCTACGTCGAGGACGAGGCGCCCAACGCCAAGGGCAAGCTGGAGAAGCGCACGGTGCTGCGCCTCGACCACCGGCTCGCCCCGGTCAAGGTCGCGGTGCTGCCGCTCTCCCGCAACCCCGAGCTGTCCCCGAAGGCCAAGGGTCTCGCCCAGGCCCTGCGGCAGAACTGGAACATCGAGTTCGACGACGCCGGCGCCATCGGCCGCCGTTACCGCCGCCAGGACGAGATCGGCACCCCGTACTGCGTCACCGTCGACTTCGACACCCTTGAGGACAACGCCGTCACGGTGCGTGAGCGCGACACCATGAAGCAGGAGCGCATCTCGCTGGACCAGATCGAGGGCTACCTCGCCAGCCGCCTGATCGGCAGCTGATCCCCGGCCCCAGCGGCCACCCGCACCAGAACGCCCGCCCCTCACCGACTCCGGTCGGCGGGGGGCGGGCGTTTTTGCTGCCCTGGGGCTGGGGCTGGGGGGGGGCGAGGGCTGGGGCTGGGGCGAGGGCTGGAGGTCAGGGGGGTTGGGGGTCAGGGGAGGGTTGGAAGGTTGGAAGATGGGGTGACAGATATTGAAATCTGTCAGTCGTCATGCGAAGGTGGAGGCATGACCCATCACCCGCAGACACAGACGGCCGCGCAGACGCACCCGACGTCCCCGGCCACCCCCACTCCCACCCGCCGCCTCGGTGCCACCGGGCCCGAGGTCGGTGCCCTCGGCCTCGGCTGTATGGGCATGTCCCCGGCGTACGGCGCCGCAGGTGACCGTGCCGAGTCGATCGCCACCCTCCACGCCGCCCTGGAAGCGGGCGTCACCCTCCTCGACACCGGCGACTTCTACGGCATGGGCCACAACGAGCTGCTGATCGGTGAGGCCCTGCGCACCGCCCCCGCCGCCCGCCGCGAACAGGCCCTGCTCAGCGTGAAGTTCGGCAGCATGCGCGGCCCGGACGGCGCCTTCTCGGGCCAGGACGGCCGCCCGGCCGCCGTCAAGAACTTCGCCGCCTACTCCCTCCAGCGCCTCGGCGTCGACCACATCGACGTCTACCGCATCTCCCGCCTCGACCCGCAGGTCCCGATCGAGGAGACGGTCGGCGCCGTCGCGGAACTCGTCGAGCAGGGCTACGTCCGGCACATCGGCCTCAGCGAGGTCGGCGCCGGGACGATCAGGCGGGCCGCCGCCACCGCGCCCATCGCGGACCTGCAATTCGAGTACTCGCTGCTCTCGCGCTCCATCGAGGCCGAGATCCTGCCCACCGTCCGGGAGTTGGGCATCGCCGTCACGGCCTACGGTGTCCTCGCCCACGGTCTGATCTCCGACCACTTCGGCCCCGGCCGCACCCTGACGCCGGACGACTTCCGCGCCCACACGCCCCGTTTCCAGGGCGACAACCTGCGGCGCAACCTCGACCTCGCGGGCGCCCTGCGCGCCATCGCCGCCGACAAGGGCATCACCCTCGCCCAGACCGCCATCGCCTGGGCCCTCTCGCGCGGCGCGGACATCGTGCCGGTGATCGGCGCCCGCACCCGCGAGCGACTCACCGAGTCGCTGGGCGCGCTGGACGTCACCCTGGACGCGGCCGACCTCGCGGCGATCGAGGCGGCGATCCCCGAGGGCGCGGCCGCCGGTGACCGTTATCCGACGGCCATGATGGCCGACCTGGAACGCTGACCACGCCGGGTACGGTTTTGGGCATGGCCCCGAGTTCTCCGCCCCTGACCGCCGAGCGCATCCTCGAAGCGACCGAGGAGGTGTTGCGCCGCCATGGCCCCGCCAAGGCCACCGTGGTCGACGTGGCCCGTGCGCTCGGTGTCAGCCACGGCAGCGTGTACCGCCACTTCCGCACCAAGGCGGCGCTGCGGCAGGCGGTGACCCGGCGCTGGCTGGACCCGACGGAGCGGTTGCTCGCCGGGATCGTGGCGCGCGGCGGTGATCCGGAGGCGCGACTGCGGGAGTGGTTCGTCACCCTCTTCGAGGTCAAGCGCGACAAGGCGGGCGCCGATCCCGAACTCTTCGCCACCTACATGGAGTTGACCGACGCCGACGACGCCGTCAGCGCCCATCTCGCCGAACTCAATGGCCAGCTCACGGACGTTGTCCGCGCCGGGGTCGAGGCGGGCGTCTTCGTCACCGGGGACCCGGCCGGTACCGCCCACGTCCTCTTCCTGGCCACCGGCGCCTTCCATGACCCGGGCCATGTGCGGGAGTGGGCGAACCCGGGAGTACGGGCCGAGTTGGACGCGGTACTGGATCTGCTGCTGAGGGGCCTACGGGCCTGACCGACTCCTGGAGAGGCGGGAGGAGTTCGGGCAGCGCTGCGGACAACTCCCGTATGCGGCAAGGGGGGGCGGCAGTCGCGAGCCTCCCTGCCGGGTGGCCGTCGACGGTCGCGGCGGCCGGGGTCGGCGGGGCAACTGGCCAGCACCTCAAGGCCGTTGAAGAGGCGAAGGGGCGAAGAGGCGAAGAGGCGTTGGCTCGGCTCAGCCGCTTGTGGTCAGGACCATGCGGAAGCGGGCGTCTCCGGCGAGCATCTTGGCGTAGGCGGCGGGGGCCTCGTCGAGGGGGACCTCCTCGATCATCGCGCGTACCCCGGACAGGGCCGCGAAACGCAAGGTCTCCTCGACCTCGCGGGAGGTGCCCGAGGCGTGGCCCTGCACCTTCTTCTGCCCCGAGATGAGCTGGTAGGGGCTCACCTCGATCTTCTCCGGAGAGGCGCCGACGACGACCAACTCGCCCCGGGCGCGCAGTCCGTCGATGGCCGCCGTCATCGCACTCGGCACGGTGACGGTGGCCAGCACCACCTTGGCGCCGCCCAGCGCCCGGAGTGCCTGGGCGACGTCACCCGCGGTGCTGTCGATGTAGTGGTGGGCGCCCAACTCCTTGGCCAGGGGCGCCTTTTCGGAGCCCCGGGCGACGGCCACGGTCTCGAAGCCCATCGCCCGCGCGAACTGCACCCCGAGGTGCCCGAGGCCGCCGAGCCCCAGGATCGCGACCAGGTCGCCGGGGAGCGCGGAGCTGCGGCGCAGGGCGTTGAACACGGTCACCCCGGCGCAGCCCATCGGCGCGGCCTCCGCCGCCGTCAGGGTGTCGGGGATGCGGGCCAGCGCGCTGACCGGGACCACCAGGGCCTCGGCGTAGCCGCCGGGGTAGGCGACGCCGGGGACCTGGCCGTTGGCGCAGTTGATCGCGTCGCCCTCACGGCATGCCAGGCAGTGGCCGCAGTTGCCGCCGAACCAGCCCACCGCCACCCGGTCGCCCACGGACCAGTCGGCCACGCCCTCGCCGACGGCGCTGATCCGCCCGGCGACCTCGTGCCCGGGCGTGAGCGGGAACGGGCCGTCGCCCATGTCGCCGCGCACGATGTTGTGGTCGGTGTGGCACACCCCGCACGCCTCGACCGCGATACGGACCTGGCCGGGGCCCGGCTGCGGCACGGGCAGGTCCACCACGCTCAGCGAACCGTTGATCTCCGGGATGCGGACGGCCTTCATCGTGGCACTCATGACGTCTCCTCGACTCTGCTTCCTGGGCTGCGGCGCGGACGGCGCCGAGGGCGGCACCGCTCTCCCGCCAGCCTCGGCCCCCCACGCCGCGAACGCGAGCGGAAGAGCGAACCGAACACGCCGGGCATCCCGCGCTGCGAGGGCACCAGGGCGCAGCCGCTCGCGGTGACGACCGTGACCAGCGGATACAGCTCCGCGACCCGCCTCAGACGGTCCTCTGCGTCGGCCGGCGCGCCCCGGGTCCTCCTCGACGCCCACGTGGGAGAGCAGCAGCACCGCCAGCGCGTCGCGCGGCTCCCGGGCGACGGCCGCGTCCGCGTCGGTGACCCGCAGCTCCTCACCGCCCCGAGTCCGGCCGCCTCGGCCCACAGCCGCAGCGCCCGCGCGTCGCCCAGGCGCTCGGGATCGCCGTTGCCGGTCGGCCGGGTGTTGACGAACCCCAGCACCAGCTCCGTCGCCGGCTTGTCCGAGGTCTCTCTCCTCACACCCCCGCCACCCCCCAGAACTCCCGCATCAGACCCGTAGGGGTCGGGCCGGTCATGGCCACCTGGGTGAGCAGGATCGTGACCAGACCGGTCGACGGGACGAGATGGGCCGCCGTGCCGGAACCGCCGGTCCAGCCGTAGCGGCCGGGGATGTTCCAGGGCGCGACCCGGACGACGTCGACCTGACCGCCGTAGCCCCAGCCCTGCCCCTCCAGGAACAGGGTGGAGGCGTCGCGTTCGGCGGCGGTGAGGTGGTCGGTGGTCATGCGGGTCACCGACTCGGGGGACAGCACGCGGCGGCCGTCCGGGGCCCCGCCGCCGTTCAGGAGCATCCGGGCGAACGACAGCCAGTCCGCCGCCGTCGAGACGAGGCCGCCCGCGCCCGAGGCGAAGACCGGAGCCCGGCCGAAACCGCCGTCCGGGGTGTCCAGGAGCCGCAGGCCGCCCTGCGCGTCCGGCGCGTAGGAGCTGGGGAACCGGTCCCGTTTCGCGACCGGCACCTCGAAGGCCGTGTCCGTCATGCCCAGCGGCTCGAAGATCCGTTCGGCCAGGAAGTCGGGGAGGCTCCGGCCCGAGGCGCGGGCCACCAGGACGCCCTGGAGGTCGGAGCCGGTGTTGTAGAGCCACGCCGAGCCCGGCTGCCGCAGCAACGGCACCTCGGCGAGGCGGGCCAGCCAGGCGTCCGCGTCGGGCATGGCGTAGGGGGCGAGGCCGTTGGCGTGGACATGGAACAGGGCCTGGACAGCGGGGAGTCGGAAGTCCGCCGGGAAGCCCCAGCCGACCCGGAACGTCAGCAGGTCCTCGACGGTGATCGGGCGCTCGGCCGGGACGACGTCGTCGACGGGGCTGTCCGGGGTGCGGACCACGACCGGCGCCGCCAGCTCCGGCAGCCACCGGGACACCGGCGCGTCCAGGGCGACACGGCCGTCCTCCACCAGCGCCAGGACCGCCGCCGCCGTGATCGGTTTGGTCAGCGAGGCGATCCGGAAAATCGTGTCCGGGGTCATCGGGGCGGTGCCCTCGACGTCCATCGAGCCGACGGCCACCACCTCGGACTCCGCACCCCGGGCGACCAGGCCGACCGCGCCGGGCACAGCGCCGTTGTCGACATGTCGTTGCAGCGTGGTGCGCAGGGGAGTGGGCTGAGTGGTCATGGCGGCCTCCGGGGGAGCAGGGCGTGTCACTCATACGACTCCCCGGCGCCCCGTAAGTCATCGCGTGCCCCGCCGCCCCCTCACTCCGGTGCCGACGGGTCCACCGTCGCCTGATGCTCCCGCGCCAGATGTTCCTCTGCCTTCAGCCAGGGCAGGAACTGCGCCCCCTTCTGCCAGCCGCAGGTGTCGCAGTGGATCGTGCGCTGCGGGCCGTGGCGCCGGACCTGGACGACGTGCTGTTGCCCGTGCTGGTCCCAGCGGCTCACCTTGCTCGTGCTGATGTCCGTCATATGGATCGCCTCCGGCCAGGAGTGTGCGGCACGAACGGCACCAACGGGGAGGTGCGCACGGCCCGTTGGGCAATCCGCCGGTGGCCGCCCGGGGAATGTCGTCGACGTGAACGTGCCCGGTCACCTCCCGCCGATGCCTCCGACGCTCGCCGCCTCGCGCACCTCGGGCGACTCCAGGCGCCTGGCCGTCCGCTCCGCCGTGCCGCGCGCCCAGCGCCCGCTGGTCAGGGCGCCGAGGACCAGCACCAGCACACCGCAGCCGGTCAGAATCCACCAGCCCGGATTCGCCGCCGCGACGAACGTGTCCCTGTACGACGACGCGCCCACGCCCGACGCGAGGATCGCGCCGACCACCGCGACGCCCAGCGTCTGCCCGAGTTGGCGGCTGGTGGAGGCGACGGCCGCCGCGACGCCCGCCTGGGTCCTCGGCATCCCGGACACGGCCGTGTTGGTGATCGGCGCGTTCACGAACCCGAAGCCGATGCCGAACAGGGCGTAGCCCAGCATGAGCAGCACGTCGTTCGTCTCCGCGTCGAACGCGGCGAACAGCAGCGCGCTTGCCGTCATCGCCGTTCCCGCGATCAGCAACGACGGCCGGGGCCCCCGGCTGCCGACCAGCCGTCCGGAGACGGGCGCGAACAGGAACGTCGGCACCGCCAGCGGCAGCATCCACAGCCCGGCGTGCAGGGCGTCCAGGCCCCGGACGTTCTGGAGGTACAGCGTCGACAGGAACAGGAAGCCGCCGAGCCCGGCGAACGCCGCGATCGCGATCACCGTCGCCCCGCTGAACGGCACCGAGCGGAAGAACCGCAGGTCGATGAGGGGTTCGTCGCGCCGGGGCTCGTACCACAGGAGGGCGATCAGGGCCGCCAACGCGACGGTCCCGAAGGGCAGCACCGTGGTCAGGCCCTTGTCCGGCGCCTCGATGATCGCGTACGTCAGCGAACCGAACAGGGCGATCACCAGGGCCTGGCCGACCGGGTCGGGGCGGCGGGCCCTGGGGGCGCGGGACTCGGGGACGTGGCGCAGGGTCAGCAGCAGGGCCGCGAGGGCGACCGGGAGGTTGATCCAGAAGATCGAGCGCCAGCCGACCGAGTCCACCAGCAACCCGCCGACCAGCGGACCCGCCGCCATGGATATGCCGACGACCGCGCCCCACACACCGATCGCCCGGGCCCGTTCGCGCGGGTCGGTGAAGGTGTTGGTGATGATCGACATGGCGACCGGGTTGAGCATCGAACCGCCGACCGCCTGGATCATGCGGAACGCGATCAACGCGTCGAGATTCGGCGCCAGCGAGCACAGCAGCGAGCCGACGCCGAACACCACGAGTCCGGCCAGGAAGACCCGTTTGCGGCCGATCCGGTCGGCGGTGGAGCCCGCGAGCATCAGCAACGAGGCGAGAACGAGGGTGTAGGCGTCGATCGTCCACTGGAGCCCGGAGGTGCTCGCGTGGAGTTCTCTCTGCATCGAGGGGAGGGCGACGTTCAGGACGGTGACGTCGAGGCTGACGATCAGGAGGCTCATGCAGCAGATGGCGAGAACCAGCATGCGGCGGCGCGCGGTGAGCTCGGGCATGCCGATAATCGTACGCTGTCGTTCAATAGTGTGTCTAACTAATTACCCCTACACGGAGATGGCCGTGCGGGGCGGCGCCGATATCCGGCCCGGGACCGGGGGAGGTGGCCGGTGCGCGACAATGGGGCCATGTCCGAGTCCGTGCCCTCAGCCGCCGCCCCCTTGCAGATCGGCCCGCACACCGTGGTGCCGCCCGTCGTCCTGGCCCCGATGGCCGGGATCACCAACGCCCCTTTCCGCACGTTGTGCAGGGAGTTCAGCGGCGGCAAGGGCCTGTTCGTCAGCGAGATGATCACGACCAGGGCGCTGGTCGAGCGCAACGAGAAGACGATGCAGCTGATCCACTTCGACGCGACCGAGAAGCCGCGCTCGATCCAGCTGTACGGCGTCGACCCGGCCACCGTCGGCAAGGCCGTCCGCATGATCGCGGAGGAGGGCCTCGCCGACCACATCGACCTGAACTTCGGCTGCCCCGTCCCCAAGGTGACCCGTAAGGGCGGCGGCTCCGCCCTCCCCTACAAGCGGCCCCTGCTGCGCGCGATCCTGCGCGAGGCGGTGACCGGCGCGGGCGACCTGCCGGTCACCATGAAAATGCGCAAGGGCATCAACGACGACCACCTCACCTACCTCGACGCGGGCCGCATCGCCGTCGAGGAGGGCGTCACCGCCATCGCCCTGCACGGCCGCACCGCCGCCCAGCACTACGGCGGCACTGCCGACTGGGAGGCCATCGCCCGCCTCAAGGAACACGTCCCGGAGATCCCGGTGCTCGGCAACGGCGACATCTGGTCGGCCGACGACGCGCTGCGGATGGTCCGCGAGACCGGCTGCGACGGCGTCGTCGTCGGCCGGGGCTGCCTGGGCCGCCCGTGGCTCTTCGCGGACCTGGTCGCCGCGTTCGAGGGGCGCCCCGAGGCCGTCGCCCGGCCGTCGCTGCGGGAGGTCGCCGACGTGATGGTCCGGCACGCCACGCTGCTCGGCGAGTGGATCGGCGACGAGTCGCGGGGCGTCATCGACTTCCGCAAGCACGTCGCCTGGTACCTCAAGGGCTTCGCGGTCGGCTCGGAGATGCGCAAGCGGCTCGCCATCACCTCGTCCCTGGCCGAACTCCGTTCAGGGCTCGACGAGTTGGACCTCGACCAGTCCTGGCCGACCGGCGCCGACGGTCCGCGCGGCCGCACGTCGGGCAACAACAGGGTGGTCCTGCCGGACGGTTGGCTGAAGGACCCGTACGACTGCGCGGGCGTGACGGAGGACGCGGAACTGGACACGTCGGGGGGCTGAGGGGGATCAGTCCGGGGGCCGGGGTGCTTCAGCCCGTCCTGAACTCACCCCGTCCTGGGGTCATCCCTTCTTGGGGTGGGGAGTCGATCCGTAGGCGGTCAGGAAGCGGTCGCGGAAGGCGCTCATGTTCCACACCGGTGCGTCGTGGGCGGGCCGCAGTCCGTCCGTCCATCCCCAACTCGCCACCTTCTCAAGAACCTTGGGGTCCTTGGCGACGATCGAGATCGGGACGTCACGGCTGGCGTGCTCGCCGCTGACCCGGGCGATCGGCTGATGGTCGCCGAGGAAGACGAGAACGGTGTCGTCGGTGCCGTAGCGCTGGAGCCACTCCGTCAGCGCGGTCACCGAGTACTGGATCGACCTGCCGTACTCCGCACGGGACCTGGACGGGCTGGTGATGATGTCCGAGGCCTTCTTGCCGGACTTCTCCACGGCGTCGAAGACCGAGCCGTCGCCCACCCGGTCCCAGTCGACCATCGTCGGGATCGGCGCCCACGGCTGGTGACTTGAGGTGAGGATGACCTCCGACATCAGCGGCTTCGTGCGCTTCTTGCCGTGCTCCAGCCGCTGGAACGCCTCCAGGGCGTACTGGTCCGGCATCGTCGACCAGCTGAACTTCGGTCCCTTGTACCCGAGTTGGAAGGCGTTGCGGACGCTGTCCAGGCCGTAGAACCTCTGCTCGGGCCACGCCTTCTGCACACCCGGCATGATCCCGACGGTGTCCCAGGCACCCGTCTTCTGGAACGCCTTGGTCAGACTCAGATGGTCGCTCGCCATCGCCGTCCGGTACCGCTGCTGGTTGTCGATCCACAGCCCCGACAACGTCGTCGAGTGGCCGAGCCAACTGCTGCCGCCGTACGTCGCCGACGTCAGCCAGCCGCTCTTCGCGTGGAAGCCGGACTTGGCCAGGGCCTTGGTGCGGGCGTCCAGCGTCCTGTCGACGCCGGGGGCCATGATCGGGTCCTCGATCGCGCTGCGCCCGTAGCTCTCGATGAACGTGAACACCATGTCCTTGCCCCGCAGATCGGGCACCAACTGGTCGGCCGGGGTGTTCCCGAACGCGTCGACCTTGGCGATCTTCCGGAAGTCCGCCTCGTCGCGCAGGGTGTCCCGCACGCCCCGGGTCTGGATCGCCAGCGCCGACGCGGCCCGGTCGGCGGCGATCGGCACGCCGGAGATCTGGAGGCTCAACGCCGAGCACAGCACCCAGACGACGGTGGCGCCCAGCGTGCCCCGGGTCGCGGCACGCCGGTGCCGGGCGAGGAGGTGCGCGAGGTGGACGACGGCCAGGGCCATCACGCCGAGCAGGGCGGCGATCAGGGCGGCGGCGGCGAGGGTCGCGCCGATGGCCACCGGCTTGCCCATCGCGTCCGCGACGTACGCCTGGGCGTCGGGCAGCAGGCCCCAGTCCAGCACCGGGTTGAACGGCCGCCCCAGATACTCCGTGAACCCCATGTCCAGCAGGTTCAGCACGGTCAGGGTGCCGAGGACCAGCCCGCCCGCCGCCCCGGCCACGATCCGGCCCCGGCGCGGCAACGCCAGTACCAGCGCGGCTCCGACGATCGCCTCCACCGGCAGCCTGCTGAACCGGTCCGGCTGCAACGCGCCGCCCGTGTCCGGCAGCAGGAGCGCGGCCAGCACGAGGGTGGCGGCGAGCGTGCTGAGCGCCCACTTGACGCCGAGTCGCCAAGCCGGCGCGTGGGGGGCGGGTTGCTGGCGAATGCGCGTGGACTCAGGCACCCGTTGGTCCTTCCGTACGTGCGACAAACGGGCCCGAGCCCGTCCGCCCACACGTACGCGACCCCACCCGGGGCCGTTCAGAAACCCGACCTAAACACCGAGCAAATCCCTGAAGGGGCCTCGGGCGCGGGTACGTGGGGGCTGGCCGCGCAGTTCCCCGCGCCCCTGGGGGGTGTGCGGCCACCTTGGCCGGGTGGCTGGCCGGGGGGCCCTGGACGGTTTTCGGGTGCGGGTGCGTCGTGGCTGGTCGCGCAGTTCCCCGCGCCCCTGGGGGGTGTGTGGTGGCCTTGGCCGGGCAGGTCCCCCCGCGACGCGGGGCGGCTGCCTGGTTGGCGGGACTGGATGCCGGTGAGGGGGCGCGGGGAACTGCGCGGCCTGCCCCCACGGCGCCGCACCCGAGAACGGCTCGGCCCTCCCCGGAGGTTGCCTGGTTGGCGTGACCGTATGCCGCTAAAGGGGCGCGGGGAACTGCGCGCTCAGCCACGATGGCGCCGCACCCGCCGTCGGTTGATTGGCCCCGGCCAACTTTCTGGTCGGCGGGACTGGACGTCGTTAAAGGGGCGCGGGGAACTGCGCGGCCAGCCCCCGCGCACCCGCGCCCGTCGAACAACCGCCCCCCCGAGGGGGCCCTCAGACGCCGCCTACTGCTGTGAGCAGGGCCAGGGGGGCCGCCGCCGACCGGGACTCCCGTACGCACGCGTGGGGATACGGGACCGGCGTCGGACAGGCCCCCCTGTCGTAGCCGGCGAGAACCTCCGGCAACCGATGCCCCGTCGCGGACGCCGCGTCCACCAACGCGTGGGCCACGGACCGAGCCTCGTCATGCAACCCGTACCGAGCCAACCCGAGCGCGATCAACGCGTTGTCATGAGGCCACACCGACCCCCGGTGATACGACAACGGGTGATACGCCCCCTGCCCGGAGGCCACCGTCCGCACCCCCCACCCGGAGAAGAAGTCCGGCGCGAGCAGCCGCCGCCCGACCGCCTCCCCGTACTCCTTGTCCAGCAGCCCCGACCACAGCAGATGCCCCGCGTCGGAGGCGAGCGCGTCCACCTGCCGCCCCTCCCCGTCCAGCGCGAGCGCCGGAAACTCCTGCTCCCGCATCCAGAAGTCCCGTTGGAAACGGTCCCGGAGATCCCCCGCCGCCTGTTCGAGGAGCGCCGCGTACACCTCGTCGTCCCAGACCGTGCGCGCGAGGTGCGCGGTGCGGCGCAGCGCGTCGTACGCGTACCCCTGCGCCCCCGCCGCCAGCACCGGCCCGCTCGTCCGGGTGCCGTCGGCGGAGCAGATCGCGCCGGGGGAGTCCTTCCAGTTCTGGTTGGCGAGGCCGCCCTGGTCGGCGCGGTAGACCAGGTACCCGCGCGAGGTGAGCCCGCCGTGGTCGAGCATCCAGCCGATCGCCGCCCGCGCGTGCGGCTCAAGACGCCGGGCCAGCCCCGTGTCCCCGGTCCGCTCGACGTACGCCCCCAGCAGCACCAGGAACAACGGTGTCGCGTCCACCGACCCGTAGTACCGCCCGAACGGCACCTGCCCGAAGTGCGCCAACTCCCCGTGCCGCACCTCGTGCACGATCTTCCCCGGCTGCGAGACGGCCGCAGGCCCGGTCTCGGTGGCCTGGACGGCGGCGAGCGCGGGCAACGTCGCCGCCGCCAGCTGCGGAAGGTAGGGGAGCGCGAACAACGAGGTCAGCAGCGCGTCCCGGCCGAGCAGCGTCAGGAACCAGGGCGCGCCCCCGGCCGGCACCCGCAGCTCCTCACCGTCCGGCCCGGTCGCCGGCACCTGGAGCGCGGCGAGGTCGGCGAGGCCGCGCGCACACGCCGTCGACAGCTCGGGCCAGCCGGTCGGGAAGGCCACGCCCTCCACGAACTCCGCCTCCAACGCCCGCAGTTGCTCACCCGCGGCGACCGGCGAGGCGGGCACCCGGGGTTCCTGGGCCGCGCCGTGCGGACGGGCGGCGACCCGCAACGACAGTTCGGCGGCGCCGTGCGCGGCGAGGTCGAGGCTCCAGACCAGCCGACGGGCCCCGGTACCGGTCTCCTCGACGCCGTCCGGCGCGGGCGCGGCCGTCACCGTCGTCGAAGAGCGCCAGTCACCCCGCTGGTAGCTGAACTCCACGCCGTCGTCGAGGACTTGACGGGAGCGGGTGGCGCCGACCTTGACATAGGTGCGGTGGTCGGAGCGCAGCTCGAACTGGTCGGTGAAGTCGGCGTCCACGGTGAGCGCGAGCCGCACCGTCGTCGGCACCGGACGGTTGCTGGTCAGCCGCAGCGTCTCGACGAACGCCCCTTCGCCGACGGCCTGTTCACGGAAGATCGTGTACGCGGGCGGCTCCTGCCGACCCCCGCGCGGCACCAGCACACAGCGCGCCGTCTCCCCGTCCGCGACCGGCGTGAGCGACTCCGGCACCGCGCCGTCGGCCGTCAGCTGCCAACGGCTCAGATGCCGGGCGTCCCGCACGAACAACCCGTCCGGCGAACCGGAGTTGCGCACGCCGCTGATGTCTCCGCCGTCACCCACACACGCGAACGTCCCGCCGTGCACGAGCAGATGATGCCGGTCCGTCATGCGTCGTCCCCTCCCTTGTCACTCATCTCGAACGTGCGCGAGCCCGCCGTCGACACCTGGTCGCCGGGGCGGGTGTGGAGCAGGTCCAGCGTGAGCGCGGCCGTCCAGCCGAAGCCGGTGGCCCCGCAGGCCTCGCCGGTGAACGGGTCGACGTACTCGGCGAATCGGGACGTTTGGGCGATGTCGAGGAAGGCGCGGCGCAGGGCGTCGGCCCGGTCCAGTTCGCCGTGCGTGCGCAGGCCCCGTTCCAGCAGCCAGCTGGTGTTGAACCAGGCCGGGCCCCGCCAGTACCGGTGCGGGTCGAACTCCTCACCGAGCAGGTCGTAACTGGGCGCCAGCCGGGTGGCACCGCCGAGCCCGAAGTGCGGCCCGTACGCCGTGCGGACCAGCGCGGCGACCGTCTCCCGGGGCAGGTCGGGCAGGAGCAGCGGCACCAGCCCCGACACGCTGCGCTCGGGGATCAGCCCGCCGCCGCGCACGTCCCGGCACAGGAACATCCCGGCCGCCGGGTCCCACAGCCGCTCCCGCAGCACCCGGGTCAGCCGTTCGGCCCGCGCGTGCCGCGCCGTGCCGGTGGCCCCCAACTCCGCCGCGATCCGGGCGAGGGCGTGCTCGGAGGCGATCAGCAGGGCGTTGAACGCCGGGTCCTCGACGGCGAATTGGGCGCCGTCACCGTCGTTGTACCCGCCGTCCCGGTACTCCGTCGCGAGCCGCACGTACCGGCCGTAGTCCGTGTCCGTCGGGCGGTCCTCGGGGGCGCCGTGGTCGAGGTCGGCGCGGCGGAAGGAGCGGGCCGGGGCCGGGGTGATACGGGCGAGCGGGGCGTCCCAGCAGGGGCTGTTGTCCATGCCCTGTTCCCAGGGGTGCACGACGGACGCGAGCCCGGCGCCGCCGAGGTCACGCCGGTGCAGCAGATAGCGGTGCCAGGCCGCCAGGCGCGGGTAGATGCGGGTGAGGAAGCCGCGCGCCCGCGACAGCCCGGGGTCGGCCTGGTGCACCAGCCACGCGGCCAGCGCGTGCACCGGTGGCTGCACGATGCCCGAGGTCTGTACCGTGCGCGGGGCGCCCGCGGCGCGCCCGGCGGTGGAGGAGCGCCAGAAGTCGGGGCTCGGGAAGTACGCGTCGAGCGGGACGGAGGGGTTGAACACGATGTGCGGAATCCGCCCGTCCGCCCACTGCGCGGTCAGCAGCGTCTCCAGCTCCGTCTGCGCCCGCAGCGGCGACAGATGCCGCAGGCCGATCGCGATGAACGCCGAGTCCCATGACCACTGGTGCGGATACAGCCCGCGCGAGGGCACCGTGGAGGTGCCCGTCCAGTTCGCCTCCAGCACGCGGACGGCTCCGACGTGCAGCGGGTCCGCGGGCGGCGGATCGTATGCAACGGCGTGTTCCGTGAAACGGCTGGTGAAGAGTGCGGTGCGATCCACTCGGGGCTCCCCGAAAGACGTCCTGCCGACCGGGTTCGGTCTTGGCTACCGTAGGGTTACGTCTATTTAACACGCACAACTCAATATGTAATGCAGAGTTGAGAAACACAAGGGGGTGCGCATGACCGGTCGGGGACAGACGAGCGCCGGAGACCTGCTCGAACTGGTGCGAAGCGGGCGAGCCACCACACGCGGTGCCCTCCAGCAGGCCACCGGACTGTCCCGCGCCACCGTCGGCCAACGTCTCGAACGGCTGTTCCGTGCGGGCTGGCTGCGCGAGGGCGCCGGCGGCCCGGTCGACTCACCCCTGGGCGGGCGCCCCTCCATCACCCTGGAGTTCGACGACGAACACGCCGTCGTCCTCGCCGCCGACCTCGACACCCGGCACGCCCGCGCCGCCCTGCTCTCCCTCACCGGCGAGATACACGCGGAGCGCTCCGGTCCGCTCGCCGTCGACGACGGCCCCGAGGTGGTGCTCGGCACCCTCGGTGACTGGTTCGCCGACCTGCTGAAGGAGGCCGGCCGCCCCGCCCGCGCGGTCTGCGGCATCGGCCTCGCCGTGCCGGGCCCCGTCGACAGCGAGACCGGCCGGGTCGTGCAGCCCCCGATGATGCCGGGCTGGGACGGCTACGACATAAGGGGCCGCCTGGCCCGCGCCTTCACCGAACGCGCCGGCGCCCCGACCGTCCCGGTCCTCGTCGACAACGACGCCAACCTCATGGCCTACGGCGAGCAGCGCGTGGGCCACCCCGACTGCTCGGCGTTCGTCCTCGTCAAGGTCTCCACCGGCATCGGCGCCGGGGTCGTCGTCGACGGCAGCGTCTACCGCGGCATCGACGGCGGCGCCGGCGACATCGGCCACATCCGGGTCGGCGCCGACGCGCTGTGCCGGTGCGGCTCCCACGGCTGCCTCGCCGCCGTCGCGAGCGGTGGCGCCGTCGCCCGACGGCTGACGGAGGCGGGGGTTCCGGCCGGGTCGGGCTCCGACGTACGGGAGCTGCTGGCCGCGGGACACCCGGAGGCGCTCGCCCTGGCCCGCGAGGCGGGCCGTCAGGTGGGCGACGTCCTGGCCACGGTGGTGACCCTCTTGAACCCCGGCGTCCTGATGATCGCCGGCGACCTGGCCGGCACCCCCTTCCTCACCGGCGTCCGAGAACTCCTCTACCAACGAGCCCTCCCCCGCTCCACAGCCCACCTGGACGTAGTAACAGCCCACCTAGGCGAACGAGCAGCCCTCATAGGAGCAGCAGCCCAGGTGGTCGAATACCTCTACACCCCAGAACGAGCAGAGGAACGCTTGGTCGCACTGGGGGTGTGAGAACAGCCCGGCCTGCCGCCCCGACCTCGGCTGATGGCCGGCGGCACTTTGCCAACGCCGGTTGGCCCACGCCCGTCGCTGGACGCCCCGAGCCCCAACGCCGCCACGGGCGCGGGGAACTGCGCGGCCAGCCCCCACGCACCCGCACCCGGCAGGCAACCCCACCTCACCTCACCCCCAGCCGCCCACCACCCCGCGCAGGGGCCCGTTCGCATGGTGAAATCCGGCTCCCCCTACTAGCGTGATTCTCGCCACCTTGGGAGCACCCCTGATGGGGGTGGCGCTCATGTGAGCGATCTTGAGGCGGCTGCACTTCTCCAAGGGGTGGCACTCGGTGCCATCGGGTGATCGTTCATCGATCAAAATCAAACGGGCGGTGAAGATGCTCAACTGAGCGGAAAGTCCGACCTGTGCCCGCCCGCACCCGATCTCGCGTTCAAGAGGTGAACGCAACGGCGGCCCCCCACCCCCCGCCCCGTGACTTTCGATCCGCTGGCGGAGGGCGGGTTACAGGCGTATGACACGCAAGTGGCCGTACCCAGACGCCTTCGATCTGGGTATGTTCCTCGCCGTCAGGGCAGCCCACCGCGTCCCGAGGAGTCGAGACCCGTGTCGGAAATCAAAGAACCCCCGGTCAGTCCCGTAACGACAGCGGCGCCCCAGGGGCCGAAGTTCGTTTATGACTTCACCGAAGGCAACAAGGACCTCAAGGACCTCCTGGGTGGCAAGGGCGCCAACCTCGCCGAGATGACCAACCTGGGCCTCCCCGTCCCGCCGGGGTTCACGATCACCACCGACGCCTGCAAGGTGTACCTCGACAGCGGCCAGGAGCCGGCGGCACTGCGTGCCGAGGTGAGTGCGCACCTCGACGCCCTTGAGGCCAGGATGGCCAAGAAGCTCGGCCAGGCCGACGACCCGCTGCTGGTGTCGGTGCGGTCGGGGGCGAAGTTTTCGATGCCGGGCATGATGGACACCGTTCTCAACATCGGTCTGTCCGACCAGTCCGTGCAGGGCCTGGCCCGGCAGGCCGGCGACGACCGGTTCGCGTGGGACTCCTACCGCCGCCTCATCCAGATGTTCGGCAAGACGGTCCTCGGCGTCGACGGCGAGCTGTTCGAGGAGGCGTTGGAGAAGGCCAAGTCGGCCAAGAAGGTCGCGGTCGACACCGAGTTGGAGGCGGCCGACCTCAAGAAACTGGTCACCGCCTTCAAGAAGATCGTGAAGAAGGAGGCCGGCCGGGACTTCCCGCAGGACCCGCGTGAGCAGATGGACCTCGCGATCCACGCGGTCTTCGACTCCTGGAACACCGACCGCGCCAAGCTCTACCGCCGTCAGGAACGCATCCCGCACGACCTCGGCACCGCCGTCAACGTCTGCTCGATGGTCTTCGGCAACCTCGGCCCCGACTCCGGCACCGGCGTCGCCTTCACCCGCGACCCCGCCTCCGGCCACCAGGGCGTCTACGGCGACTACCTCCAGAACGCGCAGGGCGAGGACGTCGTCGCCGGCATCCGCAACACCGTTCCGCTCGCCGAACTGGAACGGCTCGACCAGAAGTCGTACGCCGAACTGATGCAGATCATGGCGACCCTGGAGAACCACTACAAGGACCTCTGCGACATCGAATTCACCATCGAGCGCGGCCAGTTGTGGATGCTCCAGACCCGGGTCGGCAAGCGCACCGCGGGGGCCGCCTTCCGCATCGCCACCCAACTGGTGGACCAGGGCCTCATCGACGAGACCGAGGCCCTGCAACGCGTCACCGGCGCCCAGCTCGCCCAGCTGATGTTCCCGCGCTTCGACGAGCACGCCAAGACGAAGCCGGTCGGACGCGGCATCGCGGCCTCCCCGGGAGCGGCCGTCGGCAAGGCGGTGTTCGACTCCTACACCGCCGTCAAATGGTCCCGCTCCGGCGAGAAGGTCATCCTGGTGCGACGGGAGACCAACCCCGACGACCTCGACGGCATGATCGCCGCCGAGGGCATCCTCACCAGCCGGGGCGGCAAGACCTCCCACGCGGCCGTCGTCGCGCGCGGCATGGGCAAGACCTGTGTGTGCGGCGCGGAGGAGCTGGAGGTCGACACCAAGCGGCGGCGGATGACCGTGCCGGGCGGGCAGCTCGTCGAGGAGGGCGACCTCATCTCCATCGACGGCTCCAGCGGCAAGGTCTACCTCGGTGAGGTGCCGGTCGTGCCGTCGCCGGTCGTCGAGTACTTCGAGGGCCGCATGCACGCCGGCGCGGACGACGCCGACGAACTCGTCGAGGCCGTCCACCGGATCATGGCGTTCGCCGACCGCAAGCGCCGGCTGCGGGTGCGGGCCAACGCCGACAACGCCGAGGACGCGTTGCGCGCCCGCCGTTTCGGTGCCCAGGGCATCGGCCTGTGCCGCACCGAGCACATGTTCCTCGGCGACCGCCGTGAACTGGTCGAACGGCTGATCCTCGCGGACACCGACACCGAGCGCGAGGAGTCCCTCAAGGCGCTGCTGCCGCTCCAGAAGAAGGACTTCGTCGAACTGTTCGAGGCGATGGACGGCCTGCCCGTCACCGTCCGCCTCCTCGACCCGCCGCTGCACGAGTTCCTGCCCGACATCACCGAACTCTCCGTCCGGGTCGCCCTCGCGGAGTCCCGCCAGGAGTCGCACGAGAACGACCTGCGGCTCCTCCAGGCCGTGCACCGCCTGCACGAGCAGAACCCGATGCTCGGCCTGCGCGGGGTCCGCCTCGGACTGGTGATCCCGGGCCTGTTCACCATGCAGGTGCGGGCGATCGCGGAGGCGGTGGCCGAACGCCGCGAGGCCAAGGGCGACCCGCGCGCCGAGATCATGATCCCGCTCGTCGGCACGGTCCAGGAACTGGAGATCGTCCGCGAGGAGGCCGACCGCGTCGTCGCCGAGGTCAGCGAGGCCACCGGCAGCGAACTCACGCTGGCCATCGGCACGATGATCGAGCTGCCGCGCGCCGCGCTCACCGCCGGCCAGATCGCGGAGGCGGCGGAGTTCTTCTCGTTCGGCACGAACGACCTCACCCAGACGGTGTGGGGCTTCAGCCGCGACGACGTCGAGGCCAGCTTCTTCACCGCCTACCTGGAGAAGGGCATCTTCGGCGTCAGCCCGTTCGAGACCATCGACCGGGACGGCGTCGGCGCGCTCGTCAAGCTGGCGGTGGAGGCGGGTCGCGCGACCCGCCCCGACCTCAAACTCGGCGTCTGCGGCGAGCACGGCGGCGACCCCGAGTCCGTCCACTTCTTCCACGAGGTGGGCCTCGACTACGTCTCCTGCTCCCCGTTCCGCATCCCGGTCGCGCGCCTGGAGGCGGGCCGGGCGGCGACGGTGTCGACGGGCAGCGACCACCGCTAGACACTCCACCGGAAACGCCGAGGGGCGGCACCCTGTGCGGGGGTGTCGCCCTTCCGGCGTCCTGCGCCCGCCCGTAGCCTGGCCGCCCCACCCCCACCAGAAGGGCGCCCCCCCTCATGAGCCGTTGGAACGTCGGCGACATCCCCGACCAGACCGGCCGCACCGCCGTCGTCACCGGCGCCAACAGCGGCCTCGGATACGTCACCGCACGGGAGTTGGCCCGCAAGGGCGCCCACGTGATCCTCGCCTGCCGCGACGAGACCCGGGGCAACGACGCTGTCGGCCGCCTCCGCGACGAAGTCCCGGACGCGCACGTCGAGTTCGGCCACCTCGACCTCGGGAACCTGCGATCCGTAAGGGAGTTCGCCGCCGGGTTCGGGCCCGAGCGGCTCGACCTGCTCGTCAACAACGCCGGGGTGATGGCCCCGCCGTACGGCACCACGGCGGACGGGTTCGAGACGCAGTTCGGCGTCAACCATCTGGGCCACTTCGCCCTCACCGGGCTGCTCCTGCCCCACCTGCGGGCCGCGCCCGGCGCCCGGGTGGTGACCGTGTCCAGCATGATGCACGCGCTGGCCGACCTGGACTTCGCCGACCTCAACAGCGAGCGCGGCTACCGGCGTTGGATCGCCTACGGCCGCTCCAAGACCGCCAACCTGCTGTTCACCCACGAGTTGGCCCGTCAGGCCGGCACGGACGGCCCGATCGCGGTCGCCGCGCACCCCGGTTACGCGGCCACCAACCTCCAGACGGCGGGCCCCCGGGCGGAGGGACGCCGAGCGGTCGAACGCGTGGTGGAGATCGGCAACCGGGTGGTGGCCCAGTCGGCGGAGGCCGGTGCCCTCCCCACCCTCTACGCGGCCACGGCCCCCGACATCCGCCCCGGCACCTTCTGGGGCCCCTCCTTCCTCATGTGGCGAGGAGCCCCAGCCCCCTCCTGGCAAGCCGCCCGAACCAGGAACGACACAACAGCCCACCACCTCTGGCACACCTCAGAACAACTGACAGCGACCAAGTGGACGGCAACAAGGGCAACGTGAGCGGCAACTGAGCCAACGCCCCGCTCCCTCAAGGCATTTGGGGGCGCAGGGCTGTGTCGATGTGTGGCTCCGTCGCGTGGGCGCGACCAGCTACGACGCGCCGTCAGCCACATCCGCACTCCCCGCCCCATCCCGCCTCACGCGAACTCGGGTATCAGCTCCCCGACCCGCCGAATACTCTCCATGACCCGCGGATGCGAAATCCCCCCGACCTGCTGGAAGCACATCAACCGATCGATCCCCGCGTCCGCATACGCCCGCAACTTGCGCCGGCACGTCTCGGGACTACCGACGATCAACGAGTCCTGAGCCATCAGCGCCTCGAACAACTCGTCCTCGGGAACCGTCTCCCCCTGAAGAATCCGCCCGATGGCGATCTGCGCGGCATTGGGCGCCGCCCCCGACTCGCCCCGAAGGAACGCCCCGGTCAACCCCCCACCCGCCGGATCGGCGAGAATCCCCTGCTCGATCTTCATGTTCTCGACGAACGCCTCGGCCGCCTCGAAGAAGGTCAGCGCCCGAGCCGTGTACCACGCGGCAGCGGTCGCCGCGCCCGACCGCAACGCCTCCTCGTCGGTCTCCGCACAGTGCACGAACGTGAAGAACGCGACCTGGTCGTTGACGAACGCCCCGGCCGGCTTCTGACAGTTCGCCGCCGCCTCCCGGTACAGCTCCACCAGCCGGGCCACCCGGGTGAGCGGCTCCCACAGCGTGGTGCCGAGCACACCCACCCCGCGCCGCCCGGCCTCCTCGAACGACGCCGGACTGGAGGCCGCCTGCCACAGCGCGGGGTGCGGCTGCTGCAACGGGCCCGGCACGACGGGCCGTTCACCCTCGCCCGCCCACAGGCGGGGTATCTCGTCGAAGGCGTGCTGCGTCTGCGCCCGCGCGGTCGCCGGGTCGACGCCGAACATCCGCCACTCGGGCGCGGTCGAGCGGGTCAGGCCCAGTTCGACCCGGCCGCCGCTCAACTGGTCGAGCCACGCGGCGCGTTCGGCGACCCGGCGCGGGTGGTTGATCTCGGCCGGGGCCAGCACCGCGGCGTGGCCGAGCCGGATGCGGGAGGTACGCTGCGACAACGCCGCGAGCAGCAGCTCGGGTGCCGAACTGAGGCTGAACTCCTCGGCGCCGTGGTGCTCCACCTGCCACCAGCAGTCGTACCCCAACTCGTCCGCCAACGCGGCCTGTTCCAGCGTCTCCGTGATCCGCCGGTGTTCGTGGTCCTCGGTCGCCCACGGGCGCGGGTCCTGGATCTCGCTGAACATGTCGAGCTTCACGTGCCGAACTGCCTCTCTGTTCTGCCGTTCACGCCGCGGGAAAGATCTTCCGCTTCTCTCGAACAGAGTGCCGTGTACGACATTGTCGTGATAGCGGCCCGGTGTGTGATTCATATCGTATTTTGTGGAGCTTTCGCGAAGAAGTCGTCCGGTACCGGGCGGGTGTCCAGATAGAACCACTCGGCGGTGGGCCCGGGGGAGGCCTCGGGCCGGGGACGCGGCCCGCCCCGGCGGGGCAACGGCGTCCCGTCGGCGGCGTGGGTGACGTGCTCACCGTTCGCCCCGTACTCGATGGCCTCGCCGTACTCGATGGCCTCGCCGTTCCCGCCGTTCTCGAAGCGCGCGCCCTCGGACGCGGGGGCGTCCTCCGGTCGGGCCGGGAGCGGCATCAGCAGCTCCACGCGGATGTCCTTGGCGCGTTGCTGGGCGACGAACTCGTCGACCTGGGTGCGGCAGGCGTGGTCTAGGTGGGTGACGCCGGTGAGGTCGAGGCGGATGCGCGGGCGCCCCGACTCGGCGGCGGCCTCCAACGCCTCGATGAGCTGCGGCAGTCGCAGGAAGGTGGCGTTCCCGGCCATCACGACTTTCGCGGTGTCGTCGTCGAGGTGCTGGCGCACCACGGTCCGGGACATGCGCAGGGCCGCGAGCACGATGCCCGCCGCGAGCCCGACCAGCACGCCCTCCAGGAGCGCGGTCGCCACGATCACCCCCGTGGTGAGGGCCATCACCGCGAACTCGCCCCGGTCCTGCCGCCACATCTTCGGGAACTCGCCCGGCGCGAACAGCTTCCAGCCGCTGTGCACCAGCACACCCGCGAGCACCGAGATCGGGATGAGCGCCAGCACCTGGGGGAGCAGCATCGCGAACGCCAGCAGCCACAGCCCGTGCAGGGTGCGCGAGAGCCGCGTCTTCGCGCCCGCCTGGACGTTGGCCGAACTGCGGGCCACCACCGCGGTGATGGGCAGCGCGCCGAGCAGTCCGGCGAGGGCGTTCCCGGCGCCCTGCGCGACGAGTTCGGGGTTGTAGCGGGTGCGCGGGCCGTCGTGCATCCGGTCCACGGCGGCCGCGGTGAACAGCGACTCGGCGGACGCGATCACCGTGAACGTGAGGATCGCGGTGATGATGCCGGCGTCCGCGAGCCCCGCGAACTGCGCGGGACCCGGCAACGACACCGACGCGAGGAGGTTGCCGACCTGGAGGGTGCGCACCTCGACGCCGGGCAGCGCGGCGACGGCCATGCCGATCACCACGGCGACCAGCGCGGCCGGCGCCTTGTTCAGCGGCGCGGGCACCTTCTTCCACAGGAAGCTCAGCACGACGGTGGCCGTGCCGAGCCCGGCCGCGATCAGCGCCTGCGGATCGGCGAACGTGTCCGCGAGCAGCCCGGGGAAACCGGCCATGTTCTCCAACGGCGTGCCCGGCGCCTTCGCGTCCGCCGCCGGGTAGGCCTGGCTGAACATCAACGGCAGCCCGATCCCGGCCAGCATGCCCTGCACCACGGCCAGCGAGATCGCCTGGAAGAACCGGCCGAACCGGATCAGCCCGAGCACGATCTGCAACAGCCCCGAGAAGAGCACGACGATCCCGAGCATCGCCACGCCGTGCTCCACCACCGTCTCCGCCACCAGCGCCGCGAGCCCGGCGGCCGGACCGCTGACCTGGAGCGTGGAACCCCGGGCCGCGCCGACGACGAGGCCGCCGATCACGCCCGAGATGATGCCGAGTTCGGCCGGCACCCCGGACGCCACGGCCACGCCGATGCACAGCGGCAGCGCGACCAGGAAGACGACGAGGGACGCGGTGATCTCGGTGGCCAGATCGGCCTTGGGACCCTTGGGACCCTTGAGGTTCTTGGAGGCCAGGGGGCGGAACGGCGATGACGCGGCCCTGGGCGGCTCCGGCGGCCTAGGTGGCATCGGCGGCATCGGGGGCGGCGCGGGCGCGGGCTCGTCGAACAGCCACCGCCCGCTCTCCGTCCAGTCCACCCCCGGCGCCTCCTCGCGGGCCCGCGCGTGCCGGGCGTGGGTGCCGCTCATGCCGCGTGCACCCGGAACGAACCGTCCGCGTCCAACTCCTGCACCTGACCGGTGTCCACCTCGTAGTACCAGCCGTGCAGCCGCAGCCGCCCCTCGTCGAGCCGCCGCCGCGCCACCGGGTAACTCCGCAGCACCGCAAGCTGGTTGACGACGTTCAGCTGCACGATGTCCGACAGCGGCGGGGCGTCGGCACCGGCGCCGAGGACGGGTGCGAGGCGCGGCCGGGCCAGCCCGAGCCACGCGTCGACCCCCGGCAGCCCGGACAGGTCGTCCCCGGACTTCAGGGCACCCATCGCGCCGCAGTACGAGTGACCGCACACGACGATGTCCTGAACGCCGAGCACCTCCAGCGCGTATTCGATGGTGGCGGCCTCGCCCGAGGCGCCCTGCTGCCCGTGCGGCGGGACGATATTGCCCGCGTTCCGCAGCTCGAATATCTCGCCGGGGCGCGCTCCGGTGATCAGTGCGGGAATCACCCGGGAGTCCGAGCAGGTGATGAACAGGACCTCGGGATATTGGCCGTCGGCCAATTTCCGATATGCGTCGCTCTCGAACTCGCAGTGCCGCTTGAAAGCGCGGGCGCGGTCCAGCAGTGCCTTCATGTTTCCTCCCGAGGGGAAGCTTCTGACCTGCTCAAACCGTAACCGTGGCGGGGCTAGTGGAAGGTTAGAGGAACACTAATGCCCGGATAGTCGAAGGGAATTTCTTGGCCTGTTGCGCGCCTCGGCTCACATTTTCGACGGGCGAGTGACATGACGTTGACTGTTCTTGTAGCGTGACGGAACGCGGAATGCGCGAATTCGGTGCACGGCAGACACAGGAGTGACGAGAACGCATGGGCGTACGAGCGCTGCTCATCGAGGACGATCAGACCATCGCCGAACCGCTCGTCGAGGGTCTGCGGCACTTCGGGCTGGTCGTCGACCATGTCCGCACCGGCACGGAGGGGCTCAGAGGGCCCTACGGCGATGTCGTCCTGCTCGATCTGGGGCTGCCCGACGTGGACGGGATCGACGTGTGCCGCGGCATCCGGCAGACCTCCGAGGTGCCCATCATCATCCTCAGCGCCCGGGGCGAGGAGGCCGACCGGGTCCTGGGTCTGGAGCTGGGCGCGGACGACTACCTCGCCAAGCCGTTCAGCATGCGTGAACTCGTCGCCCGGGTAAGGGCGGTGACCCGCAGGTCTCAACGCGGGGGCGGGGCAGGGGAGTTCGGCGCCGCACCCGATAGGGGCCGGCCGCACCCAGGCCAGCAGCACCCGGACCACCCGTACCCCCCGTACTCGGACCACCAGCACCCGGACCACCAGCACCCGGACCAGCGGTACGCGCCTCCCCGGCCGCAGCAACAGGCCCCGGCGGAACGGGAGTTCGGCGCACCGCCCCGTGAGCCGGTGGGTGCCGAATCCGGCGGTTACTTCCAGCAGCCGTCCGGCGCCGGGACCGCCGTTCCCGACGCCTATGACGATGCCCGTGCCGATCCCTACGCCGGTCCCTACGCCGACGCCTACGCCGGTCAGGGGCGGGGTGAGCCGCGGGGCGGTGCCGTTCCGCCGCTGGTCGTGGACCGGCGGACCCGGCAGGTGTGGGTGGGGGAGGGGGCCGTGGCGCTGACGCCGAAGGAGTTCGACCTGCTGGCGCTGCTCTGCGAGGACCCGGGCGCGGTGTACTCACGGCAACAGATCCTCGACCGGGTCTGGGACCCGCACTACGAGGGGCCGACCAAGACACTCGACGTCCATGTGGCCACCCTGCGACGGAAGTTGGGCAACCCGGCCTGGATTCAGACGCTGCGCGGCGTCGGTTTCCGGCTCGCCGTACACACCCGGCCGACGCCCGCGCCCCCGGCGTACGCCGCGCCCGCCGCCGACTGGTCGGCGGACCGGCGATGACCCGACGGCTGCTGCTCAGCTACCTCACGCTCGCCACGCTGGTCCTGCTCTGCCTGGAGATCCCGCTCGGCTTCGTCTACTCGCGGGGCGAACGGGACCGGGTGATCAACGCGGCCAAGGACGAGGCGGAGTCGGTGTCCGCGTACGCCTCGCTCTCCCTCTCCGCCGGGCGCGCGGCCCGGGACCTGCCCGACCGGGTGGCCCACTGCGCCGCCCGCATCGGCGGCGAGGTGGTGATCGTCGACGCGGCCGGTGACCTGCTGGCCTCCTCGCGCGCGCTGTCCGAGGACGAACAGCGCGGCCTCACCGCCGAGTCCGGGGTCGCCGACGCCCTGCGCGGCACCGCCACCACCGACGTCCGCACCTCCACGATCGGCGGGGTGCAGTCCCTCGCGGTGGCCGCCCCGATCCTGCACGGCGCCGAACGGCAGGGCGCGGTCCGGCTCACCCTGCCGACCCGGACCGTCCATGAACGGGTGCACCACGTCTGGGCGTTGCTCGCGCTCGGCGGCCTCGCCGTGCTCGCCGCGGTGGCCGTCCTCGGGTTCGCCATCGCCCGCTGGACCGGCCGCCCGATCCGCGAACTGGAGCAGGCCACCAAGGAGTTGGCGGAAGCGGGCAGCACCACCCCGGTCGCGATCACCGAGGGCCCGCCCGAAGTGCGCAGCCTCGCCGACACGTTCAACCGCACCGCCGCCCGCCTGGAACATCTCCTCGCCGCCCAGCGGGCGTTCGCCGGAGAGGCCTCGCACCAGCTGAAGACGCCACTGTCCGCGCTGCGCCTGCGACTTGAGAACCTGGAGAACGACATCGCGCTGCACGCCCGCGGCAGCCTGGACGCGGCGATGACCGAGACCGACCGGCTGGCCCGGATGGTCGAGGGGCTGCTCGCGATGGCCCGCCTCGACGAGAGCGCCGCCGCCCGCGAGCGGATCGACCTGGACCAGGTGTGCGCCGAACGGCACCACGCCTGGGGGCCGTTGTTCGACCAGTACCGGGTGCGGCTCACGCTGGTCGGCGACTACGCGGGCGAGGTGCTCGCGCTGCCCGGCGCCCTCGAACAGATCCTGGACAACCTGCTCTCCAACGCCCTGCGGGTGGCACCCCCGGGCACCACCGTCACCATGGACGTACGCCTGCGGCTGCCGCACGAACGCCGCTTCGCGCACCGCCCCGTGACGCCCGCCTTCGCCGAACTGCACGTCATGGACGAGGGCCCCGGCATGACCGAGGAGCAGCGCCGGCGCGCCTTCGACCGGTTCTGGCGCGCCCCGGACGCCCCCAAGGGCGGCACCGGTCTCGGCCTCGCCCTGGTGCAGCGGCTCGCCCACGCGAGCGGCGGCGAGGCACGGCTCGGCGTCGCGCCGCTCGGTGGCCTCGACGCGATCGTCCGGCTGCCGTCGGCCCGCGCCGAGACGCCCCGTGCGGAGACGCCCCGTGCCGACGGGTCAGCGGGCCCGCACGGAATACGTCGCCACCCGCACCGAACGGTCGTCCAGGCATACCCCGGTGAGCAGGTCGAACCGCTGCTTCAGGAGCGGTGACGCCACGAACGGGCGGCCCTGGTGGGTGCCGGTGAGACCGCGCGAGAGGACCGCGGCCCCGGTGAACGGGTCACGGTTGTCGACCGCGTACAGCGCGCCCGCGCGGTCCCGGAACAGGGCCACCTGACGGCCGTCGGGCAGCAGGGCGGCGACACCCCGCCCGGGCAGCAGCACGCGCAGCTCGCAGACGGTGAACCAGCCGTCGTCCAGGGCGAGTTGGACCTTGAGGCCGGTGGTCCCGGGGGCCAGGGTCATCGCGCGCTTCCTTCCAGGGGGCGGTGGCCGATGGTCAGCAGCGGCAGATCGGGCTTGATCTGGTCGCGCTCGGGAACGAACCCGACGACCGGGTCGGGGGTGTCGGGGGCGTTCACGAACGACACGAAGCGGGCCAGCTTCTCCGGATCGTCGAGGGTGGTCGCCCACTCGTCCCGGTAGTGGGCGACGTGCGCGGCCATCAGCTCCTCCAACTCCTCGGCGATTCCCAGGGAGTTGTCCACGACGACGTCCCGGACGTGGTCCAGGCCGCCGGGCAGCCGCTCCAGCCAGGTCGAGGTGCGTTCCAGCCGGTCGGCGGTGCGGATGTAGAACATCAGGAACCGGTCGATGAGCCGGACCAGTTCGGCGTCGGAGAGATCCTGCGCGAGGAGGTCGGCGTGGCGCGGGGTGGCGCCGCCGTTGCCGCCCACGTACAGGTTCCAGCCGGTGGCCGTGGCGATCACGCCGAAGTCCTTCGACCGGGCCTCGGCGCACTCGCGGGCACACCCGGAGACCGCCGACTTGAGCTTGTGCGGCGACCTCAACCCCCGGTAGCGCAGCTCCAGTTCGATCGCCATCCGGACCGAGTCCTGGACGCCGTAGCGGCACCAGGTCTGGCCCACGCAGGACTTCACCGTGCGCAGCGCCTTGCCGTACGCGTGCCCGGACTCAAAACCGGCGTCCACCAACCGGGTCCAGATCAGCGGGAGTTGCTCGACGCGGGCGCCGAACATGTCGATGCGCTGGGCGCCGGTGATCTTCGTGTAGAGGCCGAAGTCCCGGGCGATCTCGCCGATCACGATGAGACCCTCGGGGGTGATCTCGCCGCCCGGGATGCGCGGGACCACCGAATAGGAGCCGTTCTTCTGGATGTTGGCGAGGAAATGGTCGTTGCTGTCCTGGAGGGCGGCCTGCTCGTCGTCCAGGACATAGCCGCTGGCGCCGATCACCGGGGCGAGGGAGGCGATGATCGAGCCGACGGTCGGCTTGCAGATCTCGCAGCCGTCGCCGCCCCGGGCGCCCTCGCGGCCGTAGCGGTCCAGGAGATCCTGGTAGGTGGTCAGGCGCAGGGCGCGGACGATCTCGTACAGCTCCTCGCGGGTTCGCGCGAAGCAGCCGCACAGGCCCGGGTCGACCTCGACGCCGTTCGCCGTCAGTTCGGCGCTGACCAGCTGGCCCAGCACCTTGACGCAACTCCCGCACCCGGAACCGGCCTTGGTGCACTTCTTCACCTCCGGCACGGTGGCACAGGCGTGCGCGGTCACGGCGTCCCGGATCGCGTCCTTGGTGACGTGGTGGCAGGAGCAGATCACCGCCTCGTCGGGCAGCGCGCCCGGGCCGAGCCGCACCGACGCCCCGGCGGGCAGCACCAACGACTCCGGCGCCACCGGCGGGACCGAGCCGGTGAACGCGCGCAGCGTGCCGTAGGCCTCCGCGTCGCCGACCAGGATGCCGCCGAGCAGCGTGCCGTCCCGGCCGATCACCAGCTTCTTGTAGAGGCCCGCGCGGGCGTCCGAGTAGACGACGTCGAGACAGTCCCCGGCGCTGCCGTGCGCGTCGCCGAACGACGCCACGTCCACGCCGAGCAGCTTCAGCTTCGTCGACAGGTCGGCGCCGGTGAAGGCGGCTTCGGCGGCGGCGATGGTCGCCGCCGCCGTCTCCGCCTGCTCGTACCCCGGCGCCACCAGCCCGTACACCCGGCCGTCCGCCGCGAGCGCGCACTCCCCGATCGCGAACACCTGCGGGTCCTCGACGCTCCGGCACCGCTCGTCCACCGCGACGCCGCCGCGCTCACCCACCACCAGGCCACAGTCCCGGGCGAGTTGGTCGCGCGGGCGGACACCGGCGCTGAACACCACGAGATCGGCGGCGAGTTCACGGCCGTCGGACAGTTTCATGCCGGTGACGGCCCCGGCCGCGTCGACGGTGATCTCCTGGGTGCCGACGCCCGTGTGCACGGTCAGGCCCAGCTCCTCGACGGTGCGCAGCAGCGCCGCGCCGCCCCCCTCGTCGACCTGCGCGGGCATCAGCCGGGGCGCGAACTCCACGATGTGCGGGGCGAGTCCGAGCCCCTTCAGCGCACCCGCCGCCTCCAGGCCGAGCAGTCCGCCGCCGACCACGGCGCCCGTGCGCGCGCCCGCTTTCGCGTACGCCTCGATCGCGAGGAGGTCCTCGATCGTCCGGTACACGAAACAGCCCTCGGCGTCCCGGTGCGGCACCGGCGGCACGAACGGCGCCGACCCGGTCGCCAGCACCAGCACGTCGTACCCGACGACCAGCCCCGAACGGGCGGTCACGGTACGGGCGTTGCGGTCGATCGACTCGGCCGGGTCGCCGACCCGCAGTTCGATGCCGTGCCCGGCGAGGAACGCCGGGTCGGTCAGGGACAGTTCCTCGGGGGTACGGCCAGAGAAGTACGAGGTGAGGTGGACCCGGTCGTAGGCGGGACGCGGCTCCTCGCACAGCACGACGATCCGGTGCGTCGCGGTCACCCCGCGCTCGGCGAGCGCCTCCAGGAACCGCTGCCCGACCATCCCGTGGCCGACGAGCACCAGGGTCGGAAGCAGCGGTCCGGAACCGACGGAAGACACGGTGGAGGTCATACCGACGACCCTCCGCCGCCGGTGTTACCCCCCGACATCCCACCGGTTACCCACCCGGAACGCTGCCCTCAGCGGGGGAGAAGGGCAAGTGTGAGGGGACGTTCCCCAGGGGTGCTCCCCTAGGTGCCCCCAGGGGTGATCACCTGGACAGACCCCTGTCATAAGGTCATGCGCATGCCCACGTCCACGTCCATGTCCATGTCCCTATCCATACCCGCGGATCTGCATATGCCCGACATCCCCCTGGCCGTCCTCGCGCTCCTCTGCGTGGCCTCGCTCGCGGCCGGCTGGATCGACGCGGTCGTGGGCGGCGGCGGGCTGCTGCTCCTGCCGGCCCTGCTGCTCGGCCTGCCCGCCGGAACACCGGCGGCGTTCGCGCTCGGCACCAACAAGGCCGTCGCGATCGTCGGGACGTCGGCCGCCGCGGTGACGTACGCCCGCCGGGCACCCGTGGACGTGGCCACCGCCGTTCGCATCGGCCTCGCCGCCCTCGCGGGGTCGTCGGCGGGCGCGTTCTTCGCGGCGGGCATGAGCACCGAGGTGCTGAAGCCGGTGATCATGGTGGTGCTGCTCGCGGTCGCCGGGTTCGTGATCCTGCGCCCGTCCTTCGGCACCGCCCCCGCCACCGGCCCGGCGGGGCCCCGCCGCGTCCTCGCCGCGATCGGCCTCGCCGGCCTGGGCATCGGCTTCTACGACGGTCTCATCGGCCCCGGCACCGGGACGTTCCTGGTGCTCGCGCTCACCGCGGTGCTCCACCTCGACCTCGTGACCGCCTCCGCTACCGCAAAGATCGTGAACTGCTGCACCAACGCCGGTGCGCTCGCGATGTTCGCCTGGCAGGGCACGGTGCTGTGGCAACTCGCCGCGCTGCTGGCCGTCTTCAACTTCACCGGCGGCACGCTGGGGGCCCGGACGGCCCTGAAACGAGGCAGCGGTTTCGTCCGAGCAATCCTCCTCACCGTGGTCTTCGCCCTCATAGCCAACCTGGCCTACCAACAATGGCTGAGCTGAGAACACCTACGCCGCCGTCACACCCGCTCGCCCAGTTCCCCGCGCCCTTGGGCGGACCAGCTCGCGTACCGGGAGGGGCTCCGTGCCTTGGGGGTTCGTCGTCGGGTGCGGCACCGTCGTGGCCGTTCGCGCAGTTCCCCGCGCCCCTGGGGTGGGCCAGCTCGCGTGTTCGGGTGCGGCGCCGTGGTGGCTGGTCGCGCAGTTCCCCGCGCCCCTGGGGTGGGGCGGCTCCCCGGCGTCAGCAGCACAGGCGCGTCACTACTGACCACACGGCTGGGCAACGCCCTTAAGGGGCGCGGGGAACTGCGCGCCAAGCCCCCACCGGCCCGCACCCGCCCGGCGACCTGTTCCCGCCCCGGGTTCCTCCTGGCCGACGGCTCGGCATCGCCGCTAAGGGGCGCGGGGAACTGCGCGCCAAGCCCCCACCGGGCCGCACCCGACCGACAACCGTCCCCGCCCCACCGGGCCGCACCCGACCAACGACCCCCCACCCGCCCGGCACCCCGCCTCACCTGCTTCCCGTCAAGTGGGCGAAGACGACGACGTTGCCCTGGTAACCCGTACCCCGGGAGTAGCCCCCACCGCAGGTGATGACCCGCAGCTCGGCCCGCTCACCCGCCCCGTACACCTTCGCGTCGGGAAAATCCGCCGCCCGATACACCTCCACCGCGTCCACGGTGAACTCGGCGACACTCCCGTCCCGCCGCTCGACGTCGATGGAGGCACCCTTCTTCACCGCCCCGAGGTCGTAGAACACCGCAGGCCCCTCGGAGTTGTCGACATGCCCGGCGACGATGGCGGTCCCCCGTTCCCCGGGCGTGGTCCCGGACTCGTACCACCCGGCGAGATTCTTCTTCGTGGCAGGCGGCACATCGAGGCTGCCGGAGGAGGTGAGCCCGAGCCCCATGAGCGGCGCGTCGACCTTGATGGACGGCACGACGATCCGGTCGGGAGGGGAGGGCGCCAGAGCGGCCGCACCCGGCAGATCACCGGAACCCGTAGTACCCGTAATACCCGCACCCGCCTGCGCAGCCGACGGCTGAGGCGGCGCCTGTGCCCCCGCCCCGGCCAGCAGCCACGTTCCGGTACAGAGCGCGACGGCGGTGACGGCCCCTATCGCGACGTTGCTGATCCTGCGCACGCGAACCTCCTGCCAGCGGGACCCGGCCCCCCTCCGGGCCGCGAGGGGCGTCGGGCCCGGAGGGGGTGGGACATGCGGTACCGGCGGACGGACAGCGGAGGGTGTCCGTCAGATCCCGTCGCCTCTCGCCCGGCGATGCAGGAGCCAGGTACCGCCCGCGGCGGCGACGGCGAGAGCCGCCACGCCGGCCGCGGTCTGCACGGGGTCGGGGCCCAGGGCACCGCCGACCCCCGTCTTCACACTGCCCCGGGGTTCCTGTCCGCGAGGCACGGTCAGGTCCACCACCAGGTCGCCGGAGATCCGTTTGCCGCCGACGGCGCACCTGGCGACGATCTCGTAGGTCCCCGGCTGCGCACTCGGCGGCACCCGGAACTGCCCGATCGCGTCACCCTTGTGGGCACTCGGTGCCAGCGTGAACCGGCCCGCGCCCACCGCACTGGCGTCACCCTCGGCGGCCCCGCCGTCGCGACAGGTCGCCGTGTTGACGGTGACCTGCGCGCCCGGCGTCACCGCCGAGGGGTACACCTCCAGGCCGCCGCCGTCGGCCGCGAAGGCGGGCGCGGCGGCCAGCGCGGCGGTGGCGACGGCCAGCGCGGTACCGGTCAGCACACGGGCTGAACGTCGCATCAGTGCTCCCTCTGAGCTTCGGTGTCTCCTGCCTCTCCGAGGAAAGGGCCACGGACGCGAACGCGCTTCCTGAGCGCACGTCAGAAATACGGTGAATGGGTGTCAGCGGAGCGTCCAGATAACCCGGGAGGGGAAAGTTTCAGCAGGTCAGAGACGCGCGACCGGGTCCCCCGGAAGAGAACCGGAATCGCCTGCGGCACACGTGTGAACGGGTGACCCGCACCCCCGTCGACGGGCTTGACCTCAACCAAAGTCCAGGTACGAGAGTGGGCGCATGCAGACCAACGACACCCGAACCGACACCATCCGGACCGACGCCATCCGAACCGAGGCCATCCGAACCGATGGCATCCGAACCAACGACACCCGAGCCGAGGCCGCCCCGGCCGCCGGCACCCCCCTCGCCGTCACCCTCGTCATCGGCAGCAACCGGCACGGCCGCTTCGGCCCGGTGGTCGCCGACTGGCTCCTCACCCACCTGCGCGGCCACCCTGACCTGACGGTGGAGGTGGTGGACGTGGCGGAGACGCCGCTGCCCATGACGCTCGAACAGAACCCTGAGACGCGGGCGACGCTGGCCACCGTGACCCCGGGACTGGCGGCGGCGGACGCGTTCGTCGTCCTCACCCCCGAGTACAACCACTCGGTCCCGGCGGGGCTGAAGAACCTCATCGACTGGCACTACGCCGAGTGGCGCGCCAAGCCCGTCGCCCTCGTCTCCTACGGCGGCCTCGCGGGCGGCCTGCGCGCGGTCGAACACCTCCGTCAGATCTTCGCCGAACTGCACGCCGTCACCGTCCGGGACACCGTCTCCTTCCACAACGCGGGAGCCTCCTTCACCGACGGCCACCTCATCGACCCGACCGCCCCGGACGCGGCGGCGAAGACGATGCTGGATCAACTGGTCTGGTGGGGACGTGCGTTGAAGGAGGCAAGGCAACGACGGCCGTACGCAGGCTAGTTGGTCAGTTGACGTTCACGGCGCTCCAGGCCGCCGCCACCGCGCCGTACTCCGCGCTGCTCGCGCCGTACAGGTCCCTCGCCGCGTTGAGGGTGGCGGTCCGGGCACCGGCGTACTTCGTCGACGACGTCATGTAGACCGTCAGGGCCCGGTACCAGATCGTGCCGACCTTGTCGCGGCCGATGCCCGTCACCGTCGAGCCGTTGGAGGTCGGGGAGTCGTAGGAGACGCCGTTGATGGTCTTCGCGCCGCTGCCCTCGGCGAGCAGATAGGCGAAGTGGTTGGCGACGCCCGACGAGTAGTGGACATCGAGGTTGCCGACCGAACTGCTCCAGGAGTCGGCGGAGTTGCCGTCCCGCGACGGCTTGTCCATGAACCGCAGGGTCGCCTTGCCGAAGCCCGGCCGCACGATCTTCTCGCCGATCAGGTAGTCGCCCTGGTCGGCGGAGTTGTTCGCGTACCACTCGACCATCGTGCCGAGGATGTCGGAGGTGGCCTCGTTCAGCCCGCCGGACTCGCCCGAGTACGTCAGCGCGGCCGTCTTCGACGTCACCCCGTGCGTCATCTCATGGCCCGCCACGTCCAACGCCACCAGCGGCCCGAACGTCGTCCCGTCACCGTCGCCGTACGTCATGCAGAAGCAACTGTCGTCCCAGAAGGCGTTGTTGTAGCTGTTGCCGTAGTGGACGCGGTTGTAGGAGCCCTTGCCGTCGTTGCCGATGCCGTTGCGGCCGTGGACGTTCTTGTAGTAGTCCCACGTCTCGTTGGTGCCGTACTGCGCGTCCACCGCCGCCGACGCGCGGTCCGAAGTCGCCCCCGTTCCCCAGTGGTTGTCGGTGTCCGTGAACACCGTCGAGGGCGCCCGGATGATGCAGATGCCGAAGATGCACAGGTCGGTCTGGTTCGCCGCGTCACCGGTGTACGTGTTCCCGCGCGTCGGGTCCGTGAGCTGGAACGTCGATCCCGACGCCGTCGACTCCAACGCGACCGTCCCGCTGTACAGCGACTGCCCGTCACCGGTCACCGTCTCGATGGTGTCCCACGCGTCGATCTGCGCGCCGGTCCGCGCGTTCGTCAGCACCGTGCGGGCGACCGGGTTGCCGAGCGAGTCCAGGGCAACGGCGTTGGTCCGCCAGGCCAGTTGGGGCGTGCCGTGCAGGGCGTCGACCACCAGCTGGGGCTTGGCGGTGACCTTCTTCAGGGTCGTGCCCGGGTGGGCGGCGCGCAGCGCGTTCGAGGCGAGGTCGGCGGCCCTGGGCGCGGACACCGAGGGCGTGACCGTCGCCAGGGATATCGCCTTGCGCGTGGCGCGGTCGGCGCCGCGATAGTCGCCGTCGGACGCGAGGTGGACGACGAAGTCACCCCCCAGCAACGGGAGTTGGCGGTAGGTGCGGTCGTAACGGACGTGCTGGGTACCGTCGTTGTCGACGATGACGTCACGGACCTCGGTGTCCTGCGCCGAGGTGAGTCCCAGGGCCGCGGCATGCGCCACGAGCGCCGAGGCCGCGTTCTCGACGGCACCGGCGCGGGTGGGTCTGGGGTCGGCGTGGGCGGCGGGGGAGAGGGCGACCGCCAGCAGGGTGGCGGTGGTGGCGGCGATGCCGGCCGTGGCGAGACGGGAAGCGCGGGAATGCGGGGTCGTCCGGCTCATGGGTCTCCTAGGGGAGTCGCCTCAAGACGCGGGGCGGCGCGGATGTTCCCTGAGATTTAAGGGGGCCCGTTGTGTCATGTCCATACCGCCTCGGTGGCGGTGCGGGCAGTTCGGACACGGGCGGCCGAGGGGGCGAGGGGCATGGGGCCGAGGGGCGGGGGCATGGGGCGACTGCGGGGCGCGGGGGAGAGAATCACGGACGTGACCCTCGGCCCACCCCCACCCTCACACCCACGCCCGCCCCAACTCCCGTCCCCCTCCCTCCCGTTCTTCGTCTACGGCACCCTCCGCCCCGGCGGGCCCAACCACGACGTGTTCCTGCGCGGCCGCACGTCCGCCGAAGAACCGGCCCGCCTGGTCGGCGCCGTTCTCTACGACGGCCCCGGCTACCCGTACGCCGTCGAGGCCCGACAGGGCGTGATCCAGGGCGAGTTGATGACCCCCCGACCCACCGAGCACGACGCCCTCCTCGCCGCCCTGGACCACCTGGAGGTGTTCACCCCGGGCGACTCCGCCAGCCTCTACGAACGCGTCCAACGCGAGGTGATCCGCGACACCGACGGGGAGCTGATCCGCGCGTGGGTCTACCTGGCAGCGCCACGAGTAGCCCAACGGCTGCGCACCCGGGGGAAGTTGATCGAGAGCGGCGATTGGCGAAAGAGGTGAGGTCCGCCCCCGCTGACGGCGAGAACAAGCACAGCCCACGTCGAAGCCGAGCCGGGGGCCGGTACCCGTAGCCCCCGTAGTACCCGTGACCACCCCGGAACGTTACGGAGTGCCCTCCCTGGCCGCCCCGCGCCCCAGCCCCCTCACACTCACCTCCCCCCTGCTCTGCTCCCCACCCCCGCCCCCGCCAACGCCTGCCGTACCCCCGTCTCCTTCCGCCCCAGGAAGTGCGGGTCCGGCTGGAACGCCGCGTCCAGGGCCGCCTTGCCCGCCGCGAAGACCTCGCGGGTACCCCCGTAGTACCAGGTCACGTCATGTGTGGCGGCCACGCCGACGCCGTACGACGTGACGCCCGCCGCCTGGCACAGGGCGACCGCGCGCCGGATGTGGAACCCCTGGCTGATCAGGACCGCGCGATCGACGCCGAAGACCTTCTTGGCGCGGACGCAGGAGTCCCAGGTGTCAAAACCGGCGTAGTCGCTGACGATCCGCGCGCCCGGCACGCCGTGCCGGGTCAGATACGCGCGCATGGCGTCGGGCTCGTCGTAGTCCTCGCGGCTGTTGTCGCCGGTGACCAGCACCACCTTGATCCGCCCCGCCCGGTACAACTCGGCCGCCGCGTCGAGGCGATGGGCGAGATACGGCGACGGCTCCCCGTCCCACAGCCCCGCCCCGAAGACCACGGCGACGTCGGTGCGCGGCACGTCCGCCGTGGTCCGCAGCCGGTCTCCGGTGACGACGTACATCCACGTCGACGGCAGCAACGCCAGCACGCACACCGCCATCACGGCCCGCACCAGCCGCCGTTGACCCGCCCGCGTGCGGGGAGGTCGCGGCGGCCACCACGCCGCCGCGCGCGACCTCGTCTTGGGCAGCCTCGGTCGACGCATCGGACGGTCCCCCTCCTGGTCGGCCCCTCGGCCCCCTGGTGACAGTCAGAGACGTCCCGCCGGGCCGTACGGTTCGTCAACCGGCACGTGAGCAGCTTCACTCCCGTGAGTGAAAACGCAGGTCACGTCGGCTCACACGCCCCAGGGCCCCTAGGTGAATCCCCCGAAAAACCCCGTCATCCTTGGGCAACAGCGCGGCAACCCGGACCCGCCACCCTCACCCCATGACGCCGTAGAACCCCCGCGCGACGAGCCCCGCACTTCCCCCTCGACAGGACGGCGCACCTCATGAACCGGACCAGCGTCGAACGCGCCGCCGGACTCCACCCACGGCCGCCCGCGCTGGTCGTCGTCGCCCACGGCAGCCGCGACCCGCGCGCGTTGAGCACCGTTCAGGCCCTCCTGCACCGCGTCCGCGCCCTGCGCCCCGACCTGCCCGTCCACCTGGGCCACATCGAACTGAACGAGCCCCTGCTCCCGGAGACCCTCGCCGCCCTCGGCGACCGGACCGCCGTGCTGGTCCCGCTGCTGCTCAGCCGTGGCTACCACGTCAAGCGCGACCTCCCCGAGATGGCCGCCGCCGCTCCCGGGCACGCGCGCGTGGCCGCAGCCCTCGGCCCGCACCCGCTCCTCGTCGACGCCCTGCACGACCGTCTCCTCCAGGCGGGCTGGCCCCGCGAGCCGGACGCGACCCTGCGCCGCACCGGCGCGATCGTGCTGGCCGCCGCCGGTTCCCGCGACCCGGACTCCCGCGTCGACACCGAGCGCACGGCCCGCCTCCTCGCCGCCCGCCTCGGCGTCCCGGTGCTGCCCGGCTACGCCACCACCGCGAGCCCCACGGTCCCGGACGCCGTCCGCGCGTTGACGTCCCGAGGCCGGCACCGGGTCGCGGTCGCGTCCTACTTCACAGCCCCAGGCCGCTTCGCCACAGAATCAGCCACCCACACCCCTTGGCTCGCCTCGTCCCCCCTGGGCAACCACCCATCCATAGCCCACCTCCTCCTACACCACTACAACGCACCCCACCCCAAAACCCCCTGACCAACGGGAACGCAGAAAACACCACACCAAGCCCCAACAACCCATTCCCACCCCGGGCACGTCCTGGCCACCGCCTGGGCATCGCCGCAAAAGGGGCGCGGGGCTGTATCAATCTGCGGCTCCGCCGCGCGGGCGCGACCAGCCCCCACCGGGCCGCACTGGCCCGACAACCTGTCTCCACCCCGGGCACGTCCTGACCAACGGCTGGGCATCGCCGCAAAAGGGGCGCGGGGAACTGCGCGACCAGCCCCCACCGGGCCGCACTGGCCCGACAACCTGTCTCCACCCCGGGCACGTCCTGACCAACGCCCCGGCAACGCCGCAAAAGGGGCGCGGGGAACGGCGCGACCAGCCCCCACCGGGCCGCACTGGACCAACGACCCCCCCGCCCCACCGGGCCGCCCCACACCCCAAACGCCCGCATTGTCAGTCCCGCCGCTTACTGTCGAACCATGGCACCCGCACCCCCCGCCGGATACGACCCCTCCGCCACCGAGCGCTGGGCTCCCGAGCCCGACAAACGCCCCGGCCGCACCGCGTTCCAACGCGACCGCGCCCGCATCCTGCACAGCTCCGCGCTGCGCAGGCTCGCGGGCAAGACCCAGGTCGTCACCCCGGGCACCCGCAACCGGGTGTGGGACGCCAGCCCCCGCACCCGACTGACCCACTCCCTGGAGTGCGCCCAGGTCGGCCGCGAACTGGGCGCGGCCCTGGGCTGCGACCCGGACCTCGTGGAGGCCGCCTGCCTCGCCCACGACCTCGGCCACCCGCCCTTCGGGCACAACGGCGAACAGGCGCTCAACGAATTCGCGGAGGACTGCGGCGGCTTCGAGGGCAACGCCCAGTCGCTGCGCCTGCTCACCCGCATCGAGCCCAAACGCTTCACCCCCGAGGGCTCCGTCGGCCTCAACCTCACCCGCGCCACCCTGGACGCGGCCACCAAGTACCCGTGGCCGCGCGGCGCCCACCCCACCGACCCCGCGTCCCCGAAGTTCGGCGTCTACGAGGACGACCAGCCGGTCTTCGAGTGGGTCCGCGAGGGCGCCCCGGGCACCCGGACCACCTTCGAGACGCAGGTCATGGACTGGGCGGACGACGTCGCCTACTCGGTGCACGACGTCGAGGACGGCCTGCACGCCGGTCACATCGACCCCAACTGCCTGCACGCCGAGCCCGAACGGGACGCGGTGTTCGCGGTCGCCGTCGGCCGGTACGTGCCCGTGGACACCGACCCCGCCGAGCTGGCCGAGGCGCTCGACCGGCTGCTCGACGAGGAGTGGTGGCCGCACGGCTACGACGGCACGGCGGTGGCACAGTCCCGCCTCAAGGACGCCACCAGCCAGCTCATCGGCCGCTTCTGCACGGCCGCCGAGACCGCCACGCGCGCGACCTACGGCACCGGCATACTCACGCGCTACGGCGCCGAACTCGTCGTTCCGCGGCCCACGCGCATGGAGTGCGCGGTCCTCAAGGCCGTCGCCGACCGGTACGTGATGCAGCGGGTCGAGCAGGAACTGCTGAGAGCCGACCAGCGGGTCGTCGTCGCCGAGCTGGCGCGGGCGCTCACCGTGCGCGCGCCGGACGGCCTCGACCCACAGTTCCGGGCACTGTTCGACGAGGCGGGCGACGACCGCGCCCGCAAGCGGGTGATCGTCGATCAGATCGCCTCGCTGACGGACGCGTCGGCGCGTTCGTTGCACACGAGTCTGACCGGGTACGCATGAGACGACGGGTGCGGGCGTGACGGGAGACGCGCCCGAAGGTGACCCTCCGTGGCCTGATCGGGCCACTCCCTCTTCCCCCATCACGCTCCGTGCGGGACGCTCGCATGTGGCGGCACCCTTACGAGGAGGCATCAAGTGGTCGACGCGGACCAGACATTCGTCATCGTCGGTGGCGGACTCGCCGGCGCGAAGGCGGCCGAGACGCTCCGAGCGGAGGGCTTCACCGGCCGCGTGATACTGATCTGCGACGAACGTGACCACCCTTACGAGCGTCCCCCGCTCTCCAAGGGCTATCTGCTCGGCAAGGACGAGCGCGGCACCGTCTTCGTGCACGAACCCGCCTGGTACGCGCAGCACGACATCGAGCTGCACCTCGGCCAGACCGTCGACGCCGTCGACCGCACCGCGAAGACCGTCCGCTTCGGCGAGGACGGCACCGTGGTCCGTTACGACAAGCTGCTCCTGGCCACCGGCGCCGAACCCCGCCGCCTGGACATCCCGGGCACCGACCTGGCCGGCGTCCACCATCTGCGCCGCCTCGCCCACGCCGAACGCCTCAAGGGCGTCCTCGCCTCCCTCGGCCGGGACAACGGACACCTCGTGGTGGCCGGCGCCGGCTGGATCGGCCTGGAGGTCGCGGCGGCGGCCCGCGAGTACGGCGCCGAGGTCACCGTCGTCGAACCCGACCCGACCCCCCTGCACGGCGTGCTCGGCCCCGAACTGGGCGGCCTCTTCGCCGACCTGCACCGCGAGCACGGCGTCCGCTTCCACTTCGGCGCGAGCCTCGCCGAGATCGTCGGCCAGGACGGCGTCGTCCTCGCCGCCCGCACCGACGACGGCGAGGAGCACCCGGCGCACGCGGTGCTCGCGGCGATCGGCGCGGCCCCGCGCACCGGCCTCGCCGAGGCGGCGGGACTGGAGCTGACCGACCGCGAACACGGCGCCGGGATCGCCGTCGACGGCCGCCTGTGCACCTCCGACCCCGACATCTACGCGGCCGGTGACGTGGCGGCGTTCCACCACGCGCTCTTCGACACCCGGCTGCGCGTGGAGCACTGGGCCAACGCCCTGGACGGCGGCCCGGCGGCGGCCCGCGCCATGCTCGGCCAGGACGTCACCTACGACCGGGTGCCCTACTTCTTCTCCGACCAGTACGACCTCGGGATGGAGTACTCCGGCTGGGCGCCGCCGGGCACCTACGACCAGGTGGTGATCAGGGGCGACGCGGGCAAGCGCGAGTTCATCGCCTTCTGGGTGACGGAGGGCCGCGTGCTGGCCGGGATGAACGTCAACGTGTGGGATGTCACAGAGCCGATCCAGCGGTTGATCCGCTCGAAGTCCCCGGTGGACACCGAGGCGTTGGCGAACCCGCAGGTGCCGCTGGAAAGCCTCGGCTCATAGTGTCGGTGGGCCACCGTAGAATTCGTGTGTGGCTGGACGGATCAACGACGAGGACGTGAAGGCGGTTCGGGACGCGGTCCCGATCGACGCCGTGGTGTCCGAGTACCTCCAGCTGCGCAACGCGGGCGGCGGCAACCTCAAGGGCCTGTGCCCCTTCCACGACGAGAAGTCGCCGTCCTTCCAGGTCAGCCCGAGCAAGGGGCTCTTCCACTGCTTCGGCTGCCAGGAGGGCGGCGACACCCTCACCTTCGTCATGAAGGTCGACCACCTCTCCTTCTCGGAGGCCGTCGAGCGGCTCGCCGCCCAGGCCGGCATCACGCTGCGCTACGAGGAGGGCGGCTACAACCCGGCCCACCAGCGCGGCGAGCGGATCAGGCTGGTCGAGGCCCACAAGATCGCCGCCCAGTGGTACAAGGAGCAGCTCGACACCCACCCCGAGGCGGACACGGGCCGGACGTTCCTCGCGGAGCGCGGCTTCGACCAGGCCGCCGCCGCCCACTTCGGCGTCGGCTACAGCCCCCAGGGCTGGGACCACCTCACCCGCTATCTGCGCGGCAAGGGCTTCACCGACAAGGAGCTGCTGCTGTCGGGCCTCTCCCAGGAGGGGCGCCGGGGGCCCATCGACCGGTTCCGGGGGCGCCTGATGTGGCCCATCCGGGACATCGGCGGCGAGGTCGTCGGCTTCGGCGCCCGCAAGCTCTACGAGGCGGACAACGGCCCGAAGTACCTCAACACCCCCGACACCGCGATCTACAAGAAGTCCCAGGTCCTCTACGGCATCGACCTCGCGAAGAAGGACATCGCCAAGGTCAGCCGCGCGGTCGTGGTCGAGGGCTACACCGACGTCATGGCCTGCCACCTCGCCGGGGTGACCACGGCCATCGCCACCTGCGGCACCGCGTTCGGCGGCGACCACATCAAGATCCTGCGCCGCCTCCTCATGGACAACGGCTCGGCCCGCGTGATCTTCACCTTCGACGGCGACGCGGCCGGCCAGAAGGCGGCCCTGCGGGCCTTCGAGGACGACCAGAAGTTCGCCGCCGAGACCTATATCGCCATCGCGCCCGACGGCATGGACCCCTGTGAGCTGCGGCTCGCCAAGGGCGACGAGGCGGTCGCCGACCTCGCCGAACCCCGCACCCCGCTGTTCGAATTCGCGCTGCGCCAGATCGTCGTCCGCTACGACCTCGACACCCCGGCCGGCCGCGCGGGCGCCCTGGACGAGGCGGCGCCCATCGTCGCCCGCATCAAGAACACCGGCGCCCAGCACGAGGTCGCCGTCCAGCTCGCCGGGATGCTCGGCATCCTCGACACCCAGTTCGTGGTCAAACGCGTTGCCCAGCTGGCCCGTTGGGCCCGGGACCGGGGTGGCCGCGGCCCGGCGCCCGCCCCCGGACGCGGCCCCCAGCAGTACGAGGCCGCCGCCCACCCGACCGTCTCAGGCCCCGCCCTCACCCTGCGCAACCCCGTCTACGCCACCGAACGCGAGCTGCTGAAGCTCGCCCTCCAGCGCCCCGAGCTGGTCTCCCCGGCGGTCGACGCGTACGGCGTCGACGAGTTCACCGCCGCCCCCTACGCCGCCGTCCGCCAGGCGATCATGGACGCGGGCGGCGCCGAGTACGGCGTCAAGGACGGCCACGAGTACGTGCTGCGGGTCCGCGAGGCCGCCCCCGACGACAGCGTCCGCGCGATGGTCACCGAGCTGGCCGTCGAGCCGATCATGCGCCGCGCCGTCGACGAGATCTACGCGGGCAACGTCCTGGTCCAGGTCCGCCGCCGCGCGGTGGAACGCCGGGTGCGCGACGTCCAGTCCCAGATGACCCGGCTCTCCTCGGGCGGCGACCCCGCCCAGCTCGCCGCCGTTCAGAACGAACTGTGGGTGCTCCAGCAGTACGACCAGGCCCTCAGAGAGCACGGCCCCACCGCCCTCTGACCTCCTGCGACGCCCCCTCGAAGGGCGAGGATCGCGGCAGCTCGGGGTGGGTGCGCCGGGCGTGGGCCCGCGTGCGGGTCACCGTGCGGTCACGGACCGGACGCAAAAAGTCATCGCACGCCCCTCGTGGCGGCGATGTGTCGTCCCCCACACTGGGGTCCGGTGCCTGAGTCCTCGGAGCGCGACCGAACCGTCCCAGCGGGGTGACCCACCCCTTCGGCCACGCCCCTCGCGTACGGGACGGACCGCGGCGTGGCCGTCGACTCCGCCCCCGAAGTACCGCTGTCGCCCACGTCGGCAGCGATCATCCTGGAGGTCGCCCGCGTGCAGACCCAGACCCTCACCCAGACCGACGTCGCGGTGGACGGCACGCCGCCCGACGGGGAGACCGGCGTGCTCGTCGCGGTCCCCCCGCAGGGCCTCGCCGCGCACCACCCCGAGTCCGAGCCCGCGGAGCCGCCCGCCGAGGCGCTGGAGGTGGCCACCGAACCGGCCGACGACGCGCCCGAGCCGCCGCGCGCCCGCGCCGACACCAGTGGCCCTTCCTCCGACCTGTTCCGTCAGTACCTGCGGGAGATCGGCCGGATTCCGCTGCTCACGGCGGCCGAGGAGGTCGACCTCGCGCGCCGCGTCGAGGCCGGTCTGTTCGCCGAGGAACGGCTCGGCACCGGCACCGTCCTGGATGACCAACTCACCCTGGATCTCGACCGGTTGGTCGTCATGGGCCGGATGGCCAAACGCCGGCTGATCGAGGCGAACCTGCGTCTGGTGGTCTCCGTCGCCAAGCGGTACGTCGGCCGCGGCCTGACCATGCTCGACCTGGTCCAGGAGGGCAACCTCGGGCTGATCAGGGCGGTCGAGAAGTTCGACTACGCCCGTGGCTACAAGTTCTCGACGTACGCGACCTGGTGGATTCGGCAGGCCATGTCCCGCGCCCTCGCCGACCAGGCCCGCACCATCCGGGTCCCCGTCCACGTCGTCGAACTCATCAACCGCGTCGTCCGTGTCCAGCGCCGCATGCTCCAGGAACGCGGCTGCGAACCCACCGCCGAGGAGGTCGCCGCCCACCTCGACCTGGCGCCCGAACGGGTCGGCGAGGTCCTGCGGTTGGCCCAGGAACCGGTGTCGCTGCACGCGCCGGTGGGCGAGGAGGACGACGTCGCGCTCGGCGACCTCATCGAGGACGGCGACGCCGCCTCACCCGTCGAGTCGGCCGCGTTCCTGCTGCTGCGCGAGCACCTGGAGGCGGTGCTGTCGACGCTGGGGGAGCGGGAACGCAAGGTCGTCCAGCTCCGCTACGGCCTGGCCGACGGCCGCCCCCGCACCCTGGAGGAGATCGGCCGCATCTTCGGCGTCACCCGGGAACGCATACGCCAGATCGAGTCCAAGACCCTCAACAAACTCCGCGACCACGCCTTCGCCGACCAACTGCGCGGCTACCTGGACTGACCGCCGTTCGGGCCCAGTTGGGGGCGGCTCGGGCAGCGGGGGCGACGGGGGGAGGGGGTGCGGCGGCACCCCCTCCGACGGCAACTCCCCCTGACGTCACCCCACTTGACGCCACGCCCCCCGTCCGACGGCGCCCCCTCTAGTCCACCTCGGCGACGGCCTGTGCGAACTGTGCCTGGTACAGCCGGGCATATGCTCCCTCGGCTCCCAACAGTTCGCTGTGGGTGCCTTGTTCGACGAGGGAGCCGTTCTCCATGACGAGGATGGTGTCCGCGTCGCGGATGGTGGAGAGGCGGTGGGCGATGACGAACGAGGTGCGTCCGTCGGCGAGTTTGGCCATGGCCTTCTGGATGAGTACTTCGGTGCGGGTGTCGACGGAGCTGGTGGCTTCGTCGAGGACGAGGATGACGGGGTCGGAGAGGAAGGCGCGGGCGATGGTGATGAGTTGTTTCTCTCCGGCGCTGACGCCGGTGCCTTCGTCGTCGATGACGGTGTCGTAGCCGTCGGGCAGGGTGCGTACGAACCGGTCGGCGTGTGCGGCGCGGGCGGCTTCTTCGATCTCGCCCTGGGTGACGTCGCGGGAGGCTCCGTAGGCGATGTTCTCGGCGATGGTGCCGCCGAAGAGCCAGGTGTCCTGGAGGACCATGCCGATGCCGGCGCGGAGTTCGTCGCGGGACATCCGGGCGATGTCGACGCCGTCGAGGGTGATGCGTCCGCCGGAGACCTCGTAGAACCGCATCAAAAGGTTGACCAGGGTGGTCTTCCCCGCCCCGGTCGGCCCGACGATGGCGACGGTCTGGCCCGGCTCGACCTTCAGGGAGAGGTCTTCGATGAGGGGTTTGTCGGGGTCGTAGCGGAAGGAGACGTTCTCCAGGGCGACGCGTCCGCGCAGTTCGTCGGGGCGTACGCCGGGGACCGGGTCGGCGTCCTGTTCGTCGGCGTCGAGGAGTTCGAAGATCCGCTCGGCGGAGGCGACGCCGGACTGGACCAGGTTCGCCATCGACGCGACCTGCGTCAACGGCATGGAGAACTGCCGCGAGTACTGGATGAACGCCTGCACATCCCCGATGGACAGGGACCCGGAGGCCACCCGCAGCCCGCCGACGACGGCGACCAGCACATAGTTCAGGTTGGACACGAACATCATCAGCGGCTGCATGATCCCGCTGTTGAACTGGGCGCGGAATCCCGCCTCGTACAGGGCGTCGTTCTGCTCGGCGAACTGCTTGGCGGACTCCTCGTGCCGCCCGAACACCTTGACCAGGGTGTGCCCGGTGTACATCTCCTCGACGTGGGCGTTCAGCTTGCCGGTGGAGCGCCACTGCTGGACGAAGTGCGGCTGCGACCGCTTGCCCACCCGGGTCGCGATGAGGAACGACAACGGCACCGTCACCAACGCCACCAGCGCCAGAATCCACGACACCCAGAACATCATCGCGAGCACCCCGATGATGGTGAGCAGCGAGTTGATCAGCTGGCCCATGGACTGCTGGAGGGTCTGGCCGATGTTGTCGATGTCGTTGGTCGCCCGGCTCAGCACCTCACCGCGCTGACGCCGGTCGAAGTAGGACAGCGGCAGCCGCGACAGCTTGCCCTGCACGGACTCGCGCAGCCGGTACATCGTCCGGTTGACGGCCCGGTTGACCAGCCTCGTCGCGACCGCCATCAGCAGCCCGGCGACCAGGAACACACCGAGGGCCAGCAGGAGAACGTTCCCCACCGCACCGAAGTCGATGCCCTTGCCCGGCGTGAAGTCGGTGGAGCGCAGCACGTCGGCCAGCGCGCCCTCACCGCGCGCCCGCATCGACGCGAGGACCTCCGCCTTGGTCGCCCCGGCCGGCAGCTGCTTGCCGACGATCCCGGCGAACACCAGGTCGGTGGCGTTGCCGAGGATCTTCGGGCCGACGACGTTCAGGCCCACGCTGACGACCACACAGAGCAGCAGCGCGGAGATGGTCAGCCGTTCCGGTTTGAAGTGCCCCAGCAGGCGCTTGACCGACACCTTGAAGTTCATCGAGTGCTGGTCGGGTCCCGCCCCGGCCATCATCCGCCCCATCGGACCGGCCATCAGGCAGCCTCCGCTTCCGTGAGCTGGGAGAGGACGATCTCCCGGTAGGTGTCGTTGCCGGCCATCAGTTCGTGATGGCGGCCGGCGCCGACGACCCGGCCCTCGTCGAGGACGACGATCTGGTCGGCGTCGCGGATGGTCGCCACCCGCTGCGCGACGATGACGACGGTCGCCCCGGCGGTCTCCCGCCCCAGCGCCGCCCGCAACGCCGCGTCCGTCGCGTAGTCCAGCGCGGAGAACGAGTCGTCGAACAGGTAGATCTCCGGGCGCTGCACCAGCGTGCGCGCGATGGCCAGACGCTGGCGCTGGCCGCCGGAGACGTTGGTGCCGCCCTGCGCGATCGGCGCCTCCAGGCCGCCCTCCAGCTTCCGTACGAAGTCCTCGGCCTGCGCCACCTTCAGCGCGTGCCACAGCTCCTCGTCGCTCGCGTCCGGCTTGCCGTAGCGCAGGTTGGTGGCGACGGTTCCGGCGAACAGGTACGGCTTCTGCGGCACCAGACTCACCGTCTGCGCGAGGAGCCTCGGCTCGATGGCCGCGACCTCGGTGCCGTCGACGAGGATCTCGCCGTCGGTCGCGTCGAACAGCCGAGGGATCAGCCCCAGCAGCGTGGACTTGCCACTGCCCGTCGAACCGATCACAGCGGTCGTCTCACCCGGCCTCGCCACCAGATCGACCGACTTCAGCACCGACTCCTCCGCCCCCGGATAACGGAACCCGGCACCCCGAAGCTCCAGATGCCCGTGCCGGGGCAGCTCGGTCACCGGGTCGGTCGGCGGCACCACGCTGGAGGAGGTGCCCAGGACCTCCTGGATGCGCTCGGCGCACACCTCCGCGCGCGGCACCATCATGAACATGAAGGTGGCCATCATCACGGACATGACGATCTGCATGAGATAGGCGAGGAACGCGGTCAGATCACCGATCTGCATGCCCCCGCTGTCGATCCGGTGGGCGCCGAACCAGACCACCGCGATCGACGACAGGTTCACCGTCGTCATCACCACCGGGAACATCAGCGCGAGCAGATTGCCGGTCTTCAACGACATCTCGGTGAGGTCGGCGTTGGCCTTCTGGAACCGCTCGGCCTCGTACGCGTCGCGGACGAACGCCCGGATGACGCGGTTGCCGGTGATCTGCTCACGCAGCACCCGGTTCACGGTGTCCAGCCGGCCCTGCATCGACCGGAACAACGGCCGCAACCGGCGCACGATCAACGTCACGCAGACACCCAGCGTCGGCACCACCGCCACCAGCACGCCCGACAGCGGCACGTCGAGGCCGAGCGCCAGCACGACCCCGCCGACACACATGATCGGCGCCGACACCATCAGCGTGAACGTCATCAGGGCCAGCATCTGGACCTGCTGCACGTCGTTGGTGGTGCGCGTGATCAGGGAGGGCGCCCCGAACTGGCCGACCTCCCGGGCAGAGAAGGACTGCACCCGGTCGAAGACGGCCGCCCGCACGTCCCGGCCCAGCGCGGACGCGGTACGGGCGCCGTGGTAGACGGCGCCGATGTTGCACGCGACCTGGACCAGCGAGATGCCGATCATCAGGGCGCCGAAGGAGAAGATGTAGCCGGTGTCGCCCTTGACGACGCCGTTGTCGATGATGTCGGCGTTCAGGGTGGGCAGCCAGAGGGTGGCGCAGGTCTGGAGAAGCTGGAGCAGCACCAGGAGCGCGATGGGTTTTCGGTAGGGCCTGAGATAGGTCCGCAGTAGTCGTATGAGCACGCTACGTCTCTCGCAGTCGTCGGCAGGACGGGCTTTGGTGCCCGAGGCTCCTATCGTCGGGCACTCCCCCCGCGTTACCCCAACCGATTAAGCCGACGGCGCTTCTTCATACGACCTTATGGGCGGAACATGCCCTTCCATGGGGGTCAGCCCCGGAACGCCCCGGGATGCGTCTGCTCCCGCACCGACACGTACTGCTGCCGCACCGCCTGCCCGACGGCCAGCTCGTCACCGGGCTCAAGCACCTGGGCCGCAGCCCCCTGCCAGGCCGGCGGATTGTGGGCGTCCAGCGTCCCCTGCGACGTCCCGAGCGCCCACGCGGCCTGCCGGGCGGCCCCGATCGCCGCGTAGTCCGCGGGCTGCGGTACGACGACCTGGACGCCGAAGAGCGCCGGCGCCGCCGCCTGCACGGCGGGCAGTTCGGCCGCCGCCCCCAGCAGGAAGATCCGCCGCACGTCGACACCCCGGCCGCGCAGCACGTCCAGCGCGTCGCCGAGCCCGCACAGCATCCCCTCGAACGCCGCCCGCGCCAGATGCTCGGGCCGCATCGACTCCCGGCGCAGCCCGGCCAGCGTGCCCGCGGTGTGCGGCAGATTCGGCGTCCGCTCACCCTCCAGGTAGGGCAGCATCACCAGCCCGTGCGACCCCGGCGTCGACTTCATCGCCAGCTCGGAGAGCCCCTCCAGATCCCCGACCCCGAGCAACTCCGCGGCCCCGCGCAGGGTCCGCACGGCGTTCAGAGTGGTGACGACGGGCAGATGCATGCCGGTCGCGTCGGCCAGGGACGTGATCATCCCGCTCTGGTCGACCAGCGCCTCGGGGTGCACGGCCATCACGGACCCGGAGGCGCCGAGCGACACCACCGCGTCCCCGAGCCCGATCCCGAGCCCGAACGCGGCGGCCATGGTCTCGCCGGTGCCCGCCGAGATCAACAGCCCCTCCGGCGTCGTTCCCGCCGCCTCGGCTGGACCGATCACGTCGGGCAGCAGCGCCTGGTGACCGAGTGCCAGCTCCACCAGATCGGGCCGGTAGGCGCCGGTCGCCGCCGACCAGTAGCCGGTCCCCGACGCACCGCCCCGGTCCGTCGTCCGGCGCGCCGGACGCCCCAGCAGCTGCCACACCAGCCAGTCGTGCGCCTGCAACAGAACGGCGGTGCGCTGGGCCGCGTCCGGTTCGCTCTTCGCCAGCCAGCGCAGCTTCGTCACCGGATGCGCGGCCTGCGGCACACTCCCCACGGCCTGCGCCCACGCCTCGCGGCCGCCGATCGCGTCGATCAGATCGGCCGCCGCGACCTGCGCCCGCTTGTCACCGCCGACCATCGCCGGGCGCACGGTGTTGCCCTGCGCGTCCAACGGCACGAGCGCGTTCTGCTGCGCCGACACCCCGATCGCCTGCACGCCCTCAAGGAGCCCGCCCCCGGCGGCCTCACCGAGGGACAGCAGCCAGGCCTGCGGGTCGAGGTCGGAGGGCCGCCCCTCGGCGCCCTCGACCGGATGCGGCGCATAGCCCTGCCTGAGTACGGCACCGGTGTCCGTGTCGCAGACGACGATGCGCGTGAAATCCGGTGAACTGTCCAGCCCGGCGACTATCCCCATGTCCAAAATTCTGCCGTACCGCCACGCCTGCTCGGGCCACGAACGGTGCTCAGGCACCGGCGGCGGAGCGTGCGCGGGCGCGTTGTGGCTGGTCGCGACGGCCCCCGCGCCCCCAGGACAGCGGGACGCGGGGTGTGAACAACTGATGTCACGTGTTGCTGGTGCCCCAGTCGTCCCCGGTCGCGGTGTTCGTGCCGCGCAGCGAGCGGACCCGCTGGGCGACCGAGTCGGGCAGCCGGTCGCCGACCTTCTCGCTCAGCGCGTGGCACGCCTTCCCGGCGAACTGACGGCCCTGGAGCGCCGCCGACTCCGCGGTGTTGCGGACCGCCGGGTTCTGCGCGACCTGCCGCGCCGACTTCTTCAACTGCTCGTACCGCTCGCGCCCGGCACGACTGCCCAGCACGTAGCCCAACGCCAGGCCGGAGACGAACGTGAGCTTGTACCGCATGGTGGCTGCCCTTCCCTCGTGTCGGTGCCGGGGAGAACCGATTGGCGGAGCACCCCCCTGCTTGCGCTAATGTATGTGTCGCAGCGAACGACCGCTTCCCGGCGAATACCCAGGGGGCTACGTTCGAAGCAAACGAGGCATTCCCCTGTAGCTCAATTGGCAGAGCAGCCGGCTGTTAACCGGCAGGTTACTGGTTCGAGTCCAGTCGGGGGAGCTCGGTCCCCTGTAGCTCAATTGGCAGAGCAGCCGGCTGTTAACCGGCAGGTTACTGGTTCGAGTCCAGTCGGGGGAGCATGCTGAACGAGGGCCCCGATGGGGTCCTTTTTCATGTGCCGGGGAACCGCGCAGGTCACGGCGGAGTCCTCAAGGGCATGCGAAGTCGACCGTACGAGGCAGGAGATCGTATGAGCGGCTATGCTGCGGCAGACGGCGCGCACACGTGTACGCGACACGCCGCTATGGGGCGGTAGCTCAGCCGGTTAGAGCAGCGGACTCATAATCCGTCGGCCGTGGGTTCGAGTCCCACCCGCCCCACCCTTGTTTCCTCCAGCAGAACCGTTTCCACCTGCGGAAACGTCGGGACGAGTGCCATCACTCGAACGTGCTGACGCCCGTTCAGCTGTTGAGACCAAGATCCAGTGGACACGCAGTGGACACGGGGACGGATCAGGGGACGCAGGGGTCGTCAGGTGGCCTTCCAGCGCCTGTCGGGGACCGTGCGGGCGGGCTCGGCCGCCCTGGTTGGCAGGCCTGTTGGCAGCTCCCAGCCGTCCGGGCCCGGGTTCTCCGCACGGCTGACGGTGAATCGCGTGAACGAGAAGTCCGACCGCTGTTGCTCTGTATAGAGGTCGTTGAAGTTCTCGACCCGGACCAACTCCAGGTCGCACGGCTGTGTTGGCGGCGTCCTCCTGGCCCCGGCCGACGAGCGTGACCGTGCCCAGGAGGTCGATGTCCGGCCGGGGGTGTGTGCCGACGGCCCAGGTGTCGTCGGGCTGTCGTGCGCCGTGGGCGAAGAGGACAGTGGGCCGTCCTGCCAGATGGTGCCGGGGAGTTCCAGTGGGGTGCGCACCTCGAAGGGGATGTCGCGGGGAACGACGGCCATGACCGACTCGGCCTCGGCCCGCATCATCTCGGGGAGCACGCTGGTGTAGGTGTCGGAGGTGATCTGGCGCGAGGAGCCCCAACTTCTCCTGGACCACCTTGATGTCGTGGCCTGCGAGCAGGGACAGGTCCCTCGTCGTCGAGGCGGACCCGTGCGTCTCGATGTGGGACGAAGAAGTGGTTGGTCCGGTGACCGTGCCGTCAGGTGCGCACGAGTCCGAGTTCCGGGTACAGGTACAGGATCGTGCCGCCGACGTGCACGGCCTGAGCCTGTCCGTCGGCCGGGGGCTGCCGCAGCGTCACCAGGTCCCCGAGGAGCGGATGCTCGGCCCACGCGTCGGGGACTCGATGGTGTTCCAACTCCCCTTTGAACCAGGTGGCGTTGACCGGGCTGGTCCGTGCCATCACGGCCCGGACGTCAGCGGCCGTGAGCCCGTCCTCGGCCCCACTGAGGTGAAGGAGGTTGTGCAGCCCGGCCACGCTGCCCGCGTGGGGGTGACCATGATGTCGCCGACGCTGCGTTCGGCGAGTTCCTTGCCGCGGTAGGCGGTGTAGGCGGCGGACCTGGCCGGGTCGTTCCAGTCGAACCGGTCCGCGGGGTCCCTGTGACCTCCTCGACCAGGGGCTGGACGTCTTCGGGAACGGCGATCGGTGTACCGCCCTGCCGATCCGGGACCTCGGAGGTCGCGGACAGTGGGGACGGCGCGTACACCTCACCTCACTGCACCGGCACGGTCCCGCCTTCGGCCAGCGGGTCGAGTACGACGAGCCGGGCCTGTTTCGCCCAGGCCGGAGGTGCGTGAGCGTGTGGGCGAAGGCGGCCGCCCACCACGTCTCGTGCCGCCAGCAACGGCCCGCCCACTGGAGGAGCAGGGCCGGCGGCGCCAGGTCGCTGATCACGATGTCGGCATCCAGGTCGAGGGATTGCTCGACGACCTGGGTCGCGACCACGATCCGGCGCTCGGGGCGTGGCCCGGTGCGTCCGAGGCCGGCGGTGATCGAGGCGCTGAGCCTGTCACGGTCCCCGGCGGGGAACCGGGCGTGCAGGTCCACGGCTACGCCGAGCAGGGTGCCGCCTTCGGCTACACCCGGCAGCGCGGGCTGCACTTCCAGATCGTGACCGCCTCCACCCCGATCGCTCCGCCGGTCATCGTGGCCTCGCGGCTGCGCAAGGTCTCGGCCGGCTCCGCCAAGGGCGCCGCCCATCTGATCGCCGAGGCCGTGAACACGGTCCGCGCCATGGGCGCGACGGGCCAGATCATCGCGCGGCGACTCCGCGTTCTGCTCGCACAAGACCGTGACCGCCTGCCGCCGCCTGGGGGTGCGCTTCTCCTTCACGATCGCCCAGGGCAAGAAGATCCGTGAGCGCATCGCCGCCATCGACGACACCGCATCGAAGGCGATCAAGTACACGGACGCGGTCTTCGACGAGGACGAGCAGCGGTGGGTCTCCGACGCCGAGGTCGCCGAGACCTTAATACACCGCCTTCACCGGCAAGTCGAAGAAGTACTACGCCACAGTCCGGCTCCTAGGCACTGTCCGGCGGATCATGTGACTGTCGGATTGGTGGCTCGTTGTTCCCGGCATGGGGCGGGGTGATCTGACGAATACCGAGTGGGGCCGGTTGGAGCCGCACTTGCCGGCGTCGGGGCGGCGTGGTGGCCGAGGGAGCGATCACCGCAGGGTGATCAACGGGATCTTGTTCCGGGTGTGAACGGGCGTACCATGGCGGGATCTTCCGGAGCGTTTCGGCACCTGGAAGACCGTCTGCGAGCGGCACCGGCGTTGGTCGGCGGACGGCACATGGGACCGGATTCTGCGTGCTGTCCAGGCGGACGCCGACCTCACGGGCCGGGTCGACTGGAGCATGGTCAGCGTCGATTCGACGTCATGCCATGCTCATCAGCATGCGGCCGGAGCCCGGAAGGAGAAGCCGCGCGTCCCAAAAAAGGAGGACGCCCCGGCACCACCGCCCCGGCGAAGGACTCGGACGGTCCCGGGGCGGTTTGACCTGCAAGATCCACCTCGCCGGTGAGGGCGGATGCCGGCCCATGGCCTTCCTGCTCACGCCGGGCCAGTGGGGCGACGCGCCGCAGATGATTGAGGTCCTCGAACGCGTCGCCGTTCCCCGACCGCAGGGCGGACGGCCGCGCACCCGGCCGGACCACCTCGGCGGTGACAAGGCATACAGCTCACGCCGCAACCGCCGTTACCTGCGAAGACGCCAGATCAAACACACCATCCCCGAACCGAAGGAGCAGCGGGCCAATCGCACAAGACGCGGAAGCAGTGGCGGTCGGCCCGCCGGCTTCAACAGCGAGATCTGCAAGCGCCGCAACGAGGCCGAGCGAATGATCAATCGGCTCAAGAACTCCCGGGCTGTCGCCACCCGCTACGACAAGAGGGTCTACGTCTTCCAGGGCACCCTCACCGTCGCCGCAATCCGGCTCTGGCTCCGCCCGTGAGATGCGCCCTGCATCTGGTTACGCCCAGAACTGCTTAGCCGCCAGCAGCGTTGCTCATACAATGCCGAAGGTATGACGGCACTTTCATCCTTCACCTTCGTGCGCCACATAGACGGGCTCCGTTACCACTTCGAACGCGACGGCGAGCACAATGGCCGTCCTGCCTACCGCCGAACGGACGGGAACGTGCGGTGTGTCTGGTCGCCGACCGACGGCTGGCACTGCGAGATCGCTGACGGCCTCGTCACCGCCCATCCCCTCAATAGCCACGCTGACGAACCCGAACTCCCGGCCACCGTCTGGCGCAGCTTCAAAGGCGATCGCTCCTACCTCTACGACCTCCGGATCGATCCTTGACCCTGAAGCATGATCCGCCGGACAGTGCCTAGTCCGCCGCGTCAGACGCCTCGGCCAGACCCGTATCCCCTAGGGACAGGGCGAGTTGTTCACCGCGAACGCCGCATGGCTTACCCTCGCCGCCCTCGCCCACAATCTCACCCGCGCGCTCGGCACCCTGGCCTCCGCCTTCCACGCCAGAGCCCGCCCGGCACCGTCCGCCGCCACCTGAGTGCCGTCCCCGCCCGCCTTGCCACGGGTGCACGCACCCTGACCTGGCACTTCCCGAACCGATGGCCCTGGCTGGAGGCACTGGAGCACTTGTGGACGGCCGTCGGTCTCCGCCTGCGCACCTGACCCGTCGGACCGACTGCCCACCCACGACCCGAAGGACCACGGAGACCCCGTCACCGGACCGGCCATCCGACACCCACCCCCACCTGAAACCGGACAACCCTCCGAAAACTGACCAGCAAACCCGATCAGGATTCACGCGGTGGAAGGGCCGCATTCCCACTGAGGAGGAAGGTCCCTCGAACCAAGCGGTCTCACATGAAGAGGGAGAAGCGGACGAGTGAATAAGAGGTGCCCTGCGCTTCCTCTCACCCACCAGGCGCGGAAATTTCTCCTGACCAATGCTGGAACCAGCGGCGGCATCCCCTCGATCGCCAACGGCGGAACACCGGCACTGGCTGAGCCGCCTTCAACAAGGCGGCACGCAGCAGAAGTGCACCTCGCCTCCCCGGCCGGATTCGGAGAGTGACGAAACGTGGACCAGTTGCGAACTGTGCGCAATCAACGGTATGCGCCAAAAGCTCCACCATGACATACGCCACTGAATGTTTACCTCGCACGTGACCTTATTTGTCCATTACCGCCTCCTTCCTCCCCTTTACTAGCGCGATACCTTCACTTGAAGATCACATAAGTGATCCACTGAATGTCGAGGGGGGAGAACAGTGGCAACAGCTCGCACATCTCCAAAAAGTCAACACAGAAGACCCTGGCAAGACCGGCGGCTCCGGTATGTCGCCGGCGGGCTCGCTCTGGCTATGGCCATCAGCCTTGTCGACGGCGCGAGCGCGGCGATCGCCGCTTCACCTGGGGCGGTCGATGCCCCCAAGAAGCCGACTGTCACCCAGGCCGCGGACATCGCGTCGGCGACGGTGGCGGCCCGCCTGTCAGGCAAGCGGGTGGAGGCTCTGTCGGAGCGCACGGAAACATCGACGACCTGGGTCAACAAGGACGGCAGTCTCACGACTGAACTGTCGGCAGGACCGGTCCGTTTCGAGCGCGACGGCGCGTGGGTCGACGTCGATGTGAACCTGCGGGTGTCCGGAAGCGGTGTTGAACCGGTCGCACACCCCGCCGGCCTGATGCTGGCCGGCAAGACGGGTACGCCGGCGAAGTCACTGGAGGCAGCGCAGGAGTCGAAGGCCGTCGACCTGGTGACGCTGGGCGAGGGGTACCAGCGGATCACCCTCCAGTGGAAGGGCGGGCTGCCCGCGCCGAAGCTGGACGGGACCCGGGCGGAGTACGTCAACGCCGTGCCGGGCGCTGATGTGGTCGTCGAGGCGACGCGTACCGGCTTCGAGCAGTACGTCGAGATCAAGCAGCAACCGCAGGAGAAGAAAGGTTTCTCCTACACTCTGCCTCTCCAGGCTGAGGGGCTGTCGGTGAAGCAACTGCCGGGCGGCAGTGTGCAGTTCACCGACAAGAAGAACAAGAAACAGGCTGTCATGCCCGCGCCAGTCATGTGGGATGCGACAGTCGATCCGGTCTCCGGTGAGCACACGCGCCGGGTGCCGGTGGCAATGAAGGTGGTGAAGAAGGGCTCCTCCTCGGTCGACCTGGTAGTCACTCCGGACGCGAAGTTCCTCACGGACGCGAAGACCAAGTACCCCGTCACCGTCGACCCGTCCACCTCCGCACTGGCCAACGTCTTCGACACCTACGTCCAGCAGGGCGAGACGGTCGACTGGTCCAACGACACCGAACTGGACCTCGGCAACCCCGGCACGCTCAACGCCGACGGTACGCCGCGCTCCGCACGCTCCTTCATCACCTGGGACACCACTCCCGTACGGGACTCCTTGGTGAAGAATGCGAAGCTCAGCCTGTACAACTTCCACTCCGGCAACGCCGACTGCGCGCCGGCGGAATGGACGGTATGGGCGACGGGTGCGGCATCGACCGCGTCGCGGTGGTCCAACCAGCCGGAGTGGGTGGAGCAGTATGCCTCCTCCACGGAGACCGCGGGTCGTGACAACTGCGGCGGCGACGGCTGGATCAACGCGGACGTCACCAGCCTGGTCCAGGTCTGGGCGTCGGCGAAGAACACCCGCTCCCACATGGGCCTGCGCGCCCCGTCGGCTTCCACGACCCAGTGGAAGCAGGTCAACTCTGCGAACGCGGCGGCCAACCCGCCGAAGCTGACGGTGACGTACAACTTCCGCCCGAAGACAGGCACGAACCGTGAGGCCGGCCCGCCGTTCTTCTCCTACGGGGGTGACTACACGGTCAACACCGTGACGCCGACGCTGCGGGACACCTTCGTCGACGTCAACGGCGACTCCGTGATCGGCACGTTCCAGATTGCTGACTCCGCCACCGGTTCTCAGGTCGGTGAGATCCTCACCTCCGAGTTCACGGCGTCCGGTTCCCCCGCGTCGGTGAAGGTGCCGTCGGGTCTGCTGACCAACGGCAAGACCTACAAGTTCCGTACCTCGCCGTACGACGGGGCGGACTTCAACCTCGCCTGGTCGGCATGGAAGACGTTCACCGTCGACACCACCGCGCCATCGGCCCCGTCGAAGATCGTCTCGACGGACTACCCGAGCGACAAGTGGGTCAAGGGCGAGGGCCAGGCCGGCACGTTCACCATCACACCTCCGTCCGGCATGGACCACCAATGGCTGGAGTGGTCACTGGACGGCGTCACCTGGAACAAGGTGGAGACCGGTGGAGCAGGCACGAACAAGACCATCAACGTCACCCCGCCGAAGAACGGCACCCACTCCCTGTCGGTGCGGTCCGCGGACAAGGCGGACAACAAGTCCGAGGCCACGCAGTACACCTTCCACGCCGGACCAGGTGGCTTCCTCCAGCCGCTCGACGGTGCTCGCACGGCCCGACGTCTGGCTCTCCAGGTAGAGGTCGAGGCGGGGAAGTACGACAAGGCATCCTTCCTCTGGAGGCGTTCCGAGGCTGACAGCTGGACTGCGATTCCCGTAGCAGACGTCAGCGTCGGCGGTACCGCGCTCACGGCGTGGCCCGTCGGGCTGGCCAACGGCAAGAACGCCGCGTTGACGTGGAATGCCACGGACACCGTCAACCCCGATGGCGCCATTCAGATCAAGGCTGACTTCACCGGCCCGAACAACGCGTCGGGGAGTACGGAACCGCTGATCGCCGTGGTGGACCGCAATGCGGACGGAGCCAGCACCGAGAACGTCGGGCCGGGCTCTGTGAACCTTCTGACAGGCGATTTCACGCTGAACACCACCGATGCTTCCTTCTTCGGGCTGACGGTGTCTCGTACCGCCTCCTCGCGTAAGCCGAACGCCGGCAGCACGCAAGCAGGGCAGTTCCCGATCTTCGGTAAGGAATGGGTCTCCGGCACGGTCGCGGAGGCGCTGCAAGTCAGCTTCAGCAACATCCGAAAGGTGTCCGACACCGCGCTCGACGTGGTCCAGGACGACGGAACGGCGATCAGCTTCACCGCCAACTCCGACCGGACCGGCTGGATTCCGGCTCCGGGCTTCGAAGACCTCACCCTGACCGGTGCGTTCTCCGGGACCTTCACCCTCGTCGACACCGAGGGCACCAAGACCACCTTCGCAAAGCCTACGGCGACAGCCACCACCTGGCAGACGAGCACGATCGAGAAGAGCGGTACTGCGGACTCCACCTCCACGGTCGTCTCCGACACCGTCACGGTGTCAGGCAAGGTACTGGCTCGCCCGAAGCTGCTGGTCGCGCCCAACGAAGCGGTCTCGACAGCTACCTGCCGGACGACTCCGGCGACTCGGGGATGCCGGACGCTGGAGTTCATCTACGCGACTTCGACCACGGCCACGGGGACCGGCACCGACGCGGAATTCGGTGACTTCGAAGGCCAGGTCAAGGAGATCCGTCTCTGGGCGACCGCGCCCGGAGCGACTGCTGCCACCTCTACCGCAGTAGCGGGTTACCGCTACGACGACAACGGCAGCCTCCGGCAGTCCTGGAATCCGCGAGTAGGCCGTCAGGCCCAGGTCCAGTACTCCTACGACGCGGGCCGGATCGTCAGTTACGAACCGGCGGGACAACTGCCGTACACGTTCACCTACGGCAACCCCAGCGCAGGCTCCGCTTCCGGTGAAGGGATGCTTCTGAAGGTCTCCCGGCCGAGGCTCAAGGAAGGCAGCGCCTCCGAGACGGACGGACAGGCTGTCACCTCCGTGGTCTACGGTGTGCCGCTGACCGGCACGCGAGCTCCGTACGCCATGGGTGCCTCCGACGTATCCGGCTGGGGGCAGGAGAGCCAGCCCACCGACGCCACCGCGATCCTTCCGGCTGATTCCGTCCCGTCGTCACATTCCGGTTCAACCCTGGCGGCTGCCGACTACCGTCGTGCCGCCGTGCAGTACCTGGACGCCTCTGGCCGTCTCGTCAACACCGCGGCACCGGGCGCCCACATCAACAGCACCGACTACGACCGCTTCGGCAACGTCATCCGAAGTCTCACCGCGAGCAACCGCGCGCTCGCCCTGGGCACGACCGCGGCTCAGCGCACGGAACTGGCCACCCTGGGTATCGACGGCCTTGCGTCTGGGGAACGAGCCCGGATGCTCTCCAACGAGGCGGCCTTCGATTCCCAGGGTCAGCGACAGTTGGAAACCTTCGGGCCGATCCGTCGCATCGATCTGGCGAAGGACCTTAAGAACGGGACCACCACCCTGGTCTCCGCGGGCACTTCGGTACCCGCCCGCCAGTGGACGGTCTTCGAGTACGACAAGGGCCGTCCTACGGACGGCACCGCAGGTATCAAGAACCAGGTGACCTCCGCAGTTGTCGGTGCCCTCGTTCGTGATCATTCTGTGGCGGCCGGTGACGAGCGGCGTGTCGAAACCCAATACGACTGGGTCAAGGGCATGCCCAGGGCCGAGACCAAGGATTCGGGCGGCCTTGACCTGACCACGAAGTACGGCTACGACGCTCAAGGACGCATCACCAGCGTGGTCCCGCCCGGCGGTACTGGGTCTGAGGCCGCCACGCGCACCACTAGGTACTGGGCGGCTGACGGCAGTGGCCAGTGCAAGGGCCGTCCGGAGTGGGCTGGTCTCGAATGCTGGTCCGGCCCCGGTGGAACGATCACGGGAGGCGGAAGCCAGCCGTCCGAGTTGCCTGGTTCGACGAGCGAGTACGGGTACCTCGGCCAGGTCGCGAAGAAGACCGACACGGCCAACGGTTCGACCCGCACGACCTCCTACCAGTTCGACGCGGCCGGCCGGCCCACGGTGACCACCGTGACCGGTGGCGTAGGAACCGCAGTTCCGGAGGTCACAACCACTTACGACTCCACGACGGGGCAGCTGGTGAAGACCGCTTCCTCCACGGGAGGCACTATCGTCGCCTCGTACGACAAGCTCGGTCGGGTCATCTCCTACACGGATGCCGACGGAGGTACGACCACCACGACGTACGACTACCTGGACCGGCCGGTCCAGGTCAAGGACAACGTCCCGTCCTCGGTGACCTACACCTACGATGACGCCGCCGAACCTCGGGGTCTCGCCACAAAAATCACCGACTCCGTCGCGGGTGCGTTCACCGCCTCCTACGACGAGAACGGAACCGTCGCGAAGGAGGGCCTGCCCGGCGGCTACACCGTGACGCAGAAGTCCAACAGTGCCGGTTCCGTCATCGATCGCATCTACACCCGCAACAGCGACAGTGCCGTCGTCTACTCCGACACGAACACTGAGACTGTGCACGGACAGATCAGCGGCAACTCCAGCTGGTCCGAGCACCGGTACAGCTACGACGACACCGGCCGTCTCACCGGCGTGGACGACACCACGGCAAACACCTGCACCCGTCGCGTTTACGGCCTCGACCAGCGTTCGAACAGGAGCTCGCTGACGACCGCCACAGTTGTTCCAGGCGCAGAGTGCTCTTCTGACGGAGCCACGAACACGTCCTACTCCTACGACAGCGCCGACCGGCTGATCGCATCCGGTTACACCTACGACGCTTTCGGCCGGACCACTGCTCTTCCCGGCAGCAGCATGTCCTACTACGCCAACGACCTGGTGCGTCAGCAGACGACGGGAACTGAACGGCAGACCTGGGGTCTGGACTCGTCGCTCCGCTTCCGCAACTGGACGTCCGAGCGGAATGTCTCCGGCAGCTGGACCGCTACCATCACTGCCGTCAACCACTACAGCTGCTCCTGTGACAGCCCTCGGTGGATCGTGGACAACACCACGACAGGGGCGATCAGCCGGAACGTGCAATCGGCCAGCGGCAATCTGGCAGCGGTGACGGGCAAGGACGGCGGCGTTGTCCTTCAAGTCACCAACCGCCATGGCGACACCGCGCTGACCCTGCCACTGGACCAGTCCCAGGCGCCCGTTGTCCTTGACGCCGACGAGTACGGCAATCCCAAGACGACGAAGACCCGTTACGGCTGGCTCGGGAACAAGCAACGCTCTGCGGAGACCCCCTCGGGAGCCGTGCTGATGGGCGTTCGCCTCTACAACCCCGAAACCGGGCGATTCCTGTCCATCGACCCTGTTCCGGGGGGCAATGACAACGGTTATATTTATCCGGCCGATCCGGTCAACATGTATGACCTGAACGGCATGTACCGGGTCACATGGGGCATTGTCAGCGGAACCATCTACTTCAACAAGCGGGAAACGAAGAAGATGAAGTCCGCTGCCGAGGCGCCCGCCGTTATAGCCGGAGGGCTTGCAGTTCTCGGAGTCGGCTCCATCGTGGTCAAGTGGGTTGCCCTCAACGCCGCGACCATTGCCTGGCACGCCAAGCAGGCGTACGACTACGGACGCTGCGTGCAGCTGAAGTGGCCTATTGCCTTCCCTGGCCTGATCCCGGGCCAGTACAGCAAGAAGAAGCAAGGGTGCAAGTGAGTGCGTGAACGTGAGATAGCGGGTGCAATTCTTTTCCTGCTCATAGCTGGGGTGATGGCGGCTTCACTCGCTTACACCCACGGCGGCTTTCCCATCGTGTTGACCGCAACAGGCATAGTCCTGGCGCTGGCCGGTGCGGGTAGATCGCTGGCCAAGGTCAGGAAGAAGTAGGTAAAACACGCAAAAGAGTCCGGCCGCCGAGGATCGGCGACCGGACTCTCGCGTTCGATCGACCTTTGCTGGACCCTCCCGAAAAATTTGCTGCCGGTCATGACTGGAACCCGTCATCGGCATCGGGCGACTCGATCCGATGTGACGGAAAGTATGCAAGCCCACACGGTCCACTTATCAAGTGACGCGATCACCTCAGATACAGTTGGCTCGATCTTGGCTTTTTCCTTACAACTCCCTTACGTGAGCGGGGGAGTGATGGAGGCCCTGGGATGCAGGGCAGGGGGCGTGCGGTCCGGTATGAGAGCACATCGTTGGTGGGGGACGGGCGCGGTCGTTGCGGCGGCCGTGTGCGGGACGTTGGTGGTACAGGCAGTCGGTGGGGGCTCCGACGGTGACAAGAAGACTGAGGGCAAGGCTGCGCCTGTCCGCGATCAGGTGCGGTCGGCAGCGTTGAAGGTCGGCGGCGACGGGAAGTCCGCGTCCTTCGCCCGGCAGGATGTCGAGCCGTTCAGCCTGGTCGGAGTCACCTGGGAGAAACCTTTCTCCAGGTTGGCGGGCAAGGTGGAGGTGCGGACCCGGGCCGTCGCGTCAGGGAAGTGGTCGGGGTGGCTGACCCTGGACAGTGACCCGGGGACAGGTGAGCAGAACGCATCCCGGGGCGGTACCGAGCCGGCGTGGGTCGGGCTGTCCGACGGGGTCGAGGCGCGGATCGACGGGAAGGTGACGTCGGCGCTGCCCGAGGGGCTGCGCCTGGACATGGTCGCCTCCGGCGGGAAGCGCACGGGTACAGGGAACGACATCGAGCCCGCGGCGTTCCGTATGGACGGGCCGGAGCCGCCGGCGGCCTCCGAGTCCCCGTCGTCGGATGCGACCGACGGCACGACGGCGGAACCGTCGCCGACTGATCCCGGCACCACCGAGCCGTCGCCCTCGGAGTCGGAGTCCGTTCCGGCGTCGCCCTCGGTCTCCGAGAGCGCCACATCCAGCGAGTTCCCGTCCGATTCGGCGTCGCCGTCTCCCTCGGGGACCACGCCCACGCCTCTGTCGTCCACGGTTCCCCAGCCGCCGATCACCGCCCGCTCGGGGTGGGGCGCGGACGAATCGATCAGCCCGGAGGAGCCGTCGTACATCGCGGGGAAGGTCAGGGCGACCGTCGTCCACCACACGGCCTCGGTCAACGACTACACCTGCGCCGAAGCCCCCTCGATGATCAACGCGATCTACACGTACGATGTGAGGACGCTGGGCTGGAAGGACATCGGCTACAACTTCCTCGTCGACAAGTGCGGGACGATCTACGAGGGTCGCAAGGGCGGCGTCGGACTCCCGGTCGTCGGCGCGCACGCGTACGGCTTCAACTCGCAGACCACCGGAATCGCGGTCATCGGCACCTATATGGACGCCGCACCCTCTACTGAGGCGATGACCTCGGTCGCCCGCCTCGCCGCGTGGAAGCTGGGCCAGTACGGCGTCGATCCCGACTCGAACGTCACCCTCACCACCGCCGTCAGCGGCCAGAACCTCGCCGGCAAGAGCTGGGGTCCCGGTGAGCAGATGACGGTCTCCGCGATCCACGGCCACCGCGACGGCTACAACACTCTGTGCCCCGGTGACGCCTTCTACCCCGCGCTCGCCACCGTCCGCGCTCTCGCGGCCGGTCCGGTCACCGGCCTCACGCTGGGCACGGTCACCGGCACGAGCGTGGTCGGCACCACCCCGTACACCAACGGCCCGCTCACCGTGACCTGGTCCGCCATGACCCCGACGTCCCTCATCTCGTCGTACGAGGTCCTCGTCGACGGCAAGACGGCCGCCACCGCCTCGGGCACGGCGACGTCCGCGAAGCTGACCCTGGCCCCGGGCACGCACCAGGTCCAGGTCAAGGCCGTCCACCAGTCCAGGAAGACCGTCACCAGCGCGGCGCGGACCGTCGTCGCCGAGACCACGGCACCGACGTTCACCACGAAGCCGAACCTCGCGCTGCGCACCGGCACCGTCGCCACCGCGGCCGTCCCGCTGACCCTCGGCTGGAAGGCCACCGACAACGTCTCCCTGAAGGAGGCCCGCCTCACCGCCCCGCTCGCGAAGACGTACGGGCCGGCGGTCACCACCGCCGCGCACACCGCGAAGTCCGGTGTCGCAACGGCCTGGTCGCTGCGCGCGTACGACACCGTCGGCAACTCCGCCGCCGCCTCGGTCGCGGGCACTCCGGTGATCCTTCAGGAGACCTCCGCCGCGAAGGCCGGGACCTGGACGGCGAAGTCGTCCACCAGTTACCTCGGCGGCAAGTCCCTCTCCAGCAGCGCCAAGAACGCCTCGCTGACCTGGACCTTCACCGGCCGCTCCGTCGCCTGGGTCGTCTCCCGCGCTGCGACCTCCGGGCAGGCCGACATCTACATCGACGGCAAGAAGGTCACCACCGTCGACCTCAAGTCCGCCACCACCGCCTACCGCAACGCGATCTGGACCAAGACCTGGACGACCAGCGCGAAGCACACCCTCAAAATCGTGGTGAAGGGGACCGCCGGGCGGCCCGCCGTCACCACCGACGGAATCGTCTACCTGAAGTAGGACTGCGACGGCGGCTGCGGTCCCGGTGATCCGGGACCACAACCGCCGTGCGTTGAGGGGCAGGGACTACGGCTGTTTGTCGATGCCCGCTTTCCAGCCGACGGCGAGGGACCATCGGACGGAACCCGTGATCTCGGCCTTGATCAGGACCCGGGGCTTGGGAGAGGCGATCGCGATCTCGTTGTAGCTGCCGTCCGGTACCGGGTGGCACTGGAGGGTGTACTCGGTCAGCGAACCGATCGAGACCTTGAGGGTTCCGGTCCCTTTGCGGGCGGCCTGGACGGCCACGGTGCCGGGTGGGAGCCGGAGCAGGCGCTGAGGCTCAGCACAGTCACGGCTGCGATGAGACAGGCGGCCGGGACGTGGTGGGGTGTCAGCTGGCCGATGTGAACCAGCCGACCTGGAAGGGCTGATCGCTCACCACGTTCTTGTGCGGGGTGGTCTGGCAGTTGCTGTAGATGAAGAGGGCGTGGGTGGAGACCTCCAGGGTTCCGCTCACCGAGACACCCACGGTGCCCGAGGAGACGGAGGTGTGACCGCCCGAGGCTGTGAGCGGGCTGCCGGTCCGCGTGTCGAGGACGCGGGCCGGGGCGATCGGCACGTAGCCGGTGGTGAAGTAACCGTTCACCGTGATCTTGAGGCCGCTGGCCCCGGCGTGGTTGAAGGCGTCGATCTTGCTGCCCGCGCCCACCGCGACGATCTGGGAGTTGTCCGCGTTCTGACCGGCGGAGACGTCCAGAACCAAGCCCGGCGAGGGCTGGGCCGTACCGCTCGGCCACAGCTCCAGCCAGGTGGCGGCACTCGGGTTTGACCGCCTGCACGTCGACCGAGACTGCGCTGCCCCCCCCCGATGAGGGGACACCGTCCAGCCCGAGCACATGGAAGCCGTATGTGGTGCCTCCCGCGAGGGAGGTTCCCAGACCGACACCGGTAGCGGTGTCGACCAGGGTCGTGGGTGACGCGAACGGAACGAAGTTCCCGCCCGTGCCACTCGCCGCTGGCGTGCATGAACTACTCCAAGAGGTGTACATGGATCAACCACCCCGCCCGGATTGGGCATTTGACGGTCAGATGTGCCCGAGGAGGCGTCTGGTCATGGTTGCCCATCGTCGCGGGTGGGACCGTGCCGCTCCTGGTCCGAACAGTGATCTCCCTCTGGATACGGTGCGGGAGTCGGTCCTGGCCCGGGTGGAGGCGGACCTGATCGGCACGACCCGCCTCGAAGACGTCTCGATCGCCGAATGGGCCGCTCAGTGCCGGATCACTCCGAATGCGGCCTGCAAAGTCCGGCGTCGTGCGGAGGCGCGGCTGATCGCCCTCCTCCGGGAGGAAAGCCGCGACGCCTCCTCGGATGATCCGGTTCTTCTGTCCGCCCTGCACACGTCGCCTTCCGCTGTGACGCTCCCGGCGCGTCGCGACGCCGTGGCTTTGCTGGGTGGCACGCCCTCGATGTCCAGCGCCACAGAATCATGCCGTGCGGGCCAGAATAAGGATTTCTTGTCGGGCGTGGCCAAAAGTGACCCTGATTCCGGACTTTTGAGGTGCGGGGGTTCCACGCCCTCCGTGCATTCCTCTTCGGGTTCGGAGATGGTCTGAGCCTGGATCTGCCGCGTTATCGCCGTCTGCGACTGGGGTCCAGAACGGGGAAGTTCCTTGTGACCTGTGATGATGGGAGTTCTTCAGGCTTCCAGCACGCACGATCAGCAAGGCACTTCGTAAGTGAAATCCTCCCACGCGGCCGCGGCGACGTTCGCGGCGGCCGACGACTCGAATCTGATCGCGTACGGCGGCCTGTCGGCCGGGGTGAGGCTGGCTGAGCGGTGAGGCCTGCCCGGGCTGGTCCATGACAGGGTCCGCCTCACCGGAGCCGCGAACGGTGCGGGCACAGCGCTGGACACGAAGGTGATGTCGCTGGTGGCGGGCATGCTCGCCGGCGCGGACAGTATCGACGATGTGGATGTGCTGCGGCACGGAGCGATGTCCCGCGCGTTCTCCGGGATATGCGCCCGCTCCACGCTCGGCACGTTCCTGCACGCCTTCACCTGGGGCCACGTGCGTCAACTGGAGTCCACCACCGGGGCGTTCACGGCGAACCTGGTCCGGCGCGGACCAGCTGGTGTTCCTGGACATCGACTCGAAGGTGAAACAGGTCCACGGCTACGCCGAGCCGGGTGCCGCCTTCGGCTACACCCGGCAGCGCGGGCTGCACTTCCAGGTCCTGGCTCGCCGCCTTCACTGCGATCGCCACCGGCCTCAATGAAACGACGCCCTATCGCGTACACCAAGAGCGAACCCACGCCTCTCCTGAAACTCCTCCTACTCCGTCTCGTGGCGGGCTGACGGCTGCCTGGCGGGGCGCTCGTCACGAGACACCTACGACGACGAAGTGACGGCGAACGTCTCCGCGACCTCGTCAACGGCCATGGGTGGTAACGGGCGTCGGGGTGGGCGTGAGTGTGGGGGTCCGTTGGGGTGTGGGCCGGGGCGGGGTCAGCGTTCGAAGGTGGCGGTTAGGCGGGCGCGGGCGAGGACGGGTGTGGTGATGGCGGACAGGAGGGCGCGGGGGCGGGCCCGGTCCGGTCGCGCGGTGCCGGGGGTGCTGTCCAGGCGGGCGGCGAGGGCGAACAGCTGGAAGACGTAGTGGTGCGGCCCGTGGCCTTTGATGGGGCCGGGGCCGTGGTACCCGCGACCGATGGTGGAGCGCAGCACCTGCACCCCGGCGGCCGGCTGCCGTGCGTCCAGGGCACCGGGTTCCAGGTGCCGGGCTGCCGGGTCGATCAGGGCGACGCAGTGCACGGCGGGCTTGGCCAGGGGGACGTCGATGTCCTCCATGACCAGGAGGAGTTGGGCGGTACCGGCCGGCGGCGGGGTCCAGGCGAGGTGGGGGGAGAGGTTGGCGCCGCCGATGTTCTTCAGGCAGTGCTCCAACGGCATGGGCTCTCCGTCGCCGAAGTCCCGACTGGTGAGGGTCAGCGCCTCGGCACTGTGCAGAGAGGGCAGATTCCACGCCGTGTGGGCCTCGCCCGCTCTGCGGTTGTGGAGGATGCGGCCGAGCAGGGTCATCGCGTTGCCTCGATCATGTCGATGATTTCAGGGACGGTGGCGGTCTCGCCGAGTTTCGGGAAGACGCGTTCGGTGCTGTGGCGGTGGGCATCGGCGTCAGGGTCGTTCATGGCGTCGGTGGCCAGGACGACGTGGTAGCCGTGGTCGGCGGCCGAGCGCGCGGTCGATTCCACGCCCGAACTGGTCGCGATTCCGGCGAGCACGACTTGGGTGACGCCCACGTCCCGCAGGAGGGTGTCGAGCCCGGTGTCGTGGAACGCGCTGCGCCGTCGTTTGGTGATCAGGTGGTCGGTCGGCCGGACGTCGAGTTCGTCGATGAGGTCGGCCCAGCCGGGTGGCGGCGCGGCGCTGCTCGCGAAGCGCTGGGTCTCGGTGCGTCCCGGGGCGCGGCCGGTGACGTTGACCAGGACCACGGTCAGGCCGTGCCTGCGGAACTCGGTCGTCAGACGCGTCGCCTGCTCGACGGCGGCGGCCGTCCGGCTGTCGGGGTGGGCGGCGACGATGCCCTTTTGCAGGTCGATCACGACGAGTGCGGGTGTGGGGTCGACGGTGGTCAGAGCCATGGGGGTTTCTCCTGCGGATATCGGCCAGTTGCCGGGATCGTGGAGTGAGTTGACGTCCGGTCAGGGTCGTCTGGGGGGAGCCGTCAGATGTGCTGGGCCAGCCGTTCGAGGAGCGGTGCGGCCGTGGCGAGTTGTTCCAGTTCGGCAGGGGTGAACGCGCCGCTGGTCAGGGACCGGGCGATGAGTTCGGCGCGCGCGCTGCGCTTGTCCTTCAGCGCCTGTAGACCGGCGTCGGTCACGGACAGCACCATGCGTCTGCCGTCGTTCGGGTCCGGGCGGCGTTCGGCCAGCCCGCGGGCCCTCAGCGCGCTGAGGGTCGCCCCCATGGCCTGCGCCGAGATCTGCACCTGGCGGGCCAACTCCGAGGAGGTGGTGGGGCCCGAGCGTTCCAGGTGCGACAGCGCGGTCCGCTCGGGCATGGTGAGTCCGCCGTCGACGGGTACGTGACGCACCCGTCGTATCAGCGTGCCGATACCTGCCAGCAGGACCGAGGCGACTTCGTCGGGGTCGGGGTCGTCATGCATATACTAAGGCTACCTTATCAACCTGCCTTAGTATCTGGTGCGCCCGGTGCGGGGGCCTTGTTCGGTGCGGCGGCTCAACTCAGCGCACGTCCTGTGCGGCGCGGTTCCAGGCGGCGTCGCGCAGCAGCCGCAGTCCGTTGAGGCCGACGATGACGGTCGAGCCCTCGTGGCCGAGGACGCCGAGCGGCAGCGGCAGGGTGCCCGCCAGGTCCCAGACGACCAGGCCGGAGATGAACACGGCGGCGACGATCAGGTTCTGCACCACCAGGCGCCGGGCCGTCCGCGACAGGGCGATCACGGCGGGGACGGTGGCGAGTTCGTCGCGGACGATGACGGCGTCGGCGGTCTCCAGGGCGAGGTCGGAACCCGCGCGGCCCATCGCGATGCCGGTGTGGGCGGCGGCCAGGGCGGGGGCGTCGTTGACACCGTCGCCGATCACCAGCACCTTGCGGCCCCGGGCCTGAAGGCGCCGAACGGCGTCGACCTTGTCCTGGGGCAGCAGGCCGGCGTGGACGTCGTCGCCGTTGAGGCCGGCCTCGGCGGCCAGGTGGGCGGCGGCGCGCGGGTTGTCCCCGGTCAGCAGCGTCGGGGCGGCGCCGGTGAGGGCGGTCAGGGCGGCGACGGTCGCGGCGGCGTCGGGGCGCGGCCGGTCGGCGATGCCCAGCACCCCGACGGGGACGCCGTCGCGCAGGATCACGACGGCGGTGCGGCCGCCGTTCTCCAGGTCGGCCGCGACCTCGGCCGCGCGCGCCGCGCCGGTGGCGTCGACGCCGTTGAGGAGGCGGGCCGGTGCGCCGACCGCGACCGTGCGGCCGTCGACGGTGGCGGTGACGCCGACGCCGGGAGCCGAGGCGAAGTCCCGGGTGCCGGCGACGGTCAGGCGGCGGGTGCGGGCGGCGTCGACGACGGCGCGGGCGAGGGGGTGTTCGCTGGGGTGCTCGGCGGCGGCCGCCAGCGCCAGCAGGGCGTCCTCGCCCAGGCCGGAGCCGTCCAGGGGGCGGACGTCGGTGACGCGGGGGGTGCCCTCGGTGAGGGTGCCGGTCTTGTCGAGGGCGACCGCGTCGACCTGCCCGAGCCGCTCCATGACCACGGCGGACTTCACCAGGACGCCGTGCCGCCCGGCGTTGGCGATCGCGGAGAGCAGCGGGGGCATCGTCGCCAGGACGACCGCGCACGGCGAGGCCACGATCATGAAGGTCATCGCCCGCAGCAGCGCCCCGGTCAGGTCCGCGCCGAACGCGAGGGGGACCAGGAAGACCGCCAGGGTCGCGGCGACCATGCCCAGGCTGTAGCGCTGCTCGACCTTCTCGATGAACAGCTGGGTCGGCGCCTTCGTCCCCGAAGCCTCCTCGACCATGGCCACGATCCGGGCGATCACCGAGTCCGAGGCGTCCCGCTCGACCCTCACCCGCAGCGCGCCGGTGCCGTTGAGGGTGCCGGCGAAGACCTCGTCCCCGGGTTCCTTCGCGACCGGCAGCGGCTCGCCGGTGATGGTGGCCTGGTCGACCTCGCTCGCCCCGGTCAGGACACGGCCGTCCGCGCCGACCCGCTCGCCGGGGCGGACCAGGATCGTGTCGCCGACGACCAGTTCCTCGGTGGGGACCGTCAACTCGCTCCCGTCGTCGGCCAGTTGGGTGGCCGTGGTGGGGGCCAGGTCGAGCAGGCCGCGCACCGCGTCCTGGGTGCGGGCGGTCGCCAGCGCCTCCAGGGCGCCGGAGGTCGCGAAGATGACGATCAGCAGGGCGCCGTCCATCACCTGTCCGATCGACGCCGCCCCGATCGCGGCCACGATCATCAGCAGGTCGACGTCCAGGGTCTTCTCCCGCAGCGCCGTCAGCCCCGCCCAGGCCGGTTCCCAGCCGCCGGTGACATAGGCGGCGGCGTAGAGCGGGCCCCACGACCAGGCGCCGACGCCGGTCAACTGGAGCGGCAGCGCGGTCAGGAACAGCAGCAGCGCAACGGCGGCCCAGCGCGCCTCGGTCAGGGCGAACACCCGGGTGCGTCGCCTCGGTGCCGTGCGCGAGGCGGCCTGAGCTGCCCGTTCGGGCCGTTGGAGCAGGTCGGAGGGCATGACGGGGCAACCCCTTCAGGGCGGAGAACGGCGACATCTCCACCGTACAGGAACATCTGAACAGGTATTCATGTGTGGTGGATAGGATGGGCGGCATGGGTCACGGAGCCGACGGCAGGAACCACGCCACCTCCCGCGAACGTCTGGACGCGGCGGGGGCCACCGATGTCGCCGCCACCCTCCAGGCCCTGGCGACCCCGTCGCGGCTGTACATCCTGGCCCGCCTCCAGGAAGGCCCCTGCGCGGTCGGCGACCTCGCCGAAGCCGTGGGCATGGAGCCCTCCGCCTGCTCCCACCAACTCCGCCTGCTGCGCAACCTCGGGCTCGTCACCGGGGAACGCCGGGGCCGTTCCATCGTCTACGCCCTCTACGACAACCACGTCGCCGAACTCCTGGACCAGGCCCTCTACCACGTCGAACACCTACGCCTCGGCCTGCGCGACGCCCCGGCGACGGAGGCGGAGACGGCGGCGGAGACGGCGGCGGAGACGGCGGCTGCGGCTGCGGCTGCTCGGGCGTAGGCGGCGACGGTCGCCCTGCTACGTGAGGTGTGACGGCGTCCGGGGAAGGGCGCTGTGTCCAGGGTCCGGCGTCGGGGGTCGCAGGTGGTCGGGCGGGGGGCCGTGCTCGCGGTGCCGCGTCGGATGCGAGGCAGGCGAGGGATCTACCGACGGGTTCGGACGGCGCAGGGGAACGGCACCGGCACCCCGTTCACCGAGCGCTCCCGCCACGACCGAGCGCCGGCGCTGTGGGGCGGGCTGCCGATGACCGGGGGCACGCGGGGACTGCTGCTCGCCGGGCCGCTCGTCGAACTGGCCTCCTGGCGCCGGCTCTTCGCCCCTCGGTGGGGGCCACGCACCACGATGCTGTCCGGTCTGGTCCTCGGCACGGTCGGCCGTACTTCCTCGGCCGGCTCGGGGACGACCGCCCGTACCTCAGCCCGATCCTGCCGGGGATGGTGGTCTTCCCCTCCGGGGCCCTCCTGACGTTCGCCGGAGCTGCGGTGGTGGCACTGTCCGGGGTTCCCCGGGAACGCGCCGGGATCGCCGGTGGCCTGCTCGGCGCCGCGACGGAACTGGGCCCGACGGCCGGGTTCGTCGCCCTCGTCTCGATCGCCTCGTCGCGGACGACCGCGCTGGGCGGTGATGCCACCGACACGGGTGCGGGGCGCGTGGCGGGCTACGGTCTCGCGCTGGACGTGGCGGCCGTCGGGTTCCTGGTCGTCGCCGTGGTGACCTACGTCGCGCTGCCTCGCCGCCCCGAGGCCCCGAGCCGCCAGGACGAGCAGAGGAGCACCTCACTGTGAAGGGCCCTCTGTCATCGACCTGTCATCGACGCTGCCACCGTGGCCGAGTTCTCCCAGGATGTCGACCTGCTGGTCCTGGATCTCGACGCGCCCAGGGTCTGTCCGGCCGCCACGTCCCAGGCAACAGCCGTGCCTGGGTGGGCTCTGCGAGGTGGCCCCGCTACTCGTCCCGCCCGGTCAGGGGCTCGGTCGGGGTGGGGAGGAAGCGGGGGGTGAGGTTCGGGGTGGGCATGGTGGGGTCGAAGGGGAACAGGGGGCGGCGGACCCGGCGGTGGCCGAGGCGGATCAGGTTCTGGTCGACGCCGCCGGGGGTGAGCGCCATCTTCCAGTCGGCGGCCATGTCGAACAGCTCCGGCTCCAGATAGCCGATCTTGACGACGACGACATCGGCGGCGCGAGGCCTCAACTCCAGGTCGGTGAAGTCGTGTTCGTGGTGGTACGGCTTGCGCAGCCGGGTGAGGATCACGTGCACGCTCCCGACCCGCAGGACCACCTCGGTGCCGGCGTCCCGGTCGCCGTGCCGGATCGCCCGCACCTCCCCGGTGAGGGTGAGCGGCCCGGCGTGCCGGTCGTCGACCTCCGCGCCCGCGGTGACGGTGACGACGGCCCCGACACCCGCGGCCACGGCCGTGTCGACGGCGGCGGGACCCGGCACGGAGGCGTAGATGACGGTCGGGCCGTCCGCACACCTGAACTCGGGGCGGGCCAGGACCTGTTGGAGGCCCCACGTCATGTCGCCCGACGCGCCCGCCGTCGGGTTGTCCCCGGTGTCGCTGATGAAGTAGGGGCGCAGGGGCGAGGCGAGCGCCTCGTCGAGGCAGGCGTCCAGGGTGTCGGTCGGCGCGACGAAGTCGAAGTCGTGCCGGGCCTCCCAGAACCCCCGGGCCAGCCGCTCGGCACCGGCCCCCACCGCGTCCCGGTCCGGCCCGGTGACCACCACGGCGGCCCGGTTGCGCGGCTCGTCGGCCCACGCGTAGCCGACCCAGATCGCGGCGTCGGTGACCCCGTCCACCGCCACCACCTCGTCCACGGCGGCGTACACCCCGCGAGCCGGTTCGATACGGGTCGACGTCTGCTCCCCGGCCAGCAGTACCGGGACCGGGACCCAGGCCTTGAACGGCCGGGGAGCCCCGTTGACGAGGAGGTCGAGGAGGTTGCGCACGGCGCGTTCCTTGGTCTCGGCCACGTCGATGTGCGGGGCGGTGCGGTAGCAGGTGATCAGGTCGCTGAGGTGGGCCAGTTCGCGGGAGACGTTGCCGTGCAGGTCCATGGAGGTGGAGACGAGCACATCGGGTCCGACGACGTCCCGGATGCGCCCGAGCAGGACGGCCTCCGCGTCGTCGAGGCCCTCGACGGTCATGGCGCCGTGGATGTCGTACCAGAGCCCGTCGACGGGGCCCAGGGCGGTCAGCCGGGCGATCAGGTCGTCGGAGAGTTCGGCGAAGGCGCGGGCGGTCACCGTGCCGCCGGGCAGCGCCTTGCCGACCAGGGTGCCGAGCCAGTCGGCGGCGTCCGCGAGGTCCGTGCCGGGGGCGAGGAAGGCGTAGCGGGACAGCACGTCGGCGCCGCGCAGCGGGTGGAAGGCGGGGGCCTCGGTGCGGGCGGGCGAGAAGGTGGACGACTCGATGCCCAGGCCCGCGATGGCGATGCGCGGGCGGGGGATCGGGGAACGGTTCTTGGACACGGTGACTCTCCAGAGGGTCCTGCTGACACATTTCTGCGGATGGCCACCTCTTCCTCCCGGCGCGCGGGACGTGGCCGGAAAGCTACCTGCGGCCCTCCAGGCTGAGGGCGACGGCCCGTTGCAGGGCGAACAGGCCGGCGCCGACCACACCCGCGTCGGCGCCCAGGGACGCCCGCTCGATCACCAGACCCCGGGTGACCAGGGGATGGCAGCCCTCGTACAGCTGGCTGCGCACCGCCGCCACGAACGGCTCCAGGGTGGACAGGCTCCCGCCGAGGTAGACGGCGTCCGGGTTGAAGAAGTTGACGTTGGCCGAAAGCACCATGCCCAGATACCGCCCGGCCTGCCGGACCGCCCGGGTGGCCTCCGGGTCCGCGTCGACCGCCAGCCGTACGACGTCGTCGACCGAGGAGACGGCGAGCCCCCGCTCGCTCAGGATGCGCACCAGCGCGGCACCGGAGGCGACGGTCTCCAGACAGCCGGTGTTGCCGCAGGAGCACGGGATCTCCTGGGCGGCCTCGACCCGGACGTGGGTGATCTCGCCGGCCGCTCCGCCGGCGCCCCGGTAGAGCCGCCCGTCGGCGATGACCCCGGCGCCGATCGCGGAGCCCACCTTCACCATGATCGACTGCCGGTGCTCGGTGGGCCGCACGCTGTGCTCGCCGACGGCCATGCAGTTGGCGTCGTTCTCGATCGCCGCCGGGAGCGCGAACCGTTCCTCCAGCCAGCCCCGGACCGGGAAGCGGTTCCAGCCGGGCATCCGGGACGGCAGCGTGACCACGCCGGAGTCGACGTCGACCGGGCCCGGCAGACACAGGCCCACCCCGCGCAGCTGCGCCCGCCCGTGCCGTTCGGCCAGCTCCTCCACCGTGCGCGCCAGTGCGGGCAGGGCGGCGTCGGGGCCGTCGGCGGTGGCGAACGGGACCGTGGTGACGTCGGTGAGGGCGCCGCCGGGGTGGACGACGCCGACCCGGACGTGCCGGCCGCCTATGTCCGCCGCGACCGCGAAGCCCTCGGTGCCGCCGAGCCGCAGCACCTTGCGCGGGCGGCCGCCGCTGGAGGACCGGGTGCCGTGCTCGGCCACCAGGCCGTCGGCGACCAGCCGGCTCACCGTGGAGGAGATCGTGGAGGGCGCGGCGCCGAGCAGCCCGGCCAGCTCGGTACGGGTCGTGGCCTGTCCGGAGGCGAGGAGTTCGAGGACGCGTTCGGCCAGCTCGGAGCCGCCGGGGGCGGTCCGCCGGTGCGGGCCTGGACTTTTTTCGGTCATGGGCGAAAAAGGCTTTCGCAGCAAGGAGTGAGGGCTTGAGGGCTCGACAGTATGCCCCAGACGCCCGCTCTGTACTTTTTTCAGATCGGCAGAAACAGTCTTTTTACAGCCAACCGTCTGTTTCTTCGAACTTTCCGGACGTTCACTGGCTGAAGTCACCGCTTTCCGCTCCACCACGGAGCGCCCCCCTGCGGAGCGCTGGCCGGAAATCACTCCTTGAGGAGAAGAGAGTCATGTCCCTTGCACGCACGACGCTGGTCGCCGGTGCCGTGGTCTCGGCGGGCACGTTGCTGCTCGCGGGCTGCTCCGGGTCCTCGGGCGGTTCGTCGGCCGCGTCGCACGACGCGATCAACTACGCGCTGCCCGCGAACTTCACGCCGAACTGGATTCTGCCCATCGGCACGGCGGCGCACCTGAACTCCAACAACATCTCCATAGCCAACACGCTGTGGGAACCCCTCATCGCCTACGACGGTTCCACCGGCAAGGTCGCCTGGAACAAGGCGGGTTCGGTCGCCACCGCCGCCGACTTCGCCGCCGACGACAAGAGCGTGACGATCACACTCGGCAACCGGCACTGGAGCGACGGCAAGCCGGTCACCTCCCGGGACGTCGAGTTCTGGTTCGACGTGATCAAGGCCAACAAGTCCCTGTGGGCGGGGTACAGCCCCGGCAAGGCGCCGGACAACTGGACGTCGTTCAAGACGGTCGACGCCACCCACTTCACGATCACCTTCGACAAGGCCTACAACTCCCAGTGGATGCTGGCCAATGAGCTGAGCTCCATCACGCCGCTGCCGCAGCACGTGTGGGACAGGACCGGCGCCTCGGCGCCCGTGTCCGACGCGGACCGCACGACGGCGGGCGCCAAGAAGGTGTGGACGTACCTCAACACCGCCGCCCGCGACATCTCCGGCTACCAGTCGGACGCGATGTGGAAGACGATCAGCGGCCCGTACGCGATCAAGTCGTTCTCCACCTCCGGCAAGGTCGTCCTCGCCGCCAACAAGAAGTACGACGGCGGCGAGAAGCCCGGCATCCCCACGGTGAACCTGCTGCCGTTCACCACGGCGGACGCGGAGAAGAACGCGCTGCGCTCAGGGAGCGTCGACTACGGCTACATCGAGGCCACCGACCTCGACCAGAAGGCCAGCTTCACCAACCAGGGCTACACCGTGAAGCCGTGGACCGGCTGGGCCATCACCTACATGCCCTACAACTTCGACAACCCGGCGATGGGCGCGGTGTTCAAGCAGCTCTACGCCCGCCAGGCGATCCAGCGCAGCGTCGACCAGGCCAGCCTCTCCAAGGTCATCTTCAACGGCACCGCGGTGCCCGGCTACGGCCCCGTCCCGCAGGCCCAGACCTCCGACTTCGTGTCGTCGACGCAGGCCCACAACCCGTACCCGTTCTCCACCTCGGCCGCCCGTACGTTGCTGACCGGGCACGGCTGGAGCGAGCAGAACGGCGTCATGGTCTGCACGGACGCCGGGACCGGCGCGGCCCAGTGCGGCGCGGGCGTCGCCAAGGGCACGAAGTTCGAGATGAAGGTCCTCTCGCAGTCCGGGTCGACCGTGACGGACAACCTGATGAGCGCGCTCCAGTCGTCCTTCGGGCAGACCGGCATCAAGTTCTCCATCAAGACCGCGCCCGTCAACTCGGTGCTCTCGCAGACCCCGCAGTGCAAGGCCGGACAGTCGGTCTGCCAGTGGCAGCTGTCCTTCTTCGGCACCATGGGCAGCTGGTACTTCTCCGCCTTCCCGACCGGCGACTCGCTCTTCCAGAGCAACGGCGGCTCGAACTTCGGGAGTTACTCCGACGCGGGCGTCGACCGGCTGATCTCCGCGTCCACCACGTCGAAGTCGACGCAGGCCATCCAGGACTACAGCGCGGCCCTCGCCAAGGACCTGCCGGTGATCTGGCTGCCGGAGCCCGACTACCAGATCTCCGTCATCAAGAAGGGCCTCGGCGGCTTCTCGCAGGACTCCCTCGCCAACTTCCACCCGGCCCAGTGGAAGTGGACCAGCTGATGACCCGCCCGGCACCCGCACGCCACCCCCGACCGAGGACCGGCTGAGGCCAACTCATGGACACCTTCGCCTACCTGGCCCGGCGGACCCTCCAGGCCCTGATCGTCGTCCTGCTCGTGACGGTCGTCGTCTTCGGTCTGCTGCACGCCCTGCCCGGGGGGCCCGCACGCGGCATCCTCGGACCGCAGGCCAGCGCCCAGCAGATCGCCGACTTCAACCACGAACAGGGCCTGGACCGCCCGTTGCCCGTGCAGTACCTGCACTACCTGAACACCCTGCTGCACGGCGACCTCGGCACCTCGTACACGCTGAACGAGTCCGTCTCCTCGCTGATCGGCCAACGCCTCCCGAAAACCCTGGTGTTGAGTCTGCTCTCCGCGCTCGTGGGACTGTTTCTCGCGATCCCGCTGGGCATGTGGCAGGCGGTGCGGCGCAACCGGCCCGCCGACTACGTCATCACCGCGCTGAGCTTCGTGGCGTACTCGACTCCCGTGTATTTCTTGGGACTTGTGCTGGTGCTGGTGTTCACCCAGTGGCTGCCCTGGTTCCCCTCGCAGGCACCCCAGGGCGACACCCTCGGCCAGGTCTTCGCCCAGCCGAACGCCCTGGTGCTGCCGGTGGTGGCAGGCGCGGCCACCATGGTCGCCGTGTTCAGCCGCTACATGCGGGCCGCCACCCTGGAGAACCTCTCCGAGGACTACGTCCGCACCGCGCGGGCGGGCGGCTCACGGCCCACGGCGATCCTGTTCCGGCACGTCTTCCGCAACTCGCTGACCTCGGTGATCGCCATGCTCGGCTACTACGTGCCGGTGCTCTTCGGCGGCGCGATCGTCGTCGAGCAACTCTTCAACTTCCCGGGGATGGGGCTGTTGTTCTGGTCCGCCGCACAGTCGTCCGACTATCCGGTGCTGCTCGGCTGCGTGCTCGTCATCTCGGTGGCGACCGTGATCGGCACCCTGCTCGCGGACGTCGTCCAACGGCTCGTCGACCCCCGGGTGAAGGCCGGTGAGACCGCATGACCACCGCAGAACTCTCCTCAACTCCCGTACCGCGCAAGGAAGTCACCGGCTACCGGCTGGCCCTGCGGCGCTTCCGCCGCAATCGGCTCGCGGTCGCCGGGCTCGTCCTGGTCGTCGTGTTCCTGCTGTTCTGCTTCGCGGGACCGCTCCTGTACGCCACCGACCAGACCCACACCCACCTCACCGAGGTGAACCTCGCGCCGAACGGCTCCCACTGGCTGGGCACCGACGCCGTCGGCCACGACGAGCTGGGGCGGCTGATGTACGGCGGCAAGGTGTCGCTGCTCGTCGGGCTCTGCGCCGGGCTGCTCGCCACCGTCATCGGCACGGCGTGGGGCGCGGTCGCCGGATACGCCGGGGGCTGGGTCGACGCGGGGATGATGCGGGTGGTGGACGCGGGCATCGCCATCCCCGCCCTGTTCATCCTGCTCGTCGTCTCCGCGATCACCACCCCGGGCCTGGCCGGACTCATCATGATCCTCGGCCTGGTGTCGTGGCTGGTGCCGTCCCGCCTGGTGCGGGCGGAGACCCTCACCCTCAAGAACCGCGACTACGTACTCACCCTGCGCGCCATCGGCGGCGGCCACGGCCGGGCCATCGCCCGGCACATCCTGCCCAACTCGGTGTCCACGATCGTGGTCGCGGCCACCTTCCAGGTCGCCGACGCGATCCTGCTCGTCGCGTACGTGTCGTACCTCGGCCTCGGCGTGCAGCCGCCGGCCACCGACTGGGGCGGCATGCTCTCGGCCGGGCTCACGGCCGCGTACTCCGACCGCTGGTGGCTGATCGCGCCGCCGGGCCTCGCGATCATCCTCGTCGTCTGCGCGTTCAACGCGATCGGTGACGGGCTGCGGGACGCGTTCGACGTGAAGGGACGAGGATGAGCAACGCGACACACCCCGGGGCGACCGGCTCCGGGGCGAACGACGATCAGCGGAACGTCCTCCACGTCGACGCCCTGGGCGTGGCGTTCGGCACCGAGAACGGTGACGTGGCCGCCGTGCGGGGCGTGTCCCTGCGCGTCCGCCCCGGCGAGACCCTGGCCCTGGTCGGTGAGTCCGGCTCCGGCAAGTCCACCGTGGCCCTTGCCGCGTTGGGCCTGCTGCCGGGCAACGCCCGTACCACGGGCCGGGTTTCGATCGACGGCACCGAGATCACCGGCGCCACCGAACCGCACCTCGCCTCGCTGCGCGGCCGGACGGCGTCCATGGTGTTCCAGGAGCCCGCGACCGCCCTCGACCCGCTCACCCGGGTCGGCGCGCAGATCAGCGAGGTCATCCGCAACCACCGCCCGCTGTCCCGCGCGCAGGCCGCCGAGGAAGCGGTCCAACTCCTGCGCAGGGTGGGCATTCCGGAGCCGGAGAAGCGGGCGTCGGCGTTCCCGTTCCAGCTGTCCGGCGGGCAACGGCAACGGGTGGTCATCGCCATGGCCATCGCCAACGCGCCCGGCCTGCTGATCGCGGACGAGCCGACCACCGCCCTCGACGTCACCGTGCAGGCCGACATCCTCGACCTGCTGCGGGCGTTGGCGGCCGACTCCGGCACCGGCGTCCTGCTCGTGACCCACAACATGGGCGTCGTGGCCGACTTCGCGGACCGGGTCGCGGTGATGTTCCAGGGGGAGATCGTGGAGACGGGGACCGTGGAAGACGTCCTGCTGCGCCCCCAACACGCGTACACCAGAAGGCTGTTGGCTGCCGTTCCCCGGCTCGCGGTCGCGCAGGCCGGGGCAACGGCTCCGACGCCGGGCACGCCGTCCACGGTGACGGAGACCGACCTCACCCCGGCCGCGGCCGAGGTGGCCCCGGTGGTCGAACTCCGGGACGTGGCCGTCCACTTCGGGCGCGGCCGCCGTTCCGTCCACGCGCTGGACGAGGTGTCGTTCTCGCTGCGGCCCGGTGAAACCCTGGGCCTGGTGGGGGAGTCGGGGTCGGGCAAGTCGACGGCGGCCCGGGTCGCCCTCGGGCTGATCGCGCCCACCACCGGATCGGTGTCGCTCTTCGGCACCGATCTGCGCACGGCGCGCGGCCGGTCCCGGCGCGAACTCCTCGCCGGGATCGGTGTGGTGCTCCAGGACCCGGTGGCCTCGCTGGACGCGCGGATGAGCGTCGCCGAGTGCGTCGCCGAGCCGCTGCGGGTGCACCGCCGGTCCATGACGGCGGCCGAACGCCGGGAGCGGGTCGCCGAGTTGCTCGAACGGGTGCGGCTGCCGAGGGAGTTGGCGAACCGCGGCCCGCGTGAACTGTCCGGCGGGCAGCGCCAACGGGTGAGCCTCGCGCGTGCCCTGGTGCTCCAGCCCCGGCTGCTGGTGGCGGACGAGCCGACCAGCGCACTCGATGTCAGCGTGCAGCAGACGGTGTTGGAGGTGATCGGCGAACTCCAGGACGAGCTGGGCTTCGCCTGCCTGTTCGTCTCCCACGACCTCGCCGTGGTCCAGCGGTTCGCCCAGCGGGTGGTCGTCATGCGGGCCGGACGGATCGAGGAGGAGGGCGCCACCGCGACGACCCTGCTGCACCCGGAGACCGAGTACACCCGTCGGCTCATCGCCGCAGTCCCCGTGCCGGACCCGGTCCTGCAACGCCGCCGCCGTGCCGACCGGACCGCGACGCCCGCGACGGCGGAGGGCGCCGCGTGAGCACACCCGACCAGGCCCCGGCGGTCTACGCCGGGGTCGACATCGGCGGCACCACCACCCAGGTCGTCCTCTGCGACCCGGCCCGACTCACCGTCGTCGCCGCCCTGGAGGTGCCCACACCGGCGGCCGCAGGCGGAACGGCGATGGTGCGGGCGGCGCTGGGCGCGCTGGCCGCCCTGCTCGCACCGGACACGCCCCGCCTGCTCGGGGTGGGCGTGGGGGCGGCCGGCCTGGTGGACACGGACACGGGCCGGATACTCGTGGCCAGCGACTCGTTCACCGACTGGGCGGGCTTCCCGGTCACGGCGACCCTGCGGGCCGCGCTCGACGTGCCGGTCTTCCTGGACAACGACGTCAACGCGTTCCTGCGCGGCGAGGTGACCGGCGGCGCCGTCACGGGCGAACCGTACGTGCTCGGCATGACGTTGGGCACCGGTGTGGGCGGGGCGCTGTGGCTGGACGGCGCGCTGTTCGACGGCCCGCACGGCGCGGCGGGCGAGATCGGCCACGTCCCCGGCTTCGGCTCGCTCCCGTGCACCTGCGGCGGCCGGGGCCACCTGGAGACGGTCGCGTCGGGCCGCTCCGTCGCCGCCCGCTATACGGAGCGAACGGGCCGTGTCCGCACGGCACTTGAGGTCGCCGAGGCGGCCGATGGCGGCGACCTGGACGCCGTCGAGGTGTTCCGGGCCGCGGGCACGGCGATCGCCCGCGCGCTGCTGATCACGGCAGGTGTCCTGGACATCACGACGACCGTGATCGGCGGCGGGGTCAGCCGCGCCTGGCACCTGCTCCAACCGGCGATCACCTCAGCCCTGTCCGCCGAACCCCCCGTCTCCGGCCGCGAGTTGAAGGTCCTCCGCTCCCAACTGGGCCCCCACGCGGTGGCGGTGGGCGCGGCGTCCCGGGCCCGGAGCGAGCTGTCGTGACACCGGCGCCGGGCGAGGGCGGGGCGGTCCAACGGTGTCCGGCCAGGGCTTCCTTGGACTGCCGTGGGCTTCACCGGAGTGCCTCGGTGACCGTCGGTGAGGTTGGGGAGGGGGGCGCGCCGTCGGTGGGGTGAATACCCGGGGACGGGCGGCGGGGGTGGGTGTCATGGGCGGGTAGTTGGTCCGTCCGTACTCACCGTCTGGGAGGCGCTGTGCGCACCGGAGTTTCCACCGTCATGAGCTGGGGTTCCCACGGTCGGCGCGCGGCGCGCTGGCTCGCCGCCGGGTCGCTCGCCGCCTGTCTGACGGCTGCGGCGCTGCCCGCCGCAGCCGCGCCCGTCCATGGGGCGCCCTCGCGTGCCGCCGCCGTTCCGGCCGATGTGCTCACGCCTGCCTGGCCGTTGGAGAAGTTCCCGGCGCAGGTCGCCCGGGCCTGTGAGATCTGGGACGGGCTCGGCTGGCCGGGATCGCGCAAGGCGAAGGACTACCGGGCCCCCGACGCCCAGTACATCCGGGGCGGCAACCCGTACGGCAACCGCAGCGGGGATCTGCCGCACCAGGACACCTACCGCGAGTACGACGTCAACCCCCGCCCCACCGCCTCCACGCACCGGGACGCGGAACGCCTCGTCCGCGACCAGGCCGACGACCGGATGTGGTACTCCGACGACCACTACACCAACTTCCGTGAGATCGCGGGCGGTTGCTGAGCCGTCTGCCTCGGTTCCCGTGGGTCGCGGCGGGCGGGCGTCAGTCCGTCGCGACCAGGGTCAGCGCCTCGGCCGAGTGGTGCGCGGCGACGGCCCGCATGAACTCCCGGTCGGCGAAGTCCCCTTCGAGCAGCCGGAGCGGTCCTGCCGTCAACGACAGCCGCTGCGTGAGGGTGTAGAGCGCGAGCCGGTCCTCGTCGAGACCCTCGACCGCCAACGGCCGGTAGTACTCGGCGGGATGACGCAGCCGCAGGAAGACGTGCTCCCACTCGACGTCGAAGCACATCAGGTCCTCGACGTCGATCAGCACGGGGTTGCCGTCCCGGTCCAGCAGGACATGATCGAACCCCAACTCCCCGTGCACAACGGCGTATTCGGCACGAGGCCGGACGGCCGCGAGGAGTTCGCGCAGCCGTTGGTCCAGGCGGTCGTGGGCGTCCGCGATCCGCCGGTCCCGGGCAGCCGCCTCCGTCAGGCACCGCCGAGCGAAGTCGAACGCCGCTGCCTCGCAGGACGTTCCCCGCGAGGTTCCGCCGCCGTCGACCAGGGCGACCTTGCCGAACGTCGGCCCCCGGTGCCCCGCCATCGCCGTGAGGGCGTCGGCGAGGCGTACCACCGACGCCGCCGCCCCGTGCGGGTCGCGTTCCCGCAGGCCCAGCGCGCCCAGCCGGGCGTGAGCGGCCTCGAAGAGGTCGAGGCCGACGCCGGGGGACAAGGGACACCTGATGTCGTCGTCGCTCTCGCTCGTCGGCCAGTTGGTTCCGTGTCACTTGTCGAGGTGCCATGTCTGTGACTCCCTTTCAGGGGTGGAGAATTTCGGCCAATGAATGGTAAGCGGATTATCTCCTGAAGTGGTTTTAGTGGATTGTCATCGTACGTGTGAGATGCGGTGAAAACGGGTGCCGGATTTTGAGGGGCGTCGATATGGTTGGTCGGCGCGACACCGCCTGCGGTGGTTGCGAAGTGACGTCCCATTCGGTATGCGCAGTAAGGGGAAACTTGTGCTCTCGAAAACGAAGAAGGTGGCGCGAGCCGCGGCCGTGACGTTCGCCGCTGCCGCCGCGTTCACGATGGTCGCGTCGACCAGCCCCGCTTTCGCCATCGACCATGTCGAATGCCGTGGCGGCGAGAGCTTCCTGAAGATCTGGTCGCACAGCGGTTCGCGGCAGAGCGTGGACTGCTACGCGAACCGTGGGCGGACCTCCTTCGGCGGCTGGTGGGTCGACCGGATCTCCACCGGCAACAATGACCTCATCTATTACGACGCCAACGGCGACTCGGTGAAGATCCCCCGGTGGACCGACATCAAGTACCCGAACCGCCCGCCGAAGATCAAGGACATCGAGATCCTCTGACGCCGAGCGGCGTCGGACGACGAGGCTCTGAGGCCTCGCTGATATGCCGGTGCCGGTCATGCCGTTCTGGCGTGGCCGGCACCGGCTCGTGTCACGAATATGTTTCTCACCGGGAGCGTCGCTATCTTCTCCTGTCGTGAGAAACGACTCTTTCCCGATTCCGGAACTTCGCATGCGCGCCGCCGACGTTGAGGATTTTGAGGCGGTGCGGGACATGCACGGCAGGTGCAGTGCCGAGAGCCGTACCCGGCGTTACTGGACCAGCCAGCCGGAATTCTCCCGCACCAACTGGCATGCCCTCGCCGAACCGGAACGCGGCGTCACCGTCGTCGCGCAGGACGGCGATGCCATCGTGGCCATGGCGAACATCCTCTACCTCGACACCGCGGGCCACGCCGAGATCGCCTTTCTCGTGGAGGACGCCTGGCAGTCCCGGGGAGTGGGCACGGGGCTCGCGCGGCAGACGCTGGAATGGTGCAGGGCGGACGGGCTGGACACCGTCTTCGCGTGGGTCGGGGTGACCAACACCCGGATGTGCAAGCTGATGCGGGGACTTGGGGCCGATCACCGGGCGCTGGGCGACGGGGAATCGGAGTTCAGCTACGACCTGACGTGACACGCGGCCGTCCCGCAGGCCGTCCTTCGGCCGTCCTCGGGCCGTCCTAGATCCGACCTCGGGCCGTCTCTTCGGACACGTGAGCGTCGTCTGTCCGTCGCCAAGGGTAGGTCTCCCGTAGGAGAACGTGTGTGCAAGAACCTGCTGTGGAGGCATGGCGGGACCCTCCGTGGGCACGATGTCGCTGAGCAGGGCGTGGACCAGGCTGGTTCATCCCGGCCAACCGGCTCACACCGGCCCAGCCGGCCCGAGACCCGAGGAGGGCGCCATGAACCGCCAGACCCGCGTCCGTGTCACCCGTCGGCCCACCACCGTGTCCCGCGACACGCGGGACACCGGCATCGACCGCAGGACCCCTTCGGGGCGTCTGCTCCCTTACTGATGCTCCCTTACTGAGACCTACGGGTACCCCTGATCGGCGTTCGTAGACGGGCGTCCGTAGGGGGCATCCCTGGGCGGGTATCCCTGACAGGGGTTTCCCTGATGGGCTTTTCCGGCCCGGCGGGGTGTCCGCTCAGCGCAGGCAGTGTTCGACCGCTGTGCGCAAGGCCTGGCGGAGTTCCGGTGGCGGCGTCGGGCCGTCCGTCTCGACGCCCGCCGTGACGACCGCGGCGAGCGTGTGCAGCTTCGTGTTCGAGCGCTGTGAGGCCTCCCGCAGGATCTCCCACGCCTGCTCGGACGTGCAGGAGTGCGTGGCCATCAGGACCCCGCGCGCCTGGTCGATCACCGGGCGCGTGGTGATCGCCCTGCGCAACTGCTCGACCTCCGCCCGCAGGAGGCTCAACTCCTCCGCCCGCTCCCTGGAGACCGGGGACGGGACCGGCACCGTCGACGTCGCCGCCTCGCTCAGCCGGTGGGCCTGCGTACGGAGCGGGTCCGTCGTGTCCAGGCCCGTCAACTCCAGTACCCGGCGCGGCTGTCCGCTCCAGCGGGTCGCCGTCACCGGGATGCGGCGCAGCCGCCCGTAGGCGTCCAGCAGGTCGAGGACCTGGAGCCCGGCCGTGTCCATGAAGACCACGCCCGCCATGTCCAGATCGACCCGGCCGGTGCTGTCCGGCAGCGCGTCGAGGGTTCTGGCGACGGTGTCCGTACTGCCCTGGACCAGTTCACCGCGCGGGATGAGCACGGCTCGGTCGGCATGGCTGCGGCCCTCGATGGTCAGGGTGTCCAGTCGTCCCACCAGGGACGTACGGGACGGTCTGGGCGGGTCCTCTTCTCGTCGGTGCCCGACAGTGGTCATGACGTTGCGTCCCCGGAAGTGCGAAGTGGAAGGAAAGGAAGGGTGCGGTCGGAAGGAACGGGAGCGGTGGAGGAAGGGCGCGTGGCTGCCCCGCCGGACTCCGCGGGACGTCCCCCCGCCCGCCGGTCCTGGCGACCTCGACCTCCAGTTGCCCGCCGCCCGCCCGGGTACACCTCGCCCCTCGGCCAGGCGGCGCCCCGGGGTGCCGTTTCGGCCGCCGAGGGGAACGGCGATTTCTCCGGGGTACTCCGGCTGCTTGGCCTACTTCCGCAGGGCTACCTCTTCAGGGGGGACGGTCCCTGCCGGGGAACTGCCCCTGCTACCCCTACGGGTCGGGGGGTCACCTCTGGAGGGGCGCCTGCCACACCACCGTTGTCCCGCTCCCGTTCCCGCTTCCCCTAGGGGTCCCGGCCCCGTCGTCGTCAGGGGCGTCGCCAGTGCCGTCGCCAGTGCCGTCGTCCGTGGTGTGGCCGTTGTCGTGGACGGTCAGGCGGAGGCCGGCGCGGCCGTCGGGGAGGGTGGCCGTCGCGTCGACGGTGATCTCGACGCGGGTGACGCCCGGGCGACGGGTGGTGGAGGCGAGGGCACGGCGCAGGGCGGCCAGGAGATGACCGGCGGTGCGGTCCGGGACGCGGTGTTCGAGCGGGCCGGTGAAGTGGGTCGACGGCGCGAAACCGAGCCGCGCGGCCGCGCCCGCCGCCTCCCGCAGCACCCGGCCCCGGAACGTCGTCGGCGCCTCGGCGGGCGGCTGCTGGAGGGCGACGATCGTGGTGCGGACCTCCTGGATCGTCGACTGGAGTTCGTCGACGGCCCGGCCGAGCGTCTCGTGCACCTCGTCCACGGGGGCCCCGCGCCGCGTCGACTCCAGCATCATCCCGGTGGCGAACAGCCGTTGGATGACCAGATCGTGCAGGTCGCGGGCGATGCGGTCGCGGTCCTCGAACACCGCGAGCCGTTCCCGGCCGCGCTGCGCGTCCGCCAGCACCAGGGCGAGCGCGGCTTGCGAGGCGAACTGCGCCGCCAGCAGCCGTTCGACGTCGGTGTAGGGGCGGTCGCCGCGACGGCGGGGCAGGGCGAGGGTGCCGATGAGCCGGCCCTCCGTCTGCAACGGCAGCATCATGCTCGGCCCGAAACGGTGCCGTACCGGGGTGGTCATCCGGGGGTCGGTCGCCGAGTCGTCGATGAACACCGCTTCGCCGCCCAGGAGTTGGACGAGCACCGGGCTGCCGGGCCGGATGGTCGCGCCGACGACGGTGTCCGGGTCGTCGGGCGTGGACGCGGTCACGATCTCCATGCCGCCCTCGGGGGTGGGCTGGAGGATGACGCCCGCCGCCGCGTCGGCGAGGATGCGGGCCTGTTCGGCGACCGTCGTCAGGGCGTCGGCGGCACGCTCGCCGGTCAACAGCGCGTTGGTGACGGCGGCGGCGCCCTCGATCCAGCGCTCCCGCTGCCGGGCCGCCTCGTACAGGCGGGCGTTGCCGATGGCGATACCGGCCTGGGCGGCGAGCACGTGCAGCACCTGCGCGTCCTCGGCGGTGAAACGTTCGGCGCCCACCACGCCGTTCCCCCTCCCGTCGTTCCTCTTCCCGGCCCGCTTCCCCTGCTTCCCCTGCTGCTCCTGCGTCTCCCGCTGCTCCTTGCCGGTCAGGTGGAGGTGGCCGAATTCCTTGCCCCTGACATGGATCGGGACGCTCAGGGTGGCGCCGCTGTCCCCTAGATGAATGAGTCCGATGTTTTCAGTGGTCGTAGGCGATGAGTGAGCGTTTGACTGTGGCTCCGGTGTGCCAGTTGTGCCAGATCGCGGT
>NZ_JBIVVA010000020.1:0-120293 GCF_044757465.1 Streptomyces sp. NPDC091279 | reverse complement strand
TCCCGCACTGCCAACGGGCCCGCCGCCGGAGTGCCGTTCCCTCCGGAGCCCCCCGCAACCCGGGCCACGGAAGCGGAACGCCCCTCTCCCTCCGCCCCTCGGGCCTCCCCGTCCGGCAGCGCGTCGGACGTCTCCGCAGCGCGGGACGCACCCGGCAGGTCGGCGGCAGGGGCGCCGTTCCGTAGAGGCACCGCCCCTACGGCACCGTCACCCGGGCCCCCGACCGCAGAACCGGAACGCCCGCCCGCGCCCGGCAGCACATCCCCTACTGGCGGCGGGCCCGCCGCCGGAGTGCCGTTCCCTCCCGGGCCCCCGGGCGTGGAAACGGAGCGTCCGTCCCCGTTGCTCTCTTCGGTCTCCCCGCCCATCAGTGCATCCCCCCTCCCCGGTCCGGCCGTGGCAGCTGTGTCGTTCTCTGTGGGGACGCCTCTGGCCGTATCGGCGTATGACACGTGGGCGGCGGAATTGTCGGGAGGGGCTGCCGTGGCTCGTTCGGTCGCTGCTGTGAGGAGGGCGTCGAAGGACTCGGTGGCGTCGCCCGCGCGGAGGGCGAGGAGGCCGGTGAGGGCGTTGTCGGGGGCGGCGGTGGCGGCGAGGCGGCGGGCCCGGTCGGCGTCGCCTGACTGCCAGGCGGCGGTGGCGGCGCGGGCGCGCAGCCGGGCCTGGAGGGCCGGGTCGGGGCAGAGGTCGGCGGCGCGTTCGAGGAGGGCGCGAGCCAGGCTGGGGCGCCCGTCCGCGTCGGCCTGGCGGGCGGCGGCGCCCAGTTCGGCAGCGAGCCGGGCGCTCGGGCCGAGGGCACCGGCGCCCCGGTGCCAGGAACGCCGGGGCCGCTCGCCCTCGGCGTTCAGGACGCGGGCGAGCAGCCGGTGGGCGTCGCGCCGGTCGGCCGGGGACGCGGCCTCGTAGGCGGCGACGCGGGTCCAGGCGTCGCGGAAGACGACGCCGCCTGGCCCGGCGTGCGCGAGGCCGGCGTGGTCGGCGGCCTCCAGCGGGCGGGTGTCGAGCGAGGCGGCGGCGGTGGCCCGCAGGAAGGCGTGGGTGGCGAACGGGTACTGGTCGGCGGCCGCGAGCAGGAGCAGGAAGCGGGTGTCGTCCGGGAGCGCGCGGAGCTGTGCGCGGTGCGCCCGCAGCAGGGCGGGGGCCTGCTCGGCGGGTTCCGTGGGCAGCGGGTCGAGCCCGGCGGACTGCCGTTCGGTGAGCAGCGGGACGAGTTCGGCGGCGGCGCGCGGATCGCCGTAGACGGTGTGCAGGAGCCGGACCCGGACGCCCTCGGGGAGGGTACGCGACAGGCGCCGCCAGGCTTCTGCGGGCGGCGGTGGCGCAATGCCGTCGAGAAGTGGGGGGTTCACCGGGGTCACCACAGAACTGACGTTACTGGCGAGTTAATTGACCCGTAAAGACCGGCGATCTCACCGATGCGCCGCGCGTAGACCGGTCCGACACTCCTGGCGAACCCCCACACCGTTCCAGGAGGCACCATGCAGCGTCGTACGCGTCGGGTCGCCACCGCCCTCACGGGCGTGGCCGCATCGCTCCTGCTGTCCGTGTCGCTCGCCGCCACCCCCGCCCAGGCGGCGACCCACGACCCCATCATCTTCGTGCACGGACTGAGCGGCTCGGCCGCCGGCTGGGACGACTGGGTCGGCTACTTCGAGGCCGACGGCTACTCCGCCGCCCAGCTGGACGCGTGGTCCTACGACTGGAAGCAGTCGAACGTGACGACGGCCCGGCAACTGGCCACCGAGGTCAAGAACGTGCTGGCGAGGACCGGCGCCTCGAAGGTCGACCTCGTCGCGCACTCGATGGGCGCGATGTCGGCCCGCTATTACCTGAAGAACCTCGGCGGCACGTCGTATGTCGACGACTTCGTCTCGACGGCGGGCGTCAACCACGGGACGGCGACGGCGTCGCTCTGCACGTGGCTCTACACGTCCTGCGGCGAGATGACCCCGGGCAGTTCCTTCCTGACCGCGCTGAACTCGGGCGACGAGACCCCGGGCGCCGTCTCCTACGCGGCGTACTGGTCCGAGTGCGACGAGGCGCTCACCCCTCACTCCACGGCGCTCCTGAGCGGTGCCACCAACGTCGACGTCGGGTGCGTGTCGCACACCAATATGAACAACGACCAGGGCATCTACGAGCAGGTGCGGGACTTCCTCGGCTGACCGGGCGCGCGGGGCCCGGTCGGGGGACAATCGCGGTACGGCCGGTCCTGCCAGGGAGGTCCCCATGCCGCGAAGGTCCACCGGCGCCGCGAGGACGGCGCGGGGCCCCGTGCACCATCCGGTGTTCGCCCGCTCCTACCTCCGCGCGAGCGTGGCCGCCGACACCCGGCTCGGCGTGGCGGCGCTGCGCGATCGGCTGCTGGCCGGGCTGTCCGGCCGGGTCGTCGAGATCGGCGCGGGCAACGGCCTGAACTTCGCCCGCTACCCGGGCACGGTCACGGAGGTCGTGGCGATCGAGCCGGAGACCTCGCTGCGGGCGGCGGCGGCCGAGGCGGCGACGCGCTGCCCGGTCCCGGTCGACGTGGTGCCGGGCCTCGCGGAGGAGCTGCCGGTCAGGAGCGGCGCCTTCGACGCGGCCGTGCTGTCGCTGGTGCTGTGCAGCGTGCGGGACCTGCCCCGGACGCTGCGCGAGGTGCGCCGGGTGCTGCGGCCGGGCGGCGTCGTGCGGTTCCTGGAACACGGCCGGGGCGGCGGGCCGGCGATGACCCTCACCCAGCGCGTCCTGGACCGCACGCTGTGGCCCGCGGTGGCCGGCAACTGCCATCTGGCCCGGCAGCCGGTCGCCGCGCTGCGCGACGCGGGGTTCGAACTGGGCCCCTACCGACGGCTGTTGGTCCCCGAGCAGGGCCTGCGGCTGCCCACCTCGTACTGCGTGCTGGGAACGGCGTGGCGGCCGACCGGGGTTGACACCTGAGCCGCCGCCCTGAACCGCCTCGGTCCGGCAACTCGCCCGAGCTGTCCGGCCGTTCGGATGCTGAAGTGCCCCCGTCGCTCAGATGGTCCAGTGGCGCAGTTCGGCGGCGATGTCGTGGACGGTGGTCTGGCCGTTCTTGACCAGCCGGGCCAGATCGCGGACCTGCGCGGGCGAGGTGGCGACCTTGAGGCCGCTGGCGACCAGGTACCCGTAGGCGACGGCCGACGCGAACAGGGCGTTGGAGCGCTCCAACGCCGGGACATGGATGAGGAGTTGGAGCAGGGCGGCGGCGCGGGTGTGCGGGGTGTCGTATACGGGGACGTCGAATATCTCGGCCTCGTGCCGGGCGACGGCGGCGACCAGGGCGCCCCAGTCGGAGACCTGGGGGTCACCCGGGGTCTTCTGTTCGGCGACCATGAGGAGCCAGGCGAGGTCGATTCCGAGGGCGCTCAAGGGTCAGCGGCGACCTTCGCGCGGGCCAGGGCGGTGCCCCTCGGCCTCGCTGCCGAACTCCTCGGCGAAGACGGACTCGTACTGCTTCATGAAGTCCGCGGCGGCCTCCACGAAGGTGTGGCCCAGCTCCCCGGTGTCCTGTCTGACCAGCTCTTCGATATAGCGGTTGACGCTGATGCCCCGGGCCAGCGCGCGTTCGCGGGCGGCGCGGGCCGTGCCCTCGTCCACTCTCACGTTCAGCTGGGTCTTCGCCATACCTCGAAGCTAGCGCAATACCGCTAGCACGGGCAAGGCCGTCTTCTGGCCGGTGCGGGGTCCGGGAGAGGATCGGCGGGTCCGCACCTCGGATTCGAGCAGGGAGATCCCATGCCGCGACCGTTCCGCTTCGGCGTCAACCTGACCGTGCCCGCCCCGGCCGCCGCGTGGCGCGCCAAGTGCCGCCGCGCGGAGCGGCTCGGCTACGACGTGATCCTCGTCCCCGACCATCTCGGCATGGTCGCGCCGTTCCCCGCGCTGGTCGCGGCGGCGGAGGCGACCGAGCGGCCGAGGGTCGGCACGTTCGTGCTCAACGCGGGTTTCTGGAACCCCACGTTGCTCGCCCGCGAGGTGACGACGGTCGACGCGCTGACCGGCGGGCGCCTCGACCTGGGGCTCGGCACCGGGTACGTGGCGGCGGAGCACGACGCGGCGGGACTGCCGTTCGGCTCGCCGCGTGAACGGGTGGACCATCTGACGCGCACCGTCGAGGAGTTGGGGCGGCTGCGCGGCGCCGAGCCGCGGGTGCCGCTGCTGATCGGCGGCAACGGCGACCGGATGCTGCGGCTGACCGCCGAGCACGCCGACATCGCCGCGTTCACCGGCGCGAAGTCCGTCCCCGGCGACAGGACAGGGAAGTTGACGGTGATCACGCCCGACGCGCTGGACGAACGAGTGTCCCGTTACCGCGAGTTGGCCACGCCCCGTGCGGAACCCGCCGAGTTGAACCTGTTGATCCAGACCGTCATCGAGTCCGACGACCCCGAGAGCGCCGTCCGCCCGTTCGTCGAGCAGGTGCCGGGGCTGACGACGGAGGCGGCGCTGGAGCTGCCGGTGCTGCTGGTCGGGACCCGGGAGGAGATCGTCGCGCAGGTGCTGGCGCGCCGGGAGCGGTACGGGTTCTCGTATCTGACGGTGCTGGAGCCGTCGATGGAGGCGTTCGCGCCGGTGGTGGCGGAGCTGGCCGGGCGCTGACCGTCCGGATGCTGGAATTCCGGGTGCGGGACGCGGGGCCGGTGCTGGGATCACCCCATGGACGAACTGCGCATCCGGGCCGCCGGGCCCGCCGATCTGGACACCGTGCTCGCCTTCTGGAAGGCGGCGGCCGAGGGAACGAGCATCAGCGACGACCGGGCGGGGGTGGAGCGGCTGGTGGAGCGCGACCCCGGGGCGCTGATCCTGGCGGAGCAGGGCGGTGAGCTGGTCGGCACGGTGATCGCCGGGTTCGACGGCTGGCGCTGCCATCTGTACCGGCTGGCGGTGGCCCCCGAGCGGCGGCGCCGGGGCATCGGATCGGCGCTGCTCGCGGCGGCGGAGGTACGGTTCACGGGGCTCGGCGGGCGGCGGGCCGACGCGATGGTCCTCACCCGCAACGACACCGCCCACCACGCGTGGGGCGCGGCCGGGTACGGGCCCGAGGAGCAGTGGCGGCGCTGGGTGAAGCCGCTGACCGGCTGAAGGGCCGTGGTGGGAGCTTTCTGAAGGCCCTTTGCGGATACTTTACGATTGGAGGATCATTGCGCCCCCTCTGGTGACGGGGCGCTCCGGTCCTCCATGAAAGGTGTGAGCGTCCGCCCATGGGCGAACCTCCCAGTAGCAACCGCGGCGCACGACATCGCGCGGTCCTTCCCACCCTGTCCGATCATGGGACGGAGGTGACCCGATGACCGAAGTGCTCCTCCTGCTGGTGGCGATCCTGCTGTCGCTCGCCTGCGGCGCCTTCGTCGCCGCCGAGTTCTCGCTCACCACGGTCCAGCGCAGCGACCTCGAACAGGCAGCCGAACGCGGTGAGCGCGGCGCCGAGGGTGCCCTCAAAGCCGTTCGGAACCTGACGTTCCAGCTGTCCGGTGCCCAGCTCGGCATCACCGTGACCAACCTCGTCGTCGGCATGCTCGCCGAGCCCTCGATCGCGAAGCTGATCGCCGGGCCGCTGGAGTCGGCCGGGATTCCGGCCTCGACGGCGTCGACGCTGGCGCTGGTGCTCGGCACCGCGCTGTCGACGGTGTTCCTGATGGTCGTCGGCGAGCTGGTGCCGAAGAACTGGGCGATCTCCGCGCCGCTGGCGGTCGCCAAGCGGGTGGGCAACGCGCAGCGCTTCTTCAGCGCGGCCTTCCGGCCGTTCATCTCGCATCTGAACAACACCGCGAACCACGTGGTGCGCCGGTTCGGCGTGGAGCCCACCGAGGAGCTGGCCGCCGCGCGCGGGCCGCAGGAGCTGGCCGCGCTGGCCCGGCACTCCGCCAAGGAGGGCGCCCTGGAGGCGGACACCGCCGAGCTGTTCGTGCGCACCCTGAACCTCGCCGACCTGACCGCCGAGAACGTGATGACCCCGCGCGTCCAGGTCATGGCCCTGGACGCCCAGGCGACCTGCGAGGACGTGGCGAACGCGACCCGGGCGACCGGTCTGTCCCGGTTCCCCGTCTACCGCGGCAACCTCGACTCCGTGGTGGGGGTCGCGCACATCAAGGACGTGCTGGCGGTCCCCGCCGAACGCCGCGCGCGCGTGCCGGTCTCCGAGATCACGCGCGAGCCGCTGTTCGTGCCGGAGACGCTCACCGTGGACCGGCTCCTCGACCGGCTGTCCGGGCAGCGCACCATGGCCGTCGTCATCGACGAGTACGGCGGCACGGCCGGGGTGGCGACCCTTGAGGACATCGTCGAGGAGGTCGTCGGCGAGGTGCGGGACGAGCACGACCCGCACGAGACACCGGGGCTGGCCCCGGCCGGACACGACGACGCGGGCCACGCGCTGTTCTCGGCGGACGGCGCGACCCGCGTCGACCAGCTCGCCCGGGTCGGCCTGCGCGCCCCCGAGGGGCCCTACGAGACGCTGGCGGGCCTGGTCGCGACGGAACTGGGCCGCATCCCCGCCGCCGGGGACAGCGTGACCGTCACCGGCTGGCGGCTCGACGTGGTGGACGACTCCGGACGCCGCGCCGCCCGCGTCCTGATGCACGCGCCGCCGCACACCGCCGACAGCAAGGGCGACGACAGCGGCGACCTGGCCGACGCGGCCCGTGAGGGGAACTCCCAGTGACCGCCGTACAGCTTCTGATCGGGCTCGCGACCCTGGTCGTGAACGCGTTCTTCGTCGGCGCCGAGTTCGCCCTGATCTCGGTGCGCCGCAGCCAGATCGAACCGCACGCGGAGGAGGGCGACCGGCGTGCGGTGAGCGTGCTGTGGGGTCTGCAACACGTGTCCGCCCTGATGGCGGCGGCCCAGCTCGGCATCACCCTGTGCACGCTGGTGCTCGGTGTGGTCGCCGAACCCGCGATCGCGCACCTCCTGGAACCGGCGTTCCACGCGGTGGGCGTGGCGACGAGCGCCGGGCACGCGGTGTCCTTCGTGATCGCGCTGGCCCTGGCGACCTATCTGCACATGCTGCTCGGCGAGATGGTGCCCAAGAACATCGCGCTCGCCGAACCGGTGCGCAGCGCGCTGCTCCTCGGCCCGCCGCTGGTGGCCCTGTCGCGGGCGCTTCGGCCGGTGATCTTCGCGGTCAACGCCTTCGCGAACACCCTGCTGAAACTGTTGCGCGTGGAGGTGAAGGACGAGGTCACGGCGGCCTTCTCGGACGCCGAGCTGGCCCGTCTGGTCCAGGACTCCGGCGAGGCGGGGCTGATCGACGACCGCGCGCTGGAGCGGCTGCACGACGCGCTGGAACTGGGCCGCCGCCCGGTGCGCGATGTGGTGCTGCCGTTGGAACGTGTCGTCTACGCGCGCGTGGGCGTCACCGCGGAGGAGCTGGAGCGGCTCTCGGCGCAGTCCGGGTTCTCCCGTTTCCCGGTGGTGGACGAGACCCGGCGGATCGTCGGCTATCTGCACGTGAAGGACGCGCTGGACGCCTCGCCCCGGGACGTGCCGTTCCGGGTGCGGGACATGCGGCCGATCGCGAGCGTGCGGGCCGGTACGCCGCTGGACGACGTCCTGACCGCGATGCGCCGCAGCCGCACCCACCTGGCCGCCGTGCTCGGCGACGACGGTCGCCTCTCCGGCCTGGTGACCATGGAGGACGTCCTCCAGGAACTGTTCGGCCAGCGGGCCTGACCGGTCCGCACCGGCGCCCCCGGGGCACTCCCCCGCGGGCGCCGGTCCCGACCGACCGGCGGGTATGGAGGCGGGTTACCATCTCCTACGCCATGCAGACGAACCCCACCTACTCCAGCCTGGTCGCGCTCGGCGACTCGTTCACCGAGGGCATGTCGGACCTGCTGCCCGACGGCTCCTACCGGGGCTGGGCCGACCTCCTGGCCGCCCGGATGGCCGCCCGCACCCCCGGGTTCCGCTACGCCAACCTCGCGGTGCGCGGCAAGCTCATCCAGCAGATCGTCGACGAGCAGGTCGATGTCGCCGCCGCCATGCGGCCCGACGTGATCACCCTGGTCGGCGGCCTCAACGACGCCCTGCGCCCCACCTGCGACATGGTGCGCGTCCGGGATCTGCTCACCGAGGCCGTGGAGAAGCTGGCCCCGTCCTGCGAACGGCTCGTCCTGATGCGCAGCCCCGGCCGCGAGGGCCCCTTCATGGAGCGGTTCCGGCCGCGCATGGAGGAGCTGTTCACGTGCGTCGACGAGTTGTCCCGGCGCCATGACGCCCTGGTCGTCGACCTGTACGGGGCGCCCTCGCTGGGCGACCCGCGGATCTGGGACGTGGACCGGCTGCACCTCAGCGCCGAGGGGCACCGCAGGGTCGCGGAGGCGGTCTGGCAGGGGCTCGGTCATGACCCCGAGGACACCGAGTGGCGGACGCCGATGCCGGTGACCCCGCCGCCGGGGTGGGGTGCGCGGCGGGTGGCCGACGCCCGGTTCACCCGGCAGTACCTGCTCCCGTGGATCGGCCGCCGGCTGACCGGCCGCTCCTCGGGCGACGGGCGTGCCCCGAAGCGCCCCGAACTCCAGCCGTACGAGGGCGGAACGGCGTAGCGGCCGACGTCAGAGGCCTCTTCGACACCCGGCGTGACGGGCGTCTCGTAGCTTCGTACGACCCGACCCTCGGCGCTGGCCTGCACGAATCGCCAGTAGAATCCGTTCACGTGACTTCAGCGCCCGCCAAGCCCCGCATCCCGAACGTCCTCGCCGGACGCTACGCCTCCGCCGAGCTCGCCACGCTCTGGTCGCCCGAGCAGAAGGTGAAGCTGGAACGGCAGCTCTGGCTCGCCGTGCTGCGCGCCCAGAAGGACCTCGGCATCGAGGTGCCGGACGCGGCGATCGCCGACTACGAGCGCGTCCTGGACACCGTCGACCTGGCCTCCATCGCCGAACGCGAGAAGGTCACGCGGCACGATGTGAAGGCGCGCATCGAGGAGTTCAACGACCTCGCCGGGCACGAGCACGTCCACAAGGGCATGACCTCGCGTGACCTCACGGAGAACGTCGAGCAGTTGCAGATCCGGCTCTCCCTTGAGCTGGTGCGCGACCGCACGGTGGCCGTCCTGGCCCGCCTGGGCAAGCTCGCGGGCGAGTACGCCGAGCTGGTCATGGCCGGCCGTTCGCACAACGTCGCCGCGCAGGCCACCACCCTCGGCAAGCGCTTCGCGACCGCAGCCGACGAGCTGCTCGTCGCCCACGCGCGCGTGGAGGAGCTGCTCGGCCGCTACCCGCTGCGCGGCATCAAGGGCCCCGTCGGCACCGCCCAGGACATGCTGGACCTGCTGGGCGGCGACGCGGCCAAGCTGGCCGACCTGGAGCAGCGGATCGCCGGGCACCTGGGCTTCTCGCAGGCGTTCACCTCGGTCGGCCAGGTGTATCCGCGCTCGCTTGACTACGAGGTGGTGACCGCGCTGGTGCAGCTGGCGGCGGCGCCCTCCTCGACGGCCAAGACGATCCGGCTGATGGCCGGGCACGAGCTGGTGACCGAGGGCTTCAAGCCCGGCCAGGTCGGCTCCTCCGCGATGCCGCACAAGATGAACACCCGGTCCTGCGAGCGCGTCAACGGCCTGATGGTCATCCTGCGCGGCTACGCGTCGATGACCGGCGAGCTGGCGGGCGACCAGTGGAACGAGGGCGACGTGTCCTGCTCGGTGGTGCGCCGGGTCGCGCTGCCCGACGCGTTCTTCGCCCTGGACGGCCTGCTGGAGACGTTCCTGACGGTCCTCGACGAGTTCGGTGCGTTCCCGGCCGTCGTCGCCCGTGAGCTGGACCGCTACCTGCCGTTCCTGGCCACCACCAAGGTGCTGATGGGCGCGGTGCGGGCCGGGGTCGGCCGCGAGGTCGCGCACGAGGCGATCAAGGAGAACGCCGTCGCCTCCGCGCTGGCCATGCGCGAGCAGGGCGCCGAGCGCAACGAACTCCTCGACAAGCTGGCCGCCGACGAGCGCATCCCGCTCGACCGCGCGCAGCTGGACGCGCTGATGGCCGACAAGCTGTCCTTCACGGGCGCCGCCGCCGACCAGGTCGCCACGGTCGTCGCCCGCGTCGAGGAGATCGTCAAGCAGCGCCCGGAGGCCGCCGGTTACACCCCCGGGGCGATCCTCTGACCCGCCCCACCCGCGAGGAGCTGGAGGCCGCCCGCGACCGTCTCGTACCGGACGTCGTCGCGGACGGCCTCCGCGTCCTGTTCTGCGGCATCAACCCGGGTCTGATGACGGCGGCGACCGGCCACCACTTCGCCCGCCCCGGCAACCGCTTCTGGCCGGTCCTGTACCTGTCAGGATTCACGCCCCGCCTCCTGAAGCCGTCACAACAGCAGGAGTTGCTGTCATACGGCCTGGGCATCACCAACGTCGTAGCGCGCGCCACGGCCAGAGCCGACGAGTTGACGCCGGAGGAATACCAAGAAGGCGGCCGCCTCCTCACGGAGAAGGTCACCCAGCTCCGGCCCACCTGGCTGGCGGTCGTGGGCATCACCGCCTACCGAGCCGCCTTCAACGCCCCGAAGGCCGTGATCGGCCCCCAGCCCCACACCATCGCCACCACCCGCGTCTGGGCCCTCCCCAACCCCAGCGGCCTCAACGCCCACTGGACATCCCAGACCATGGCCAATGAGTACGCCCGCTTGAGAGAAGAAGCGGAGGTGTAGACGGGGTGCGGCTGGGGGGCGCGGGGCTGTATCCCTATGCGGCCCTGCCGCGCGGGCGCGACCAGCCACGACGGCGCCGCACCCGCCCACAACCGGGGTACCGGCAAGGGGTCCTGGGGCCCGGCAAGGGGTCCCGCCCCTCGCCGCGTCCCACCCCTCCGAGTACGATCCGCCACACGCGCACGAGCCGGGAGGACGAAACGTTGGGGCGGTTGACCGGCGGGGACCCCTCGCTGCTGCGAAGAATCAACTCCACCGTGGTGCTGCACGCGCTGCGCGCCGCGGACCACGCGACCCTCACCGAGGTCACCCGGGCGACGGGCCTGTCCCGACCGACGGTCGAGGGCGTCGTCGAGGGCCTGATCGAGGCCGGCCTCGTCGTGGAGACCGCACCGACGGAGGGCGCCGTCCGCCGCCAGGGCAGACCCGCCCGCCGTTTCCGGTTCCGGGCGGAGGCGGGCCACCTGCTGGGCCTGGAGATAGGCCCGCACCGCGTCGCCGCGCTCCTCGCGGACCTGGACGGCCAGGTGCTGGGCACGCAGGCCAGGGACGTCGACGTGAGCGCCCCGGCGGACGAGCGTCTGGAACGGCTGCGCACCACCGTCGCCGACCTGCTGCGCCGAGCCGGAGTCGCCCGGGGCTCGCTGCGCGCGGTCGGCGTCGGCACGCCGGGCATCGTCGAGGCGGACGGCACCGTGCGGCTCGGCACCGCGCTGCCGCAGTGGACGGGGCTACGGCTGGGCGAGCGGCTGAGCCGTTCCTTCAAGTGCCCGGTGCTGGTGGAGAACGACGCCAACGCGGCGGCCGTCGCCGAGCACTGGCAGGGCGCCGCCACCGGCTCCGACGACATGGTGTTCGTGCTGGCGGGGCTGAGCCCGGGCGCCGGATCGCTGATCGGGGGCCGGCTGCACCGGGGGTACGGCGGGGCCGCCGGTGAGATCGGCGCGCTGCATCTGCTGGGCCGGGAGGTGACGCCGGAGACGCTGCTGTCGACGACCGGCGAGCCGCTGCCCCCGCTCGACGAACCGGCCGTCGCCGCGGTGTTCACGCAGGCCCGCGAGGGCGACCGGCGGGCCCGCGAGGCCGTCGAACGGTTCATCCAGCGGCTGGTCCACGACGTGGCCGCACTGGTCCTCGCCCTCGACCCGGAACTCGTCGTCATCGGCGGCTGGGCGGCCGGTCTCGACGGCGTACTGGAGCCGCTGCGGCGGGAGTTGGCGCGCTACTGCCTGCGCCCGCCGAAGGTGGCCCTGTCGCTCCTCGGCGAGGCGGCCGTGGCGACCGGCGCGTTACGGCTGGCCCTCGACCACGTGGAGGAAGAGCTGTTCGCGGTGGAGGGCACGGTGACGGCCCGCCGATGAGGGCCGCGGCGCCCCGAGCCCGGCCCGGGGCCCCAGAGGCCGCTGACGCCGCTCAGGAGGCCGCGTGGGCCGGGTCCTGGTGGATCTCCACGCCGCCCGAGTCCCCGAACGTCAGACGGCACGTGTCCGCCCGGTAGGTGGCGACGGAGAGCGCGGCCGTGCGGCCGTCGGCGAGGAAGCGGGTGGTGACGATCAGGACGGGCGCGCCCGGCAGCCGGTCCAGTTCCTTCGCGTCGTCCGCGCGGGCCGAGCCCAGCTCGACCGCGCCGGCCCGGCTCTCCAGCTCCAGGTGCTGCAACGCGCACAGCACCGCACGCGCGCGTGCCGCTCCGGCGGGCGCGTCGAGCCCGGCAGGGTCGGGCACCGACGACCGGGGCACGTAGAGGAGTTCGGCGGCGACCGGCTGGCCGTGCGAGACACGGGAGCGGCGGACCGTCAGCACGGCCTCGTCCGGGGCGGTCTCCAGCGCGGCGGCGACGGAGGCGGGCGGCACCGCGCTGACGCAGTCGACGGGCTCCCAGACATCGCCGTCGGCGCCCGGCCAGGCGTGCTGCTCCGCGTCGACGGCCACGCCCACGCGCGGGGGCGCCACCGTCGTGCCCACGCCGCGCCTGCGTTGCAGCCTGCCTTCCAGTTCGAGCTGCTCCAGCGCCTGGCGGAGGGTGGCGCGGGCGACGCCGAAGCGGGCGGCGAGGTCACGCTCGTTGGGCAGGATCTCGCCCACCGCGAACTCGGAGTCCAGCGCCTCGGTGAGCACGGTCCTGAGATGCCAGTACTTCGGTTCCGGTACCGATTCCAGCTGCGTGGTCCCCACCCTGATCCTCCGCGATCGCCGTGGTCCGGCGGCGTTTTTAGCGCCCTTGTTTATTAAAGGTTGTTGCACTTATACGCGACCATAAGGCGGCCCAAACCCTTGGTCAAGACCAATCATCGAACCCTGGGACAACCCATACCGAGGACATAGCAACGCGTTCACAGGGCGTTGACGCCCGACCGGTTCCGTGACATCGCGGCAAGGCTCCCGTCACGAAGCGGCGCCGCCGGGGTGCGAACCGGGGTGCCGACGAAGGGAGTTGCGCGGAGCCGGACTCCGAAGAGGTCGCGAACATCAGGGGCTACCCGTCGGTAGCAGTCGCTGACAAACTGTCTACCCCGTGTCCGTCCGCGAGTCCCGCCGAGGAGCAGCCGCATGTCCGCGACCGTCACGTTCGATGTCCCCACCCCTCACGGTCCACGGCCCGTGACGCTCGCCTACGCGCGCGTGGGGCGCGGCGAGCCGCTTCTGCTGCTGCACGGCATAGGCCACCACCGGCAGGCCTGGGACCCGGTGGTGGACATCCTCGCCACCGAACGCGACGTGATCACCGTCGACCTGCCCGGGTTCGGTGCCTCCCCCGCCCTGCCGGACGGCCTCGCCCACGACCTGGCCACGTCGACCGCCGTGTTCGGCGCCTTCTGCGAGGCGCTGGAACTGGACCGGCCGCACGTCGTCGGCAACTCCCTCGGCGGTCTGATAGCCCTGGAACTGGGCCGCGAGAAGCTCGTGCGGACCGTCACCGCCCTCTCCCCCGCCGGATTCTGGTCGGACGCGGAACGCCGTTACGCCTTCGGTGTGCTGCTCACGATGCGGCGCATAGCCCGCGGTATGCCGCTGCCGCTGGTCCAACGGCTGTCCCGCTCGGCGTCCGGCCGCGCGCTGCTCACCAGCACCATCTACGCCCGCCCCGGCCGCCGTTCGCCCGAGGCCGTGGTCGCCGAGACGCTCGCCCTCGTGCGGGCCACGGGGTTCGACGAGACGCTCAGGGCGGGCGCCGCCGTGCGGTTCACCGACGACCTCCCGGGGCTGCCGGTCACCGTGGCCTGGGGCACCCGGGACAAGATCCTCGTGCGCCGCCAGGGGGTGCGCGCGAAGCGAATCATCCCGCGCGCGCGGCTGATACGGCTCCCCGGCTGCGGGCATGTCCCGATGAACGACGATCCCGCGCTGGTCGCCCGCGTCGTCCTCGACGGCAGCCGCTGACCGACCGGGACGGACCCGGGGCGGTTCCGGGTTCCGCGCGCACGTCGACGGGTGGCGTCGAGGACGGTGACGATCGCCGTGCGCTTCCCGGCGTGCACGCGCGCGTGGACGAGTGTCGGCCAGCCACGTCCGCGATGCCTACCGGGAGCCCGTTTCCGCGCGTACGTCGACGGGTGGCCGATCCTGTGCGCTGCGGGAGCGGCCGGAGTGCGCGAGGGCTTCCGGGAGGCGTCGGCCAGTTGTTCACTTGTGGTTTGCGTGCGCGCTGCGACGCCCCAGTAGGTGTGGGAGGACACATCGGCCGGAACCTTCCCCGGAGGCACCTTCATGTCACACCGTCCGTTCCCCGGGCGCCGCAGCGTCCTGCGCGGCTCCCTCGCCGCGTCGGCGGCCCTGACCCTGCCCACCGCCCTCGCCTCGGCACCGGCGTTCGCCCTGTCCGGGCGCCCGAAGGCGGCGTGGGGTGTGCAGGCGGGAGACGTGACCACGGACTCCGGTCTGGTGTGGGTGCGCTCCGACCGGCCGGCCCGGATGATCGTCGAGACGTCCGCGACGGAGTCGTTCCGCAATCCGCGCCTCCTGCACGGCCCGCTGCTGGGCCCCGGCTCCGACTTCACCGGCACCACCCGGCTGCGCGGGCTGCCCGCGGGCGAGCAGATCCACTACCGCGTGCGGCTGGCCGACCCGGACGACCCGCGCCGCACCGGCGAACCGGTGACCGGCACCTTCCGCACGGCGTCCGAGAAACGCCGCAAGGGCGTGAAATTCCTCTGGTCGGGTGACCTGGCCGGGCAGGGCTGGGGCATCAACGAGGCGATCGGCGGCTACCGCATCTACGACGCGATGGCCAAGCTGGACCCCGACTTCTTCCTGTGCAGCGGCGACAACATCTACGCCGACGGACCGATCGCCGCGACCGCCGCGCTCCCCGACGGCAGCGTGTACCGGAGCGTCACCACCGAGGAGAAGTCGCACGTCGCGGTCACCCTGAACGACTTCCGGGGCGCGTTCCGCTACAACCTGCTGGACGAGCCGCTGCGCCGGTTCAACGCACAGGTGCCGAGCATCATCCAGTGGGACGACCACGAGGTCCGCAACAACTGGTACCCGGGCGAGGTCATCGGCACCGGCACGCCCTACCCGGCCGGTACGAAGCTCGACGACCTGGCCGTGCGGGCCCGGCGCGCCTTCTCGGAGTACTTCCCGATCTCGGGGGTCAGCGGCCGCCCCGACGGCCGGATCTACCGCACCGTCCACCACGGCCCGCTGCTGGACGTGTTCGTCCTCGACATGCGCACCTACCGCAACGCGAACTCCGCCGACGACCAGAAGACGGACCCGCAGGGCATCCTCGGCCGCGAGCAGCTGGAGTGGCTCAAGCGGGAACTGTCCCGGTCGCGGGCGGTGTGGAAGGTCATCGCGGCGGACATGCCGCTCGGTCTCGTCGTGCCGGACCCGGTCGAGGGCAAGGCCAACATCGAGGCCGTCGCCCAGGGCGACCCGGGCGCGCCGCTCGGGCGTGAGTTGCAGATCGCCGAGCTGCTGCGCTTCGTCAAGCACCGCCGGATCACCGGCACGGTGTGGCTGACCGCCGACGTCCACCACACCTCGGCCCAGCACTACGACCCGTCGCGGGCCGCGTTCAAGGACTTCGAGCCATTCTGGGAGTTCGTCTCCGGCCCCCTCAACGCCGGTGCCTTTCCGGCCAACGACCTGGACGGCACGTTCGGTCCCGACCGGGTGTTCGTGAAGGCGCCGACCGCGCAGAACGTCTCACCGGCCGAGGGCTACCAGTTCTTCGGCGAGGTCGACATCGACGGCGACAGCGGGGAGTTGACGGTCCGTCTGCGCGAGTACGACGGCACCGTGCTGTTCACGCAGGTGCTCCAGCCGGGCCGGGTCGGGCAGTGACTCCCGTACCCTTGAGCCCGGCCGCGCATCGGCGTCATCCCCCGGTGCGCGGCTGGGCCGCGCCCCTCTGAACTCCCCGGCGTGTAGGGCGTTTTCGCAGGTCAGGTCGATTGTCAGTGGGGGCCTCTATGGTTTTCCCATGACGCGATCCGCTGTCGCGCCGCCCGCACGGTGAGCGCTCAGGCCGGGGCCACTCGCATGATGACCGCCCGCACGGTGACCGCCCGGACCACGACCGGTCGGACCCTGACCGCCCGGACCATGACCGCTCGTGTCCTCATCGCGAGAAATACGGACGAAAGGGATATAAGCCGCATAGCAATGCTTAACCCATCGGTCACAGATCGTTCGTGATCACGCAACACCGGTCGGTCACAGTGGGTGCATGACTCGAAACATGACTGATGTGACGCGGACGAAGCGCGGGCGTCCCGTGCACCACTGGCGGCGGGACGTCGTCGAACTGGCCGCGCTGTTCACGGCGGTGGCCGTGGCCGACGGGGTGGCCAACCTGATCGGGCACGGGCCCGGCGGTCCCGCGCTGCTGGTGATCTCGGCGGCCGTGCTCGCCGCCACGGCCGGGTTCCACATCTGGTGGTCACGCCGCCACGGTCACGCGCCGCCGGTGAGCGATACCGGTGCCCGGCCGCCGTCCCAGGGACCGCAGGCCGGGCCGTCCGAACCGACCACGCGGACGCCGGAGACCGTGCCCGGGGCGAGCACGCTGTGGCGGATGCGGACGACGGTGAAGGACGAGCCGGGGTCGCTTGCGGTGCTGTGCACCGGGCTCGCCGGGAGCCGGGTGGACATCCTGAGCCTCCAGACGCATCCGTTGGCGGACGGCACGGTGGACGAGTTCCTGCTGCGGGCCCCGGCCGATCTGGCGGCCTCGGAGCTGACGCGGGTGGTGGCCACGGCCGGCGGTACGGACACCTGGGTCGAGCGGGCCGACGCCCACGACCTGGTCGACGTGCCGACCCGGGTGCTGGGCCTGGCCGCCAGGACCGCCCTGGACGCGGCGGAGCTGCCGTTGGCGTTGCGCCAGTTGCTGGGCCGTTGCACCATCCACCAGCAGCCCGCCGGACCGGGCGACAGCCGTCGGGGCCGGGTGGGTGAGCCGGTGGAAGGGGCCCTGGAGGACACCGTGCTGCGGCTGCGGGCGCCGGAGGGCGGCATGATCACCGTGGAGCGGCCGTATCTGCCGTTCACGCCGACGGAGTTCGCGCGGGCGCGCGCCCTGGTGGAGCTGGATGCCCGGCTCGGGCCCCGGCTGCCGCGCGGCGAGGACGTGCTGACGCTGCCGGAGGGCAACGAGATCACCGTGCGCCGGGCGGACGCGCGGGACCTGGAGGCCGCGAAGGAGATGCACGAGCGGTGCTCGTCGCGGACGTTGGGCCTGCGCTATCACGGGCCGGTCGGCGACGCCGACCGCTATCTCGACCACCTGCTCAGCCCCCGTTACGGGCGCACGCTCGCGGTGCAGACCGCCTCGGGCCGTGTCATCGGCCTGGGTCACCTGCTGTGGGACGGCGACGAGACGGAGGTGGCACTGCTCGTCGAGGACGCGTGGCAGCGGCGCGGCATCGGCGGTGAGCTGCTGTCCCGGCTGATGGCGATGGCCGCGGAGGCGGGCTGCGAGAGCGTGTACGCGGTGACGCAGGCGTCGAACACCGGCATGGTCGCGGCGATGCGCGGCCTGGAGCTGCCCCTCGACTACCAGATCGAGGAAGGCACCCTCGTCGTCACGGCCCGCCTGGAACCGAAACCGACCACGAGCGCGAACCCGGACGCGACGCCCGAGGAGCAGCACATCGGCAAGGGTCTCGCCCGCGACTGACGAGAACGGCCCGCCGGAGGAACGGAACCGCCCGGCATGCGGGGCGGGTTGAGCCATCGGCTCGACGGACGGACCGGATCGGACGGGCGGACGGATCGGGCGGACCGGATCGGGCGGACCGATCGGCGTCAGCGATGCGGCGTGACACGGAGGCGCCCGCCCCAGGGCGACACAGGGACGGCCCGGCGGGGAACGCCGGGCCGTCCGGCTTTTCGGTACCCGGGGTCGGCCGTGGGTCCGGACCCGGGTCCGCGATGAGTCTGGCTCGCTTCAGGAGCCGCGTGGCCGTTCGGGTTCAGGAGCCCCGCGGCCTTCGGGCTCAGGGTCCTGGGACAGCCTCGGTCCCTGATCCGACCGACTGGGCCGGGCGGAACATCCCGCGCGGAGGGCCGAGGCTCGGAGGCCTCGGGCCGCCTCGGCACCTGGCCCGCCCGGGTCAGTTGGGGCACCTGCGCCGACCCGGGTCTGGCGGGCCGGGCCTGGTGGGCCGGGTCTGGCGGGCCGGGCCTGGTGGGATGCCTCATGTGAACCGTTGCCTGGCGCCCCGGGTCGGGCGGGGTGCCCCGCGCGGACCGGTCCCCGGTGACCCGGGCCGAGCGAGACAGCTCACGCCAACCGCCGCCCGATGCCCCGGGTCGGGCGAGGCGCCTCACGCGGGCCGACCCCCTGCCCCCGGGCCGAGCGAGACCGCTCATGCGAACCGTCGCCCAATGGCCCAAGCCCAGCAGGGCGCCCCGCGCGGACCAGCCCCCTGTGCCCCGGCGGGATACCCCATACGGGACGGCGCCCGATAGCCCAGCCCCAGCCGGACACCCCCGCGCGGGACCGGCCCCCGATCCCCGGGCCGAGCGAGACACTCACGCCAACCGCCAACCGTCGCCCGATGCCCCAGGCCCAGCAGGACACCTCGCGCGGGCCGGGCCCCTGTGCCCCGGGACTCGGCGGGATACCCCATACGGGACGGTGCCCGATAGCCCAGCCCCAGCAGGACGCCCCCGCTCGGGCCGATCCCCTACTCCCCGGCACCCCGGCGGGATGCCCCATATGGGCCGGAGCCTGGCAGCGCCGGTGCGGCCGAGGCCTGTCCTCCGGTGGCCCGGCGTTGGCCCCCTACGCCCTCGGCGCAATCGTGGTGACGGGTGGTGGGGGTCCGTATGAGGATGGGCGTATGTCTGAGACGAAGACCCTGCTGCCCCGTGCGGTCGCCGACGCGTATGTCGACGACCTCATCGCCCTCGACCCGCTCACCGGCACCTACCTCGGTGTGAAGGAAAGTTCCAGCCGGCTGCCCGACACCTCACCGGCGGGCCAGGAGGCGCTCGCCACGCTGCAACGGGCGACCCTCGCGAAGCTGGACGAGGCCGAGCGGCAGCCCGGCGCGGACCACGACACCGAGCGCCGGTGCGCGCGCCTGCTGCGCGAGCGCCTGACGGCGGAGCTGGCCGTGCACGAGGCCGAGGAGGGCCTGCGTTCGGTCGGCAACATGGGCACGGTCGTGCACGGAATCCGTGAGGCCTTCACCGTTACGCCCAACCAGACCGTCGAGGACTGGACCGCGATCGCCGAGCGGCTGCGGGCCGTGCCGACGGCGTTGGCCGGCTACCGCACGTCGCTCGCGCTCGGCCTGGAGCGCAAGTTGTTCGCGGCGCCGCGCCCGACGGCCACCTTCGTGACGCAGCTCGGCGAGTGGGCGGACATCGACGGGCAGGGTCGCGGCTGGTTCGAGGAGTTCGCGGCGCCGGGCCCCGAGGAGCTGCGCGCGGAGCTGGACGCGGCGGCCCGGACGGCGACGGCGGCCGTGGTCGAACTGCGGGACTGGATGCGGGACGTGTACGCCCCGGCGATCGAGGGCGCCCCGAACACGGTGGGCCGCGAGCGGTACGCCCGCCTCGCCCGGTACTTCAACGGCACCGACCTCGACCTCGACGAGGCGTACGCGTACGGCTGGTCCGAGTACCACCGGCTGCTCGGCGAGATGAAGCGGGAGGCGGAGAAGATCCTGCCCGGCGCCGCGACCCCGTGGGTGGCGCTCGCGCACCTGGACGAGCACGGCCGGCACATCGAGGGCGTCGACGAGGTCCGCGCCTGGCTCCAGACCCTCATGGACGAGGCGATCGAACAGCTGGACGGCACCCACTTCGAACTCGCCGACCGGGTCCGGAAGGTCGAGTCGCGCATCGCACCGGCCGGCAGCGCGGCGGCGCCCTACTACACGGCTCCGTCGGAGGACTTCTCGCGTCCCGGCCGCACCTGGCTGCCGACGATGGGGCAGACCCGTTTCCCCGCCTACGACCTGGTGTCGACCTGGTACCACGAGGGGGTGCCCGGCCATCACCTCCAGCTCGCGCAGTGGGTGCATGTCGCCGGGGAACTGTCCCGCTACCAGGCGGGCGTGGGCATGGTCAGCGCCAACGCCGAGGGCTGGGCGCTGTACGCGGAGCGGCTGATGGACGAGCTGGGCTTCCTCAAGGACGCCGAGGAACGGCTCGGCTACCTGGACGCGCAGATGATGCGGGCCGCGCGGGTCATCGTCGACATCGGCATGCACCTGGAGCTGGAGATCCCGGCGGACTCGCCGTTCCACCCGGGTGAGCGTTGGACGCCGGAGCTGGCGCAGGAGTTCTTCGGGGCGCACAGCAGCCGTCCGGCCGACTTCGTGGAGAGCGAGCTGACCCGCTATCTGACGATCCCGGGCCAGGCGATCGGCTACAAGCTGGGCGAACGGGCCTGGCTGCTCGGCCGGGAGAAGGCACGGGCGCGGCACGGCGACTCGTTCGACCTGAAGGCCTGGCACATGGCGGCCCTCTCGCAGGGTTCGCTGGGCCTGGACGACCTGGTGGACGAGCTGTCCAAGCTCTGAGGCATCCGCCGGGTCAACGGCGGAAGCCGCCCTCGGAGTCGATGACCTGACCGGTGACCCAGCCCGCCTCGTCCGTCGCGAGCCACGCGATGAGCCGGGCCGGGTCGTCCGGCATGCCCCAGTGCCCGGCCGGGAACGCGGCGGCGACGGCCGCGTGGGCGTCGCCGGTCAGGTAACCGGTGTCCACGGGACCGGGGTTGACGGTGTTCACGGTGATCGACCGCCCGGCGAGCCCGGTCGCCAGGGACCGGGTGATCGAGGCGAGGGCGCCCTTCTGGAGGGCGTAGGCGATCTCGCCCGGCATGCCGCCCGCGATGTCCTGCCCGGACGTCATCATCACGACCCGCCCGCCGGGCGCACCCGCCTCCCGTCCCGCCCGCAGCCGTGCGAACGCCTGCACCAGCAGCAGCACCGAACGGGTGTCGACCGCCCAGTGCGCGTCGAGCATCGCGGCGTCGATCGCGTCGAGGGCACCGTCGTTGCCGCTCATCGCGTGGTTCGCAACGACGATGTCGAGCCGTCCGCCGAGTGCCGAGGCGGCTGTCGCGACGAGTGCGGCGGGCGCGGCCGGGTCGGAGAGGTCGCCGGGGCCGGCCACGACGACGGCCCCGGGGTCGCCGAGAGCGTCCCGCACGGAGGCGGTCACGGCATCGGGGTGGTCGGCGCCCCAGGGCTGGGCGGCGTCGTGCGGCACGTGGTGGTGCAGATAGACGCTCGCCCCGTACGCCGCCAGCCGCCGGGCAACGGCGTGCCCGATACCGGCCCGTCTGCTGGCCCCGGTGACAAGGGCGGCGCGTCCGCGCAACGGCAGGGGGTCACGGCGCAGGTCGCCGGCGTCGGGCGGCGGGGTTAGGGTCACGGTCCACATGATGCTGACCGGCGGCCCACACCGCACCCGAATTCCCGCCCCCTTCGCGACGCCGAACGGCTAGGCCTGGCCGGACAATTGACCCTCGTCGAGACGACGCAGCTGGATGAAGTCGAGCCAGGTCTCGGGGCCCGGCTGGACCTGGGCGGCGCGTACGGCGCAAGGGCAGGGCGTCGCGGCCCAAATCGCCGGGGTCGAGCAGCGAGGTTCCGGTCACGGGCCACATGATGGCGACCGGCAATGCACGCCGCACCCGAATTCCCGCGCCCCCCGACGCCGAATGGCTAGGCCTGGCCGGACAATTGACCCTCGTCGAGGCGACGCAGCTGGATGAAGTCGAGCCAGGTCTCGGGGCCCGGCTGGGCCTGGGCAGCGCGCACGGCGTAGGGGCAGGGCGTCGCGGCCCAAATCGCCGGGGTCGAGCAGCGAGGTTCCTGTCACGGGCCACATGATGGCGATCGGCAATGCACGCCGCACCCGAATTCCCGCGCCCCCCGGCACCGAACGGCTAGGCCCGGCGCGGCAATTGACCCTCGTCGAGGCGACGCAGCTGGATGAAGTCGAGCCAGGTCTCGGGGCCCGGCTGGGCCTGGGCAGCGCGTACGGCGTAGGGGCCGGGTTCCAGGGCGACCCGGAGGCAGTCGGTTCGGTCGGTTTCACCGCCGGGCCACGCCGAGTCGAACAGCACGACCGCGCCGGGCACGTCCCAGTGCACCTCGTCCTCCCAGTCGGCGGTGGCGAGCGCGTCCGGTACTCCGGCGAGGAGTTCCTCCTCGGTGTTCGCGGCACGCCAGCGGACGAACGTGCCGTGTTCCGGCAGATAGCAGGTGGCGGCGGGTTCGTCGCCGAGGACCAGGGCGACGCAGTCACCGACCGGCAGCAGGCCGACGATGCCGTCGACCTCGCAGGCCCGGTCGTAGTCGGAGGCGAGGTCGTCGCCGTCGGCCCCGGCCCAGAACGGCAGGACCGTCTCCGGTATCGCTATGAGGGGTCCACCGCCCGATTCGACCCACTCGACGACTCCGGGTTCCGCGTATCGCACCATGGCGCAGAACCGTACACACCCAGGGCCCACCCCCCTTCAACTGGGCTACCCCCAAAGGCCGTTACGCGTCTCCCACCCCAACACCGGCAACCTGCCGAGCCCCTCACGCCCGCCGCATAGCCACCCAAGCCCCTCCCCACTCCACACAGCACCCGAAAGAGCCCCGGAGAGAAGGAGAAGAGCGGCACTCCGGCATCGACGCCCCCGAACCGACGCCCACCCTTCACCCCTCCCCCCTGCCGCCGCTCCCCTCGGCGCCGTCAGCGGACCGGTGACCCGCCACTTCGCCACCCAAGCCACCACCCACTCCACACAGCACCCGAAGGAGCCCCGGAGAGAAGGAGAAGAGCGGCGCTCCGGCGTCGACGCCCCCCGACCGGCACCCAGCCAGCACCTCTCGCCCTGCCGCCCCTTCCCGCACCGCTCGTTCGACCGCCGTCCCGTCCCTCGCCCGCGCCAACGCCAGCGCCCGCGCCGCGCCCGCTCCACCGCCACCCCGTGCCTCACCGCCCGTTCAACCGCCGCCTAACGGTCGGCGCCCTCGGCGCCCCCCGCTACCCAACCCCCCGTTGCCGCAGGGTCGACCCCGATCTGCTCTTGACGACCTCCAGTTGGGCGTGGATGCGGCGGCGCAGGTCGGCTACGTGGCTGACGATGCCGACGCTGCGGTCGCGTTCGCGCAGGGAGTCGAGGACGTCGAGGACCTCGTCGAGGGTCTGGTCGTCGAGGCTGCCGAAGCCCTCGTCGATGAAGAGGGTGTCGAGGCGGACCCCGCCGGCCTCGTCGGTGACGACGTCCGCGAGGCCGAGGGCGAGGGCGAGCGAGGCGAAGAACGTCTCGCCGCCGGAGAGCGTCGAGGTGTCCCGCTCGCGCCCGGTCCACGCGTCGACGACATGCAGGCCGAGTCCGCTGCGCCCGCGCCCGGACCGGTCGTCGGAGTGGACGAGGGTGTAGCGGCCGGACGACATCCGCTGGAGCCGTACCGTCGCGGCGGCGGCCACCTGTTCGAGGCGGGCGGCGAGAACGTAGGACTCCAGGCGCATCCGGCGTTCGTTCTCGGCGGAGGTGCCCGCGGCGAGGGTGGCGAGGCGGGCGACGCGGTCGTACTCCTCGCGCAGGGGGGCGAGGCGGCGCACTCCGGTCGCGGACCGGGCGGAGAGCCGGTCGAGTTCGGCGCACCGGCTGTCTGCCGCGTCGCGCGTGGAGGCGGCGTCGCGGACCCGTGCCGAGGCAGCGGCGGCGGTGTCCTCGGCGCCGGTGAGGTCGGCGGCGGCTCTGCGGGCGGCCTCGGCGGTGTCGGTCTCGGCGAGGACCGCGCGCACGGTGGCCTCCTCGGACTGCCAGGCGTCCAGGCGCCGTTGCAGTTCGCGGTGGGCGGTGTCGTCCAGGAGGGCGTCGGCGGCGGCCCGCGGGGTGTCGAACCCGGCGCGGAAGGCGGCGTCGGCGAGCCGGGCGTCGGCGTCCTTGAGGCGCTGGGCGGTGTCGGTGGCGGCGCGGGCGGCGTCGGCGGCGTCGGTGAGGAGGGCGACCTGTCGCTCCAGTTGCCGGGTACGGGTGGCCACGCTGTCGGCGGTGCCGCGCGCGTGGGTCAACTCCCGCTCCAGCGTGGTCCGTTCCCGGTCGAGGGCGTCCCGGGCGGCGACCCGTGACGCGGCGTCCACGGCGGCCTGCTGGCGGGCGGAGAAGCGCCGGTCGCGCTCCTGCTCGGCGTGGCGCAGCCGTTCGGTCGACGGGTGCAGCAGCGCTGCGGCGCTCCGGGCGTGTGTGTACCGCTCCTCCAACGCGGCCGCGTCCCGGGCGAGTTGCTCGGTGGGTGTGTCACCGGCCTCGCCCTCGGCTGCGGCCAGGGCGCGCTGTACCTGGCCGAGTGCGCGGTCGGTCTCCGTGCGCCGTTCGTCGGCCGACTGGTAGGCGGCCAGGGCGCGTTCCTCGGTGTCCCGGTCGACGTGTCCGGCGTCCTTGCGGGCCGGGGCCGGGTGTTCGGTCGCTCCGCACACCGCGCACGGGTCGCCGTCGGCCAGCCGGCCGGCCAGCTCGGCGGCGATGCCGTTCAGCCGCTGTTCCTTGACGTCCAGCCAGGCGGCGCGGGCCTGGACGGCGTCGGAGGCGGCCGTGACGGCGTGTTCGCGCGCCTCCCGCGCCTCCCGGGTGAGCAGGTCCCGTTGCCGGGCGGCGGCGAGCCGGGCGCGGGCGGGGTCACGCTGCACGGCGAGCTGCTCGGCCCGCGTGGCGGCCTGTTGGGCGGATTCGACGGCGGCCTGGAGCGCGGCGCGGGTCGCGTCCCAGTCTGCGAGCCAGGCGTCGGCCTCCTGGAGCACGTCCTCGTCGGCCCGCTCCTGGCGGTCGAGCCGGGCGCGTTCGCCGGTCAGTTCGGTCAGCCGGTGTTCGGCGCGGCGGGCGGACTCCAGGCCGCCCAGCTCCTCGGCGGCCCGGCGGGCGGCGGCGGCGAGCCCGGCCGCTCCGGCGTCCGCGAAGGTCGCCGGGAGCTGGGCCCGGGCACGGGTCTCCGCGACGGTGGCCGTGCGGTGCTCGGTGTCGGCGGTGTCCCGCAGCTCCAGGGCGGGCGCCACGGTCTCGGCCTTGCGGGCCCGCTCCATGCGCGCCTGTGCCTGGTGGTAGGCGTCGGAGCGCTGTTCGAGGAGCGCGGCCCGCTCCCGCGCCTGAGTGAACCTCCGTTGCAGCCGGTCCAGTTCGCGGACGTCCGCGAGCGTGCGGTCGGCGGCGGCCTGCGCGGACTCGGCGGCGCTCAGCCCGCAGCGGGCGATCGTCAGCTGTTCGCGGGCGTCGGCGCGGGCGAGGGCGGCGGCGGTGAGCACGGCGTCGGCGAGGCCCGGTTCGCCCGGTTTCAGGGCGGGCAGGTCCATGGCGCCGCCCGCGGCCTGCTGCATGCGGTGGGCGTCGGCGAGCAGCGCGGCGTCCCCCTCGCGCACCTGGGCCTCGGTGGCGCGGCGCCGGTCAGAGAGGCGTTTCTCGACGTCCGCGAAGCGCTGGGTGTCGAAGAGGCGGCCGAGGAGCTTGCCGCGGGCCTCGGCGTCGGCGCGCAGGAAGCGGGCGAAGTCGCCCTGGGGCAACAGGACGACCTGGCAGAACTGCTCGCGGCTCATGCCGAGCAGCTGGGTGATCTCCTCGCCGATCTCCTGGTGCGAGCGGCTGCGGTCCCGCCAGGTGCCGGTCCCGGCGTCGTGCTCGCGCAGCCAGGTCTGGGCCTTCTCCAGGGTGGTGCCGGTGCCGCGCTTCTTGGGCCGCTCCCAGGGTGGCTGCCGGGTGATCTCCAACCGGCGTCCGGCGACGGTCAGTTCGAGGGTGACCTCGGTGCGGGCGGTGGCGGACGCGTGGTCGCTGCGCAGGGTGGCGCCCTGGCCGCTGTGGCGGGCGCCGGGGACGGAGCCGTAGAGGGCGTAGCAGACGGCGTCGAGGACGGAGGTCTTGCCGGCGCCGGTGGGGCCGTGCAGCAGGAACAGTCCGGCGGCGGAGAGGTCGTCGAAGTCGACGCTCTGGGAGCCGCCGAACGGGCCGAACGCCGTGAGGTCGAGCCGGTGCAGCCTCACCGCGCCACCTCCCGCAGGGTCTCGTCCACGCGCACGGCGTCGAACGCGTCGCGCAGGACGCCTCGTTCGCGGGAGTCCGGTCCGGCGCCGCGTACATGGGCGACGAAGTCCTCGGCGATCTCCTGGTCGCTGCGGCCCGCGAGCCTCCTGGCGTACGACACGGCGGGGTCCTCGGGGGCGCGCTCGGGGTCGAAGGCGAGGCTGAGGGTGTGTGGGAAGCGCTCGGTGAGCCGGGCCATGGGGTCGGCGGGGCGGACGGCGTCGGTGAGGGTGGCCTCGATCCACGCCTCCTCGTGCCGGGTCAGCTCCGGGTCGGCCAGCAGGTCGTCCAGGGTGCCGCGCAGGCGGGCGAGCGCGCGCGGCACCGGGCAGTCGACGCGCTCGGCGGTGACGGAGCCGTCGGCGTCGAGGTCGACGAGCCACATGGTCTTGCGGTGGACGGCCTCGGAGAAGGAGTAGGGCAGCGGGGAGCCCGAGTAGCGGACCCGCTCGGTGATGGTCTGGCAGCCGTGCAGATGGCCGAGGGCCACGTAGTCGACGCCGTCGAAGACTCCGGCGGGTACGGCGGCGACCCCGCCGACGGTGATGTCCCGTTCGCTGTCGCTGGCCTCGCCGCCGCTGACGAAGGCGTGCGCGAGGACGACGGAACGGGTGCCCCGCGCGCGGGTGGCGAGGTCGGCGCGGACCCGCTCCATGGCCGCCGCGAGGACGGTTTGATGCCGGGCCTTCGCCACCTTGAACTCGGCCTTCACCAGCGCCGGTTCGAGATAGGGCAGGCCGTAGAAGGCGACGTCCCCGAAGTCGTCGGCGAGCACCACCGGCGTTCCGCACGCGGCGGGCTCGGTCCGCAGATGGATGCCGGCCCGGCCGATGAGTCCGGCGCCGACCCCGAGGCGGCGGGCCGAGTCGTGGTTCCCGGAGATCATCACCGTCGGCACCCCGAGGTCGGCGAGCCGGTGCAGGGCCTCGTCGAACAGCTCGATCGCGGCGAGGGGCGGCACCGCACGGTCGTACACGTCCCCCGACACGACCACGGCGTCCACGCCGCGCTCGCGCACGGTGCTGACGAGGTGACCGATGAACTCGGCCTGGGCGCCGAGCATGTTCACCCGGTGGAACGCCCGGCCGAGATGCCAGTCGGAGGTGTGCAGAAGTCTCATGATCCCGAGACTAACGGCCGGGTCTGACAACCCGTGCCGATACTCCCGTACCAGCAGGTCAGAGCTGTTACCGACCCCGGATCAGCCAACCGGCAACGCCCGGAACGGCCATGGACCGGAAGCCTCCCCGCGACAGCCACGGCCCGCCGCACACCCCACCTGCCGCACGCGTCCCCTCGCACCTCACGCACCCCACGCGTCCCACGCACCCGACCCGCCCCACAGGCCCACGCCCAACTCACGTGCCCCGCCCACCTCACACACCCCGCACCCCACCGCACCCGACCCGCCTCACGCGCGTCCCCGTCGCTCCAGGCGCCCCCTTCACCCGCCCCGTCGCTCCACGCGCCCCTTCACGCGTCCCCGTACGCCTCCCCGCCCACCTCGAACTCCGCCGAGCCCGCCGTCGCGTCGGCGAGCCAGGTGCGGAAGGTGTCCACGTCGGCGTCGGGGAGGCCGATCTCGATGGTGACGCGGTCGCCGTAGCGGACGTCCCTGACCTCGCGTCCCGCGCTGTGCAGGTCGTTCTGGATCTTGCCGGCGCGGTGGTGGTCGACGGTGATCGTGGCCAGCCGGAAGCGGCGCCGGGTGGTGGTGCCGAGGGTGTCGAGGGCTTCGCCGACCGCTCCGCCGTAGGCCCGGATGAGGCCGCCCGCGCCGAGTTTGACGCCGCCGAAGTAGCGGGTGACGACGGCGACGACGTACCGCATGTCGCGGCGGAGCAGCATCTGGAGCATGGGGACGCCCGCGGTGCCGCCGGGTTCGCCGTCGTCGCTCGCGCGCTGGACGGCGGCGTCGGCGCCGATGACGTAGGCCCAGCAGTTGTGGCTGGCGTCGGCGTGTTCCTTGCGGAGGGCGGCGATGAACTCCTGGGCTTCCTGTTCGGTCGCCGCCGGGGCGAGGGCGCAGCGGAAGCGTGAGCGGTTGACCTCGGTCTCGTGCACGCCCGCGTGGGCGACGGTGCGGTACTCGTCGGGCATCCGGCCAGCCTATGCGGAGCAGGTGGGCTCGCCCTCCGCGCCGGGTACGGGGACGATGTCGGGGATACTCACTCCTCGTCGTCGGCGGGGCCGGTCCGCCCGACCGTACCGATCGCAGGGAGGCCAGCCCATGACGGGGACGGAGGCCGGGAGCGCGGCGGACGCGGCACGCTCCCCGTCCAGGAGGTCCCGGCTGCGGTCGTGGCTGCTGGAGGGGTTGAGCGAGCAGTCGGCCCGGCATCCGGGGCCGCACGCAACGCCGCGTGCCGAGCAACAGGGTCACCGCTGGTGGCGGGTGATGTGTCTGACCGGCGTCGACTACTTCTCGACCCTCGGCTACCAGCCGGGCATCGCGGCGCTCGCGGCCGGGCTGCTGTCCCCGCTCGCGACCCTGGTGCTGATCGGCCTGACCCTGCTGGGCGCGCTGCCGGTGTACCGCCGGGTGGCGCGGGAGAGCCCGCACGGGGAGGGGTCGATCGCGATGCTGGAGCGGCTGCTGTCCTGGTGGGCGGGGAAGCTCTTCGTGCTGGTGCTGCTGGGGTTCGCGGCCACCGACTTCATGATCACGATGACCCTGTCGGCCGCCGACGCCGCCGCGCACGTGGTGGAGAACCCGTTGGCCCCGCACTGGTTGGCGGGCGACAGCATGTGGATCACGTTGATCCTGCTCGGTCTGCTGGGCGGTGTCTTCCTCAAGGGGTTCCGGGAGGCCATCGGCATCGCGGTGGTGCTGGTGACGACCTATCTCGCGCTCAACGTCGTGGTGCTCGCCGTCTCCGCGTGGGAGGTGTTCAGCCACCCGGTGCGGATCGGGAACTGGACGGACGCGCTGACCGCCGCGCACTCCTCGCCGCTCGCCATGGTCGGCGTGGCCCTGCTGGTGTTCCCGAAGCTGGCGCTCGGCATGTCCGGCTTCGAGACCGGGGTGGCCGTGATGCCGCAGGTCAAGGGCGATGCGACGGACACCTGGGAGAAGCCGGAGGGGCGCATCCGGGACACCAGGAAGCTGCTCACCACGGCCGCGTTGATCATGAGTTGTTTCCTGCTCCTGTCGAGCCTGGCGACGACGGTCCTGATCCCGCAGGCCGACTTCAGGAGCGGCGGACCGGCCAACGGACGGGCCCTGGCGTATCTCGCGCACGAGCATCTGGGGCCGGTGTTCGGGACGGTGTACGACGTGTCGACGATCGCGATCCTGTGGTTCGCGGGCGCGTCCGCGCTGGCCGGGCTGCTGAATCTGGTGCCGCGTTATCTGCCGCGTTACGGCATGGCCCCGGAGTGGACCCGCGCGGTGCGTCCCCTGGTGCTCGTCTTCATGGGGGCCGCGGTCCTCATCACGGTGTGGTTCGACGCGAACGTCGACGCGCAGAGCGGCGCCTATGCGACCGGGGTGCTCGTCCTGATGCTGTCGGCGTCGTTCGCGTCGACGGTGGCGATGCACCGGCGCGGCAGCCGCCCGGCCACCCTCGGGTTCGGCACGATCACGGCGGTCTTCGCGTACACCCTGGTCACGAACGTCGCGGAGCGCCCCGACGGCATCAAGATCGCGGCGATCTTCATCGTGGCGATCCTGGCGACGTCGTTCGGTTCCCGGGTGCACCGGGCGTTCGAACTGCGGGCCGCCGAGGTCACGTTCGACGAGACGGCGGCGAGACTCGTCGACGAGGCGGCGCGCAGCGGGCCGTTGCAGCTGATCGCGAACGAGCCCCAGGAGCACAGCAGGCGCGAGTACCGGGCCAAGGAGTACGACCAGCGGGCGCACACCCACATCCCGGGCGGGCGGCATCCGCTGTTCCTGGAGGTGTTCCTGCACGACTCGTCCGACTTCACCTCGGACGTCACCGTGCACGGCGACCACAAGCACGGGGTGCGGCGGCTGCGGGTGTCGGGGCCGACGGTGCCGAACACGATCGCGGCGGTGCTGCTGGCGTTGCGCGACCGCACCGGCGAGGTCCCGCACGCGTACTTCAGCTGGACCGAGGGCAATCCCCTCAGCCATCTCGTCCGGTTCCTGGTCTTCGGTGACGGCGAGGTCGCCCCGGTGACCCGCGAGGTGCTGCGCCGCGCGGAGGAGAATCCGGAACGACGCCCCCATGTGCACGTGGGTTAGGACATTAGGACATACGGCCCCGGGGAACGCGCACGGCGGTCAGCAGGGCGGCGCCGGGGCCGAGGTGCCGCCAGTCGGTGCCGTGCCAGGCCAGGACGGCGATCGCCGAGGTCGGGAACTTCACGCGGACCGCGTCCAGCGCGTCGTCCAGGCTGTCACCGGCGAGGGTGAGGACGAGTTCCTCCAGGCCGGGGTTGTGCCCGATCAGGAGCAGCGTCTCGACCCGGGCGGGCACCTCGTGGACGACGTCCAGCAACTCCCGCGCGTCGGCCGCGTACAGCCGCTCGTCGTGGCGGACCTGCGGTGGGGTGGCCCACTGCGCCGAGGCCAGTTCCCAGGTGCGGCGGGTGCGTTCGGCGGTGGAGCACAGGGCGAGGTCGGGCAGGACGTCGTCCTCGGCGAGGGCGCGTCCGGCGGCCGGTGCGTCCCGCAGTCCGCGCGGGCCGAGCGGCCGTTGGTGATCGGGAACGCCCGGTGGCCACGCGGACTTCGCGTGCCGCAGCACGACCAGGCGCCGCAACGGGCCGGTGCCCGTGCGCTCGCTCATGTGCCCGAGCCCAGGGCGAGGGTGAGGTCGAGCCCGAGCAGCCGGTCCGCGTAGGCGAACGTCTCGAACCGGGCGCCGTCCACGCCGCCCGACGCGGTCTCCACCGAGGCCAGAATCCGCAGCACCTCGGGCACGTCGAGGTCGTTCTCCCAGGCGTCCCGCAGCCGGCCGCGCAGGCTCTCGGGGACGGGCCGGGAGGGCGAGGCGGCCCAGGAGGCGACCGCGCGCCGCCACCGCAGGAGCGTGTCCCGGGCCTCGTCCAGGGTGGCCGGGTCGAGCCGGACGGGGGTGTCGCGGGGCGTGGCGAGCAGGGCCAGGCGGATCACGGTGGGGTCGGCGCCCGTGAGGTCGACGGGGCCGCCGGGGGCGACGGTGACGCGGACGCCGTCGGGGGTCGGGCCGCCGTCCGCCGCGATGACGTGCACGATCTGTGCCTCGCCGAGTCCGCGGCCGACGTCCCTGCTGTCCTCGGAGGGCCGTACCCCGAGCGCCGCGCCGTCGGCCTGCACCTCCCGCGGGTCGGCGTCGCCGGTCAGGACGCTCCAGACCGGGGTACCGCCGAGTTCCAGGGTGCGGGCGAGGAGGTCGGCGACCAGCAGGACCCGCAGGGCGCCGGTGCCTCGTTCGGGTACGTGGGCCTCGACCCTGGTCAGTCTCCGGCGGACCGGGGCGGCCTCGACGGTCTCGCCGCTTCGGGCGTCGGTGATGCGCAGCACGTCCTGAGCGTAGGCGCCCGCGCGCCCGGGCGCAGGCGCCGGGCGTCGATTTCCGACCAGGTCGCGCCGACCGCCGAAACCATCGGGTGCGCGAACCGGGAATCTTGGCGCGTTGTCGTCCGTTGGGAGGGCTGAAGGGCAGCGACACATTCATCCGGTTCAGGGAGGCCGACGGTGTACGGCGACGACGCGGCGGTTCGCGAGATCCTCACCAGGCTCGGTGACACCTGGGCCGTGGTGGGCCTGTCGGCCAACCGGGGGCGTGCCGCCTTTGGGGTCGCCCAGGTCCTCCAGCGTTTCGGCAAGCGGATCGTGCCGGTGCATCCCAAGGCCGAGACGGTGCACGGCGAGCAGGGGTACGCGAGCCTCGCGGAGATCCCGTTCGACGTCGACGTGGTGGACGTGTTCGTGAACAGCGAGCTGGCCGGAGCGGTCGCCGACGAGGCCGTGGCCAAGGGCGCGCGGGCGGTGTGGTTCCAGCTCGGGGTCGTCGACGAGGCGGCGTTCGCGCGTACCCGTGCGGCGGGCCTGGCGATGGTCATGGACCGTTGCCCGGCGATCGAGATACCCCGCCTCGGCTGACGGGCCCCACGGGCCGGCCGGAGAGCGCGGCGCCGTTTTTCCGGGGCCCGAGCGGATTCGCGAGGGACGACAGGCGGTGAAATACCGCCCACCGGAGTTGATCCTTTCCCGCGTCGCCCGCCGGTGTCGGCTCTTTTCCCGTACCGCCCACCGGAGTTGATCCGTTTCCGCCTGGCGGCCGACAGCCTTGATCCGTTTCCGCCACCGTTCTTACCGAAACCGGAACGGGTCTTGTCGAAGTCGTCACGTGATCGGCGCGCGCGTTTCCCCTGCGTACAGAACGTGTGATGCGCTGTTCAGGATCGTCCCCGGTATTGGTCAAAAATGGTCCCGGCATCTTCTGCCGTGCGCGCGCTGATTCGTAATCTGCAACCTCTCAGACGCTGAAAGCGCGCATTCACATTATGAGAGGCCGTTGAGAAAATGGTAAGTGTCGGCCACGCCCCCGAAGAAGGCACCAGAAGTTCCAACTCCCTGAGACGGGACGTCGGACTCATCGGCCTCATGTGGGCCTCCGTCGGTTCCATCATCGGGTCCGGTTGGTTGTACGGCGCCGAGAAGGCGGTCACGGCCGCCGGGCCCGCGGCGATCATCTCGTGGGTGATCGGCGCGGTGGCGATCGTCCTGCTCGCTCTGGTGCACGCGGAACTCGGCGGCCTCTTCCCGGTGGCGGGCGGTACCGCCCGCTATCCGCACTACGCCTTCGGCGGACTGGCCGGCATGTCCTTCGGCTGGTTCTCCTGGCTCCAGGCCGCGACGGTCGCCCCCATCGAGGTCGAGGCGATGATCGGCTATGCCGGTCACTGGGGCTTCGCGAAGGGCTTCGAGCACGCCAACGGCACCCTGACCGGCTCCGGGCTGATCGCGGCCGTCGTGCTCATGGCCGTCTTCGTCGCCGTGAACTTCTTCGGCGTCCGGGCCCTCGCGCACACCAACAGCGCCGCCACCTGGTGGAAGATCGCCGTCCCGCTGGGCGCCATCTTCATCATCGCGGCGGGCAACTTCCACCCGGGCAACTTCACCTCGGAGAGCTTCGCCCCGTTCGGCGCCAAGGGCATCCTCAGCGCCATCAGCGGCAGCGGCATCATCTTCGCGCTGCTCGGCTTCGAGCAGGCCATCCAGCTGGCCGGAGAGAGCCGCAACCCCAAGCGTGACCTGCCCCGCGCCACGCTCGGCTCGGTCGCCATCGGCGCCGTCATCTACCTGCTGCTCCAGATCGTCTTCATCGGCGCCCTCCCGCACAGCACGTTCGCGCACGGCTGGGCCAAGCTCGACTTCCCCGGCATCAGCGGCCCCTGGGCGGGCCTGGCCACCATGGTCGGCCTGGGCTGGCTCGGTGTCGTCCTCTACATCGACGCGGTGATCTCCCCCGGCGGCACCGGCCTCATCTACACCACGGCCACCTCCCGTGTCTCCTACGGTCTGGCGAAGAACGGCTACGCGCCGAAGATCTTCGCGCGCACGGACGCCCGCGGTGTCCCGTGGTTCGGCCTGATCGTCTCGTTCGTGACCGGCGTGGTCTGCTTCCTGCCCTTCCCGAGCTGGCAGGAACTGGTCGGCTTCATCACCTCGGCGAGCGTCCTGATGTACGCGGGCGCCCCGCTGGCCTACGGCGTCTTCGCGCAGCGCCTGCCTCACCTGGAGCGCCCGTACCGGCTGCCCGCGGGCGGCGTGATCGCCCCGCTGTCGTTCGTGGTCGCCAACCTCATCATCTACTGGGCCGGCTGGGACACCCTGTGGCGGCTCGGTGTGGCGATCGTCCTCGGTTACCTGCTGCTGGGCTGCTACGCCTGGTACGCCATCGCGAGTGAGCGGCCGGACGCGCCCCGCATGGACTTCAAGGCAGCTCAGTGGCTGCCGGTCTATCTGCTGGGCATGGGCGTGATCTCCTGGCAGGGCGGCTTCGGCGGCGCCGGGCGCATCCCGCTGTGGTGGGACATGCTGATCATCACGGCGTTCTCGCTCGGCATCTACTACTGGGCGCGCGCCACCGCCTCCCGCACCGAGGAGATCGTCCGGAGCATCGACGAGGTCGTGGTGACGGACGCGCCCACCCACTGACCCCTCCCGGCCTCCCCTCCCCGGCCTCCCTGGCCTCCCTGGCCTCCCCTCCCCAGGGCCCGTCGGCCACCGCTCCCCTGCCCCGCGGTGGCTGACGGGCCACGGTCATAATGGCCGGGTGACGAGCGACGCCCCCCACCCCCACGACCCGCCCGGCTCCCCCGCCGCCTCGCGTTTCCCGGTCGTCATCGTGGGGGCCGGGCCCGCTGGGCTCACGGTCGGCAATGTGCTGCGGGCCGCCGGTATCGACTGTCTGGTGGTGGAGACCGAGAGCCGGGAGTTCATCGAGCGGCGGCCCCGGGCCGGTGTCATCGAGGAGTGGGCCGTGCGCGGCCTGGAGGAACGGGGCCTGGCGGGGAACCTGTTGGCGCGCGCCGAGACGCACACCGCGTGCGAGTTCCGCTTCGAGGGGCGGCGCCACCGGCTCCCCTACCAGGAACTGACGGGACGTCACCACTTCGTCTATCCACAGCCGTTGCTCGTGACGGATCTGGTGCGGGAGTACGCCGACGTGCGCGGCGGCGCGATCGAGTTCGAGGTGCGGGACGTCCAGCTGCACGGCCTGGACCTGGTCAGGCCCGCGGTGTCGTACACCGACGCGGCGGGCCGACGGCGGCTGGTGCACGCCGACTTCGTGGCGGGCTGCGACGGGGCGCGCGGGGTGACCCGGACGGTGCTGCCCGAGCAGGCCCGCACCAGCCGGCACGACTACGGCATCGGCTGGCTGGCGCTGCTCGCCGAGGTGCCGCCGTCGTCGGACTGTGTGGTGTTCGGCGTCCATCCGCGCGGGTTCGCCGGACACATGCCGCGCAGCGCCGAGCTGACCCGCTACTACCTGGAGTGCCCGCCCGGCGACACCCCCGGCAACTGGCCCGACGAGAGGGTCTGGGCGGAGTTGCAGGAACGGCTCGCGGCGTCGGACCGGCCGCCGCTCACCGAGGGGCGGCTCCTGGAGAAGCGCGTCCTCGACATGCACAACTACGTGACCGAACCCATGGCGTTCGGGCGGCTCTTCCTCGCCGGGGACGCGGCCCACCTGGTCGCGCCCATCGCGGCGAAGGGCATGAACCTCGCCCTGCACGACGCGTTCCTGCTCGGCGACGCGCTCACCGCGTATCTCACGGCCGGCGACATGACCGGGCTGAACGGCTATGCGGAGGCCTGCCTGCGTCGCGTGTGGGACTACAACGAGTTCTCGCAGTGGCTGTCGGACGTGCTGCACGGGGCGTCGTCGGGCGACCCGTACCGCGCGGGCACCACCCTGGCCAGGCTGCGCCGCCTGTTCAACTCCCCAGCGGCGGCGGGCACGTTCGCCGAGCAGTACCTCGGCGAGAACGCGCGCTGAGCGGCCCGGCGCCTGAGACCACCCCGAGCCCGTCAAGCACTACGGCATCGGGCAGGTCGGCGAACGCCTTGCCCGGCACGAGGAGTTTGCCGCGTCGGCGTCCGCTGCCGACCAGGACGTAGGGCAGGTCGACGACGGCCGAGTCCACCAACACCGGCCAGCCGCCCGGCAGTCCGATCGGCGTGATGCCTCCGTACTCCATGCCGGTCTGCCCGGTCGCCGTGTCCATCGACGCGAACGACGCCTTGCGCGCGCCGAGTTGGCGCCGGACGACGCCGTTGACGTCGACCCGGGTGGTGGACAGCACGACACAGGCGGCGAGGGTGGTGTCACCGCCGCGCTTGCCGGCGACGACCACGCAGTTCGCCGACTGCTCCAGGAGTTCACGCCCGTAGTGCTCGACGAAGGTGGCGGTGTCCGCCCACTGCGGGTCGGTGTCGACGTACACGAGCTGCTCGGCGGGGACGGTGCCGCTCCAGTGCCGTACGGCGTCGGCGACCGGGGCGGTCAGTTCGTCGAGGCGGTCGGGGGCGGGGGCGGCGGTGTCGAAGTGACCGAGAGGTGCGTCCATGACGGCACGCCAACAGCCGCGCGGGCGGCCGTTCACTGCACCGGCGGGACGGAGACGGCCAGCAGCATCGTCATCGGTTCGTCGCCGGTGTTGCCGTACACGTGCGGGGTGTTGGCCTCGAAGGTGACGCTGGCGCCGGTCGGGACGCGGTGCGCGACGCCGTCGACGGTGAGGGTCAGCTCGCCGGACGTGACGTGCGCGATCTCGACGGTGCCCACCGGGTGCGGGTCGGAGGGGCTGCGGTCGCCCGGCATCAGCCGCCAGTCCCACATCTCCAGCGGGCCGGGCGCCTCGGTGCCGGCCAGCAGCCGGCTGTAGCTGCCCGCGTCGGTGTGCCAGAGCCGTACCGCCTGCTCGGCGGGGACGATCCGGACCGTGGCGCCCTGTTCGTAGTCGAGCAGGGTGGTGATGCTGATGCCGAGGGCGTCGCCGATCTTGACGACCGTGCCGATGCTCGGGTTGGTGCGGGCCTGCTCGATCTGGATGAGCATGCCGCGGCTGACCCCGGCGCGGGCGGCGAGGGTGTCCAGGGTGAAGCCGCGGTCGGTGCGCCAGCGTCTGACGTTGCGCGCCAGGGACTGGGTCAGCAGGTCGAGGTCCGACACGTTCCGTCCAACTATCGGGGCTCTCGCGGAGCACTGAGGTGGCGGGCGGAGTCCGGTCGGCTGACCCATGGTGGGGTGGCCCCGCCCGTGCACCGAACTGTACTGCGGGGCCACCCGGCCCGGCACGGCCTGCCCGCGCCGCCGGAGCGGCACTCAGGCGTCCGGTTCCCGTTCCGCGAGGTGGGCCACCGTCGCCTCGGTCAACTCCGAGAGCCGCAGCAGCTGTTCGGGCGTGACGCCGTCCGGGATCGGCACCGGGGGCGGGGTCCTGAGCGGCGGCTGCCAGCCCTGCGCGGCGGTCCAGCGCCGGACCACCCGGGCGGGGGCGCCCGCGACCACCGTGTAGTCGGGGACCGTGCCGCGCACCACCGCTCCGGCCGCGACGACGACGTTCCGCCCGATCTTCGCACCGGGCAGGATCACCGCGCCCGTGCCGATCCAGCAGCCGGTGCCGATCTCCACGGGCTCCATCCGGGGCCACTGCTTGCCGATGGGCTGGTGCGGATCGTCGTAGGAGTGGTTCGTGGACGTGACGTACACATAGGGCCCGACGTAGCAGTCGCTGCCGATGGTGACCGTCGTGTCGGCGATGACGTGGCTGCCCCGGCCGAGGACGACGCCGTCGCCGATGCGCAGGATCGGGTCGGGGCCGAGGTCGAGGTCGGGCATGAGTCCCGCGGTGAGGGTGACCTGTTCGCCGACGATGCAGTGGGCGCCGAGGTGAATCCACGGTTCCCCGAAGACCGTGCCGAGCGGGAACGCGAGCCGGGTGCCGGTGCCGAGCGCGCCGAACCGGAAGCGGCCGGGGTGTTCGGCGGTGACCGAGCCGGTGGCCCGCACCCAGGCCCAGCCCGCGTGCACGGCACGCTGCGCGAGCCCCCGGGACCAGGACGCGAAGGTGTTCGTGGGCTTCGGCACCCGCTCACCGTACTCAGCGCGCGGGACGCCCATCGGTCAACCGGCCTGTGATCTTCACCCCACCGGGTGGCGTACCGTGCGGGGGGATCGAGGACGAGGAGAGGCCATGGGGCACAGGGCGTTGATCACGGGCATCGGCGGGCGGGAGCCGCGGATCGACGGGGAGGCGTTCGTGGCGCCGACGGCGTCGGTGATCGGGGACGTGACCCTCGCGCAGGGCGCCAGCGTCTGGTACGGGGCGGTGCTGCGCGGCGACGTCGAGCGGATTTCCGTCGGCGCGCGCAGCAACGTCCAGGACAACTGCACCCTGCACGCCGACCCCGGGTTCCCGGTGACCATCGGCGAGCGGGTGTCGGTGGGGCACAACGCCGTGGTGCACGGGGCGACGGTCGGTGACGACTGTCTGATCGGGATGGGCGCGACGGTCCTCAACGGCGCGGTGATCGGCGCCGGTTCACTCGTCGCCGCGCAGGCACTCGTACCGCAGGGCATGCGGGTGCCGCCGGGTTCCCTGGTGGCCGGGGTCCCGGCGAAGGTCCGCCGGGAACTGTCCGAGGAGGAGCGCCAGGGGTTGACGTCGAACGGCACCCACTACGCGGACCTCGCCAAGGAGCACCGCGCGCTGCACGACGAGCCCGCCGGGGCCGACGAGGGCTGAGGGGGCTTATTCGGCGGCCGGGACGGGGGCGGTCCCAGCCGCTTCCTTCTTCTCGGCCGCCTGCTCCGACGCCTTCTTCGCGCGCCGCTTGACGACGAGCATCGAGGCGACCCCGAACAGCACGGCCGCCGCGAGGCCCGCGTACGAGAACCGCTTCAGCCAGTCCTCGGCGACGATGCCGACGTAGTAGACGACGGCGGTGGTGCCGCCCGCCCAGACGATCCCGCCGAGCACGTTGGCGATCAGGAACTTCCAGTACGGCATGTGCAGGACACCGGCCAGCGGCCCGGCGAAGATCCGCAGCAGGGCGACGAAGCGGCCGAAGAAGACGGCCCACATGCCCCACTTCTCGAACGACCGCTCGGCGGTGGCCACATGGCCCTCGCCGAAGTGCTTGGGGAACTTCGTCCCGAGCCAGGCCAGCAGCGGCCGTCCGCCCTTGCGGCCGATGGCGTACCCGATGGAGTCACCGACGATCGCGCCGAGGCTGGCGCAGGCGCCGAGGATCAGGGGGTTGATGTGGGCGTGCTGGGAGGACATCAGGGCGGCGGAGACGAGGACGATCTCGCCGGGCAGCGGAATGCCGAGGCTCTCCACTCCGATGACCAGGCCCACCAGGGCGTAGACGGCCACCGGGGGGACGCTGTCGAGCCATTCCTGCACGTGCAAAGCCGGTTCCTCCCAAGGATCACTGTGTTCCCGGCGCACGCCGCTTTGGACGGACGCACGCCGGGCAGCCTACCGGTTCAGCCACCGACCTCGACGCTCGTGCGCAGCCGCAGATCACCCGCCGACGCCCCCGCCCACACCGTGCGCGGCCCGGTGCCGAGCACCCGGTCGTGCGTGTGCGGGTCCCACGAGGAGAGGGTGCGCGCGTCGACCCGGACGCTCACCCGCCGCCGTTCCCCCGGGCCCAGCGCGAGGCGCCGATAGCCGCCCAGCACCCGTACCGCCTGCTCCAGTCGGAGCCGTTCGGAGGGCCCGATGTACACCTGCGGAACCGCGATCCCGGCCCGCGCCCCGGTGTTGCGCACGACGAGGCTCACCTCGATGCCCTGCCCCACGGCCCGTGCGGACAGCTCCTCGTAGGTGAAGGCGGTGTACGACAGGCCGTGCCCGAAGGGGAACAGCGGCCGGACCCCTTCGGCGTCGTACCAGCGGTACCCGAGGTGGATGCCCTCGGAGTACTCCTCGACGCCGTCGCGCCCCGGATACCGGCGGCGGTCCCCCGCGACGGGGTGGTGGTCGTCGTCGACCGGGAAGGACTGGGTGAGCCGCCCGCCCGGGTCGCACTCCCCGTACAGCACGGCGGCGGTGGCCTCGGCGCCCTCCTGCCCCGGGTAGTACATCTGGAGCACGGCCCCGGTCCGCTCCAGCCAGGGCATCGAGGTGGCCGACGACGTGTTGAGGACGACGGTGGTGCGCGGGTTGGCCTCGGTCACGGCGGCGATCAGCCGCTCCTGGTTCCCGGGCAGGGCGAGACGCGCGCGGTCCCGCCCCTCGGTGGCGTCCTCGTAGGCGAAGAGAACGACGGTGTCGGCGGCCCGCGCGGCCTCGGCGGCCTCGGTGACATCGCGGGCCCGGGTGGCGCGGGTGATGCGGTGCAGCCGGAAGTGGCGCCCGCTGTCCCCGCCCCGCGCGCTGATCCGCAGGGGGTGGCTGCCCGGGGTGAGGTGCAGGGTGGCGCGGCGGACGGTCATCCCGTCGGGGGCGGCGGAGACGACACCGCCGACGAAGTACTCCTCGTAGCCGGGGGCGAGCGGGAAGAGTTCGGCGCCGTCGAGGTGGACCGTGGGGCGGGCGACCGGGTCGCCGGAGAAGTGGAGGACGAACGTCCACTCGTCGGCGTCGGTGACGGTGAGGGTGCCGTCGTAGCTCCAGTCCTGCCCGGCGGCCACGCGGTGTCCGTCGGCGGCGAGGGCGGGGCGGAGCGCGGCGGCCGGGACCGGGGTGCCGAAGAGATCCTCGCCGAGGGCGTACGTGACGTTCCCTGCCCGGGACGTGATGGTGTCGAGGGGGCTGGTGGCGTGGTCGGGGACGACATGGGCGCTGCCGCCGCCGCTGACCGAGGGCAGGCTTCCGGTGGGGCCGATGACGGCGACGCTGGTGCCGGGTCGCAGTGGCAGGGTGTCGTGGGCGTTGCGCAGCAGGGTGGCGCCCGCCTTGGCGACCTCCAGGGCGACGGCAGCCCCGGCCTGCGGGTCCCGGCGCGGACGGGGTGGGGCGTCGGCGGCGAGGAGTCCGAAGCGGTCCATGACGGTGAGGACGCGGCGCACGGCCCGGTCGACGTCCCGCTCGGGCACGCTGCCGTCGGCCACGGCCGCCTTCAGCGCGGCGCCGAAGTACTTCCCCTCGGGCATCTCCATGTCGAGGCCCGCGGTGAGGGCGGCGACGGTGCTGTGGGCGGCGTCCCAGTCGGTCATCACGAACCCGTCGAAGCCCCACCTCTCCCGAAGGATTCCGGTGAGCAAGGCCTTGTTCTCGCAGGCGAAGGTCCCGTCGACCTTGTTGTAGGCGCCCATGACCGCCCCCGTCCCGGCCTCGACGGCGGCTTCGAACCCGCGCAACTCGCATTCGTGCAGGGTCTGTTCGTCGACCCGCACATCGACAGAACCCCGGTCCTTCTCCTGGTTGTTGAGCGCGTAGTGCTTGACGGTGGCGATCAGTCCGGCGCCCTGGATGCCGGTGATCTCGGCGGCGACCAGGTCCGAGGAGAGCAGCGGGTCCTCGCTGAACGTCTCGAAGTTGCGGCCCGCGTAGGGGGTGCGGATGAGGTTGACCATCGGGGAGAGGAGCACGTCCTGCCCGAGGGCGCGGCCCTCCTGCCCGATGACCTGTCCGTAGCGCCGGGCCAGTTCCGGGTCGAACGCCGACGCCAGCAGCACGGGCGCGGGCAGCGCGGTCGCGTGCCGGGTGACGCGCACTCCGGCCGGGCCGTCGGCGAGCCGCAGCGGGGGGATGCCGAGCCGTTTCACCCCGGGGACGTAGCCCGCCTGGCCGAGCGAGGCGGGGTCGTTGGCGCCGTGCAGGAGAGAGATCTTCTCGTCGAGGGTGAGCTTCCGGACCAGCCCGTCGACGCGCCCCCGGTCCAGGGCCCGAGCGGGCGACCCGAACCCGCCGGTGACGCCCGCGACCACCCCGACAGCACCTCCCATCAGACGCAGCGCGGCTCGCCGGGAAACGGTGTCTCTCACAGACCTCACTCCTCCACTGCACGGACACAGCGAGACGAACCGCGGTTGCGCCCGACGCCCTGCCCACGAACGATTCCGAAACGCACTATGCGACATAACGGACACCAGGTCGGGAGTTGACCCTCCTGGGCGCGGCGAGGGAGCGGGGGCCATCCGGGGGCCCGCTTCACCGGCCGACCCGCGCCCACGACGCACCGCCCCGACCGGCGACCGACGGACCCGGCGATCACGACCCCTGAAGAGCCGTCGGCCTCCACACAGAGAACACACGGGAAGCGAGAAGCTGGGGCGCCTCGGGCTCAACGCGCTTTCACTCCACCGGAGTTACCGGCGGTATGCGCACCCGTACCCCAAAGGCGAGATTCACAGAACCCCAACATAGGCCGGAATAAAGGGAGTTGACGTATCCACTCGTCAACTCGCCTTCACCCGGGCCCCCTTCCCGCTATGTCCCCAAAGAGCCTCCACCGGCGCCCCGACACCCCTCCGTCATCGCGCCGAACACACAGCGGGCTCCGAAGTTTCTCTCGGCGGGCTCTCATCCGCGTGTCCGAGCATGGGCCGCATGAGCACCCCCCACTCCTCGAAGAGCCCCAAGACCCCCGTCCGCAAGGCTGTCGTCCCCGCCGCCGGGCTCGGCACCCGCTTCCTGCCCGCGACCAAGGCGACACCCAAGGAGATGCTCCCGGTCGTCGACAAGCCGGCCATCCAGTACGTCGTCGAGGAGGCCGCCGCGGCCGGGCTCGACGATGTCCTCATGGTCACCGGCCGCCACAAGCGGGCCATCGAGGACCACTTCGACAACGCCTTCGAACTGGAGCAGGCCCTCGCCGCCAAGGGTGACGCGGTCCGCCTCGACGCGGTGCGCGACCCCGCCCGGCTGGCCAACATCCACCACATCCGCCAGGGCGAGCCCCTCGGCCTCGGCCACGCCGTGCTGTGCGCCCGACGGCACGTGGGTGACCAGCCGTTCGCGGTGCTGCTCGGCGACGACCTGATCGACCCGCGCGAGACCCTGCTCAGCCAGATGCTGGAGGTCCGCGAACGGCACGAGGGAAGCGTCGTCGCGCTCATGGAGGTGCCGCCGGAGCAGGTCCACCTCTACGGCTGCGCCGCCGTCGAGCCCACCGACGAGGACGGGGTGGTCCGCGTCACCGGGCTGGTGGAGAAGCCGTCGGCCGCGGACGCGCCGAGCAACTACGCGGTCATCGGACGCTATGTCCTGGACCCGGCCGTCTTCGACACCCTGGAGCGCACCCCGCCCGGCCGTGGCGGCGAGATCCAACTGACCGACGCACTCCAGGAGTTGGCGGCGGGCGGCACGGTGCACGGCGTGATCTTCGACGGACTGCGCTACGACACCGGCGACAAGGCCGACTACCTGCGCACGGTGGTCCGCCTCGCCTGCGAACGCGATGACCTGGGCCCGGAGTTCACGTCCTGGCTCAAGGAGTTCGTCGCGGGTCTGGAGAACGGCGAGAGCGCCGACCTGGACCGACTGGCGGCCTGAGACCCCTCAACGGGCCGGGCGGCAAAGGACGTTGCGAGGGCCGGGCGGCAATCCGCCACCCGGCCCTCACCCCTGCGCGTCGGTCCGCCTCAGCTGTGGGGCCGCAGGGTCCACAGCACGGTCATCTCCCCCGTCACCGCCCCGTCCGCGCGCTGGAGGGCGACGGTCACCGGGAACTCCGGGCGCTCGCCCGCGTCGAGTTCGGCGACCACGTCGGCGGCCGGGCGGCCGAGGGTCGCGGTGGCCCGGACCGGTCCGAGGGCGATCTTCTTGAACGCGATCTCGGCGTTGACCGGCAACGGCACCGCCCGCTCCAACTGGTCCCCGAACGCGGCCAGCACGATCGCGCCGCTGGCCGACTCCCCCAGCGTGAACATGGCACCGGCGTGCGGGCCGCCGACGTGGTTGCGGTACTCGGCCTGGTCCGGCAGGGCCACCACGGCCCGCTCCGGGGTGGTCTCCAGGTACTCCAGGTTCAGTGTGCGAACCATCGGCACCGTGGCGGCGAGCATCTCGCCGATGGACATCTGATCTGCGCTCATGCCCGGCATGTTACCCATGAGTAGCCAGCGGTGACCAGGCCGAACGGCGCCCGCCTTCGCCCCGTCCGGCCCTGGTCCGTCGACATTCCGCCGAAGTTCCGCCGAAGATCCGCCGAAGATCCGCCGAAGATCCGCCGACGTTCCGCCGAATCTCCCCCTCTCCGGAACGGGCCCTTACCGGCCGCGGTGACCGAATCGTTTCCTCGGCCGCATAAGGTGACTCCACATGTGGCCAGGACAGCAGCCGCCCGGGGGCGAGCAGAATCCGCAAGCGCAGAACAACCCCTATCAGCAACCGGGGTTCCAGCAGCCGAATCCGTACCAGCAGCCGGGCTATCAGCAGCCCAACCCGTATGGGCAGCAGCCGGGTTGGGGACCGCCCACGCAGGCAGGGCCTCCGCAGCCGCCCGGCGGTGGCAAGGGCGGCGGCAACCGGACGCGGCTGGTGGCGATCGTGGCGGCGCTGGCCGTCGTCGTGGCCGCCGGGGTGACCGGGTTCCTGGTGCTGGGCGGCGACAAGGACGACACCGCGGACGGCGGCACGGACAACAAGCAGAGCCCGTCCGCCTCGACGTCGCCGTCGGCCTCGCCGAGCGTCTCCGCCTCGGACGCCGACCCGCGCGGCGGCGACGCCGTGAAGGCCACCATCCCGGGCTGGAAGGTCGTGGTGAACCCCAAGTGGGGCACCGCCTTCGACGTACCGGCCGACTGGCAGGTCGACACGCCCGGCACCCTGATCGGCTTCGAGGACCACAGCAAGCCGGCCGGCAGCAAGCCGCTCATCGTGATGTCCGCGCCCGCCGCCTACAAGCCGAAGTGGTGCACGTCCAAGGACAAGGACGGCAACACCGACGACACCGGCCTCGCCGCCGTGGGCACCAAGGGCGCCGACGGCTCCAAGGACACCGACGAGGTCGCGGTCAATCAGGTGCCGTGGTGGGTGTTCGGCGGCTACACGCAGCCGGACAAGAAGAGCATCACCTTCGACAAGAAGGCCACGAGCTTCACGACCACCGCCGGGATCGTCGGCAAGTACGCCTGGGCCCGCTCGCACAACAGCCCGCAGAAGGGCACGGACAAGTGCGCGAGCGACGGCAAGGCGATCACGTTCGGCTTCAAGAACTCCAAGGACGAGTTCGTGGCCTGGAACCTGTACGGCGCGACCGGCGTCAAGGGCGAGGTGCCCGACGCCACCATCATGAAGATCATGAGCACCGTCCGGCTCTCCGGCGACCCCACCGAGTGACACGGGGCGGGCGGTGCGGCTCAGCCGATGCCGAACGCCCCGGCGGGCGGCTCCGGTGACGGGACGGCGTCCTCGTCCCGCACCGGCCGCGCGTCGCCGATGAACTCCCGTAGCCCCGGCCCGTGTTCGACGCGGGCCGGGAAGACGTCCCCGGCGGTCAGCCGCCTCAACTCGCCGAGGTCCAGGGGCTGGTGGGTGGCGGCGAGCACCGCGTTGCCGAACCGGCGGCCACGCAGCACCGCCGGTTCCGCGATCAGTACCAGTTCCTCGAACACCGCCCGGAAATTGGCGAGTTGGGAACGCAGGAAGCCGAACGGCGTGGCGTCCGCGAGGTTGGCGAGGTAGACGCCGTCGGCGCGCAGCACCCGCCGTGCCTCGGCCGCGTAGCCGGCGGAGGTGAGGTGGGCGGGGATGCGGGAGCCGCCGAAGACGTCGGCCACGAGCACGTCGGCCGAGTCGTCGGGGGCCGCTTCCAGCCAGCGGCGGGCGTCGGCGGCGTGCAGCGTGATCGGTGCCTTCGCGGGCAGCGGGAGGTGCGCGACGACCAGGTCGAGCAGGGCACGGTCCACGTCGACGACGTGCTGGACGGAGCCGGGGCGGGTGGCCTCCAGGTAACGGGGCAGGGTGAGCGCGCCGCCGCCGAGGTGCAGGACGTCGAGCGGGCGCCCCGGCCGGGCGAGGGTGTCCAGGACGTGCCCGAGCCGCCGGACGTACTCGAACTCCAGGTGGGCGGGCTCGTCCAGGTCGACATAGGACTGCGGTGCCCCGTCGACGGTGAGCAGCCAGGCCCGTTCCCGGTCGACGTCCGGCATCAGCTTGGCGGTGCCGTGGTCGACGTCGCGGGTCACGGGTATGGGGTCGTTCACGGGTCCATTGTGCCGGTCCCGGACGCCGGTGCCCGCCCTCGCTCGGGAGGACGGGCACCGGAACCGGGCGGGTCAGCCGACCGACGTCACCGTGCCCGCGCCGACGGTCCGGCCGCCCTCGCGGACGGCGAAGCCGAGGCCGGGCTCCAGCGGGACGTCCCGGCCCAGTTCGACCGCCATCGTCACGGTGTCGCCGGGGCGGGCGACGGCGACCTCCCCGAGGTCGACGTCACCGACGACGTCCGCGGTGCGGATGTAGAACTGCGGCCGGTAGCCCGTCGACACCGGGGTGCTGCGGCCGCCCTCGCGGGTCGACAGGACGTACACCCGCGCCGAGAACCGCCGTCGGGGCGTGACGCTGCCGGGCGCCGCGACGACCTGCCCGCGTCGGACGGCGTCCCGCGCCACCCCGCGCAGCAGCAGCGCCACGTTGTCCCCGGCCTGCGCCTCCGTCATCGGCTTGCCGAAGGTCTCCAGACCGGTGACGACGGTCTCGACTCCGGCGCCGAGCACCTCGACCCGGTCGCCCACCCGTACGACGCCCCGCTCGACGGCGCCGGTGACGACGGTTCCCCGGCCGGTGATGGTGAGGACGTTCTCCACCGGCAGCAGGAACGGCGCGTCCACATACCGTTCCGGCATGGGCACATAGGTGTCCACGGCGTCGAGCAGCGCCTCGATGGCCGCCGTCCAGTGCGGGTCACCGGCCAGCGCGCGCAGCCCGGAGACCCGTACGACGGGCACGGAGTCGCCGCCGTACCCCTGCCCGGTGAGCAGTTCGCGCACCTCCAGCTCGACCAGGTCGGACAGCTCCTCGTCGGCCACGTCGGCCATGGTCATCGCGACGACGATGTGGTCGACGCCCACCTGCCGCGCGAGCAGCACGTGTTCGGCGGTCTGCGGCATGATCCCGTCGACCGCGGAGACGACGAGGATCGCCCCGTCGAGCTGCGCGGCGCCGGTGACCATGTTCTTGACGTAGTCGGCGTGACCCGGCATGTCCACGTGCGCGTAGTGGCGGGTGTCGGTCTCGTACTCGACGTGCGCGATGTTGATGGTGATGCCGCGGGCGGCCTCCTCCGGGGCCCGGTCGATACGGTCGAACGGGACGAAGGTGCCGGTGCCGCGGTCGGCGAGGACCTTGGTGATGGCGGCGGTCAGAGTGGTCTTGCCGTGGTCGACGTGGCCCATGGTGCCGATGTTGACGTGCGGTTTGGTGCGGACGTATGCCGTCTTGGGCATGGCGGTTCCTCGAAACCTGGTGGTGGCGCTGGGGACCCCGGAATCTCGCCGACCCTCCCCCTGCGGGGTCCGCCGGACGTTCCGGGGAGGGTCAGCTTCGGGCGCCGTCGACGGCGGTCAGGAGGGTCCGGACGGCAGCCTTCGGCGCATCCGCGGGCGCGGATGCCGCTAGGAGGAAGGCGTACCGGAACATGGTCCGAGCATGGCCGACGGCGGGACGGACGTCGAACGGTTTTCTGTGCGGCGGGAGTCGGGGCGGAGCTCAGGGCCCGATGTTCTTGAGCGCCTCACGCACCGAGAGCGGCGCGAACCGGCCGCGTTCCCCGGCCAGGAAGGTACGGACCGCGTCCGGGTCGGTCTTGGCGTACTCGCGCAGGGCCCAGCCGATCGCCTTGCGGACGAAGAAGTCGGGGTGCCCTGACTGGCGCAGGCAGTAGGAGAACAGCCGTGCGCTGTCGGTGCGGTCCCGGTAGCGGAGCTGATGGAGCAGCGCGGTGCGGGCCACCCACAGATCGGGGTCGACGATCCAGGCGTCCATGTCGGCGACGAGGCGCGGGTCGGCCGCGACCAGGACGCCGACGACATGCGCGGCCAGCAGGTCGACGGTGTCCCACCAGGAGACGGTGGCGACGAGGTGCCGGGCGACGGGCAGGAAGCCGGAGGAGCAGCGGGCGATGTGGCGGCGCAGATAGTCGACGGCGAAGTAGGCGTACTCGCGTTCGGGTCTGGCCCAGCAGCGCAGGGCGATCGCGGTGCAGTCGGCCTCGGTGGGCCGGGGCAGCCCCCGCACGACGGTGCGGTCCAGGGCCCGGCGCACCGGGGTGGTCAGCCCGAGGAAGGGGGCGATGTCCTTCAGGTACGCCCGCATGGCGGCGGCCCGCGCGGGGTCGGCGGCGGCCGGGTAGGCGTGCGTCAGCCGCTCCAGCAGCGTGTCGGCGAGGGCGCTGGGCGGGATGTCGGGTCCGCCCGCACCTGTGACGTTCATGCGACGAACCATACGGCGCCCACACACACCCGTCGGTTAGTGTCGCGGGATGCTCGATGCCCCACTCCGCTCGGAGGGCACCGCAACGGCCGTTCCCCGGGCCGCCGCCACGGAGCTCGCCGTCGTCGTACCCGCCCCGCGCGGGCTCGCCGCACGCTGTACGCGCGTGCTGTTGTCGCCCTGGTCGCGGTTGTCCCTGCTGGTGGCCCTGCTCGCCGCCGCCGCGGGTTCCGTCCTGCTGTTCGAGCCGCAGAGACTCCTGGCCGACGGCTGGCCACCCCAGCTCGGCGGCCTCACGGCGGCCACGGTGTTCGCGGTGGCGTACGGGCTGTGCACGGTGGCGTTCGTGCCGAGGCCGCTGCTCAACCTCGCGGCGGGCGCGCTGTTCGGCTGCCCGCTGGGGACAGCGGTGGCCCTCGCGGGCACGGTGATCGGAGCGGGCGTCGCCTTCGGTCTTGGCCGGATACTGGGCCAGGACGCGCTGCGCCCGCTGCTGCGCGGACGGCTGCTGCACGCGGCCGACGGCCAGCTGAGCCGGCACGGTTTCCGCTCGATGATGGTGGCCCGGCTCTTCCCCGGGGTGCCGTTCTGGGCCGCGAACTACTGCGCCGCCGTCTCCCGCATGGGCTGGCTGCCCTTCCTCGTCGCGACGGCCCTCGGCTCGGTCCCGAACACCGCCGCCTACGTCGTGGCGGGCGCCCGCGCCTCGTCCCCGACCTCCCCGGCGTTCCTGATCGCCATGGCGGCCATCGCCCTCCCGGCCCTGGCAGCCACGATCATGGCCTGGCGCAAACGCCACCACTTGCGGGGCAGTTGAGGCTCTGGCCGTCGGCCGAAGTGGCCCCTCCAGGGCCCGAGTCGGAGCCCCGGAACCCCGGCCTCGCCGCTCGCGTCGGTCTGCGGCCGGGGCCTCACCTCATCGGCGTCAGCTCGTGCCCTCGTACACGTCGAGGCGGCCGCACATGCCGAACTTGCCCTGGGTGGAGGGCTGTTCGGCGCGGACGGTGGCTTCGGCGAGGTGGCTGACATCGCCGGCGGCGAGGCGGTCCAGTTGCTCACCGGTGGCCGACGCGGCGGCCTCGGCGCCCTGTTGCCAGCGGGCGCGCCATGCGGCGAGCCGGGGCCGGACCAGTGCGGCGGCGGCCTCGTGGAACGCGGCGAGCGCCTCGGGCCCTTCGGCGGCACGCAGGGCCCGGTAGCCCTCCAGGGCGAGGTCACGGCGGGCCCGGGCGACCCGTTCGCGTTCCTCCTCGGGCGCGTCGGCAGGGATGACGGTGGCCGCCGCGTAGGCCGCGGGGTCGGCCAGGTAGCGCGGCGGCAGGGTGAGCACCGCGTCACCGGCCTCGGGCAGGCCGCTGTTCTGCATGAGGACGGTGATGCGCAGGTCGTCCTCGTTGACCAGCCGGTGGATGGTGCCCGGCGTGAACCAGGCGACCGTGCCCGGTTCGAGAGGCGTCTCCTCGTACCCGGACGTCGTCAGGGTCTGCACGGCGCCCCGCCCGCCGGTGACGACGTACGCCTCCGAACAGGTCAGGTGCATATGGGGAGTTCCGCCGCAGACACCGTCGGCGGCCGGCCAGTCGTAGACGGCGAGCCGGGAGACGGCCACCCCGCCCGGCAGGCCCGCGTACGTCGTGCTGCTCACCACGGGTGCGCCTCCAGGTACTTGACGATGTCCGCACGTTCCCACGCCCCGTCGGCGACGACGACCCGGTAGCGGCGGGTGAGGGTGTCGCCGGGGGCGAGTTCGAGTTCGTCGTAGAACGACCAGGAGGGGGCGACGGCGGCGAACGGTTCGTTGCGCACGAACCAGTGGGCCGGGTGGGCGCCTTGGGCGCCGAGGTGGTCGTTCTCGGGGGCGTGCGCGAAGAGGAGGGTGGCGTGGCCGTCGGTGCCGTCGTGCTCGCCGGAGTAGGCGAGCCAGGGCGCCTGACGGCCCATCAGGTCGGGGCCCTCGGCGTCGGGGGCGAGGATGCGGCCGTCGCGGAAGGCACGAGGTCCGCGCCAGAACAGGCCGGTGTACCCGGCGAGTTCACGCCCGGCGGTGGTCGGACTGCCGAAGTGCAGTGCCTCGGCACGCCGGTTGGTGATGGCGCTCGTCCAGGTCAGCGCCCAGGAACCGGACTCGGGGTCGATGTCGTGGACCTCGATGCGGCGGGACTCGTCGGCCCACAGCGCGCCGTCGTGCGGGTGCCAGGTGAGCCGTTCGGCGATCACCACCCGGTCCTCGTGGGCGGCGACCTCGTCGAAGGCGACGTGCGCCATCGAGCCGACGCGCTCCGGGAGGGCGAGGTAACCCTCGCCGTGCACATAGGAGTTGCCGCCCCACAGGTTGGCGCCGGACAGGTGCGAGGCGGTCAGGGAGAGGCCCTTGTGCCAACGGTGGTCGTTGGGGCGGTAGTCGGTGACGACGTCCCCGGCGAGCGTGCGCACCGGGTGCACATAGGGGCGCGGCGCCTCCCAGTCGGCCTCCGCGCGGTAGACGTAGGAGAGCAGCTCCACGCCGGTCGCGGGGTCGGTGACGGTGATGCGGTCGCCGTGGGCGTGGACGATGTGCGGGGCGGTCACGCGGTCACCTCCTGGACTGCGGCGGGGGCCCAGCCGGGCGCGTCGCCGTGCATCGACGTGAAGAACGGGTCGCCGGGGCCGATCTCGCCCGCGCGCACCGTGGCGTCCGTGAACGCCGACTTGTACAGCGCGGCGATCAGCTCCAGGCTCGTGCGCCCGTCGGCTCCGCTGCTGCGCGGCCGTTCGCCCTTGCGCATGCTCACGATCAGCTCGCGCACCTGCTCGACGTGCGAACTGGGCACGTCCGGCCCGAAGTCCTGCCAGGCGGCGGCGTCGGCGGCGGGCACGTCCGGGGCGGGCGTGATGCGCCAGTCGGCGTTGGAGTGGCCGTAGAGGTGGGTCAGTTCGACGGTCGCGCGCTCGCAGTCGACGCGGATGCGGCTGACCTCGTCGGGGCTCAGCACGCTGTTGACGACGGTGGCGAGCGCGCCGTTCTCGAACCGGACCAGCGCGGTCGAGACGTCCTCAGTCTCCACGTCGTGCACCAGGCGTCCGGCCATCGCGCGGACCTCGCTCCACGGGCCGAGCAGGTCGAGCATCAGGTCCATCTGGTGGATGCCGTGGCCCATGGCCGGGCCGCCGCCCTCGGTGTCCCAACGGCCCCGCCAGGGCACCGCGTAGTAAGCGGTGTCCCGGTGCCAGGTGGTCTGACAGTGCGCGACGAGCGGCCGGCCCAGCGCGCCCCCGTCCAGCAGCCGGCGCGCGTGCCGGGTGCCGGAGCCGAACCGGTGCTGGAAGACGATCGACGCGTACGGTCCGCCCTCGACGCCCTCCTCGGCCTCGACGGCGGCGTAGTCGGCGAGCGTCGGCACGGGCGGCTTCTCGCACCACACCCAGGCCCCGGCGCGCAGCGCGGCGATGGTCTGGGCCTTGTGCAGGGTCGGCGGCGTGCAGATGGTGACCAGGTCGGGGCGCTGCTCGGCGAGCATCTGGCCCAGGTCGGTGTAGGCGTGCGGCACGCCACCGGCCCGGCAGAACTCCTCGGCCGCGGCGGCGTTGACGTCGACCGCCGCGACGACCTCCACCTCACCCTCCTCGGCGAGCTTGGCCAGCGCGGGCAGATGCGAGCCCCGGCCGATGGCGCCGGTGCCGATGACGGCGGCCCGGACCCGGCGGCCGGCGAGGGGGGCGGAGCGGGTCGGGGACGTCCGGGGTTCGGTCTGCGGTGTGGACATGGCCGGGATCAGCACTCCTTGGAGGAACGACGAGCCTAGAGGCGGAACAGCTGACCCCGCACGCAGCAAGCGCTTTCCCCTCCGCTGCAACGTAAGCTCCGGCCCCGCCGCAGGTCAACACCCGGGGCGGGGCGCGGAGGGGGGATGGGGAGGCGGGGGCCTTGGCGGATGGGTCGGGGGGGCCGGGGGCGGGCCGGGGCGGCGAGGTGGCCGGGGCGGCGAGGTGGCCGACGGAACTGTGAGCGGGGAGGTGAACGGCACGGGCGTGACGGCTGGCTTCTTCTGGCGGGCGCGGTGGACAGCACAGCTGTGACGGCCGGCTTCTACTGGCGGGCGCGGTGGACAGCACAGCCGGTGACAGCCAGCTCCTGGCTGGCGCGGTGACCGGCACGGGCGGTGCCAACTGGGCCCCGGCTGGCGAGGTGACCGGCACGGCCGGTGCCAACCGGCCCCTGGCGGGCGAGGTGGCCGACACCGCCGGTGACAGCCAGCTCCTGGCAGGTGAGGTGACCGACACCGCCGGTGACAGCCAGCTCCTGGCAGGTGAGGTGATCGGCACGAGCGGTGACCACCGGCCCCTGACCGGCGAGCCGCCCAAGGCCGTCGCAACCGACGGGGCCCAGCGGGCGAGCCGCCCCTCACCCCCGGCCGGGCGCCCAGCCCAACCCCCGGTCCGATCACGGTCCGGCACCGGCCCGGCACCGGTCCCGCACCCGTCCTGTCCGGGCCCAACTCCCGTTCCGTTCACGGTCAAGCCCCGGTCCGGGCCCCCTCGTCAAACCCCTGTGCCCGGGTGTTCTCACAGGGACGCTAGGCTGCCCCGGACACCCGTGATCACCGCGCCCGGCGGCGTGGTGTTTCCGACGGCCTTTCCACGATCAGCGCTTGGACACCGTTACTCCATGTCTTGGTTTGAATCCCTCATCCTCGGACTCGTCCAGGGGCTGACCGAGTTCCTCCCCGTCTCCTCCAGCGCGCATCTGCGGCTGACGGCGGCGTTCTCCGGCTGGGAGGACCCTGGGGCCGCCTTCACGGCGATCACCCAGATCGGCACCGAGGCGGCCGTCCTCATCTACTTCCGCAAGGACATCGGGCGGATCATCTCCGTCTGGACGCGTTCCCTCTTCAACAAGGAACTGCGCGGCGACCACGACGCCCAGATGGGCTGGCTCGTCATCGTCGGCTCGATCCCGATCGGCGTGCTCGGGCTGCTGTTCAAGGACGCGATCGAGGGACCGTTCCGTGATCTGCGGATCACCGCGACGATGCTGATCGTGGTCGGCGTGATCATCGGCATCGCCGACCGGCTCGCCGCCCGCGACGAGGACGGCGGCCGCCACCGCGCCCCCAAGCAGCGCAAGGAACTCAAGGACCTCGGCGTCAAGGACGGCCTGATCTTCGGCCTGTGCCAGGCGATGGCCCTCGTCCCGGGCGTCTCCCGCTCCGGCGCGACCATCAGCGGCGGCCTCTTCATGGGCTACCGCCGTGAGGCCGCGGCCCGTTACTCCTTCCTGCTCGCCATCCCCGCCGTGCTGGCCTCGGGTGTGTTCGAGACGAAGGACGCGCTGGAGAGCGACCACATCGCCTGGGGCCCGACACTGTTCGCCACGGCGATCGCCTTCGCGTCCGGATACGCGGTCATCTCGTGGTTCATGAAGTGGATCTCCAGCAAGAGCTTCATGCCGTTCGTCTGGTACCGCATCGCCCTCGGCATCGTCATCATCGCCCTGGTGACGGCGGGCGTCCTCAGCCCGCACGCGGCCGAGTCCGCGGAGTGACCCCGGCGGAACTCGCCGACAACACCCCGCACTTGCTTCCCACCCGCCCCGTCGCCCCCGCCCGTGACGGACGCCATAGGGGTCGGGTAGCGGTTTGGTAGCGCACTGTCAGGTATTGCCCCTAGGCTTGTCAGCATGTCCTCCGATTCCGTGGTCCCTGGTTCCGTGCGGTCCGCCGCCGAGGTGAACGAGCAGATCCGGTCGCTGTGGCTGCGCGCGCGTGGTTCCCTGTCGACCCAGGAGCGCGAGGAGTACGAGCTGTTGGTGGTCGAGTGGGCGGCGGCGATACGCGAGGCCGTGGTCGAAGCGGCCTGACCGGCAACGCCCGCTTCTGATCGACTCGGGGTCGGTTCTGACCGACCCCGGCGGGCACAGGTCACGGTCAACCCCGGTGAGCCCTGGTGGGGGCGGATGCCGGATGCCGGATGCCGGATGCCGGATGCCGGATGCCGGATGCCGGATGCCGGATGCCGGATGCCGGATGCCGGATGCCGGATGCCGGGACAACGTTGGCAACGGCGGTGAGTTCAGCGCCGTTTGCAACGGTCCAGCCGCGCACCCCGCAGCGAAGCCGCCCCGTCCCGCACGCCGGGCCACGGCACCCCTCCCCCAACCGGACGCGAACCCGGCCCCCCTACACCCGGCCGCTCACACGCTCGTTCGGCCCTGCACGCGTCCAGCCAGCCGCACGTCTAGGCAAGCAGCCGGCCGAACGACCCCTCACCGCCCCTCACTCACCGCCCGCCCGCGACCCGCAACACCGTCCCGGTCGTGTACGAGGCCTCCGGCGACATCAGCCACGCCACCGCCGCCGCGATCTCCTCGGGCTGGCCCGGTCGGCGCAGTGGGACACCGGCCGCGACCCGGTACGCCCGGTCCGGCTCGCCCATCTCGGCGTGCATGTCGGTGACGACCGCCCCGGGCGCGACGGCGTTGACGCGGATGCCGTCAGGGCCGAGTTCCTTGGAGAGCCCCAGGGTGAGGGTGTCCACGGCGGCCTTGGTCGCCGCGTAATGAACGAACTCACCGGGGCTGCCGAGCGTGGCCGCACCCGAGGAGATGTTGACGATGACGCCGTTGCCCCGCGCGGTCATCAGCCGAGCGGCCCGGCGTGAACACAGCAGCGTGCCCAGGAGGTTGACGTCGACGACCCGGCGCAACACCTCGGTGTCGGCATCGGCGAGCCGGCCCAACGGGCCACTGACACCCGCGTTGTTCACCAGCCCGGTGACAGGCCCGAGTTCGGCCTCGGCCAGGTCGAAGAGCCGTTCCACCTCGGCCTCGACGGAGGTGTCCACCCGGACGGTGACCGCGCGCCCGCCCGCCTCCCGCACGCCCCGCGCGACCCCCTCGGCGGCGTCGGCGTCCCGGACGTACCCGACCGCGACGTCGTGCCCGTCGGCGGCGAGCCGAAGACAGATCGCGGCGCCGATACCTCTGCCACCACCGGTGACAACCGTGACCGGACGCGCCGTACCGGGACGTGCCGTACCGAGACGTGCTGCACCGGGACCTGCCGCGTCGGGACCTGCCATGAGGGCCTCCTCTTCGAAGACGGATGATCGAGAGGTTCACGATAATGATCGATCATCGATCAAACCAGAGGTTAAACCCGCACCTCAGCGACCAAGGCCCACATTCCGAGACCGGACGAACGGGGCAGATTCCGACACCGGACGAACGGGGTAGACGGGCGAGCGGGCGAGCGGGCGAGCAGGCGAGCGGGCGAGCGGGCGAGCCGACTGAACGCCTCCCTCCCTCAGACTCCCCAACTCACCACCTGCCCTGGCGCGAGGCACCCCAACTCACCTCGCGCCCCGCCCCTAACCCCTCAGCCCGTCAACTCCCCAACCTCCAACTCCGCACGTGTTCCCACGTCAGGCCCGTCCACCAGCGTCCCGTCCAGTCGTCGCTGCTCGTCCGGTACAGCGCGACCGTGTCACCCCGGAAGCTGTCCGAGTACGGCACCGCCAGCCCCCGCACATACTCCTCGGCCTCCTCGAACAGGTCCGGGCGGACGTTCATGTCGTGCGAGAGGAGTGACAGATGGGCCCGGAAGGTGGCCGCGTCGAAGGGGTGCCCGGCGGGGTTGGGCGCCGGGGTCTCCAACGGTGCCACCGCCGCGTCGATCCGGGCGGCGAGGTCCATGAACTCACGGTTCGGGGTGGCGCCGTCGGCGAGGTGGTGGACGTCGTAGACCAGACCGATGCCCTGCTGCCGCACCCCGGCGTTGTGCACGGTGAACGCGGGCACGTCCGCGACCGCCCGCGTCACCGCGGCGATGATCTCGTCCTCCGGGACGGGCAGGTGCCGGCTGCCGACCAGGGTCGCGTGCGGCGGGAACGCGCCGGCCGACACAAAGCCGTACTGGGCCCGCAGGTGCGAGGTGACGGCGGTGACCGCCGCGCAGGTCACCGGGTCGGGGCGGAGATAGACCCCGTAGCGATACGGGTCCCCCGCACCCCGCCCAAAGCGGGCGTCCTTGTCCGGAACGGCCATCGGGGTCGTCGGCTGGGGGATCGACTGCATGGTCACTGACCGGCCTGCTCTCGGTAGTCCTTGATCTTCTCGGTGCCCGCCTTCTGCGCCGCCTCCAGGGCGCTGTCCAGCGAGATCTTGCCGCTGAACGCCTCCTGCATCCGCGGCACGACCGCGTCCCGCACGCCCGGCATGGCCCCGGAGAGGCAGCCTGCGGCGGCGTTCGTGGCCGGGGTGTCGGCGAACTGCTTGCCGAGCACGGCGTACGGCTCGTTCTCGGCGAGGAACGCCTTCCAACTGGCCGACTTGTCGACCCCGGTGTTGATGGGGGCGTAGCCGGACGCCTTGGCGAAACGTTCCTGCACCGGGGCGGAGGCCAGGAAGCTGATCGCCTTCCAGCTCGCCACCTGCTCGGCGTCGCTGTGCCCGGCCCGGTCCACCCACATCGCGGCCCCGCCGATCGCCGCGCCCGAGGTGGCCGACGGGCCGGACAACGGGTAGGGCAGCGCCGTGTACCCCTTCATGCGGGCCTGGTTGATCCCGCCGATGGAGCCGCTGGAGTTGAACATCATGGCGGTCTTGCCCGCGACGAACGCGGAGAGCGCGGCGTTGCCGTCGGCGCCGGTGTCCAGGCCGACGCCGTCGGTGTACAGCTTGGCCATGGTGCCGATCGCCGCCCGCTGCGGGGCGCTGGTCAACGACAGCGCGTCGGCCCCGCCCGCCTTGCGCCCGTTGTCCCGCACGCAGTACGGCTCCCCGGCCGCCGCGCTCAACTGCTCGAACCACCAGCCGTCGAGGGGCTGGTCGATGCCCTTGACGTCGGGCGACGCGGCATGGATCTTGCGCGCGGCGGCGGCCACGCCCGACAGCGTGCCCAGAGTGGAACGATCGACTTTCGCCCGGTCGAGGAGCTTGTCGTTGACGTAGAGCAACGGCATCGACGTGTTCAGCGGAACGGCGAGCAGGGTGCCGTCGGCCGTGTAGTAGTCGCGGGCCGCGGGGCGCAGGGTGTCGAGGTCCAGGTCCTTCGGGTTGGCCGCCGCCATGGCCTGCGCGGAGACGGTCTGGCCCGCGTCGCGCAGATAGCCGCTGGTGATGTCGTTGGAGACCATGATGCTCGGCGTGCCGCCCCCACGGATCGCGGAGGTGTACTTGGCGATCGCGTCGGCGTAGCTGCCCTGGAAGGACGCCTTCACCACGATCTTGCCCCGGTGGGCCTGGTTGAACGTGTCGATCTCGGCCTGGAGCGCCTGTCCGGCCGGGCCGCCGAGGCCGTGCCAGAGGGTCACGGTCACCGGCTTCTTCTCGGCGGTGAGAGCGGCGGCGCCCGGCGCCGCGCCGTCGGCCTTCGGCGCGGCGGAGCCACCACCGCAGGCGGTGAGCGTCAGCACACCGGCCACGGCCAGACACCCGGCCAGCACAGGGGGGCGTCGTCGTCCGGAACGTGAGGACATCGCGATTCGTCTCTCTCTTCAGGGAAGCCAACAGCAACCAGGGCCGCGCACGGAAGCGCGGGGATGTGCGCGGACGCACGGGGAAGTACGGGGAAGTACGGGGAAACGCAGGGGAGTTCGGGGCGGCCGGGAGGTGCCGGCGGTATCAGGGGGTGCGGGGGGGAAGCGGGGGTTCGGGTGGAGCGCTCGGGTAGGGCGCGGGCTCCCTCGCGGGTGCGGGTGAGTTCAGCGGTGCCGGGTGGTGCGGGCAGGGTTCAGCGGACCGGGTGGTGCGGGCGGGATCGGCGGACCGGGTGGTGCGGCTGGTGCGGGCGCGATCGGTAGTGCGTCGGTAGGCACGGGCGGGGTCAGGGGCTCAGGGGGCGCCCCGGCCGGAGGGGCTAGGTCGTGACCCTGGAGGCCAGGCCTCGGACCAGGAAACGTTGGCCGAAGAGCACCAGGAGCAGGGTCGGGAGGAGGACGAGGAGAGTCCCGGCGTAGATCACGGCCGGTGAGGTGGCCTGGTCGACGACGAGTTGGGCGAGGCCGACCTGAATGGTGCGCCGTTGCGGGGAGTCGGTGATCAGCAGCGGCCAGAAGTAGCCGTTCCAGGCGGACAGCGCGCACCACATCGCCGCCGTCACCAACTGCGGCCTGGCCATGGGCAGGACGACATGCAGCAGGGCGCGCAGGTCGCCGCAGCCGTCGAGCCGGGCGGCCTCCCAGGTCTCCCGGGGCAGCGCGAGGAACGCCTGCCGGAGCAGGAACACCGCGTATCCGGCGGCGAGATACGGGATCACGACGCCGAGCAGTGTGTCGCGCAGCCCGAGCCCGGTGACGAGTTCGAAGTTGGGGATGACCAGGCTCTCCCCCGGGAACGCCAGGGTGGCCAGGACCAGCCCGAAGACGATGCCCCGGCCCCGCCAGCGCGGGAAGACCAGCGCGTACGCGGCGAGCGCGGCCGTGACCAGTTGGGCCCCGCCTGACCGACGGTGACGGCCACGCTGACCAGGTACTGCCGGGCCAACGGCGCCGCGTCCAGGGCGAACCGGACGTTGTCCAGGGTGAGTCGGCCCGGCACCGGCAGCAGCCGCCCGGCGGCGACGTCGGAGCGGGGCAGCAGCGCGGTGACGACGGTGACGTAGACGGGCAGGACGACGACCAGGACCACCGCGCCCAGCCACAGCCAACGGGCCACGGAACCGAGCCGGATTCGCTTCACGCGGTTCACGCCCACCTCCTGAGCACCTTGAACTGGACCGACGTGATCAGCAGGACCAGCCCCAGCAGCACCACCGCGAGCGCCGACGCCGAGCCGACATGCGGCAACGCCTCGCCGAACGCCCGTTGGTACAGCTCGTAGACCAGCGTCGAGGTCGCCCCGGCCGGGCCGCCCCGGGTGAGCACCTGGACCTGCGTGAAGATCTGCAACCCGCTGATGGTCTGCGTGACCAGCAGGAAGACCAGGCTGGGCCGCAGCATCGGGATGATCACCGACCGGGCCAGCCGCAGCCCACCGGCGCCGTCCAGCGCCGCCGCCTCGATGACCTGCTGGTCGAGTTGGCTCAGCGCGGCCAGCAGCACCAGGAACGCGAACCCGAACTCGTACCAGGCGGTGGCGATCGAGATGCTCACGACCGCCAGGGCCGGCGACCGCAGCCACTCGGGCCCCGTGATGCCGACGTGGCCGAGGAGGGCGTCGAGGGTGCCGACGGCGGGGGCGAACAGGCCGGCGAACACGGCCGCCGAGGCCGCCGCCGAGTACGCGAACGGCAGCGACAGCAGCACCGACACCACGGCCCGCGGCCGGGCGGCGGCCCGGCGCAGCGGCAGGGCGGCGGCGAGCGCGCCGCCGACCGCGAGCACCACGCTGAGCACGGCGATCGATCCGGTGGCGAGCAGCGCCCGGCGCAGGTCGGGGTCGGTGACGATCTCGGTGTACTGGGCGAGCCCGACGAACCGGGTGGGATCACCCAGCAGGTCGTTGCCGTAGAGGCTCAGGACGACGCTGCGGACGACCGGCCAGTACGCGAAGACGAGGAGCAGTCCGACGCACGGGAGGACCATCAGCGGCCCGGCCAGGCCGCGCGGCGGCCAGGACGGACGGCGCGGCGGCCAGGACGGACGGCGTGGTCCGCGCGGTCGAAGTGGAACGTTCCCAAGCATGTGTGGAACGTTCCCACTCCGTCCCTGACAGGCGCAGCGGCGGCCACGTGAACACGACGTGAAATGCCGTTCGGGCGGCTCAGCCGGTCGGCGGGGGCCCGGTGGTGGAGCCCGCGAGGAGGGTGCCGGGCAGGGCTTGGTGGTGGGCGGGCGGCTGCTCGCCGTCGAGGAGTTGCACGACGGCGTCCACCGCGCGGGTGCCGATCAGGTCGACGGGCTGACGCCAGGAGGTCAGCCCGATCAGGGGCGTGGTCAGCTCACCGATGCCGTCGGAACCGGTGACGGAGAGCATCTTCGGGACGGCGACCCCGCGCATCCTGAACTGTTCGAGCAGCGCGATCGCGTGCCGGTCGCTGGGGGTCATCACGGCGGTGATCTCGGGGTGCCGCAGCACCTCGGTCGCCCACGCGCCGGCCGTCTCGCGCCGCGGTCCCGGAATCTCCAGCACGCGCGCGCCGCGTTCGCGCAGCCTGCGGGACATGGCGGAGGTGCGCGGGCCCATCGTCACGGAGCTGCTCATCGGCACGGTGACGACGGCGACCTCGCGGTGGCCGAGGTCGAGGAGGTGGTCCGCGAGCGCGGCGCCGCCCTTCTCCTCGTCGCAGTAGACGCTGGTGATGCTCGGGTGGGTCTCCGGGCGCCCCGCGACCACGGTCGGCAGCCGCGCCGCGAACGGCACGATCCGCTCGCTCGGCAGCATCCCGCTGCACACGACCAGCGCCTCGACGCGCAGCATCGTCAGCGTCTCCAGGGCACGGAACTCGTCGGCGGTCTCGAACCGCCCGGAGCCGGTCGCGGTGACGACCCGGTACCCGTGGAAGGCGGCGCGTTCCTGCAACGCGGTGAGGAGGTGCCCGTAGAACGGCGTCGAGGCGTCCCGCACGAACGCGCCGACGGTGTAGGTGCGGTGGGCCACCATGGCGCGGGCGACCGCGTTGACGACGTAGCCCAGTTCCTCGGCGGCCAGCAGCACGCGGCGCCGGGTCTCCTCACCGACGCTGCCCCGTCCGGAGACGACCCGGGAGACCACCGACTTGGAGACCCCGGCCAGCGCGGCCACGTCGATGATCGTGGGGTTGCGCGGCCGGTCAGCCATCGAGCACGCCCTCGCGCACGAGCGCGCGCGTGGCCTCCTCGGCGCCGGTCCACAGATGGGCGCGCCAGCCGTGGGCGCGGGCCGCCTCGACGTTCTCGGGGCGGTCGTCGAAGAAGACGACGTCGGCGGGGGCGCGGCCGTACCGTTGGTCGGCGGCCCGGTAGATGCGCGGGTCGGGCTTCATCACACCGAGGTCCGCCGAGAAGACGAGCGTCTCGAACACCGTGCTCCACGCGGCCCCCCGGACGGCCACGGCCAGCGTGGTCGGGGCGTTGGACAGCACGCCCAGCGGCGTCCCGTTCGCGACCAGGCGGTGGAGCACGGCCTCGGCTGCGGGGTCGAGCACCGTCCAGCACCCGGTGTCGATGCGGTCGAGGCGGTCGGCCCACGCGGCGTCGAGCGGGTGCCCGAGGGACTGTCCGACGCGGGACCAGTAGGCCTCGGGTGGTTCGCCGAGGTCGTAGGCGTCGCGGTGGGCCCAGTAGGGGCCGGTGAGTTCGGTCTCGGGGAGGTCGAGGGCGGCCGCCAGGAGGGGCAGGGCCCGGCCGGGCGGGGCGAGGACTCCCCCGAGATCCCAGACGACCATGGTCGGCACTGTGTTTTGGGAACGTTCCACGTCGGCGATCATACGACCTCTCCGTACCGCTGCGGACCCGTTCTCCGGGACCGGGACCGCACCGCGCGAGGAGGTCAGGCCACCCCGGTCGACCTGATCCGTTCCGCGACGAGGGCGAAGGACGTCAGCCGGTCGGCCAGCGCGTACACCGGTGTCGCCAGCAGGAGTTCGTCCGCGTCGGTGGCCTCCGCCAGTTCCGCCAGCCGCTTGCCGACGGTGGCGGGGTCGCCCTGCGCCTGCTGCGCCTTGAAGCCGGCCAGCGCCCGTCGCTCCCCGGCGGTGAAGGAGTGGGCGGCGGCCTCCTCGGGGGTGGGGAACGGCGACTCGCTGCGGCCCTGGAGGAGGCCCGCCTTGATGACGTCCATGGGGCCCGCGAGGCGGTCGGCCTCCTCGTCGGTCTCGGCGCACACCGTCTCCACGCAGAGCAGCACGCGCGGCCGTTCGCACCAGCGGGACGGGGTGAAGCGGTCCCGGTAGTGGGCGAGCCCGGCCTCGGTGTGGTCGGGGCGGATGTGGTGGGCGAAGGCGAGGGGCAGGCCGAGGTCGGCGGCGAGCGCCGCGCCGGCCGTGCTCGACGCCAGTAACCAGGGCTGCGGGAACGTTCCCAAAGCGACCTCGTCGACGAGCAGCCGCAGGGTCTGGGCGACGTCGGCGCGGTACTCGTCGTCGGTCGTCGGGTCGGCCCCGCGGCGCAGCGCCCGGGCCGTCGGCTCGTGGAAGGTGCCCGGGCCGCGTCCGATGCCCAGGTCGATCCGATCGGGATGGAGCGCGGCCAGCGTGCCGAACTGTTCCGCCACCGTGAGCGGCGCGTGGTTCGGCGCGAGCACACCCCCCGAGCCGATCCTGATGCGCGAGGTCGACGCGGCGGCGTGCGCGGTCAGGACGACGGGCGGGAACGCGCCGATGGCCGGTGAGTGGTGGTGTTCGGCGTACCAGAGGCGGGAGCAGCCGAGTTCCTCGACGGCGCGGGCGAAGTCGGCGGTGTCCCGTACGGTGTCGGCCGCGCGGGCGCCGGTCTGCACCATGGCCACTTCCAGCGCGCCGACCGGGAGGGAGGTGAGAGAGGTCATCGGGTCACTATAGAAATCCGGGCCGCCGGTGCGCCGTTCAACTTCCGTGTCCGACACGGCGTTTCAAGGTTTGCTGGCGCGCCTCTTGGCCTGGCACGTCCGGTGCCCAAGACTGATCCGATGACGCAGCGCGTGGAACTCGCGACGGTGATGGACCGGTTGGCCGTCGACGAGTGGGTGACCGAGTACGCGACGGCGGTGGACGACGGCGACTGGGCGGCGTACCGCGGGCTGTTCGCGCCGGACGGTCGCGCCGACTACCGGTCGGCGGGCGGTGTGGAGGGCGACGCCGACACGGTCGCCGAGTGGCTCGCCGGGGCCATGCGGCGGTTCCCGATGCGCCAGCATCTGATCGTCAACCGCCGGGTGCGGTTCGGGACGTTGGACCAGGACGTGGGTGACACCGCGCGCGTGCGGGCCGACTACGTCAACCCGATGCGGCTCGCGCCGCCGCACCCCGGGGACGACGACGGGCCGCTCGGCGCACCGGACTTCGTGTCCGGCGGCCGGTGTGCGTTCGCTCTGGTCCGGACGGTTGAGGGCTGGCGGTTCGCCGAGGTCGTCGTCGAGGAGAAGTGGCGTCGGCCGACCGCCCTCGTGAGCGGCTGATCACCGCCCCCTCCTCTGGTCCGGATCTTCGCAAGGACGCACACTGGAGCCACCCAGCGGGCAGGGAGGCGGCGTCGTATGCAGCGGTTCGGGCAGTGGCTCTACTCTCCCTGGCGGCGCTCGGTCGTCGCCGCGCTGGCGGGGGCGCTGCCGGTGTTCGCGTTCCCGGCGCCGTCGTGGTGGTGGTACGCGTATGTGGCGCTGGTGCCGTGGATGGTGCTGGTCAGGGCCGCGCCGAGCGGGCGGCGGGCGGCGTACGACGGCTGGGCGGGCGGGTTCGGGTTCCTGCTCGCCGTGCACCTCTGGCTGCTGCCGAGCCTGAACGTGTTCCTCTTCGTGGTCGCCGCGCTGCTGGGGGCGCTGTGGGCGCCGTGGGGCTGGCTGGTGCGCCGGTTCCTGGGCGGGGCGCCCGGGGCGGCGCGGGTGGCGGGCGCGTTGTGCATGGTGCCGTCGGGCTGGCTGCTGGTGGAGCTGGTGCGGTCCTGGCAGGGGCTCGGCGGGCCGTGGGGGCTGCTCGGCTCCAGCCAGTGGCAGGTGGCGCCGGCGTTGCGGCTCGCGTCGGTGGGCGGGGTGTGGCTGCTCAGCTTCCTGGTGGTGACCGTCAATGTGGCGGTCACGGTGCTGGTCGCGGTGCGGGCGGCGCGGGTGCCCGCGCTGGCGTCCCTGGTCGCGACGGCGGCCGTGACCTCGGCGGCCTGGCTGTGGGCGCCGCGCCCCGGCGTCGAGGGGCGGACCCGGATCGCGGTCGTACAGCCCGGCGTCATCGACGGCGTCGACCGGCGTTTCGCCCGCGAGGAACAGCTCACCCGCACGCTCGCCGGCCGCCACCCCGACCTGATCGTCTGGGGTGAGAGCAGCGTCGGCTACGACCTCGCCGCCCGCCCCGACCTGGCGCGTCGGCTCGCGGCGCTGTCCCGGGAGACCGGCGCGGACCTGCTCGTCAATGTGGACGCACGGCGCTCGGACCGGCCCGGCATATACAAGAGTTCGGTGCTGGTGGGACCGGACGGCCTGACCGGTGACCGGTACGACAAGATGCGGTTGGTGCCGTTCGGCGAGTACATACCGGCCCGTTCGCTGCTCGGGTGGGCGACCTCGGTCGGCAAGGCGGCCGGTGAGGACCGTCGGCGGGGCACCGAGCAGGTGGTGATGGACGTGGGGCACGGGCTGCGGGTCGGCCCGATGATCTGTTTCGAGTCGGCGTTCCCCGACATGAGCCGCCATCTCGCCCTGGACGGCGCCCAGGTGCTGGTCGCGCAGTCGTCGACGTCGTCGTTCCAGCGGAGTTGGGCGCCCGAGCAGCACGCGTCGCTGGCGGCGCTGCGGGCGGCGGAGACCGGGCGGTCGATGGTGCACGCGACGCTCACCGGTGTCTCCGCCGTCTATGACGCGAACGGCAGGCGCGTCGGTCCGTGGCTCGGCACCGACGCCGACACGGCCCGGGTGTTCGAGGTGCCGGTGGCGACGGGCACCACCCTCTCTGTCCGGCTCGGTGAGTGGCCGGTGCAGATGGCGCTGCTGGTGGTGGGGTCGTGGGGCGGGGTGGTCGTGGGCCGCCGGCTCAGGTGGAACGTTCCCGGACGGCCAGGATCACCCGCTCGCACAGTTCGTGAGTCGCCAGTGCGTCCCGGGCGCTGAGCACCTCGCCCGCGCGGACGGCGTCCAGGAAGGTCAGCACGGCCTGTTCGATGCCGCGCTGGCGGGCCACCGGCACCCAGTCGCCGCGCCGCCGCACGGTGGGCTGGCCCTTGTGGTCGATGGTCTCGGCGAGGTTGACGACCTGGCGTTTGGTGTCCTGCCCGGAGACTTCGAGGATCTCCTCGACGGAGCCGCTGAGCCGGTTCATCACGCCGAGCGCGGTGAACCCGTCGCCGGACAGCTGGAGCACCACGTGGTGCAGCAGCCCGTCCTCGGTGCGGGCGCGCACGGTCACGTCGTCGATCTGCCCCGGCACCAGGAAGCGGAGGGTGTCGACGACGTGGATGAAGTCGTCGAGGATCATCGCGCGCGGTTCCTCGGGCAACCCGATCCGGTTCTTCTGCATGAGGATCAGCTCGCGCGGGTGCTCGACGCACTGGGCGTACCCGGGCGCGTAGCGCCGGTTGAAGCCGACGGTGAGGGAGAGTCGGCGCTCCTCTGCGAGGCTCACCAGCCGTTCGGAGTCGGCGAGTTGATAGGCGAGGGGCTTGTCGACGTAGGTCGGGACGCCGGCGTCGAGGAGCCGGGTGCCGATCTCCGCGTGGGCGGCGGTCGGCGCGTGCACGAAGGCGGCGTCGAGGTCCTGGGCGAGGAGCGCGTCGAGGGTGACGTGCCGTTGTCCGTCGGGGAGGTGGAGGCTGTCAGTGACGTCGGTAAGGGTGGCGGGGGTGCGGGTGTGGAGGTGGAGTTCGACGCCGGGCAGGCTCGCGAGGACCGGCAGATAGGCCTTGCGCGCGATGTCCCCGAGCCCGATGCAGCCGACCTTCATGGGGATCTCCGTCCGTTCCTGCCCTGCCCGTGCCCAACCCGACGGAAGCATACGGGCCGGGCGGGGTGCGCGTCGGACTGTGTGAGGGGGCGCGGAAATGACCGGCGGCCGGCGGGTGGCTGCTGGCAGGATGCCGGGATGACCATCGAACGCAGTGAACCCGCCACCGAAGCCGACGAACGCACCATGCTGGAGGGCTGGCTCGACTACCACCGGCAGACGCTGGCCCTCAAGTGCGAGGGGCTGACGGACGCCCAGTTGCGGACGGCGTCGGTGGCGCCGTCGACGTTGTCGCTGATGGGTCTGGTGCGGCACATGGCGGAGGTGGAACGTTCCTGGTTCCGCCGGGTGCTGATGGACGAGGACGCCGGGCCGATCTACTCCAGCGACGCCGACCCGGACGGCGATTTCCGGCTCACCGAGGCGGACACCTGGGCCGAGGCGTACGCCACCTGGCAGGCCGAGATCGAGACGGCCCGGCTGCACGCGGCCCGGTTCACGCTGGACGACCTGTCCAAGGGCCGCCACCGGCGCACCGGCGAGATCTTCAACCTGCGCTGGATCGTCACGCACATGATCGAGGAGTACGCCCGCCACAACGGCCACGCCGACCTGCTGCGGGAGCGTATCGACGGCGCCACCGGCGACTGACGTCATCCCCGGGGCCCGGCGTCACCCGTGCGGGGCATCCTGCGCCTGTCCGCTGTCGCCAGGGCCGGTGAACCGTCATTGTTGCGCGCGTGCATCGAACGACGACCACCGCGACGCTCCTGGTCACCGTCGCCGTCTCGGCCCTCACCGGCTGTGTGACGGTGCAGCGTCCGCCGCTGCCAGGACCGGCCTCCGCCCCCGCCCTGCCGCCGTCGGCACCGCGTCCCGACGGGCGCGGCGAGCCGCGGATCGTGCAGGCCCCGGCCCTTGAGGCGCTGGAGCTGACCGGCCCGTCCCCCACCCCCCGGCGCTCGGCGTCCCCGCGCCCCGCCGCCCCGGCCCCGGCGCGGCAGCCCGAGACCCCGCAGCGCCGGCCGCGTCAGGACGCCCGGCCACCGCATCCGGAGCAGCGCCCCCGGCACCACCGGCACACCCCGGGCGTCCAGGTCCCGGACATCACCCAGGCCGTTCCCCGCAGTCAGCAGGACGTGTGTGCGCTGGGCCGGACGTACGGGGGCTGGTCGGCGGACAGTCCGCAGTCCCAGGTGTGCGGCCTGACCTACCGGCGCTGAGCCCGACGGCGCCGCGCGGGACCGTTGCCGCTAGGGGCGCTGGCGGGGCGGGCCCCAGTGGCCCTCGCCTGCCCCGTCGCTGTCCCCGAGTCTGCGTTCCAGTCGGCTGATGGCCGCCCGTACGCCTTGTCCATAGCGGTCCTCGGCGAGGGTCTCGGCCGCTCCCCTGGCCCGGCGCAGATGGGTGCGGGCGGCTCCGCTGCGGCCGAGTTTCACGTAGTCGGCGGCGAGGTTCAGGTGCAGGGACGGGTACAGGGCGCGGACGGCGGGGGCGCCCTCGTGCTCGGCGAGCCGTCCGTCGGTGAGTTCCTCGGCGGCCGTCAACGCCCGGAGGTCCCAGGCGAGTTCGTCGGAGGGGTCGTCCTGGGTGTCGGCGAGGTAGTGGGCCAGGGTGCAGCGGTGCAGGGCCGCGCCGTCCTCACCGATCTCCGCCCAGAGGGCGAGGAAGCGGTCGCGGGCCTCCTCGCGGTCACCGGCGTGGTGCAGGATCACGCTCTGTCCGATCCGCGTCATCACCTGGTCCGACGCCGTCTGCTCGGGTCCCTCGGCCACCGCGTCCTCCACCCGTCGCCCGCTGCCCCGCTGTCCTGACCGACGCTAACCGCAGCCACCGGCAATCCCGGTCAGGCTCCACCGGGCCGCTCTCCCGCGAGACCGGCCCGGGCGCGGGTCAGGCGAGGTTCGGCACGGTCCAGTCGATCGGCTCGTGGCCCTGGGCGGCGACGGCCGCGTCGATCTGTGTGAACGGGCGGGAGCCGAAGAACTTCTTCGCGGAGAGCGGGGACGGGTGCGCGCCCTTGACCACCACGTGCCGGGTCTCGTCGATCAGGGGGAGCTTCTTCTGCGCGTAGTTGCCCCACAGCACGAACACCGCCGGGTCGGGCCGCTCGGCGACCGCGCGGATCACGGCGTCGGTGAACTTCTCCCAGCCCTTGCCCTTGTGCGAGTTGGCCTCGCCGGAGCGGACCGTGAGCACCGCGTTGAGCAGCAGGACGCCCTGCCGGGCCCACGGCATCAGATAGCCGTTGTCCGGGATCGGGGTGTCCAGCTCGGCGTGCATCTCCTTGTAGATGTTGCGCAGCGACGGCGGGATCTTCACGCCGGGGCGGACCGAGAAGCACAGGCCGTGGCCCTGTCCCTCGCCGTGGTAGGGGTCCTGACCGAGGACCAGCACCTTGACCCGGTCGTACGGGGTGGCCTCCAGGGCGGCGAAGACCTCCTCGCGCGGCGGGTAGACGGGGCCCTTCGCCCGCTCCTCCTCGACGAACTCGGTCAGCTCCTTGAAGTAGGGCTGCTGTAGCTCGTCACCCAGGACGCCGCGCCAGGACTCGGGCAGCATGGCGATGTCGGTCACGTCAACTTCCTCACGATGTGCGGTGATCGGTGGACCAGGTGCGGTCCTTTCCCTGCCCCAGAACCTACAACCGACCACTGACAACGGCCCTGACCTCGCCGTTCACGCCGACGGGCGCCGCCCTTCGCGCGGCGGCGCCCGTCTCGCACTCCGGTGGGTCAGCCGACGCCGGCGTTGAGGAAGATGCCGCCGTCGACCACGAGGGTCTGTCCGGTGACCCAGTCGGACTGCTCCGACGTCAGGAACGCGGCGGCGCCGCCGATGTCGGAGGGCACGCCGAGCCGGCCGAGCGGGTAGGCGGCGGCCGCCTCCTCCTCCCGGCCCTCGTACAGGGCCTGCGCGAACTTGGTCTTCACCACGGCCGGGGCGATGGCGTTGACCCGTACGCGGGGCGCGAACTCGTGCGCCAGCTGCTGGGTGAGGTTGATCATCGCGGCCTTGCTGACACCGTAGGCGCCGATGAACGGCGAGGGCGCGATGCCCGCGACGGAGGCGATGTTGACGATGGCGCCGCCGTTGTCCTTCTGCCAGGCGTGCCAGGTCCGCTGGGCGAAGCCGAGCGCCGAGATCACGTTGGTCTCGAAGACCTTGCGGGCCACGTTCAGGTCGAGGTCGGCCATCGGCCCGAACACCGGGTTGGTTCCGGCGTTGTTGACCAGGAAGTCGACGCGTCCGAAGGCCTCCATGGTGCGGGCGACGGCCTCGGCCTGGTGGTCGAGGTCGTGCGCCTTGCCGGCGATGCCGATCACGCGGTCGGCGCCGAGCCGGTCGACGGCCTCCTTGAGGGCGTCCTCGTTGCGGCCCGTGATGGCCACGCGGTCGCCGCGGGCGACGCACGCCTCGGCGACGCCGTAGCCGATGCCGCGGCTGGCGCCGGTGACGAGGGCGACGCGGCCGGAGAGTTCCACCGAAGTCATGTTCTTGGTCCCTTGGTCGAACTAGTCGAGCGGTCCGCCGGCCACGTACAGCACCTGGCCGGAGACGAATCCGGCGGCGTCGCCGGTGAAGAAGGCGATGGCGTTGGCGATGTCGTCGGGCTCGCCGACGCGGGCGACCGGGATCTGGGTGGCGGCGGCGGCCTTGAAGTCGTCGAAGCCCATGCCGACGCGGTCGGCGGTGGCCTTGGTCATCTCGGTGGCGATGAAGCCGGGGGCGACGGCGTTGGCGGTGACGCCGAACTTGCCGAGTTCCTTGGCGAGGGTCTTGGTGAAGCCCTGGAGACCGGCCTTGGCGGCGGAGTAGTTGACCTGGCCGCGGTTGCCGAGGGCGGAGGACGAGGACAGGTTGACGATGCGTCCGAACCCGGCGTCGACCATGTGCTTCTGGACGGCCTTGGACATCAGGAAGGCGCCGCGCAGGTGGACGTTCATGACGGTGTCCCAGTCGGAGACGCTCATCTTGAACAGCAGGTTGTCGCGGAGCACGCCCGCGTTGTTGACGAGGATCGTCGGGGCGCCCAGTTCGGCGGCCACGCGCGCGATGGCGGCCTCGACCTGTGCCTCGTCCGAGACGTCGGCGCCGACCGCGAGGGCCCGGCCACCGGCGGCGGTGATCCGCTCCACGGTGTCCTTGCAGGAGGCCTCGTCGAGGTCGATCACGGCGACCGCGCGGCCCTCGGCGGCCAGCCGTACGGCGGTCGCGGCGCCGATGCCCCGGGCGCCGCCGGTGACCACGGCGACCCGCTGCTCAGTGGTGGACATTGCTGGTTCTCCTCGTCCTGGGGAACGTACGCCCGCTGTGGTGAGCGACCGCTTAGTACCTTCGGCACGTGACGCTAGAAGCCCTGACACGCGGTGTCAACGCCCCACGAGCCGGGTGTGATCGATTACCTCACCAGCAGGTCGAGGAGGCGCTCGGTCTCGGCCACCGGATCGGCGGTGAGGCCGGTGTGCACGGGGCCCGGCCTGACGATGGTGGAGCGGGGGGCGACGATCCAGCGGAAGCGCCGCCCGGCGTCGTCACCGGCCGCCTGTCCCGCCGTTTCACCGCCCTCGCACACGGCCGCGACGACGTCGAGGGCGGCGTGGATGCCGGCGAGGTCCGCGTCCGGGTCGAGGGCGCGCAGCCGGTGCTCGTCGAGGTGGATGCGGGCGGCGAGGTAGGAGCGGGCCCGGCAGTAGAGCAGGACGCCGGCGTTGAGGCGTTCGCCGCGTTCGACGCGCGGGACGACGCGGAGCAGGGCGTACTCGTAGACGTCCCGGTCGCCGCCCTGGCCCGGCCGGGTGATGTGGCGGGCGGTGACCTGGCCCGCGGTGTGGGTGTAGTGCTCGCTCACCGGTGGTCCTCGATTCCGCGCACGCGCGCGTGGATGTCGTTCGCGCGGGCGAGCAGGGGGCGTGCGTAGGCCCGGCGCAGTTCGTCCGGGGTGGCGAAGCCGGGTTCGTCGGCCAGCCAGGCGTCCGGGATCTCGGCGGTGACCTCGGCGAGGAGGTCCTCGGTGACGCGGGGCGCCAACTCGGCGGCGGCGCCCGCGAGATCGGGGGCGAAGCGGGCGAGGGCGTGCTCGGAGGCGTCGTAGGGGCGGGCGGCGGAGGCGTCGGCGCCGGGCCAGTTGTGGTGCCAGATCAGGGTGGCGCCGTGGTCGATGAGCCACAGTTCGCCGTGTGACATCAGCAGGTTGGGGTTGCGCCAGGACCGGTCGACGTTGTTGACGAGCGCGTCGAACCAGACGATCCGGCCGGCCTCCTCACGGCTCACCGGGAAGGCGAGGGGGTCGAAGCCGAGGGCGCCGGAGCGGAAGTCCATGCCGAGGTTGCTGCCGCCGCTGGCCCGCAGCAGGTCCTGGACCTGCTGTTCGGGTTCGCCGAGGCCCAGCACGGGGTCCAGGGCGAGGGTGACCAGGCGGGGGGTCCGGAGGCCGAGTCTGCGGGCGAGTTCCCCGCAGACGACCTCGGCGACCAGGGTCTTGCGGCCTTGCCCTGCGCCGGCGAACTTCAGGACGTAGGCGCCGAGGTCGTCGCCCTCGACGAGCCCCGGCAGCGAACCGCCCTCCCGCAGCGGGGTGATGTAGCGGGTCACCACGACCTCTTCAAGCACGTTCCCTGGCCACCCGTCTCGTCGGCTCTTCGCTCCACGCCGGTCCCGGAAGGGCGCGGCGGCCTCGCGGCATGGAGGGAGCATAGTGATCGGGCGGGGCGGGCGGTCTCAGTGGATGACGTCCAGGCACCTGACCGACGAGAAGTGCCACCGCAGCCAGAGGGTCGTCTCGACGTCCCAGTAGGGCGCGGCGGTCAGGCCGCTCGCGGTGCGGAACTGGAAGCCCTGGGTCGCGACGATCGCCCGCAGGGTGAGGTGGACGCCGCTGACGTCCTGGGCGGCCTTCTCCCAGTCGGGGTGGACGACCCCCTCGTGCTCCCGGGCGTACCGCTCCACGAAGTCGGCCCAGTCGCGCGCCGAGGTGATGTCGAGGACCGATGCCTCGGCGGTCGGTTCGACCTGCCACACCTGCCACGGCAGCGGAAACAGGTCGGACCCGTGGTACGGGCGGAGGTACATCTCCCACATCCCGGCGCCGCCGCGCGTGGCGGTCGACGTGAACAGGCCGTGCCGGAACGGCTTGACCTCGGGGGGATGACCGGCGGCCGCTGTCGCCTCGGTGAAACGCGACCGGTCCAGGGGCGCGGGGGTACCGGTGGGCGCGGAGGTACCGGGGTGCGCGGAGGTACCGGGGTGCGCGGCCGTGCCGATCCATCGCTGGCGGTCCCTGCGCAGCGGCCCTTCGACCAGGGACGCGTCGGTCCGCGCGATCTCCTTCAGCAGCCGGCAGCCGCGGGTCACCTCGTCGGCGTCGTCGGGGGTGAGGACGGCTGTGCCGCCGGACACGGCGGCCATCTCGGTGTCGGTGCAGAAGCTCATCACCGAGACGGCACGCTCCAGCCGTGGATCACCGGCGGACGCGTCGGCGGGCACCAGGGGGGAATCGAGTTCCGCCACCCGGTCCCGGAGGATGCGGATCGCCGACTCGCTCATGGACGTCTTCCCTTCCTGGTGCCCGCCCCGCCCGTCTCATGTCACGGGCGGTGGTTCACCGCTGTCAGCAGGTGATGTTGACCGCGCTGCCGAATCCGGAGCCGGACCTGCTCGGCGGGGTGTAACCGGCCGGGAAATTCACCACGTAGGACATCCAGCCCTGGTACGTCGCGCTGGAGCAGGCGACGGCGGCGTTGTTCTGTGCCGAGGCGGAGTTGGTGAAGGTCTTCGTACCGGAATCCTTGACGAGACCGCCGTTGCGGTACAGGGCCGCGCGGATGGCGATACGGGCGACCGGCTTGGTGCATTTCATGGTGACGACCACATTGACCGTGCCGCGCACATGACTTGAATTGTGCGGCCGCTGCACCTGCGGTGTACAGGTGATGACGTCCGCCGCCTGCTGGGCCCCCGTGGACCTGGTCGCCGTGATCGACGGCCCCACCGAAAGGGCGTGCCCGCCCACGCTGCTCGGTGCGGCCTTCGCTCCCTGCGTTCCGTCCCCGGGTGCGGCCTGGGCGCTCACCGGGCCGATCAGGACGGGCAGCGCCAGTCCCGCCAACACCGCCGCGGACACGAGTCGTGTTCCCTGCTTCATGGATCTCCCTCGTGACGTGTGAGACCGCCAAGGCTTTCTCGGAGCCTCACGCGCCGCATCCAATAAGAAATATATCCGCACCCCATTCCGTATATGCCCTAATGTGCCTTATTCAAGGGCAAGTTGGCTCCATATCGACGGATACGTGTGCGAATACGGAGTCACATCCTGCCTCCCCGCAGGGCATCACCTGTGCATTTCCCTCCGCCCGTCATGCCCGCGCCCGCGACCGGGCTGGCCGGAACGTCCTCCCCGCGAGGAGGACGACCGGCGCGGGGGCTACTGCTGGGGAAACACCACCCGCAGGCGCTGCACGCGCCGGTTCTGGCGGAACATCACCCAGGCCAGGGTGGGCGGGCAGGGGTGGGGGATGCCGGCGGGGTTGACGACGTCCATCTCCCAGATGCTGATGTCGCGGCTGGCGACCACGTGCCGCAGATGCTGGCGGACGCCCTTCTCCCGGTTCTGGCGCATGGCGTCGTGCGGGTGGGAACGTTCCCCCGGTCGGCTGAGGATGCCGACCAACTCGGCCTGCTCCGGCCAGAGTTCAGCGATCTCCGGGGACAGCACGCCGCGGGTGGCACCGTCCAGGGTGACCAGGGCCTCGTGCCTGCTGTCCTCGGTGAGGGCCGAGGCGTCGTCGTGCGCCTGGGCGGCGGTGGACAGCAGCACCTTGGCCAGTTTCGCCCGGGCCTGGTTGAGTCGGCTGCGGACCGTGCCGACCGGCACCTCGCAGGCCCCGGCGATCTCCTGGTAGGAGGTGATGCCGCTGAAGTGCCGCAGCATCAGCACCAGCCTTTGCTGCTGCGGGAGTTCGGCCATCGCGTCCCAGATCCAGTCGCGCATCGCGTGCTGCTCGATGAGCTTCTCGGGGTGGGCGGAGTCGTCGGCGCACGGGTGGGCGAAGTCCAGCCCGTCGAGGCCGGGCGTCTCCTGGGTGGCGCGCAGCCGCATCCGGGCGGCGTTGCGCACGATCGCCCGCAGCCACGCGCCGACGGCCTCGGGGTCGCGGACGTCACCGATGCGCCGCAGCGCGGTCAACGCGGCGTCCTGGACGGCGTCTTCGGCGTCGGGGCCGTAGCCGAGCAGGCTCAACGCCACCGCGCGCATCGGCGCCTGGTGGCGGGCCAGCAGCAGGCCGAGGGCGGCGCTGTCACCGGCCTGGGCCCGGCGGGTGAGTTCCTCGTCCGTGGGGGGTGTGAGGGACACCATGTCTGAACGCTTTCGTGTGTGTGGGGGGGGGGAGTGTCAGGAAGCGGGAACGGCACGGCCCCTGCCGAGGAAAATACGCCGTGCCGGCGCCTCGGCAGGGGCTCTTCGCCCGTTGTTCAGCCGGAGTTCCCCAGTTCGGGCAGCCAGCTCCCGTGGAACCCGGCCGGTACGGCGTACGGCAGTTCCACGACGGCCTGGACGGAGAGGTCGGTGGCGTTCAGGACGAGCAGTTCACCGGCCGCGCCCTGGTCGTCGGAGACCAGCGACAGGAGCCAGCCCTCGTCCTCGGCGGCGCCGTCGGCCGCCGGGACGAAGACCGCCTCGCCCGCGTAGCGGCTGCCGGGTGTCTCGTGGACGAGGGTGGTGGAGCCGGTGAGGTCGTGGCGGGTGATGCCGTCGCCGGAGACGGTGTACAGGTAGCGGTTCTCGCGGCCGGTCAGCGTCTCGTTGTGGGTGGGGAACTCCGCGACCCGGTCGTCGAGTTCGGACTCGACGACGCGTCCGGTGGCCGGGTCCAGGGTCCACCGGTACAGCACCGACGGGGCCTCGGTGTGCCCAGGACCCGGCACCCCGGCGGGGCCGTTCGGGCCGGTGGGGACGGGGCCGCCGATGTCCCCCCAGACCGTGCGGAACCCGGCGTCGTCGTAGCGCACCGCGTCCAGCACGATGCGGCCCCGGGCGTCCTCGTGGGCGTTGCCGACGTGGAAGACGTAGCAGGGCTCGACGTCGTACCAGCGCACCTCGGTGCTGCCGGGGGTGCGGGGCATGACGCCGAGCCGGGCGCCGTAGCCGTCGTCCCAGCGGTAGGGCATGCCGCCGCGTCCGGCGAGGGTCCGGTCGAAGACGACGGGCAGGTCCATCCAGACGATGTGGTGCTCGGTGATCGCGAAGTCGTGCATCATCGTCGGGCCCGGCACCTCGATCGCCCGGCTGTCCAGCAGTTCACCGGCCGGGGTGACCCGGTGGTAGGTGAGGTACGGCGGGGCGAACCCGGTGCCGAACAGGTGGAGTTCGCCGGTGACCGGGTCCTCCTTGGGGTGGGCGGTCATCGCGGTCTTCAGGCGCCCGCCGAAGTCGTAGGGGCCGACGGTCTCCAGCGTGTCGGAGACCCAGTAGGGCAGGCCCACCTCGCAGAGCGCGAGCACGGTGTCGGCGTGCCGGATGACGTGGGTGTTGGCGGGCGTCGCGGTCAGGTCGACGGTGAAGTCCTCGCGGATGAAGGGGTGGCCCGCCAACTCCCGGGTGCGCACCCAGCGGTTGCGGTACCACTCGGCGCGGCCGCCGCGCAGCCGGATGCCGTGCAGCATGCCGGGTCCGGTGAACCAGTGGCCGTTGTCCTCGCCGGGCAGCGGGTTGGGGCCGTTGCGGAGGTAACGGCCGTCGAGGTCGGGCGGCAGGGTGCCGCGCACGGTGAGTTCGGCCGAGGTGTGCTCCTCGGGGACCGGGGCGAACCGGCCCTGGAGGTAGAGGGGGAGGGGTGAGGGGTCGTTCATGCCGCTGTCCTTGCCGTGTCCGTGACGGAGCCCTGGGCCGCCTCCAGGCGCGCGGCGGCGCGGGCCGGGTAGACCTTGGTGAAGATCGCCGGGGCGAGCAGGCCGACGACGTGGGCGGCGATGCCGGTCCAGGCCGGGGCGTCCACCGCGCCGCAGACGGCCAGGCTGACGCCGATGAAGGTGAAGCCGGCTCCCCAGGCGCTGGTGATGTGGTTGTTGACCTGGATGAACTCCGGCATGTCCCAGTACTCGCGGGGAGTCTGGCGCCGGGCGATGCCCAGGGTGAAGGGGCGCCGGATCGCCAGGGTGCCCCAGGCGGTGGCGGCCAGCCAGGCGAAGGAGATCACGTCGGTGTGGTCGGCCAGGGCCGAGTCCGGGTCCGTGACGGACACCGCGCCGATCACCACGAAGTAGGCGATGGTGCTGATCTCCAGGACCAGGGCGTCGAGGTCGACCCCGCGCCGCCGGTCCCGCAGCAGCAGGAGCAGACCGGTGACCAGACCCCCGATCGCACCCCAGCGCCAGTCGAAGGACGAGATGACACCGGCGACGATCCAGGGGATGAACCCGTACAGATAAGCCATTGCATGTTCCTCGGTGAAATGAAGTGGACTGCCGCGGACTAGATGCGGGGCGAGCGGCAAAGTTCGATCGCTGCGATGTGACGCCCGCCACTCACCCGGCCTCGACGCGGAAGCCGTGGAATCGCCGGACGAAAGCGGATCAAACAGCCGAACAGGCAGCGAAACGGACGGTTGAGCGAACGGTTAAACGGATAGATCTATCCACTTCATGTTAGGGTGAAGGCCGCCGTTGTCAATGACAGAAGAAGGAGGGTCCGATGACCCGCAGAAGCTGGCTTCCGCTGGGAGCGCTGGTGCTGGTGGTGAACGCGGTGCAGTGGGTGGTCGCCGAGGCGATCACGGCCGCCGCCTGGACCGACCCGCCGTACAGCTACGTCACGAACTACATCAGCGACCTCGGTGTCTCCGACTGCGGCACCCAGTTCCAGGGCCGCGTCCTGTGCTCCCCCGACCACACGCTGATGAACGTCTCGTTCATCGCCGAGGGCGTCCTGTTCGCGCTCGGCATCGTGCTGCTGGCCCGCCTGGTCGAGGGCCGGGTGCGCCGCGTCGTCATCGCCCTCGCCCTCGCGCACGCGGTGGGCCTGGTGCTGGTCGGCCTGTTCCACGGCTCCGCGAACGGCCCCCAGGCCGGCCTCGCCCTCCATGTCGGCGGCGCGGCGGTCGGCATCATCTGCGCGAACACGCTGGTGATCATGGCGGGGTCGCTGCGCGGCCTCGGCGCGTCGAAGGCGTACCGCGTCTTCAGCGTCACGGTCGGCGTCCTGGGCCTGGTCAGCGAGGCGCTCACGGGTGTGTCGGCGTCCACGGCGGGCGCGTTCGAGCGCGGCGGCGTCTACTCGTGGCTGCTGTGGAGCACCGTGACGGGCGTCCTGCTGCTGCTCAGGGACCGGCGTGCCACGCGCCGGGACGTGCTGGAGAATGTCTCGGCGTGAGCCCCGACACCCCACGCCCGCTGCGCGCCGACGCCGAACGCAACCGCCGGCTGATCATGAGCACGGCCGCCCGCATGTTCGCGCGGCGCGGATCGGCCGTCACCCTCAACGAGATCGCGCGTGAGGCGGGCCTCGGGGTCGCCACGGTCTACCGGCGCTTCCCCGACCTCCAGACGCTGTTCGACGCCCTGTTCGTCGAACGGTTCACCGTGTTCCTGGGGCTCGCGACGGCCGCCGCCGAGCGGCCGGACGCCGGGCAGGCGCTGCGGCACTACCTCCTGGAGGCGGCGCGGTGGCGGGCCGAGGACCAGGCGCTGGAGGTGATCCTCGCCCACGCGGACCTCGAAGCGGGCCCGGTCGGGCGGCTGCGCGACGAGTTGGGCGAGCAGGTGGCGGGTCTGGCGGGGCGGGCGGTGGCGGCGGGCGCGGTCCGCGAGGACTTCGCCGGTGCCGATGTGTATGCCTTCGTCTACATGGTGGGTGCCATCGCCGACCGCACCGAGGAGGCCGCGCCCGGCACCTGGCGCCGTTACGCCGAGGCCCTGTTGATCGGCTTCGGCCTCGAACACGCCCCGCCCACCCACACCTCCGCCTTGTCCGACGGGCAGTTGCGCGAGACCTGGCCCAAACCCACTCCGGCGAACGGGAATTGACGCCCCGTCAGGTCTCCGGGGCGTCCTCGGCGCGGACGCGGGCCAGGTAGTTGTAGACCGACGCGCGGGACAGGCCGAGGCGTTCGGCGACGACGGGGACGGTGCGCCGGAGCTGGAAGACGCCGGTCCGCTCCAACCGGCGGAAGACCTCGGTGCGTTCGGCGACCGTCAGCCGGGTCAGCGGGCGGCCGAGCCGGGCCTCCGCGTCGGCCAGCGCCTCCTGGATCACGGCGTCGGGGTCGGGACTGAACGTCGTCGAGCGCAACGGCTCCCCCGCGTCCCCGGTGCCCGCGAGGTCGGCGAGGATCTGCCGGAAGCCGCGTAGCTCGGTGACGTCGAGGTTGACGCAGAGGGCGCCCACGACGCGGCCGGCGGCGGTGCGGATCAGCAGGGTGGACGACTTGACGACCCGGCCGTCGGGGAGCCGGGTCACGTAGTTGAGGTCGTCGTCGGCGTCGTCGCCCCGGCGCAGCATGGACAGGCCGATGCGGCTCATCGGGGAACCGACCTCGCGCCCGGTGACCTGCCCGGCGACCGCGATCACGGACCGGTCGGTGCGCCGGTAGTCGTGCAGCACCACCTCGCAGATGCCCCCGAAGGTCTGCTGGAGGCCCGGCACCATCCGCGCGTAGGACGCCAGCAGTTCGTCCGCCGACGGGTCGGCCGCCGTCTCGTCCGCCGCCACGGGCGCTCCTTCGGGTCCGCGTCCGCCACCGCAGGCCGACGCTGTGACGAGGCAACCAAAGCTTGGACAATGCGTCAAGCCACTGGACGGACGGTCCGACAGTCCTGCGGGAACGGCGCCGGGTGCCGCGTCACCCGGACGGCGCGGCGGGGTCCTTCTCCCCCGCTGCGGCGCGTGCGTGGTCGGCGGCGGCGAGGAGGGCGGCGTACTGGATGCCGGAGAGCGTGGCGATGGGGATGGGGTCGCCGGTGGCCGGGTCGGCCGCGCGCTCCCAGGTCTCGTAGGTCGCCAGCAACTCCCGGTGGCAGCGCCGGACTTCGGGGGTGGCGGTGCCGGCGGCGAGTTCGGCGTACAGGGCGCGCAGCAGCATGGAGCCGAAGCGGATGCGGAAACTGTGCACGCCGGCCTCACAGCCGTAGGCCTCGGCGACGGTGGCGGGCCGGTCGGGGAGTTCGTCGGCGCGGGCGGCTTCCGTCGCGGCCAGTTCGGGCAGCGCGGGCACGAAGTCGCGGACCGCGCGCAGGAAGGGCGTGGGGATGGTCAGGTCCGGGCCGGCCGCGTCGAGGATGCCCCCGAGGAAGGTGCCGGTCTCGGCCAGGTCCCGCGCCCGGCGCCGCACGACATCGGCGTAACGCTCCTCGGTGGGCGAGGTGTCGTCGGCGTCGGGGTGGCTCCAGTGCGGCACCTCGGTGACGAAGTAGAAGGTGCCGTAGCGCTCGGCGTACGCGGCGCTCGACGAGCCCCCGATCTTGGCGGCGGCGTCGAGGCCGAGCCCTTCGAGGTAGTCGTAGGCGTCCTTCATGTCGATGCAGCCGTAGACGGCCGGGGCGTAGAGCGGGATGTGCGCGGCCTCGGGTTCGCCGGTCGCCAGCGGGATGCCGAGGGCGGCGGGGATGTCGGCGAGGACGCCGTACAGCTCAGGGGCGGGCTCGCTCATGTAGTAATAGACGCCGCCCGCCTCGCAGTTGTGCAGGGTGGTCAGAAAACGCGGCCGGGCGGTGTCCAACAGCCGCATCAGCGCGAGGGTTTCGGGCAGGACGCGGTCGAACCACGCCTTCTTGTAGGCGAACGGGAAGGTCCACTCGACCTGCCGGTCACCGGCGGGCCGGTAGAAGTGGCGGCCGTAGTTCTGCTTGTCGGTGGGGGTGGCGAACCAGCCCTCGTTGAGCCGGGCGCCGTCCGGGTCGATGCAGGGCACCAGATGCCAGGCGCCGCCGAAGTGCCCCCGCAGCTGGGGGTCCCGGCACAGCGCGGTCGCGAGATGCAGGGTGGTCACCGCGCCGACCGGTTCGTTGGGGTGCACTCCGCCGACGACGACGTATCCCCCGGCCTCGGGCTCGGAGCCGTCGCCCACGGTGAAGGAGTACAGGGGTTCGCCGAGGGTGGAGGTGCCGATCCGTCGCTCGGTGACCAGGCCGGGGTGGGCGCTCGCCAACTCCCTGAAGGAGGCCAGGAGTTCGTCGACGCCGGGGTAGGCGTGCGTCTCGGGGACGGTCCTGCCGTGCCGGACCCAGCGGGCGGGGTCGGCCGACGGGACGGCGGAGGCGGGCTGCTTCGACGGCACGGCAGTCATACGGGGGTGGATCTCCGATGCGTGGGGAACGGGGCGGGCGGGTCCGGATCGCCGGGTTCGCGAACCGGCGTGGAACTCTAGGAGAGGAATGCTGACACGGCGGAATCAAGCCCGTCGCCCCACGCCGCGCCGCCGACCCCGGAAGACCGCCAACTCCCCTGTATCCGCAGGTCGTTGAGGCACACGTCACCGCCCGGCAACACCCCGTGACGCCCTCGCCGCCACCCCGACAGCGAAACGACAGCTCTGGCTTATCCCGGCCCGACAGCGGGCCCGGCAGGCTCGCGGCACCGTCTGAACAACCGATGCGCGACGGCCGTACCCCTGTGGAGATCTACGCACTCGAAAGGGAACGCCAGCATGAGCAGCGAATCGCTTCACCCCTTATCCGCACCGACCCGGCGCACCGTGGTCGCGGCGGCCGGCGCGACGGGACTGACCGTCGCCCTGACCGCGTGCGGTTCGCAGGAGGGCTCTTCCACTTCCACTTCCTCGGGCTCTTCCTCCTCCGGCTCCTCCTCGGACTCCTCCTCGTCGACCGGGACGGCGCTCGCCAAGACGTCCGACATCCCCGAGGGCGGCGGCAAGATCTTCGCGGACGCGGGGGTGGTCGTCACCCAGCCGACCGCGGGCACCTACAAGGGCTTCTCCTCCAAGTGCACGCACCGGGGCTGCGCGGTGAGCAGCATCGCCGACGGCGTGATCGTCTGCCCGTGCCACGAGAGCCACTTCTCGGTGACGGACGGCAGCGTGAAGAAGGGCCCGGCGACCGAGGGGCTGCCTGCCGCGAAGATCACCGTCAGCGGGGATTCGATCACCCTGGCGTGAGCCGGACCCGTCCGCTCCGGGCCGGGCGGCCCAGCACCTCGTCCGTGGTCGCGACCGTAGCGACCAAAGCGAGGGTGTGACGGACCATCGCGGGCGTGTACTCGGCGGGCACACCCGCGATGGCGTCGGCGCCTCAACGGACGCCGCCGACAACGGCGTTGGGGATCGGCAACAGGCCGCGCAACCGTCGGACGACGACGGTGAGGGCGCCCGACGCCCTTGCCTCACGAGCGGACGTCACCACCCCGGCACATGGACGGAAGGCATCCCATCCTTTTCTGACGTAATGTCAGAGGATCATCGGAGTTCCTCTGGCACGACGTGAGAGAAGAGAGGGACACATGACCGTCACTCAGCGGCGTGGCCGGAAGATCATGATGACGCCGGGAGAGCTGGACGAGTTCCTCACCACCCAGCGCACCTGCCGGGTCGCGACGGTCTCGGCGAGCGGCGCTCCGCATGTCAGCACGTTGTGGTTCGCCTGGGACGGCACCTCGATGTGGCTGTACTCGGTGGTGCGCAGCAGGCGTTGGACCGATCTGCGCCGCGATCCACGGGTCGCGATCGTGGTCGACACCGGCGAGGAGTACGACGAGTTGCAGGGCGTGGAGCTGTCCGGGGTCGTGGAGTTCGTGGGCGAGTTCCCGCGCACCGGCGATCTCTGCGCCGAACTCGACGTCCCTGAAGTCCTGTTCGCGCGCAAGAACTTCCGCCTGGAGGAGATGCCGCACGACGGCCGCCACGCCTGGCTCCGGCTGACCCCGGAGAAAATCGTCTCCTGGGACTTCCGCAAACTGGGCGGCCCCCGCACGTAAGGGGCAGCCCAATTGGCTTTACGGCCAGCCCAACTCTTCTAGCTCTTCAGCCACGTTGGCGTGCCATACCCCACAACGCCGCTACGAGCGCCCGATGTTGTCAACACCCGACCAGGCAACGCCGCCGAGGGGCGCGGGGCTGTATCGGTCTGCGGCTCCCCCGCGCGGGCGCGACCAGCCCCACACCGCCGCACCCGACAGACAACCCGGCAGACCACACCACCCCCTCACGCCCGCCCCCGAGCCCGCGCCCACCCCACCCCCACCGCGGACGCGATCGCATCCGCAAGCGCCCCCACCTCCCCCTCGCCCAGCGCGGCGACCGTCACCCGAATCCCCGGCCCCGCACTCATCCGGAACCGTGCCCCCGGCGCCACCGCCCACCCCCCGTGCAGCAGCCGCGCAACGACCTCGGTCTCGTCCGGCACCGGAACCCACACGTTCAACCCGCTGCGCCCGTGCGCGACGATCCCCCGCTCGGCAAGCGCCCCGATCAGCGCCGCACGCCGCTCCCCATAGGCCGCCGCGACGGCCCGCGTGTCCAACGCCCCGTCGGACCACAGCCGGACGACCGCCCGCTGAATGATCCGGCTGACCCACCCGGGCCCGAGCCGATGCCGCCCGGCGACTCGATCGACCGTGACAGGGTCCCCGGTGAGCACGGCGAGCCGCAGATCGGGGCCGTACGCCTTGGCGACCGACCGCACGAACACCCAGTGCCGGGTGATCCCGGCCAGCGGATGGACGGGCAGTTCGACGATGCCGTGCCCATGGTCGTCCTCGATCAGCAGGGTCTCGGGATGCTCCCGCAGCACCGCGCGCAGCGCCGTCGCCCGCACCGCGCTCACCGCCGCTCCCGTCGGGTTCTGCGCGCGATCGGTGACGATCAGGGCGCGCGCCCCGGCGGCGAGGGCCCGCCGCACATCGCCGGGCAACGGCCCCTCGTCGTCGACGCCGACCGCGGCCGTGCGCAGCCCGAGCGCCGGGACCAGGTCGAGCAGCCCGCCCCAGCCGGGGTCCTCGACGGCGACGGTGTCCCCCGGCTTGAGGTGCGCGCCGAGCACCCGTTCGATGGCGTCGAGGGAGCCGGAGGTGACGGCGAGGGGCCCGTCCGGAACTCCGTCGGCGTCCAGCGCGGCGCGCGCGATCCGCGCCAACTCCGGTTCCACCAGGGCGTCTCCGTACCGCACGGGGTCCCGGTCGGACTGCGCACCGGCCGCGGCGAAGGCCTGCGCGAGGGAGGGCAGCAGCGCCGGGTCCGGGTTGCCGTCGGCGACGTCCCGCACCCCGTCGGGCACCTCGTGCCGCACGTACTCGCGCCCGGTGGTGGCCGGCTTGGCCCGCACCCTGCTGCCGCGCCGCCCGTCCGTCTCGATGACCCCGCGCTCCCGCAGAGTCCGGTATGCGGACGCGACCGTATTCGGATTCACGCCCAGCTCTGCGGCCAACTCCCGCATGGGTGGCAGCAGTTGGCCGGGTTCCAGGGCCCCGGCGCCCACCGCGCGCTCGACGTCGGCAGCGATGTCAGCTGCACGACGACCTTCGATCCGATATCCTTCTAGCACAAACCACATTCTGCACTAGTGCAATGCCGGACGCAAGCCGCACCGCACGACGAGGGAGACAGTCATGCCCCAGGGGACGCCGACGTCAGCGCCCGCCGACGCCTACACGCCGACCGACCGCACCGTTCCCACCCGTTCCGCGAACCGGGCGTCGTACGACAGGGAAGTGGTGCACTCGATACTCGACGAGGGCTACGTCGGCCACCTCGGCTTCGTGCGCGACGGCGCGCCGGTCGTGCTGCCGACGCTGTACGCCCGGGTCGGCGAACGGCTCTACGTGCACGGTTCGACGGGTTCGCGCCCGCTGCGGATGACCGGGCAGGCCGATCCGGGGCTCGCGGTGTGTCTGACGGTGACGCACGTGGACGCGCTGGTCCTGGCCCGCTCCGCGTTCCACCACTCGATCAACTACCGCTCGGTGGTGGTGCACGGCATCGCGTACGACGTGTGCGACCCGGAGGAGAAGCGGGCCGCCCTCGACGCGCTGGTCGACCACGTCGTGCCGGGCCGGGCGGCCGACTCGCGGCCCGCGAACCGGAAGGAGCTGGCCGCCACCGCCGTCATCCGCCTCGATCTCGACGAGGTCTCCGCCAAGCTCCGCACGGGTGGGGTGAACGACGATCCCGAGGATCTCGCCCTCCCCCACTGGGCCGGTCTGGTCCCTCTGCGCACCGGCTACGCCACCCCCGTGGCCGACGCCGACCTGGCCCCCGGCACCCGACTCCCCGACTACCTCAAGGCGTCGTGATGCTGATCCACCCCTGGGACGCCCCGCGCGACGACGCCGAGTGGCAACTCTGGCTCGGCGCCCACGACTTCGGGCAGCTCGCGGTCAACGGCCCACCCGGCGAACCCCCTCACGTCCAGCCCCTGCACTTCGCCTACGACGCCGGGCGCGGCGAGGTCCTCACCCACCTGGCCCGCCCGAACCCGCTGTGGGCGGATCTGGAGGCGCGTCCCGAGGTGCTGTTGAGCGTGGTCGACGACTATGTGTTCGTCCCCGGCCCCTGGCAGGCCCCGCCGGACACCCCGCCCGAGCACAGCGTCCCGACCAGCTTCTACACGGCCGTCCAACTCCGGTGCCTGGCCCATGTGGTGGACGATCCGGAGGCCAAGGCGGAGCTGCTCAACCGCCAGTTGAGCCGCTTCCAGCGCGAGGGCGTCTCGGCGCCGACGGCGGTCGGCGAGGAACCGTTCGGCAGAATGCTCTCCGGCATCCGTGGCCTGCGCCTCGACGTCACCGGCGTCCGGGCGAAGTTCAAGTACGCGTCGCACAAGCCGGAGGAGGTCCAGGACCAGATCGCGGCCGGGCTCGCGACCCGGAACACCCCCGGCGACGCGGCCGCCAGGGAACACCAGCTACGCCGACGCGGCACATGGCCACCACAACGCTGACCCGCCCCCAGCCACCCCAGCCGGACCTGGGCCACACCCCCGAAGCAAACGGGCCCAGGCTCCACCCCCGACCACCCGACCTAGGCTCCACCCCCGACCACCCGGCCCGGGCTCCACCCCCGACCGCCCGACCCGGGCTCCACCCCGGCCGGCCCCCAACTCCCGCCCCCTAAACGGCCGTTCCCCGCGCCGACAGCTCACTCTCCGGACCGCCCCTGGCCACCGGCCCCGCCGCCCGGTCGACCGGGGCCGAGGACTGGGCGATGAACGCGCCGACCAACACCACGGCCCCGCCCACGAGTTGGGGCAGGGAGAGGTGCTCGCCGAGCAGCACCCAGGCCAGCCCCGTCGCGACGACCGCTTCGAGGCACGCGACGACGGTGGCGACCTGCGGTGAGAGCCGTCGCACCGACAGCACCCCGGTGACGTACGCGACGACGGTGGCGATCAGGACGATCCAGGCCAGCAGGAACCCGGCCGGGACGTGGGTGCCGTTCAGGTCGGCGGTGCCGGTCAGCACCGTCCAGTCCATCGTCCAGGGGCGGGCGACGACGGTGAGTACGAGGGCGCCGACCAGCAGGCCGTACGCGATCACCCCGAGCGGGTCGGGGGCGTCGTCGCCGGCGTCGCTGCCCTGGTCGGACAGGACGAAGTAGCCGACCTGGCAGCAGGCGGCGGCAAGCGCGAGGGCCAGCCCGACGGCGTCGAAGCTCAGCCCCGACCAGACCTCGACGACACAGGCGAGGCCGCCGACCGCGAGGACCACACCGAGCGCGGCGGCCCGCGTCACCGGCCGGCGCTGCACGAACCGCACCCACGCCAGGACCAGCGCGGGCGCCAGATACTCGACGAGCAGCGCGACACCGACCGGAATCCGGGAGAGCGCGGCGAAGTAGCAGGCCTGCACACCGGCCACCGCCAGCAGCCCGAACCCGGCGAGCAGCGCGGGCCGACGGCGGGGCAGGGAGCGGTGGCGCACGGCGACCGGCAGCATCACCAGGGCGGCGCCGGTGACCCGCAGCCACACCACGTGCAACGGGTCGAGCCCCGCCTCGATCAACGGCTTGGCGGCGACGCCGGAACCTCCGAAGGCGAGGGCGGACAGGACGGCGAGGCCGAGCCCGACGCCCTTGCCGGAACGGCGCTGATCACTGGCTGAGGTGTGCACCGGCACATGATGACAGGCGACGACATGAGCGTCACCCTCGTTGACACCTGTCTCGACCGGTGGACCGCGCGGCCGTCACCTCAGTCGGCGGAGCACTCGGTGGAGCACTCGGCGTGACAGTCGGTGGAACGTTCCCACCCGGCGCCCGGCACCGATGGCGCCAGCAGTTTCTCGACCCGGGCGAGGACCTCGTGGCGGTCGAGCCCGGCGCGGCGCAGCACCTCGACGGCCCGCGCGTCGGGGTCCATGACGAGCGCGGCGAACAGATGGAGCCCCCGGGCCGGTTCCCCGCCTTCGGCGGCACGCTCACCGGCGTATCCCATCGCGGCGGCGGCCAACGGCGAGAGCGCGTCGGAGTCGCTCACCACGGGCGTCGCCCCGGACACCGCGTCCACGGGAATCGCGCCGGAGTCCTCGACGGTGCCCTGCCAGCGCAGCCCGTACCCGATGCTGCGCTGCACGAGGTAACCGAGCAGCCGGGCGCTCTCGGCCCCGTCGTCGAGGACGGCCCGGGCCTCGGGGTCGTCCTCCAGGAGCGAGTGCAGCAGATGGGCGGTGTCGATCTGCCGGTCCCCGTCCCGGACCGCGCGGCGGCGGGCGCCGAAGACCACCGCCGCCAGTTCGGCGCCGGTCCCGGCATCGTCGTCGATGTCCGGTGCGGTGTTCGGTGCGGTGGTCGGTGCGGCGTTCGGATCACCGACCGCCGGCCGAGGTGTCGGGGCGTGCACAGGTCCCACCTCATCAGCCCCACGTGTTCCGGTCATCGGCGGAGCGGCCCATCTTCACGTCCCGCGAGAAGTGGAGCCCGACGCCCGAAATCTCCTCCTCACGGATGAGATCAGACACGCCTCCCCCGAGTCTCCGGAAAGGGCCCCAGGCGGCCTCCGCACGTCCCGACGATCGATCCGTCGGCCGGGGAACTGGAACCGGCAGACCGGGCGACCTGACGCCCCGCGCACACAGAGGCGCCCCACGGATCTGCTCCGCAGGGCGCCTCTGTCACGACGCCGGACCCGCCGCCCGTACGGCGACGAGGTCACCGGGTGACCGCACGCGCCGGGCGACGGGACCGCCGTTCAGCCGTCCGTCAGTCCTCGTCGGCGAGGATCAGGTACAGCTTCTTGCGGGTGTCGTTGATGACCGCCAGCGCCTTCTCGCGCTGCTCCTTGGTGCCGGTCTTCCAGACCTGGCCGAAGGCCTCCATCAGACCGAAGCCGGCCTGCCGCACCTCGCCGAGCGCCTCCCAGTCGACGCCGCGGGAGGCTTCCTCCCAGGGCGCGTCCGGGCCCTCGTCGGCCGCGGTGCGACCGGGTTCGGTGAGTGCGAACAGCTTCTTGCCGCCCTCGCTCTCACTGGTGATCAGCCCCTCGTCCTCCAGCAGTTGGAGGGTGGGGTACACCGAACCGGGGCTGGGCTTCCACGCCCCGCCGCTGCGTTCGGCGATCTCCTGGATCATCTCGTAGCCGTGCATGGACCGGTCCTTGAGCAGCGCCAGGATCGACGCGCGCACATCACCGCGCCGCGCCCGCCCCCGCGGACCTCCCCTGCCCCTGGGCCCCCAGGGGCCGGGCCCCCCGAACCCGAAGCCGGAGCCAGGCCCACCGGGCCCACCCGGACCACCCGGGCCGAACGGCCCGAAGGCACCCCGCCGCCCCTCAAAACCACCCCGGCCACGAGAGCCGGGTCCACCGTGTCCATGTTCGAAACCGTGGGAACGCATCGCCATCACTCCATCCAGTCGTTGATCAATCGCGATGCCTCAACGATATATCGGAACAGCTCGCCTGGCAATCCCTCGAAACCGGAGACCCGACCCCCCTTTGCATGACCATGCGTCGTGATGCATACTCTTCCTATGTCCAAGGTCCTCACCTCCCTGCCCACCGGCGAGCGCGTCGGTATCGCCTTCTCGGGCGGCCTCGACACCTCTGTCGCGGTCGCGTGGATGCGCGACAAGGGCGCCGTCCCGTGCACCTACACCGCCGACATCGGCCAGTACGACGAGCCCGACATCGCGTCGGTGCCCGGCCGTGCGCACACCTACGGCGCCGAGATCGCGCGTCTGGTCGACTGCCGTGCCGCGCTGGTCGAGGAGGGCCTGGCCGCGCTCACCTGCGGCGCGTTCCACATCCGTTCGGGCGGGCGGGCGTACTTCAACACCACCCCGCTGGGCCGCGCCGTCACCGGCACGCTCCTGGTCCGGGCGATGCTGGAGGACAACGTCCAGATCTGGGGCGACGGTTCGACGTTCAAGGGCAACGACATCGAGCGGTTCTACCGTTACGGTCTGCTCGCCAACCCGCACCTGCGGATCTACAAGCCCTGGCTGGACGCGGACTTCGTGACCGAGCTGGGCGGCCGCAAGGAGATGTCCGAGTGGCTGGTCGCCCACGGGCTGCCCTACCGCGACAGCACGGAGAAGGCGTACTCCACCGACGCCAACATCTGGGGCGCCACCCACGAGGCGAAGACCCTGGAGCACCTGGACACCGGCGTCGAGACCGTCGACCCGATCATGGGCGTCCGCTTCTGGGACCCGTCGATCGAGATCGCCGCCGAGGACGTCACCGTCGGCTTCGACCAGGGTCGCCCGGTGACGATCAACGGCAAGGAGTTCGCCTCCGCCGTCGACCTGGTGATGGAGGCCAACGCGATCGGCGGCCGGCACGGCCTGGGCATGTCCGACCAGATCGAGAACCGCATCATCGAGGCCAAGAGCCGCGGCATCTACGAGGCCCCGGGCATGGCCCTGCTGCACGCCGCGTACGAGCGCCTCGTCAACGCCATCCACAACGAGGACACCCTCGCCCAGTACCACAACGAAGGCCGTCGCCTGGGCCGCCTGATGTACGAGGGCCGCTGGCTGGACCCGCAGGCCCTGATGATCCGCGAGTCCCTCCAGCGCTGGGTCGGCACCGCCGTCACCGGTGAGGTGACCCTGCGGCTGCGGCGCGGCGAGGACTACTCGGTCCTCGACACCACGGGCCCGGCGTTCAGCTACCACCCGGACAAGCTGTCGATGGAGCGCACCGAGGACTCGGCGTTCGGCCCGGTGGACCGGATCGGCCAGCTCACCATGCGCAACCTCGACATCGCCGACTCCCGCGCCAAGCTGGAGCAGTACGCGAGCCTCGGTCTGATCGGCGGCGGCAGCCCCTCGATCGGCGCCGCGCAGGCCGCCGCGACCGGTCTGATCGGCAGCATGCCGGAGGGCGGCGCCGAGGCGATCGCCTCGCGCGGCGAGTCCTCCGACGAGGACGCGCTCCTCGACCGCGCCGCGATGGAGTCCGGCACGGACTGACCGCCCACAGCCCGAACCACCCGGCCGTTCCAGGCAGTTGGGGCCGAACGGCTTCGAGGTGAACGGCGGAGAAAGGGGCCGGCCCGACGAGATCACCGTCGAGCCGGCCCTTTCGCACGCCACCGGCACTCGCCCCTGGACCAGTGGGACCCGGGGTCACCGGCACTGCCGTTAGTGCCCCCGGAACGCCTCCTCCAGCCACCACGCCCCGTGCTCCCGCGTCACCTTCGCGTCGATCAGCAACGGCGCCGACCTCGCCCCCGCCACCCACGCGGCAACGGCGTCGAGGTCCCCCGGCGTCCGCACGGTCACCGCGTCGAAGCCGTACCCCCGGGCCACGGCCGCGATGTCCGTGTCCGGAAAGGTCACCGTGTCCAGCGGGAACCCGTCGGGCCCGAAGTGATGCACCTCGGCCCCGTACCCGTCGTCGTTGTAGACCACGACGACCATCGGCAGCCCCAGTCTGCGCACCGTGTCCAGTTCCACCGCGCTCATCAGCGCACCCCCGTCGCCGAGCACCGCCACGGGCACCCGGTCCGGCCGGGCCAGCGCCGCTCCGATCGCCGTCGCGAGCCCGAGGCCGATCGACTGGTAAGCCTGCGTGAAGCAGAATCCGTCCTGGTCCGGCACCGAGAGGTAGGCGGTCGGATAGCCCATGAAGTTCCCGGAGTCGACGCCGATCACCCGTTCCGCCGGGAGGAGGTCGTCGAGGGCGGCGCTCAACGTGCGCGGGTCGATGCGGTCCCCGGTGCTCTCGTCGTCGTAGGGCACGTCCCGCCAGCGCACCCGGGCGGCGAGGTCGGCCGCGAGCTGCGGGCTCCGGTACCCCGCACGCCGTGGCCCGCACGCCGCCAGCACCCGGCGCGCGGTCAGTTCCACGTCCCCGGTGACACCGAGGTCGACGGCCCGGTGCGCGCCGAGCGCCGTGGGGTCGTCGTCGATCTGCGCGACGGTCGCGCCGGGGCCGATCAGGTGGCCGTGCCGGGTGGTCCACATGTTCACGGCGCAGCCCCAGCCGACGACGAGGTCGGCGCCGGTGATCAGTTCGGCGGCGAGCGGGGAGGTGAAGCCGCCGCAGACGTCGAGCGACCAGTCGTCGCCCTGGAACAGTCCGCGCGCGACCGCCGAGGTGGCGAGCAACGCGCCGCAGTGGTCGGCGAGTTCGGCGAGGGCGTCCCGGGCGGCGGGCGTCCGCGCACCGCGCCCGGCGAGGAACACCGGCCGCCGGGACGCGTCCAACACCCTTGCCAGTTCGCCCACTTGGCCTGCTGGCGGCTCGACGGCAACCGGCCCGGACGGCTCGCGCACGGCAGCGCGCACCCCCTCCGGCACCTCCAACGCCTGTACGTCCAGAGGGAGGTTGAGCAGGACGGTACGGCGTTCGCGGTGGGCCCGGTGCAGTGCGGCGAGGGCCTGCTCCACGGCGTCGTGCGCCGTCGTCACGCGCGCGGTGACGGCACCGACGGCATGCGCCAACACGGCTTGGTCGACACGGAAGTTGGAGTGCGGCCCGGTCGCCTCGGCGGCCAGGACGAGCAGCGGGGTGCGGCTCTTGGCGGCCTCGGTGATGCCGGTGAGGGCGTTGGTGAGGCCGGGTCCCTGGTGGACGCTGAGGGCGGTCGGCGCACCGCTGACCCGGGCGTACGCGTCGGCCATGGTGGCCGCCCCGCCCTCGTGCCGGGCGGCGACGAAGCGGGCGCCGGCCGCGACCATGGCGTTGGTCAGGTGGAAGTTGCCCGACCCGACCACGCCGAACACCTGGCCGATCCCGGCGGAGACGAGCGCCCGCCCCACAGCTTCGGCGACCTTCATGACCGTCCCTCCAGGACAAGAACGCGAGCGAGACCGTACCTACCGTCACCCAACAAACAACGACTTACCCCCACCCCCCCCAGGGGCGCGAGGAACTGCGCGACCAGCCCCCATGGCGCCGCACGTGACCACCCACCCCAGTCCACCCAAACCCGATTGGCCTTGGCCGACCACCAAGCTCACCCCCTACCGTCCCCACATGCGCATCCGAGTCGTAGACGCCTTCACTCCCCACCCCTTCAAGGGCAACCCCGCAGGCGTAGTCCTCCTGGACACCTTCCCCCCAGACTCCCGCCTCCAACAGATCGCCACGGAGCTGAACCACGCCGAAACGGCATTCGCCCACCCCCTCCGGGGCGAGGGCGCCGGCCGGGGCGAGGGCGCCGCCGACTGGGCCCTACGTTGGTTCACGCCCACCACGGAAGTGCCCCAGTGCGGCCACGCCACCCTCGCCACTGCCCACGTCCTGCACACCACCGCCACCCACCAGGGCAACGTCCGCTTCGCCACCCGCAGCGGCATCCTGATCGCGACCCCGCAGGGCGACGGCTCGATCATCCTGGACTTCCCGACCGCACCGCTCACGCGGGACGAGGCCCCACCCGGCGTCGCGGAGGCACTGGGCGCCGAGCCGGTCGCGACCTTCGACACCGGCCCCCTCGTGGGCGAGCTGCTCATCGAACTCGCCGACGAGAAGACGGTCCGCGACCTCACCCCGGACCACCGGGCACTGGCCGCCGCCTCCACCCGAGGCGTGATCGCCACCGCCCGCGCCCAGGACCCGTCCCGGGGCTACGACTTCGTCTCCCGGTGCTTCTTCCCGAACTCCGGCATCGACGAGGACCCGGTCACCGGCAGCGCCCACACCGCACTCGCGCCCTACTGGTCCGCCCGCCTCGGCCGCGCCGCGCTCACGGGCTTGCAGGCCTCCCGCCGCACCGGCCTGGTCGGCACCCAACTCCTGGGCGACCGCACCCTGTTGAAGGGACACGCGATCACCGTCGTCGACGGAGAACTCCTCGTGTGACCGGCCGCGGACCGGAACCCCGCGGGACCGGCGCACCACGGACCGGCGCACCACGGACCGGCAAGCCGCGGGCCGGCCAACCGCAAGCCGACGAACGGCAGGCCGGACAGCCGCAGACCGGTCAACTGCGGCCCGACAAGCCCCCGTTCGGCAAGCCCCGCCTCAAGCCGTAGGCAGCCAGCCCACCTTGCCCGCGAGCAGCGCGTACCCGACGAACGCCCCGATGTCCAAGAGTGAGTGGGCCACCACCAGCGGCCCCACCCGCCCCCACCGCCGGTAGAGACAGACGAACACCAGCCCCATCACCAGGTTCCCGATGAACCCGCCGATCCCCTGGTACAGGTGATACGAACCCCGCAGCACCGCACTCGCGACCAGCGCCGTCCCCGCCGTCCACCCCAACTGCCCCAGCCTGCGCAGCAGATAGCCGACGACGATGACCTCTTCGAGGATCGCGTTCTGGAGCGCGGACAGCACCAGTACCGGGTACTTCCACCACACGTCGGGCAGTGCTTCGGGCACGACGGTGAGGTTGAAGCCGAGGCCCCGGGCGGCGAGGTAGAACGCGATGCCGGTACTGCCGATCACGGCCGCGACCCCGGCCCCGCGCCCGAGGTCGAACCAGGGCCGGGTGCGGTCGAAGCCGAGGGTGCGCAGGCTCGCGCCCTCGCGCAGCAGAAGGTGGGCGACGAGCGCGACGGGCACCAGCGCGGTGGCGATCCCGAAGAGCTGCCAGGCGAGATCGAGCCAGGGCCGACCGGGCGCGGCGGACGCGTTGAGCGTGGCCGCCTGGTCCTTGAGGCCGCCCGGCTTGGTGACCGAGCCGACAAAGCTGATCAGGGCGGACACCCCGCTCGCGCCGAGCGAGAGCCCGAGGACGAGCAGCGTCTCGTCACGGAGGAACCGCCGCGAGGGCCGCTCGGGTGGAAGAGATCCGGCCACCGCGCCCGCCTCTGCCTGCACGCCTGCCTCCAGTCACGTCATGGGACGTCACAGCTTGCCCGATCGGTCCGGGACAGACGCGGGCGACCCCCCGCACGGCAGCGGGCGAACGGCGGCCGGAGCGCCCGGCGCGCAACCAGCGCGCCCGAGCCCGACCACCGTTCACCCGCCAGAACCGGCACTCACCTCACCGAAATCGGCGCCCTCACCCCGTGGGGACCGGTGTCGGGAGGCCGACCGGCCAGGTGTGCACGGGTTCGCCCAGGTGCATCAGCTCGCTGTAACGGCGGGTGGTGGCGGCCAGCGCGGCATCGCGCGGGAGCCCGGCCTCCAGCGCCCGGTGGAAGGTCGCCGCCTGCCAGGTCGCGCCGTTGACCCGGCGTCGGCAGCGCTCCTCGATGACCCCGAGATACAGGTCGCGGTCGGCGCGTTCGACGCCCCACGCGGCGAGCCCGGTCTCGGCCAGCGGCAACAGCTCGTCGCGGACCAGGGTGACGGCGTCGACCTGCGCGGTGGAACCGTAGCGGCCGCGCCGTGGCCAGGTGAGCTGGGCGTCGATGCCGTACCGGCAGGCGGCGTCGAAGTTGGCGGCGGCGGCCTCGAACGGCAGCCGGGTCCACACCGGCCGGGTCTCCTCGGCGAGGGCGCGGACCAGCCCGTAGTAGAAGGCCGCGTTGGCGACGACGTCCGTGACGGTGGGCCCGGCGGGCAGCACGCGGTTCTCCACGCGCAGGTGCGGGACGCCGTCGGCGACGCCGTAGACGGGGCGGTTCCAGCGGTACACGGTGCCGTTGTGCAGGACGAGTTCGGCGAGGCTGGGGACGCCGCCGGCCGCGACCACGTCCAGGGGTTCCTCGTCGTCGCAGATCGGCAGGAGGGCGGGGAAGTAGCGGAGGTTCTCCTCGAAGAGGTCGTGCGCGGAGGTGATCCAGCGTTCCCCGAACCAGGTGCGCGGGCGTACGCCCTGGGACTGGAGTTCGGGCGGGCGGGTGTCGGTGGACTGCTGGAACAGCGGCGGCCTGGATTCCCGCCACAGCTCACGCCCGAAGAGGAACGGCGAGTTGGCGCCGACGGCTATCTGCGCGGCGGTGACGGCCTGGGCGGCGTTCCACACGTCGGCGAACCGGTCCGGGGTGACCTGGAGATGCAGTTGCACGGAGGTGCAGGCGGCCTCCGGCACGATGGACTTGGAGGTGCAGGTGAGGCGTTCGATGCCGTCGATGTCGAGCAGGAAGTCCTCGCCGCGGGCGGCCACTATCTGATCGTTGAGCAGGGTGTAGCGGTCGACGTCGGAAAGGTTCGAAGAGACCAGATCGTCGCGTTCGAGCGTCGGAAGAATACCGATCATCACGATTCCCGCGTCGACTTCTCCGGCTTTTCGGTGGGCATACGCGAGCGAGGTGCGGAGTTCTTCGGCGAGCCGGTCGAATACCCGGCCTCCCAACGTGTGTGGCGCAATGTTGACTTCCAGATTGAACATGGCGAGTTCTGTTTGGAAATCACGGCTCGCGATGCGTTCCAAGACCTGCCCGTTGAGCATTCTGGGCATCCCGTCCGGGCCGGCGAGATTCAATTCGATCTCCAGACCCATGAGGTTCTTGGGCCGGTCGAACCGCTTGCGCTCCAGCAGCAGCTCCAGCCCCGACAGACACCGCCGGAGCTTGTCGCGGTAGTGCTGCCGATCGGACAGGTCGAACCGACCCGCCACGACCTTCTCCCCCATATGGGGTCCCTCCTCACAAGGGCGATCCTTGACGATCAGGACCGCCGGCCTCCTGGGTCACGGTGGATGATGCCCAGTCGAGCCGATCGATAACGTGTCCGATCGGCCACGTCACCGACTACCCTGACGATGTGTGACCAGTGGCACATTCACGGGGCATGGAGAGGTGACCGGTTCCGGTACTCGATCCCTCGTGAAAAACGACGATGAGAATGGGCCGACCGCTGGCCGGACCTTTCCCGAGGTCACCCGCGCACCATCGGATCGGAAACGGGACTTTCGCCGCAGAACGCCGACCGATTGCGACCTTGCCGGGTACACCGAAAGCGGCTAGCCGAAACCCCGCCTGAACACTTGTCGTATAAACTCGCGGGCAAGGCAGAGAGTTGGCGACCCCGGTACCGGAACCTGCCGTCGAGGTTGACGTGCGGCATGCCTCACCCACCCTCCTCGTCCCGGGCCGTGGCCCCGCCTCTGACCTTCGTGAGCAGACAGCGTCGTCCGCCCCGCCCTCGCGCCACCGTGCCTGTCGAATGAGAGGCGACCCACCATGCCGCTGCATGTCCCCCCGGCTCCCGCGCCCGCACTGCGCACCGTTGTCACCGCCCTGGCCTCACCCACCGCCGTCCACGAGGCCCGCACCCCCGCCCTGCTGCGCGCCAAGGGCCCCGCCGCAGCCGAACTCCCGCTGCCCGTCCATGTGTTGGACGAGACGACCCCGGCGGGACCGTTCGCCACCCGGCTGGCGGGCTGGCGCTTCCTGATCCGCTGCGGGGACCGTGCGGTGGCCGCCGCCGAAACCCGGCTGACCCCCGACGGCTGGGCCTTCTCGCACTTCTTCGAGGGCCCCTACATCACCTCGACCGAGCTGGCCCTGCGCCAGGCCGAGCTGCTCCAACAGCCTTACCAGCCAAGGCTGTTGTCGGTGCCACGGCTCTACATGCTCACCCTGTGGCTGCACGGCGACGTCGCGGCGGACGGCGCCGACGGCCACCCCGCCGCCACCGACCTGCTGGTCCCGCTCGCGCCGGCGCCGCCCGGTATCGCGGCCCACCGTCCGCACCGGGTCGCCGAGTTGCTGCCGGTGCTGACCCACCGGGCCACCCCGGCGCCGCTGTTGGGTTCGCCCGCCTGATCTCCCGTACCCCTCGGAGCCGTTGCGCTCGTACGAGCATTTTCTTGCTCGTACGAGCCTTTTTCCTGTCCGTGACCTGGATGGACTAGCCCCAAAAGACCAGCGGGAACCATCCGAAGGGACAGTGCCACCGAGCTGAACCGTCCACGCGGGTGATGCGTCATCAACTATGAGAAGCGGTGCCGCGAAATCCCTGCGGAACGACGTCCGTGGGGCAACACTGGGTTCGACCGACTCATCACCACGGGGGGCGGCAATGAACGAACACACTCGCCGCGGGAAAGACACCACAGACGCAACTGCCCACGCCCATACGACGACACAGCGAAAGATCCCTGCCATGTGCCAGCACCAGCCTCCGTGTTCCACCGCAGCCTCCGCCGACCGCGAGTCGGCCCGGCTCCTGGCCCACCACCCGGAGCAGGGTTGGAGCCTGCTGTGCAACGGCGTCCTGCTCTTCGAGGACACCGGTGAACTGCTGCCCGACGGCCGTGTCATCGGCCCGCACCGACCGGTCGACGCCGACAGGATCACCGCCGCCGTCTGAGCGGCACCGGGCGGCAGGCGCACCGCCCGGGGTACTTGAGGGGCCGGTCGCGGAGACTCGCGAGCCGGCCCCGACGCACGTCCGGCGCCGTTCACCGACCGTAGCCCCGCCCCCGCACTCCGCCGGCCCCGGTGATCACTCCTCCCCCGTACTCCCCTAGTCTGCGTGTTTCCGGAAGAATCCTGGAAGTTTCGCCGCCCGCCCCGCACGGCACGCGGCGGGAACCGTCGACGGAGGTGGGGGACGTGGCAGCACACGCGGCGGACGCCGGTCAGGGCGCCGACGCCCGGGGCAGGGTCACGATCACGGAGATCGCCCGCGCGGCCGGGGTGTCCGTGCCGACCGTGTCCCGGGTGGTCAACGGCAGGTCGGACGTCTCCCCCAGCACCCGCGCCCGGGTCGAGGACCTGCTGCTGCGCCACGGCTACCGCAGACGCCCCAGCGCCTCCCGCACCCGCGCCGCCCTGCTCGACCTGGTCTTCGACGACCTCGACAGCCCCTGGGCCGTGGAGATCATCCGGGGTGTGGAGGAGGCGGCGCACGCGGCCGGGGTGGGCACGGTGGTGTCGGCCCTGCACGGGCGTTCCGGTGCCGCGCGGGAGTGGATGCGCAACCTGCGCTCGCGCGCCTCGGACGGCGTCGTCCTGGTCACCTCGGCCCTGGAGCCGGTGGTGCACGAGGAGTTGCGCGCGCTCGGCGTCCCCCTGGTCGTCGTCGACCCGGCGGGCTCGCCCGGGCTGGACGTGCCGACCATCGGCGCCGCCAACTGGGCGGGCGGCATGGCGGCCACCCAGCATCTGCTGGACCTCGGTCACCGGCGGATCGGCCTGATCGCGGGCCCCGCCCGGCTGCTGTGCTCCCGTGCCCGGTACGACGGTTACCGTGCGGCCCTGGAGGGCGCCGGGATCGCCGTCGACGCCGACCTCGTCGTCCCCGGCGACTTCCACCCGGAGTCCGGATTCACCGCGTGCGGCGCCCTGTTGGAGCTGGAGCGGCCGCCGACGGCGGTGTTCGCGGCCAGCGACCAGATGGCGTTGGGCGCGATCGAGGCGCTGCGCCGGCGCGGGCTGCGGGTGCCGCAGGACCTGAGCGTGGTGGGTTTCGACGACCTTCCGGAAGTGCGCTGGTCCTCGCCGCCGCTCACCACGGTCCGCCAACCCCTCGCGGAGATGGGCACGTTGGCGGTCCGCACGGTGCTGCGGCTGGCCCGCGACGAACGCCCCGACTCACCCCGGGTGGAGCTGGGCACGGAGTTGGTCCGCCGCGCCAGCACCGCGCCCCCCGCCCGCCCGGCGTGACCCGCGTGCCCGGCCGTCACCCCTTGGTGGCCCCCGCGGTGAGGCCGCCGACCAACTGCCGTTCGGCGACGGCGTAGAAGGCCAGCGCCGGGGCCATGGCGAGGACGAGGTAGGCGAAGACGCGGGCGTAGTCCGCCGCGTACTGGCCCTGGAACTGCTGGACGCCGATCGGCAGCGTCCACCAGGTGCTGTCGGTGAACACCAGCAGCGGCAGGAAGAAGTTGTTCCAGCTGGTGACGACCGCGAGCACCGACACCGTGCCGAGCGCGGGGCGGGCCATCGGCAGCAGCACCCGCCAGAAGAACCCGAACGGGCCGCACCCGTCGAGCGTGGCGGCCTCCTCCAGCTCGCCGGGGATCTGCCGGAAGAAGCCGCGCAGGATGATGATGGTCATCGGCAGCCCGAACGCGGCCTGCGGCAGGATCACCCCCAGCGGGTTGTCCAGCAGGCCGAGCGAGCGCAGCAGCAGGAACAACGGCAGCGCGGCCACCGCGAACGGGAACATCAGCCCCATCGTGAACACGGTGAACAGCACCTCGCGGCCCCGGAAGGCGAACCGCGCGAAGGAGAACGCGGCGAGCGCGGAGAGGGCGACCACCAGCACCGTCGTCGCCACCGCGATCAGCGTGCTGTTGCCGACCAGCCGCCAGAAGTCCCCGGAGCCGAGGATGCCGGTGTAGTTGCCGATCACCCAGGGCGCGGGCAACCCGACGGGGTTGCGGGAGAGTTGGTCGGTGGACTTGAAGCCGGACAGCACCGCGTACAGCAGCGGAACGGCCATCACGGCGCCGATGACGACCAGGACCCCGTGGAGCGTCAGGGCCCGGGCGGGCCTGCGCGGGCTCACGCGCCGCCTCCCCTCATGGTGGTGGTGGCGCCTTCGAGGTCGCGGCGGAGCACGAACCGCTGGTAGGCGAGGGAGAAGACCAGGCAGATGCCGAACATGACGACGCTGATGGCGCTGGCGTAGCCGACCTGGTAGCGCTTGAAGCCGTACTGGAACATCGTCACGGCGAGGGTCTCCGAGTGGTGGTCGGGGCCGCCCTGGGTGACCACCCACACCAGGTCGAAGAGCTGGATGGAGCCGATCACCGACAGGAAGACGCTGATGCGCAGCGTGGGCGCGAGCAGCGGCAGGGTGACATTGCGGAACCGCTGCCAGGGTCCGGCGCCGTCGATCAGCGCGGCCTCGGTCAACTCGGCCGGGACGGACTGGAGTCCGGCCAGGTAGAGCATCATGTGGAAGCCGAAGTACTTCCACGTCATGACGAGGAACAGGGTCGCCATCACGGTCGAGGGGCCGGCGAACCACTCCCCGCCGAGCCCGTCGAGGCCGACCGCGCCCAGGACATGGTCGGCGAGCCCGTCGCCCGGCGCGAAGACCATGCTGAACAGGACGCCGGTGATCGCCTCGGAGAGCACATAGGGCGCGAAGAACAGCATCCGGTAGACGGCCCGGCCGCGCAGCTTCTGGTTGAGCAGCACCGCGATACCGAGCGCGAACGGCAGTTGCAGCGCGAGCGAGAGGGCCACCAGGACCAGACAGCGCCCCAAGTCGCCCAGGAACACGGGGTCTTGGAAGAGCCGGGTGAAGTTGTCGGTGCCGGAGTAGTCGGTCGGCATCCCGAAGCCGCCCCAGCGGAAGAAGGACGCGTACAGCGCGAACAGCATCGGCAGCAGGACCAGGCCGATGAAGAGCACCAGGGCGGGGAGTTGGAAGCCGACCGCGGTGAGCAGGTTCAGCAGGCGCCGCCGTCTGCGCCCCGGGGCCGCGCCGGAGGACGGGGGCTCCGCGGCGGTGCCGGGGCCCGTCCGTCGGTCCGGGAGGAAGGTGGAGGTCATCGCCGGTTACTGCTCTTCCTTCGCGGTCTTCGTGATCGACTGTGCGACCTGCTCGGGGGACATGGACCCGGCGATGAGCGCGGCCACGCTGTCGTTGACCTCCTGGCCGACGGCGGGCGGATACGCCTGGTCGAGGTAGAGCTGGAACCCGGTGGCGCTCTTCAACTGTGCTTGAACGGCTTTGGTGTTGGCGTCTTCGAGGGCGCTCTCGGCGGCCGGTACGACGGGCAGTACGCCGGTCTTCTCGACGAGTTGGCGGTCGGTGGTCTCGGAGGCGAAGAACTTCAGGAAGTCGACGGCCGCCTGCGGGGCGCCCCGGCGCAGCGCGTGCCCGCCGCCGCCCCCGAACACCTCGGTGAGCGCGCCCTTGCCGCCCTCGACGGCCGGGAACGGGAAGAAGCCGAGGTCGGCGCCGAGCCCCTTTCCCGCGTCCGCCTCGACCGAGGGGGCCCACTGGCCCATGAGTTCCATGGCGGCCTTGCCGTTGCCGACGGTCGCGGCCTGCCCGGTCGGCGTGGAGTAGGCGGCGCCGAGGAACCCCTTCTGGAACGGCTGGAGTTGGACCAGGTCCTTGAGGTGGGCGCCGGCCTTCACGATCCCCGGATCACTGAAGTCCTTGTCGGCGGCGGCCCTTTGCAGCGCGGCGATCCCCGCGGTGCGCATCGCGAGGTAGGCCCAGTAGTACATGCCGGGCCACTTCTCCTTGCCCGCCAGCGCGAGGGGCGTGAGCTGGGCGGACTTCAACGTGCTGACGGCTTCGAGGAATTGGCCCCAGGTGGTGGGGGGCTCGCTGATGCCGGCCCGTTCGAAGAGGGCCTTGTTGTACCAGAAGCCGACCATGCCGACGTCGAAGGGGATGCCGTACACCTTCTTGTCGACGAGGTAGGGCTGTCTGGCGGCCGGCAGCAGGTCGCCGGCCCATGGCTCCGTCCGGTCGGTGAGGTCCTCGACGAGTCCGGCGTCGACCTGCTGTCCGAGGATGCCGCCGCCCCAGGTGTGGAAGATGTCCGGGAGCTTGCCGGAGGCGGTGAGCGCGGTCATCTTCGCCTTGTAGGCGTCGTTCTCCAGCTGGACGGTCTTGATGGTGACGTCGGGGTGCTGGGTCTCGAACTTCTTGGCGAGCTGGGCCCAGACGCTCTTGGCGGGCTCGGTGGTGGAGATGTTCCACCACTCGATCGTCGTCCGCCCCGACGAGGAGCCGCTGTCCGATTCCCCGCCGCAGCCGCTCAGTGCCGTCATGCCCAGACCGGCCGCGGCGGAGGCCGAGAGGAAGCCGCGGCGGGACAGTTCCCGGTCGCCCATGTTGCGCTCCTTGGGTACGGGAGGCCGTGTCCACGGCCTCCCACTGGCACCGAAAGTTTCGGAGAAGATCCGGAAAGATGCGTCGTTGCCGCACCCTAGAGACACCTCCCAAACGGTGGCAACCCCTTGTACGCCGCGAATCCGCAGCCAACTCCCTTACCGTCACGGGACATTGATCCCCGGGCCACGCACCGCCCCACCCCCCACCACCGAAACATTCGCCCCCAGACCCGAACATTACGAAGCCACCCCTCGCCCCAGCGACCACCACCCCGCACCAGCACGGGCACCCCCACCGACTGCCACCGCTCCCGAGAGCCGGCGCCCCCACCGACACGACCGAGTCCCGGAGACCGGCACCCCACATCAACCGTTTCCAGCCACCGGAACCCCCACCACCTCCCGCCCCCACCCCCGCACGCCATGACGCTCCGTACGCCCAGCCCCCTCCCCCGTACGGCCCAACCGCGCCCCGGCCCCCCGAACTCCGCCCCGCACCGCCCGCGCAACGCCGACAAGGCCGGTCTTAACGGAAGTTTGACGCTTCCGAGCTGATCATCTGTGGGCCCTCGCGTCACTCTCTGCTTACGCTGGTGCGGCCGTCCGCGTGATGGCCGGAACCTCACGCTGAGCCACCCACCAGGAGCACGCCGATGGCCACCACCCAGCCCCCGCCCGCCAGCCGTCTGCGTACCTGGATGCTGCAAGGCCTGTCCGAGATGGGCGGCAAGACCGGCACCCCGGCCACCCAGCCCCACGCCGAGCCCCCGCACAAGGGCCAGCCCTGGTGGCGGGTGATGTGCCTGACCGGCGTCGACTACTTCTCGACCCTCGGCTACCAGCCGGGCATCGCGGCGCTCGCGGCCGGTCTGCTCTCCCCCATCGCGACGATCGTGCTGGTCGTCGTCACCCTGGCGGGCGCGCTGCCGGTGTACCGGCGGGTGGCCGAGGAGAGCCCGCACGGCGAGGGCTCGATCGCGATGCTGGAGCGGCTGCTGTCGTTCTGGAAGGGCAAGCTGTTCGTCCTGACCCTGCTGGGCTTCGCCGCCACCGACTTCCTCATCACGATCACCCTGTCGGCCGCCGACGCCTCCACCCACCTGATCGAGAACCCGCATCTGACCAGCGCCCTGCACGACAAGCAGATGCTGATCACCCTGATCCTGGTGGCCCTGCTCGGCGCGGTCTTCCTCAAGGGCTTCCTGGAGGCCATCGGCGTCGCGACCGCCCTGGTCGGCCTCTACCTCACGCTGAACGTCGTCGTCGTGGCCGTCGGCCTCTGGCACGTCGTCACCGCCGAACATGTGATCACCGACTGGTCCAGCGCCCTCACCACCGAGCACGGCAACGCCTTCGCGATGATCGGCGTCGCCCTGATCGTCTTCCCCAAGCTCGCCCTCGGCCTGTCCGGCTTCGAGACCGGCGTCGCCGTGATGCCGCACGTCAAGGGCGACCCGGGCGAGACCGAGGAACGGCCCACCGGCCGCATCCGGGACACCAAGAAGCTGCTCACCACGGCCGCCCTGATCATGAGCGTGTTCCTGATCGCCACCAGCTTCATCACCACGCTGCTCATCCCGGAGAAGGAGTTCAAGTCCGGCGGCGACGCCAACGGCCGCGCGCTCGCCTACCTCGCCCACGAGTACCTGGGCGGCGTCTTCGGCACGATCTACGACATCTCCACCATCGCCATCCTCTGGTTCGCCGGCGCCTCCGCGATGGCCGGACTGCTCAACCTGATGCCGCGCTACCTCCCCCGCTACGGCATGGCCCCGCACTGGGCACGCGCGGTCCGCCCGATGGTCATCGTCTTCACCCTCGTCGCCTTCCTGGTCACCTGGATCTTCAACGCCGACGTCGACGCCCAGGGCGGCGCCTACGCCACCGGCGTCCTGGTGCTGATCAGCTCCGCCGCGATCGCCGTCACCATCGCCGCCCGCAAGGCGGGCCAACGCCGTTGGAGCATCGGCTTCGCGGTGATCGCCGCGGTCTTCCTCTACACGACGGTCGTGAACGTCATCGAGCGCCCCGACGGCGTGAAGATCGGCGCCTGCTTCATCGCCGGCATCATCCTGGTCTCGCTGCTCTCCCGGCTGGCCCGCGCCTTCGAACTCCGCGTGAACGGCGTGACGCTCGACCCCATGGCGGAACGTTTCATCAGAGACATGGCCAGCCGGAAGATCCGGTTCATCGCCAACGAGCCCGACCAGCGCGACCCGGCCGAGTACCGGGAGAAGCTGGAGCAGATCCGCAACGACAACGACATCCCCGGCGAGGACTTCGTGTTCGTCGAGGTGACGGTGGCCGACCCCTCCGAGTTCGAGTCCGTCGTCACGGTGCGCGGCGAGGTCCTGCACGACCGGTACCGGGTGCTGACCCTGGAGTCGTCCTCCATCGCCAACGCCCTGGCCGCCCTGCTGCTGCACGTCCGCGACTCCACGGGCTGCATTCCGCACATGTACTTCGAGTGGACCGAGGGCAATCCGTTCGCCAACTTCCTGCGCTTCCTCCTCTTCGGCCAGGGCGAGGTCGCCCCGGTCACCCGCGAGGTGCTGCGCGAGGCGGAACGGGACCGCAAACGCCGCCCCCGCGTCCACACCGGCTGACGGTCCCCCGCCGAGCCCGGGCCGCCGCTCCCGCCTATCGTGAGCGGCATGCAGTCCTACACCATCGGCCAGGCAGCGCGGCTGCTCGGCGTGAGCCCCGACACCGCCCGCCGCTGGGCCGACGCGGGCCGCGTGCCGACCCACCGCGAGGAGAGCGGCCGCCGCCTCATCGAGGGCCGGGACCTGGCGGCGTTCTCCGTCGAACTCGCCCGGGCCAACGCCGCCGAGGACGAGCCGACGTCGTACACCTCGGTCCGCAACGCCTTCCCCGGCATCGTCACCGCCATCAAGCTCGGCGATGTCGCCGCCCAGGTGGAGATCCAGGCCGGCCCGCACCGGCTGGTCTCCCTGCTCACCCGCGAGGCCGTGGAGGAACTCGGCCTGGAGGTCGGCGTGGAGGCGACGGCCCGGGTGAAGTCGACGAATGTCCATATCGACCGTGTCTGACCGATCACCGGACCGGCTCCGTAGGAACGCACATGCCAACGCCCCGCCGTATCACGCCCGCTCATGCGATGTGACAGGAGACGTACGCCTCGCATCTGCGTCAGTATGATCGGCGGACAGGGGCGGCCCCACCGGCTTCTCCCCACCGAGACACCAGGGAGTGGACCCGTGATGACCCGTTCCGCGCGCCGGACCCGCCGTTCGTTGCAGGTGGCCGGCGCAGGAGTCGCCGCGCTGCTCACCCTGAGCGCCTGTTCCTCCTCCGACTCCGGCACGACGGCGGACGCCACCCCGTCCGCTTCCTCTTCCTCATCCGCCTCCTCGAAGCTCTCCGGCGACATCACCGTCTTCGCGGCGGCCTCCCTCCAGGGCAGCTTCCAGACGCTGGCCGACCAGTTCGAGAAGGAACACCCGGGCACCAAGGTCCACTTCAGCTTCGGCGGCAGCGACACCCTCGCCGCGAACATCACCGGCGGTGCCCCCGCCGACGTCTTCGCCGCCGCCAGCACCAAGACGATGGCGATCGTGACGGACAAGGGCGACGCGGCCGGCACGCCCACCACGTTCGTCCGCAACCAGCTGGAGATCGCCACCCTGCCGGGCAACCCCGACAAGATCACCTCCCTCAAGGACCTGACCAGGTCGGGCCTCAAGGTCGTGCTGTGCGACAAGACGGTGCCGTGCGGCGCCGCCGCCCAGAAGGCCCTGACCGCCAGCAAGTTGAAGCTGACCCCGGTCTCCTACGAGCAGGACGTGAAGTCCGCGCTCAACAAGGTGGTCCTGAAGGAGGCGGACGCGGCCGTCGTCTACAAGACGGACGTGAAGGCCGCCGGCGACAAGGTCGAGGGCGTGGAGTTCCCGGAGTCCGCCAGCGCCATCAACGACTATCCGATCGCCCTCCTGAAGGACGCCCCGAACGCCCCCGTGGCCAAGGCGTTCATCGCCCTGGTCGAGTCCGCCGACGGCCAGAAGGTCCTGAACGCGGCCGGGTTCCTCAAGCCGTGACCCCACCGGCCCAGTCCGCCGCCCGGACCGCCCCCCGCCGGGACGGTCCGCGGCGCGGCCGGAACCGGCCCCTCCGCATCCACCGGGGCGTGCCGCTCCCCCTGCTGCTGCCGGCCGTGCTGGGCCTGGCGTTCCTGCTGCTGCCGCTGCTCGCGCTGCTGGTCCGCGCCCCCTGGAGCACCCTGCCCGACCAGCTGACCAGCACCCAGGTGTGGCAGGCGCTGCGCCTGTCCCTGCTGTGCGCCACCTCCGCGACGGCGGTGAGTCTCGTCGTCGGCGTCCCGCTGGCCTGGGTCCTGGCCCGCACCGAGTTCCCCGGCCGGGGTCTGGTCCGCGCCCTGGTGACGCTGCCGCTGGTGCTGCCGCCGGTCGTCGGCGGTGTCGCCCTGCTGCTCGCCCTCGGCCGCAACGGCATCATCGGCCAGTGGCTCGACTCCTGGTTCGGCATCACCCTGCCGTTCACCACGGCGGGCGTCGTGATCGCCGAGGCGTTCGTGGCGATGCCGTTCCTGGTCATCAGCGTCGAGGGCACCCTGCGCGCCGCCGACCCCCGCTACGAGGAGGCGGCCACCACCCTGGGCGCCTCCCGCTTCACCGCGTTCCGCCGGGTCACCCTGCCGCTGATCGCGCCGGGCGTCGCGGCGGGCGCCGTCCTCGCCTGGGCGCGGGCGCTGGGCGAGTTCGGGGCGACGATCACCTTCGCGGGCAACTTCCCCGGCCGCACCCAGACCATGCCGCTCTCGGTGTACCTCGCCATGCAGAGCGACCCGGAGGCGGCGATCGCGCTCAGTCTGGTGCTCCTCGCCGTGTCGATCGCGGTGCTCGCGGGGTTGCGGGACCGCTGGATGACGGCTTCATGACCCACACCCCGGAGCCGGGCGACGCGGTCGGCCTCGACGCCCATCTCGTCGTCGCGCGCGGCGACTTCCGCCTCGACCTCACGCTGACCGCCGCCCCCGGCGACGTCGTCGCCCTGCTCGGTCCCAACGGCGCGGGCAAGACCACCGCACTGCGCGCCCTCGCCGGGCTCGTCCCCCTCTCCGGGGGCCATCTGCGGCTGGACGGCGCGGTGTTGGACCGGACACCGCCCGAACGACGGCCGGTCGGCGTGGTCTTCCAGGACTATCTGCTGTTCCCGCATCTCAGTGCCCTCGACAACGTGGCGTTCGGCCCGCGCTGCCACGGCGCCTCCAAGGCCGCGGCCCGCGCCCGCGCCGCCGGGTGGCTGAAGCGTCTGGGCCTCGCCGAACACGCCGATGCGAAACCGCGTCGGCTCTCCGGCGGCCAGGCCCAACGCGTCGCCGTGGCAAGGGCGTTGGCGACCGGCCCGCGGCTGCTGCTGCTCGACGAGCCGCTCGCCGCCCTCGACGCCCGCACCAGGCTGGAGGTCCGCGCCCAACTCCGGCGCCACCTGGCCGAGTTCGAGGCGGTCGCCGTTCTCGTCACGCACGATCCGCTGGACGCGATGGTGCTGGCCGACCGGTTGGTCGTCATCGAGCGGGGCGAGATCGTCCAGGAGGGCGCCCCGGCCGACATCGCGCGCCGCCCCCGCACCGACTACATCGCCCAGCTGGTCGGCCTCAACCTCTACCGGGGCCGCGCCGAGGGGCAGACGGTCCGGCTCGACACGGGTCAGTCCGTCGCCGTCACCGAACTCCTGTCGGGGGACGCCTTCGTGGCGTTCCCGCCGAACGCCGTCACCCTGCACCGGGACCGCCCGACCGGCGTGAGCGCCCGCAACCTCTGGCGCTGCGAGGTCGCGGGTCTGGAGAGCCACGGCGACCAGATCCGCGCCCAGCTCACCGGCGAACTCCCGCTGCTGGCCGACCTCACGACGGTCGCCGCGGCCGAACTCGACCTCCGCCCGGGCGCCCCGGTCTGGGCCACCCTCAAGGCGTCCCAGACCCATGCCTACCCGGCATAGCGAAAAGGGGCCCCGCCGAAAGACGGAGCCCCCTCACTCACGCTCAGTCCTCGTACGCGTCCAGCGGCGGGCACGAGCAGACGAGGTTGCGGTCACCGAAGGCCTGGTCGATCCGGCGCACCGGCGGCCAGTACTTGTCGGCGGCCGACACCCCGGCCGGGAAGACGGCCTCCTCGCGCGTGTACGCGTGCTCCCACTCACCGCCGAGCGCGGCCGCGGTGTGCGGGGCGTGGCACAGCGGGTTGTCATCGGCCGGCCAGTCGCCCGCGCCGACCTTCTCGATCTCGCCGCGAATCGCGATCATCGCCTCGCAGAAACGATCCAGCTCGATCAGGTCCTCGGACTCGGTCGGCTCGATCATCAGCGTGCCGGCCACCGGGAACGACATCGTCGGCGCGTGGAAGCCGTAGTCGATCAGCCGCTTGGCGACATCGTCGACGCTCACGCCGGTCGCCTTGGTCAGCGGGCGCAGATCGATGATGCACTCGTGCGCGACCAGCCCGCCGGGGCCGGTGTACAGCACCGGGTAGTGCGGCTCCAGGCGCTTGGCGATGTAGTTGGCGGACAGCACGGCGACCTGCGTGGCCCGCTTCAGCCCCGCGCCGCCCATGAGCCGTACGTACGACCAGGAGATCGGCAGGATGCCCGCGGAACCCCACGGCGCCGCCGAGATCGGGCCGACCCCGGTCTCGGGTCCGGCGGCGGGCTGCAACGGGTGGTTGGGCAGATACGGCGCGAGATGCGCGCGCACCCCGACCGGTCCGACGCCGGGCCCGCCGCCGCCGTGCGGGATGCAGAACGTCTTGTGCAGGTTCAGGTGCGAGACGTCGCCGCCGAAGTGCCCCGGCTTGGCGAGCCCGACCAGCGCGTTCAGGTTGGCGCCGTCGACGTACACCTGGCCGCCCGCCTCATGCACCTGGGCGCAGATGTCGGCGACGTGCTCCTCGAACACGCCGTGCGTCGACGGGTAGGTGATCATCAGCACGGCCAGCTCGTCCCGGTGCTGCTCGATCCGGGCCCGCAGATCCTCGACGTCGATCTCGCCGTCCCCCGCGGTCTTCACGACGACGACCTTCATGCCGGCCATCACGGCGCTGGCGGCGTTCGTGCCGTGCGCGGACGACGGGATCAGACACACCGTCCGCCGCTCGTCCCCGTTGGCCCGGTGATACCCCCGCACGGCGAGCAGCCCGGCCAACTCCCCCTGCGACCCGGCGTTCGGCTGGAGGGACACCTTGTCGTACCCGGTGACCTCGGCGAGCCGCTCCTCCAGCTCCCGGATGAGGGTGAGGTACCCCTGCGCCTGCTCGGCCGGCGCGAAGGGGTGCAGCTGCCCGAACTCCGGCCAGGTCACCGGCTCCATCTCGGTCGTCGCGTTGAGCTTCATGGTGCAGGAACCGAGCGGGATCATGCCCCGGTCCAGCGCGTAGTCCCGGTCGGCGAGCCGCCGCAGGTAGCGCAGCATCGCCGTCTCGGAACGGTACTGGTGGAAGACGGGGTGCCCGAGGATCTCGTCATCACGCAACAGCCCCGCCGGAACGGCGTCCAGGGCGACGGCGTCCAGCGCCTCGACGTCCCCCTCGACCCCGAACGCGTTCCACACGGCGCCGAGACGGGACCGGGTGGTGGTCTCGTCGCAGGCGAGGGAGACGTGGTCGGCGTCGACGAGCCGGAGGTTGACGCCGTTCTCCCGCGCGGCGGCGACGACCCCGGCGGCCCGGCCGGGCACCCGCGCGGTCAGGGTGTCGAAGAACGCGCCGTGCACGATCTCGACCCCGCCGGCCCGCAGCCCCTCGGCGAGGATCGCGGCGTAGCGGTGGGTGCGGCGGGCGATGCCCCGAAGGCCCTCGGGCCCGTGGTGGACGGCGTACAGGCCGGCCATGACGGCGAGCAGCACCTGCGCGGTGCAGATGTTGCTGGTCGCCTTCTCGCGCCGGATGTGCTGCTCACGCGTCTGGAGGGCGAGCCGGTAGGCGCGGTTCCCGTCGACGTCCACGGACACGCCCACCAGCCGCCCGGGCAGGCTGCGGGCGAACTTCTCGTGGACGGCCATGTACCCGGCGTGCGGCCCGCCGAAGCCCATCGGCACCCCGAACCGCTGCGTGGTGCCGACGGCGATGTCCGCGCCCAGCTCCCCGGGCGACTTCAGCAGCGTCAGCGCGAGCAGGTCGGCGGCGACGGTGACGAGGGCGCCGCGCTCGTGCGCCTCGTCGATCAGCGGCTTCAGGTCCCGCACGGCACCGGAGGCGCCGGGGTACTGCACGAGGACGCCGTTGATCTCCCGGCCGGCGAGGTCGGCGGGAATCCCGGCCCCGAGGTCGGCGACGACGATCTCCACGCCGGTCGGCTCGGCCCGCGTCTCGATCACGGCGATCGTCTGCGGCAGGGTGTCCGCGTCGATCAGGAACAGGCCCTTCTTGTTCCTGCCCATACGCCGGGACAGCGCCACGGCCTCGGCGGCGGCGGTGCCCTCGTCGAGCAGCGAGGCGCCGGAGGTGGGCAGCCCGGTGAGGTCGGCGACCATGGTCTGGAAGTTGAGCAGCGCCTCAAGACGCCCCTGCGAGATCTCCGGCTGGTACGGCGTGTAGGCGGTGTACCAGGCCGGGTTCTCCATGACGTTGCGCAGCACGACCGGCGAGGTGAAGGTGCCGTAGTAGCCGAGCCCGATCATCGAGTCGAGCACCTTGTTCCGGTCCGCGAGCGACCGCAGCTCCGCGAGCACCTCGGCCTCGGTACGGGCGCCCGGCAGATCCAGCGCGTCGGCGTTCTTGATCACGTCCGGCACCGCGGCAGCGGTCAGCTCGTCCAGCGAGCCATAGCCGACCTGCGCGAGCATCTTGGCCCGTGCCTCATGGTCGGGCCCGATATGACGCTGCTCGAACGGAATGCCCTGTTCGAGTGCGGCGAGTGGGGTGCGGTGGGGAGTCATGGGCGGAGGCCTCCTGGTCTGAGCGACCTTCGAGGGGCACCCCGGCGCGGGTACCCCGACGGCCTCCCCCTCTGTCATCTCGACCTGAGAGCTTCACCGGCCACGCCCGAGGGCTGCCGGCTTTCACCGTCGGTGAGAGTGGGAGCCGTCGACACCCGCTCTGCTTTCCAGAGTGACCTCGTCCGTGCGGTACGTGAGCCTGAGAGATTCCGGGGAGGATTTGCTCCTTCGGCGCCTCCGGTGATGTCCGGAGGACTCTCCCGCGCGGGGTCAGCAGCCGCTGCCAGCCTACCAGCGCGTCTTCAGCACCGATTTTCGACTGGACGCACCGCCTAATGTGCTCTTTTGTAGTGCTTACGGATGAGTTGCGACCAAGAGGAGGGCCCGTGCAGACCGATATCGATCCGCGCAACCTGATCGGCCGCAAGGCGTTCGACTGCAACGGCACCAAGATCGGCACCGTCGACGAGATCTACCTCGACGACGCGACCGGCGTGCCGGAGTGGGCGGCCATAAGGACCGGCCTGTTCTCCCGGGACGCCTTCGTGCCCCTGGAGCCCAGCGAGCTGGTCGAGGGCACCCTGCACATCCCGTTCGACCGGTCCCTGATCAAGGACGCCCCCGACTTCGGCGTCGGCCGCCACCTCTCCCCCGAACAGGAACTCCAGCTCTACCACCACTACGGCCTCGACGTCGCCGCCCCGTCGCCCTCCCCCTTCCCCGACCGTGACTTCGGAAAGCTGGCCGGCTCGGAAGACCCCTGAGCGCCGGCCTCCTCCCCGGCCTCCTCGGCTTCCTCCCCGGCCTCCCCGGCCTCCCCAGCCTCCCCGGCCTCCGGCGACACGAGCACGAGCGGCAGCGGCTCGGCCGGCTCCAGCTCCGTGTCGTCGGTCCGGAACGTCCGCACCCGCCCCGCCACCGTGTCCTGCGGCGTCTCGAACCGCACGGTGACCCGCCCGAGCCCGCTCCCCTGGACCCACCCGTGCCCGAACCGGGCATGCCGCACATCATGGCCCGCGGCCCACCCACGCTCCCGGGGTACCGCCTCCACCGCCACCGGCTCCGGGGGCGTCTCCTCCAGCACGAGCGCCGCCCGCTCCCCCGCGGCCTGCGCGAACAGGTCCTCCTGCGTGTAGTCGGCCAGCCCGGTGACCCCGACCCCGAGCAGCCGGACACCGCCCGTGGTGTCCACCGAGTCCAGCAGCCGGGCCGCCGCCTCCCGCACCACCTCCGGATCGTCGGTGGGCCCGCGCAGCGTCTCCGAGCGGGTCAGTGTCGAGAAGTCGTACCGGCGCACCTTCAGCACGATCGTCCGCCCCGAGAACCCGGCCCCGCGCAGCCGCCCCACACACCGGTCGGCCAGCCGCCGCACCTCGCCCGCGACCCGGACCCGGTCATGGATGTCGACGTCGTAGGTGTCCTCCACCGACACCGACTTGGCCTCGCGCTCGGCGTTGACCGGCCGGTCGTCCAGCGCCAGCGCCATCGCGTACAGCCCGTGCCCGTGTGCCTTGCCCAGCAGCCGCACCAGCTCGTCCTCACCGGCCTCGGCCAGCTCGTCGACCGTGGTGATCCCGGCCCGCCGCAGATGATCGCCGGTGGCCGGCCCGACGCCCGGCAGCGTCCGCACCGGCATCGGCCCGAGCAGCGCCCGCTCGGTCCCCGGCTCGATCAGGACCAGGCCGTCGGGCTTGGCGTCCTCGGAGGCGATCTTCGCGAGCATCTTGGACGCGGCGAGCCCGACGGACCCGGTGAGCCCCGTGACGGCCCGTATGTCGGCCCGCAGCCGCTCCCCCACCCGCAGCGCCGAGTCCCGGTCCCAGGCGGCCCCCGCGGCCTCCAGGTCCACGAACGCCTCGTCCAGGCTCAGCGGCTCCACCAGTGGCGACAGCGCGTGCAGGAGCCCCATCACCTGCTCGCTGACCGCCCGGTAGAGCCCGAAGCGCGGCATCAGGTACGCGGCGTTCGGCGCGAGCCGCCGCGCCTGCCCCATCGGCATCGCCGACCTGACCCCGAAGACCCGCGCCTCGTAGGAGGCGGTGGCGACCACACCCCGGGGCCCGAGCCCGCCCACCACGACGGCTTTTCCCCGCAGGCTCGGCTTGGACGCCTGCTCCGCCGAGGCGTAGAAGGCATCCATGTCGAGATGCAGGATCGTGGGCGCGGTTCTCACATCTCCGATGCTGCCCTACGCCACTGACAACGCCCCGCCGCGACGCCTCAGACGGCCTTGTTGCGCCGCCGGGCCAGCTCGTCGGCCGGGTTCTGCCCGATCAGGGTCTCGCCGGTGTCGATCCGCTCGCCGTGCAGCTGCGACAGCGCGTTCTCCACGTCCCGCCACACCACCCCGACGGCGATCCCGAAGACGCCCTGGCCACCCTGGAGCAGCGCGTGCACCTCGTCGGGCGACGTGCACTCGTAGACGGTGGCGCCGTCGCTCATCAGCGTCATCCGCTCCAGATCGCTGAAGCCCCGTTCCCGCAGATGGGCGACGGCGGCCCGGATGTTCTGCAAGGACACGCCCGTGTCCAGGAACCGCTTGACGATCTTCAGGACGACGACGTCCCGGAAGCTGTACAGCCGCTGCGTCCCCGACCCGTACGCGGGCCGCACACTCGGCTCGACGAGCCCGGTACGGGCCCAGTAGTCCAGCTGCCGATAGGTGATGCCGGCCGCCGCGCAGGCCGTCGGGCCGCGGTAGCCGATCTCCTCGGACCCCATGGACGCCGCCCCTCCGCCGCCGGGCACGGCCGCCGGTCGCCTCGGGGCGTGGTCGGCCGAGCTGTTGTGAAGCGGGTACGGACCACTCTGCACCGGACTGCGTCCGGGGGAGCCCCCAGCCGTGCCGTCGCCGCTGCTTCTCACGCCGACCTCCGTCCTTGACCTGCCTTCTCGACGGTAGGCAGTCACCAGGGGCGCGTCAACGATCGCCACACTCGGCACGCCGAGTGATAATCACCCCAGGAGTGGTTTCCCGTACCCCACCGCGGGGAAAGGCTAGCCGAATGCGCTCGCGACGAGCCGCAGGACGCACCACTCACCGACGCCAATTGCCGTCTGTCGCACCGCCCGACAACGAACACCGGCCCGCACGGACCGCGTCGGTCCGCCGGGCCGACGACGCTCACTGATTGCTGGTGCCGAAGTCCTCCGGCGAGATCTGGTCGAGGAACTCACGAAACTTCTCGACCTCGTCCTCCTGCTCGTCCGGGATCGCGATACCGGCGTCGTCGAGCACCCCGTCACTGCCGTAGATCGGCGTTCCGGTGCGCAGCGCGAGCGCTATGGCGTCGGACGGCCGGGCGCTGACCTCCACCCCGCTGGCGAAGACCAGCTCCGCGTAGAAGACGCCGTCCCGCAGGTCCGTGATGCGCACTTCGGTCAGCTCCTGGCCGACGGCCTCCAGCACGTCCTTGAACAGGTCGTGGGTCAGCGGTCGCGCGGGGGCCATGCCCTGCTGCGCGAAGGCGATCGCCGTCGCCTCTCCCGGCCCGATCCAGATGGGGAGGTAGCGGTCGCCTCCCACTTCGCGCAGGAGCACGATCGGTTGGTTGGAGGGCATTTCGACCCGGACACCTACGACATCGAGCTCGTTCACACAGCAACCCTAGGACGTGCTCGGGATGTTTGGGTAGTCGGGCCCGGAACCGGAGGACTATCCGGCCTCCCCCGACCCGCCGGTTCAGGGCAGCCGCACACCCAGCGCGGTCCGCACCAGGGCGCCGTGCAGCTTCACCGTGAGCGCCGCCAGCTCCTTGGTACGGGCCTCGGCGTGGGCCCGGGTCTGCGGGTTGCGGTGGAGCTTGAGCGGGGCCACCACCTGGTCCACCAGACCGGCCTCGCGGTCCGCCGCCGCCTTCATGGACCGCAGATGGCGCGGCTCGATCCCGAACCGGCCCAGTTCCAGCACGAGGGCCGCCACGGTGACCGCCTCCGCGTCGAACGACCCGTCCGGCAGCGCCGTCAGCAGCCCGTACGACTCCCACTCGGCGAGCACCTGCTCGTCGACGTCGGCGGCCGCGAGCAGCTCGGCGCGGCCGATCCTGGCCGCCGTGGGACCCTCCAGGACCTCCAGGGCGGCCTCTCCGTCCCGCTGGCGCCCCACCACGGGCAACGGCGGGGCCTCACCGCGCTCCATGGCGTCCAGGTGCTCACGGATCACCTTGAGGGGCAGATAGTGGTCCCGCTGCATCCTCAGCACATGGCCGAGGCGCTCGACGTCGGCGGGGCTGAACTTGCGGTACCCCGAGGGCGTCCGCTGCGGCTCGATGAGCCCCTCCGACTCCAGGAAGCGGATCTTGGAGATGGTGACTTCGGGGAACTCGTCGCGCAGCGCGTTCAGCACGGTGCCGATACTCATCAGCCCGCTGTCCGTGGCGGCGGTGCCGTGTCCGGCACCGCCGCTCGGTGTTCGCAGCATGGACCTTCCCTCGGATTCCTCCGGACCTGGTCCGGAGGCGGGTCAGTAACCCGGCTGACTCGCGTAGAAGACCAGCCGGTACTTGCCGATCTGCACCTCGTCGCCGTTGGCCAGGTCGACCTGGTCGATCCGCTCGCGGTTGACGTACGTGCCGTTCAGGCTGCCCACGTCGGCGACCGTGAACGAGGCGTCCGCCGCGCGGCGGAACTCCACGTGCCGGCGCGAGACCGTCACGTCGTCCAGGAAGATGTCGCTCTGCGGGTGGCGCCCGGCGGTCGTCAGGTCGCCGTCCAGCAGGAAGCGGCTGCCCGAGTTCGGCCCGCGGCGCACGACCAGGAGGGCGGAGCCCACCGGCAGTGCGTCCACGGCGGCCTGCGCCTCGGGAGACAGCGCCGGCAGCTGCGTCTGACCGGTGACCTCGGCGTCGTAGGCCTCAAGACCGGAGATGGAGATCGTGGACGTCGTCTCGGACGGCCGTTCCGGCGTGGCGCCGGGCCGCAGCGGCGCACCGCAGTTGGAGCAGAAGCGGCTGTTCTCCGCGTTGCGGTTACCGCACCTCGTACACACCAGGGCTGACATAGGGGAAAACCCTCCACCCGTACTTGAGGTTGACGGTTGTCCAAAACCTATGTCGCCGGACTGGCCAGGGTCAACCGACGCCGCGCCCTGGCCACCGTCCGGACCGCCGACCTGATCCCGGAACAGCGGGCGTTCGCCGTCCGCGTCGGGCTGCACGCGATGGTGGGCGGTCGCGTTGGCGTTGCCCTCTCGCTGACTCTTGCCGAACAACTTCGCAAACAACTTCACGGGCGATTCCCCTTGACCGAAACAGACCCGCCCGTGGGGCAGGACGAACCCTGATTCCATACACCGGCCGACCCGGACATCCTCACAACGTCCGTAACCACCAGACAGTTTCCACCACGCACCAGCCAATCCGTGCGCCGACCCCCCGCAACCTCATGCCCCTGCCGGACGAGCTCCATGCACCCCCGGTTCACCGGGAGGACGACCGAGCGTAGTCAGGCTTCTTCGCCGCTCGCAAGGCGTCCACAACGATCTTGTCGGACCGCTCGACGGTCACGGTGGCCTGCTCCTTCTCAAGGGTCTGCACCACGCCTCCAGGGATGTTGAGCGCCGGTTCGAGGTCCGCCGGCTTGCCGATGACCTTGAAACGATAGGGCGCGTTGATCTTGTTCCCGTCGACGCTCACGCTCTTGCCCGAGTCGGTGAGATAGGTGTTGGCCACCACGCGCACGCCGTTCACCTGGATCGCCTCCGCGCCCGCGGCGCGCAGTTCCTGGATCGCGTTGAGCAGCATGTCCGCCTCGACCGTCCCCTTCGTGTCGTCGATGGTCATCGTGATGCCGGGACCCTGCGCGGCCACGGTGCCCGCCAGAATGCCGAGTTGCTTCTCCTTCTCGACGGTCTGCTTGCGGGCCTCCTCGGCCTGGTCCGAACTGTTCTCCAGTTCGTCGCGCTGCTTCTCCAGTCCCTGCTTCTCGTCCTCAAGACGCTGAGTGCGGTCATCCAGTTCATCGAGGATGCGCACAAGATCTTCCTGACGTGCCCCGCGCAGCGCACTGTCACTGTCGCTGTTCGACGCGACCTGCACGGCCAGGCCGAATCCGAGCCCGAACAGCAAGAGGGCGACGATGAGTTGGGCACGCGTCACGCGCGGCGGCCACAGTCCCTGGATCAACCGTTGACGCCCCGTCAACCCGGGCGGCTGCGCGGGCGCGTCCTCGGCGGGCTCGGGGGCCGCGCCGGCCGGCACCTCAGCGGGCAGCTCTTTGCGCAGCCGATGCTGCGGCTCACCTTCTTGGTTGCTCATCGGCGTCACGCCCTGAAGACGTGCCGGCGGATCGCCGCGGCGTTGGAGAAGATGCGGATGCCGAGAACGACGACGACACCGGTCGACAGCTGCGCGCCCACGCCCAACTTGTCGCCCAGGAAGACGATCAGAGCGGCGACGACCACATTGGAGAGGAACGACACCACGAAGACCTTGTCGTCGAAGATGCCGTCGAGCATGGCCCGCAGCCCTCCGAAGACGGCGTCGAGCGCCGCCACCACGGCGATCGGCAGGTAAGGCTCGACGACTGCCGGAACCTCCGGCCGGACCAAAAGGCCGGCCACCACTCCCACGACGAGGCCCAGTACGGCGATCACGATGTGCCCTTCTCGGTTTTCGGCTGTGCTGTACGAACGATCACACTCGGTGCTGCCGGCAGTTGGAGGCCGCTCTCCACGGAGATGGCCGTCCGGATGCCGTAGGTCTCTTGCAGGGCGTGCAGATAGAGCCCGTCAGCGCTGTTCTGGAACGTGGTGCTCAGCTTCTTCCCGTCCCCCACGGCGAGCACCGTGTAGGGCGGGACCAGCGGCTTGTTGTCGACCAGTATCGCGTCTCCCGCGGCCCGGATCGCCGAAAGCGCCGTCAGCCGCTGCCCGTTGATGGAGATCGCCTCGGCCCCGGACTCCCACAGTCCGTTGACCACGCGTTGCAGATCACGGTCCCGGAGCCGACCGGTGTCGGAGAACCCGGAGGTCTCCCGGGGGTTGCCGTCGCCGCCGGTGCTGGCTTCCTTGGCGTCGTTCACGACGAGCTTCACACCGGGACCGTGCACGGCGACGGCGCCCGACAACAGGCCCACCAGGTCGGCCTGGTCGCCACCGCCGCTCGTCCTGAGAGCTTTCTTCTGCCGGGCGCTCACGTCGTCACGCAGGGTGTCGACGGCGCCCTCCAGCTTGTCGGCCGCTGTGGTCTCACGGTCGATGCGGTCGATCAGTTCCTCGCGCTCCTTGGCGACGACGGGGGCCGCCACGCGCGCCTGTGCCGCGCCCACGGTGACCACCAGCGCGGCCAGCACCAGACCGGCGGCGAGACCTAGCCGGGAACGCAGCGTCCTGGGCAGGCCCGCGTCACCCGCGGCGCGCTTCCGGTCGGCCGCCTCGGCGTATCCGTCGTCGAGGCTGTGGTCCATGACGTTGGTGAGCAGCGACATGGAGGCGTCCGGACGCGAGGGTGGCGTAGGTGTCCTCCGAACGGGGGGCTGCTGCGGCATGCCGCACATCGTCGCACGTCGCGACCAGTACCTCCGAATGGCCCCATCCACGTGCCGGACAGGCCCCCTTGAGGGCACCTGCCCGGCACGCGCGCGTGGTAGGCGATCAGCGTCCGGCGCTGTCCACGACGGCCGCCCACTCGTCGAGCAGGGCCTGCGCGGAGGTGTCGTCGGGGCCCTCCGCCCACAGGTGGGTGACGGCCTCGGCGGGGTCCGGCAGCACCATCACCCAGCGCCCGTCGGCCTCGACGACCCGTACCCCGTCCGTGGTGTCCACGAAGCGATCTCCGGCCGCCTCCACGACCCGGCGCATCACCAGGCCCTTGACGGCCCAGGGAGTCGCCAGATCGCGCTTGAGGACGTGCGCCCCCGGAATCCGGGCGTCGATCTGGCTGAGCGTGAGCTGCGTGCGCGCCACCAGGCCGATCAGCCGGACGAAGGCCGCCGTCCCGTCGAACACACTGCTGAACTCCGGGACGATGAAGCCGCCCCGCCCGTCACCGCCGAAGATGGTCGAGTCGTCGCGTCCGACACGGGTCAGGTCGTCGGGCGACGTGGTCGTCCACTCCACCTGCGTGCCGTGGTAGGCGGCCACCTGCTCGGCGATCCTGGTCGTGGTCACCGGCAGCGCCACCCGCCCGCTGCGCCGCTCCGCGGCCACCAGGTCGAGCATCACGAGCAGCGCCCGGTCGTCCTCGATGATCCGGCCCTTCTCGTCGACGAGCGACAGCCGCTCACCGACGGGGTCGAATCGCACGCCGAACGCGGCACGCGAGGACGCCACGATCTCGCCGAGCCGCACCAGCCCCGCCCGCCGCACTTCGGCCGTCTCGGTCGGCCTGGACTCGTCGAGACCGGGGTTGACGGTCAGCGAGTCGACGCCGAGCTTCCCGAGCAGGCTGGGCAGCACCAGCCCCGCACTGCCGTTCGAGGCGTCGACGACGACTTTCAGCCCCGAGTCGGCGATGCCCGTGGTGTCGACGTTCCGCAGCAACGACCCGGTGTACGAGTCGAAGACGCTGGCCGGAAAGTGCAGGTCGCCGATCTCACCGGGGAACGCGCGCCGGTACTCCTGCCGTGCGAACACCCGGTCGAGCTTGCGCTGACTGCCCTGCGACAGGTCGGCGCCCTGGCCGTCGAAGAACATGATGTCGACGGAGTCCGGCACCCCGGGCGTGGTCCTGATCATGATGCCGCCGGCGCTGCCCCGCGCGGTCTGCTGCCGCGCCACCGGCAGCGGAACGTTCTCCAGATCCCGAACGTCGATGGCGCTGGCCTGCAACGCGGAGATGACCGCCCGTTTGAGCGCACGGGCACCACGGGAGTGGTCGCGGGCGGTGGTGACGGTGGACCCCTTCTTCAGGGTCGTCGCGTACGCACCGGCGAGACGCACCGCCAGCTCTGGCGTGATCTCGACGTTCAGAATGCCGGACACGCCACGGGCGCCGAACAGATGTGCCTGTCCTCTGGACTCCCAGATGACCGAGGTGTTGACGAAGGCACCGGCCTCGATGGTCTTGAACGGGTAGACCCGCACGTTCCCCTGGATGATCGACTCTTCGCCGATGAGGCACTCGTCGCCGATGACGGCGCCGTCCTCGATCCGGGCGGCCCGCATGATGTCGGTGTTCTTCCCGACGACACAGCCCCGCAGATTGCTGTGCTCACCGACGTACACGTTGTCGTGGACGACGGCCCGGTGCAGAAAGGCGCCGCTCTTCACGACGACGTTGGAGCCGATGACGGAGTGCTCACGGATTTCGGCGCCGGCCTCGACCTTGGCGTAGTCACCGATGTAGAGCGGCCCGCGCAGAACGGCGTCCGAGTGCACCTCGGCGCCCTCGGCCACCCACACGCCGGGCGAGATCTCGAATCCGTCGAGTTCGACGTCGACCTTGCCCTCCAGGACATCTGCCTGGGCCTTCACATAGCTCTCGTGCGTACCAACGTCCTCCCAGTAGCCCTCGGCGATATAGCCGTAGATGGGCTTGCCTTCCTTCATCAGCTGAGGGAAGACGTCACCGGACCAGTCGACGGACACATCGGCTTCGACGTAGTCGAAGACTTCGGGTTCCATGACGTAGATGCCGGTGTTGACGGTGTCGGAGAAGACCTGTCCCCAGGTCGGCTTCTCCAGGAACCGCTCGACCTTGCCCTCTTCGTCGACGATGGTGATACCGAATTCCAACGGATTCGGCACCCGCGTCAGACAGACGGTGACCAGGGCTCCCTTTTCCTTGTGGAAGCTGATCAGATCGGTGAGGTCGAAGTCGGTCAGGGCATCACCGGAGATGACGAGGAACGCGTCGTCGCGCAAAGCCTCTTCGGCGTTCTTGACGCTGCCTGCGGTACCGAGTGGCTTCTCCTCATTGGCATAGGTGAGCTCCATGCCGAGCTCTTCACCGTCACCGAAGTAGTTCTTGACCAAAGAGGCCAGGAACTGCACGGTGACGACGGTCTCGTTCAGCCCATGCCTTTTCAGCAGCCGGAGTACATGCTCCATGATCGGTCGATTGACCACGGGCAGGAGCGGCTTGGGCATGCTTGAGGTCATGGGGCGAAGGCGTGTGCCTTCACCGCCAGCCATCACGACGGCCTTCATGTCGGAAGCGTCCTCCTCGAAGAGACGACGGTACTGCCGACTTCACCCGTCAGGATTGTCCCGCACTTTTCCGTCGGGGGCCATCGAGACCACGGCCGCCCCGATCGGCGGGCTCAATCGTCCTGGGCGTCTGCGCGGATCAGTCGGCGGACTTGTACCACGTACAGGACTCCTGCCCACCAGTAGAGGGTTGTACCCCATCCGGCGAACGCCCATCCGAAAATAGCAGCGAGTGACGAGATCCAGCTACTTCCGTCACTGAGCAGGAGCAGAGGGAAGGCGTACATGAGGTTGAAGGTGGCGGCCTTCCCAAGGAAGTTCACCTGCGGCGGCGGATAGCCGTGCCGTCTGAGGATGCCGACCATCACCATCAGAACCAGCTCGCGTGCCAGCAGGAGAGACGTCAGCCAAATCGGCAGGATCTCGCGCCAGGTGAGGCCGACGAGAGTCGAAAGAATGTAGAGCCGGTCGGCCGCGGGATCGAGAAGCCGGCCGAGGTTGCTGATCTGGTTCCAGCGTCGTGCCAGCTTGCCGTCCAGATAGTCACTGACTCCACTCAGAGCCAACACCAGCAGCGCCCAGCCGTCGCTCTGCGGGCCCCCGAACTCGGGCCTCAGAATCAGCCACAGAAACAGCGGCACGCCGAGCAGTCTCGCCATGCTGAGGATGTTGGGGATGGTGAGCACCCGGTCCGTCTGGACACGGGTCTCCTGGACCTCCACCCGGGGGCCTCCTGATGAGGAAAAGTGACGATGATGCCCCCTGACCCTACCTCAACGCAAAAAAGCTCCGGCTCTTGGGCGTGATGCCCAAGAGCCGGAGCTATAAAAGGAGTTCGGCGGCGTCCTACTCTCCCACAGGGTCCCCCCTGCAGTACCATCGGCGCTGTGAGGCTTAGCTTCCGGGTTCGAAATGTAACCGGGCGTTT
>NZ_JBIVVA010000019.1:0-126239 GCF_044757465.1 Streptomyces sp. NPDC091279 | reverse complement strand
CAGAAGGGCGTCCAGGTCTGTCTTCACACACTGACCAACGGGCGCCCTTCGCCATGGTCGCTACCAGCACACACATCGGACTCACTCATCTAGGGCCTGGTCAGCGCCTGGCCAACGGCGGTCAGTGCCCCAGTTCCTTGGGGAGGTCGCCGGGCTCCAGCGGGTCCGCGGGGCGCTCCAGGGGCGGCAGCTCCGGCAGGGCGTCCCAGGCCACCTGGTGTGTGCGCAGGTCGGTGCGGACGCGGGCGGCGAGCTTTCTGGTGTCGCGGCGGTTCATGACCGCGCCGACGGCGGCTCCGACCAGGAACGGCATCAGGTTCGGCAGGTCGCGCACCATGCGCTTCATGATCTGCTGGCGCAGCTGCTGCTTCATGTGACCGTTCATCGCCGACTTCACCGTCGACGGCTTGGTCACCTGGATTCCGCGCTCTCCGGACCAGGAGTTCAGGTAGGTGGTGGTGCGCTGCTTCAGGGTGCCCGGCGGGCGCAGCCCGTAGACCTCGTACAGCTCGGCGATCAGTTTCAGTTCGATCGCGGCGACGCCGGTGATCTCGGCGGCCAGCTCGGTCGGCATGGCCGGGGGTACCGGCATCATGGCGGCGGCCCCGATGCCCGCTCCTACGGTGGCCGTGGCGCTGGAGGCGCCCACGACGAGCTTGTCGGCCAGCTCCTCGGGCCCGAGGCCGGGGAACTGTGCGCGGAGCGTCGCGAGGTCGCGTACGGGGATGCGCGGGGCGTTGTCGATGATCCGGTCGGCGAGGTAGCCGAGCCCCGCTCTGGCCCGGCTGCCGCTCCTGCGGACGCCTTCCTTGGCCTTGTCACGCAGAACCGCGGCCCGTCCTCGGGCTCGGGAGTCCGGTGCGGCGGGTACTGCCTCCGTTCCGGCGGCGGGCACGGGTGCCTGTGAGGACGGTGCCGGGAGGTCAGCCCCGCCCGCCGTCGGTTCGAGCGAGGCCGATCCGGTGGATGAGCCCCGCTCGTCGTCACGCGCGCCTAGGGAGCCGTCGGACGGCCCCTGGTCCGCTCCCCATAGGGGGAAGCGGCGCTTCCGGGGAGGGGTCGAGCCAGTCACGGCCGACCCGCCCTCAGTCGCAGTCGCGGCAGATCGGCTGACCGTTCTTCTCTCGGGCCAGCTGGCTGCGGTGGTGCACGAGGAAGCAGCTCATGCAGGTGAACTCGTCCTGCTGCTTGGGCAGGACCCGGACGGCCAACTCTTCGTTCGAGAGGTCCGCGCCGGGCAGCTCCAGGCCTTCTGCGGCCTCGAACTCGTCGACGTCGACGGCCGACGTGGACTTGTCGTTCCGACGGGCCTTGAGCTCTTCAAGGCTGTCTGAGTCGACGTCGTCGTCGGTCTTGCGTGGGGTGTCGTAATCCGTTGCCATGTCGCTCTCCCCCTCTGGGTGTCTGCGGTGTCTCCAGCGCACGTAACGCGTGAGAGGCCGGACTTGTGCCCGACCCGAGGCGGAGATTTTGCCTCACATCAAGGTCTGTTACTCAATCGACACCCAACCGGACCCCTAGGGAGTGATCGGCTTGGATGGCGAACGGGACCGTACACGGTCCCAATGCCGCACTTCAAAGGCGTCTCACCGTGTACTTCCCGTGATCAGGACCCTCGAAAACCCGTATTATCCAGGCTTTCCGACGGGCACATGATCACGGAGAGTAGATGGCCAGAATTCCGCCCTTGTGATCGATCACACATGGAACTGATTTCTCAGTGATCAGAAAATTCCGCTCAAAGCGAACATCTCCATGTGTCGGCGGCCATGATCTCAGATAGGCAGGGAAACCCGCATCACGAGCCCACCTCCCTCACGCGGCTGGGCCGAAATATGCCCTCCGTGTGCACGTGCCACGGACCGCACGATGGAGAGTCCCAGGCCGACGCCCTTGTCGCTGCCGGTGCGCTCGGTGCGCAGCCGCCGGAAAGGCTCGAAGATGTTGTCGACCTCGTACGCCGGTACCACCGGACCCGTGTTCGAGACGACCAGGACCGCCTGCCCGTGCTGGACCTCGGTGGTGACCTCGACCCAGCCGTCCTGCGGGACGTTGTAGCGCACCGCGTTCTGTACGAGGTTCAGCGCGATCCGCTCCAGCAGCACACCGTTGCCCTGGACCACGGCGGGTTTCTGCTCGCCGCGGATCAGCACTCCCTTGGCCTCCGCCTCCGCGTGCACCTGGTCGACCGCCTGCTCGGCGACCTCCGCGAGGTCGACGGGTTTGCGCTCGACGATCTGGTTGTCGCTGCGGGCGAGCAGCAGCAGGCCCTCGACGAGCTGCTCGCTGCGTTCGTTGGTGGCCAGCAGGGTCTTGCCCAACTGCTGTAGCTCCACGGGCGCGTTCGGGTCCGAGAGGTGCACCTCAAGGAGCGTGCGGTTGATCGCGAGCGGCGTGCGCAGCTCGTGCGAGGCGTTGCCGACGAAGCGCTGCTGCGCCGTGAAGGCCCGCTGGAGCCGCTCCAGCATGTCGTCGAAGGTGTCGGCCAGCTCCTTCAGCTCGTCGTCCGGGCCGTCCAGCTCGATCCGCCGGGACAGGTCCGAGCCGGCCACCGCGCGGGCGGTGCGGGTGATCCGGCCGAGCGGCGAGAGCACCCGGCCGGCCATCGCGTACCCGAACGCGAAGGCGATCACCGCGAGGCCCAGCAGGGCCAGCAGGGAACGGCTGAGCAGGTGGTCGAGGGCGACCTGGCGCTGCTGGTCGACGCACGCGCTGATCACGTCGTTGAAGTCGGACAGCGGCATGTTGGCGTTGATCGCCGGGCAGTCGTCGCTGGTGACCTTGATCGCGGTGCCGCTGGCGATCTTGAACAGCGGCTGGTTGCCGGTGTTGATCGCCTCGGCCGCCAGCAGGTAGATGATCGACAGCAGCAGGATGCCGGCGATCAGGAACATGCCGCCGTACAGCAGCGTCAGCCGTATGCGGATGGTCGGGCGCAGCCATGGGAACGGTGGCTCGGGCTTCTTCGGGTCCCAGGTGGGCTTCGGCGGCGCGGTCGGGAGCGCGGGGGTCGCTGCCATCGCGGGTCAGATCCGGTAGCCGGAGCCGGGCACCGTGACGATGACGGGCGGCTCGCCCAGCTTGCGGCGCAGGGTCATCACGGTCACGCGCACGACGTTGGTGAACGGGTCCGTGTTCTCGTCCCAGGCCTTCTCCAGGAGCTGTTCGGCGGAGACCACCGCGCCCTCGGAGCGCATCAGGACCTCCAGGACGGCGAACTCCTTCGGCGCGAGCTGCACCTCCTTGCCGTCCCGGAAGACCTCGCGGCGGTTGGGGTCGAGCTTGATCCCGGCGCGCTCCAGGACGGGCGGCAGCGGCACGCTGGTGCGCCGGCCGAGGGCCCGCACGCGGGCGATCAGTTCGCTGAAGGCGAAGGGCTTGGGCAGGTAGTCGTCGGCGCCGATCTCCAGGCCCTCGACGCGGTCGCTGACGTCCCCGGAGGCGGTCAGCATCAGCACGCGCGTGGGCATGCCCAGTTCGACGATCCGGCGGCACACGTCGTCGCCGTGGACGAGCGGGAGGTCCCGGTCGAGGACGACCACGTCGTAGTCGTTGACCCCGATGCGTTCCAGGGCCGCCGCTCCGTCGTACACGACGTCGACGGCCATGGCCTCCCGGCGCAGTCCGGTGGCCACCGCATCGGCGAGCAGTTGCTCGTCCTCGACGACGAGTACGCGCACGTCCGTTGTCCTTCCTGATGCCCACCCGCGCGGCGCCGTCGGGCGCCCCTCGGGCAGGGGTGTTTCCTGGGTGTGGGGCTCCATCCTGCCCTTTTCGGCCGTAAGTCGGCGGTAAGGCGGGGTACAGAGCATGAAGAACGGGTGTGAGGCCCGGGAAGAAGAGATTTTCTCGCCGGGTCGAGGTTTCCGTGGACGGGAGGGCGGGGAGGACCGTTCATACCCCGCGATCACGCTCTGCTAGTGCCGCACCACCATGCGGCACGGCGCGGTCCGCTTTCCGCAGAGTGGGCGTGGGTGTCCGGCTCCGTCGCCGCCCGGCGCGGTCGCGTCGGGCATCCGCAGGCAGACGTGATCGCCCCTTCCCAACGGCACACCCCCGTGCCACAGACCCACGACCCAGGACGAGGGGGCGCAGCATGGACGCTTTCACCGCAGGACTTTTGCAGCGCATAAGGGCGACCGAGACCGATCTGACGCGGGCTCGTGACGAGGGCGACGACTTCCTCGTCGAGGTGGAGCAGGGCGAGCTGGACGACCTGCGCCGGCTCGCCGCCGAACACGGTGTGGAGGTCAGCGCTTAGCGTCGACCGGCGTCACCGCACCGGCTCGTGGGTGCGGGCGGAGCCGTTCGGCGCAGGACGACGTGTCGCAGGGCGGAAGGCCTCCGGTGAATCCAGCACCGGAGGCCTTCCTGTGTCCTCGGGGTGCTCAGTCGTGCCAGGCGCCCAGGGTCTCCAGGTGCTGCTGGAGGGGCTCGAAGACGCCCGGGGTGGCGGCGATGGTCAGGGCGTGGCCGGGGCGCTCTCCGGGGCGTCCACCGGTCCTGGCGCCCGCCTCCCTGGCGATGAGGTCGCCCGCCGCCAGGTCCCAGGGATGCAGACCGCGTTCGTAGTAGCCGTCCAGGCGTCCCGCGGCCACGTCGCAGAGGTCGATCGCGGCCGAGCCGCCGCGCCGGATGTCGCGCAGCAGCGGGATGAGGCGCTGGGCCACCTCGGCCTGGTGGGTGCGGACCTCGGTGACGTAGTTGAAGCCCGTCGAGACCAGGGCCTGCTCCAGGGGCGGCGACGGACGGCAGGTGAGGCGGCGTTCGCCGTCCCACGCGCCCGTGGCCCACGCCCCGGAGCCGAGGACCGCGTGGTAGGTCTCGCCGCGCATCGGGGCCGTGACGACGCCGACGACGGTCTCGCCGTCCTGCTCGGCGGCGATGGAGACCGACCATGTGGGCAGTCCGTAGAGGTAGTTGACGGTGCCGTCGAGGGGGTCGACCACCCAGCGGACGCCGCTGGTGCCCTCGGTGGACGCGCCTTCCTCGCCGAGGAGGCCGTCGTCGGGGCGGCGTTCGGTGATCAGGGTGGTGATCAGTTTCTCCGCCGCGAGGTCCATCTCGGTGACGACGTCGATGGGGCTCGACTTCGTCGCCGCGACGGCCAGGTCGGCCGGGCGGCCGTCGCGCAGCAGGATGCCCGCGCGCAGGGCGGCCTCCTGGGCGAGGGCCAGCAGGTCGGAGTGGAGGGGGTCGGTCACGGGGCTCCTCACGCGTACGGGCTGTCGGCGCCCGCGGCGGCGGGGCGGGGGGCTCGGGAGGGGCAGCAGCCGATCGGGCAGAGGTTGTGGCTCGCGCCGAGGCTGCCCAGGGCGCAGGGGGTGACCTCCTGGCCGCGCTCCACGGCGGCGCGCTCCAGGACCAGGTCGCGGACGGCGGCGGCGAAGCGCGGGTCGGCGCCGACGGTGGCCGAGCGGCGCACCGGCAAACCCAGCTCCTCGGCGCGGGCCTTGGCCTCCGTGTCGAGGTCGTAGAGAACCTCCATGTGGTCGGAGACGAAGCCGATCGGGGCCATGACGACGGCGGGGGCGCCGGCCGCCTGACGCTCCTCCAGGTGGTCGCAGATGTCGGGCTCCAGCCACGGGATGTGCGGGGCGCCGGAGCGGGACTGGTAGACGAGCTGCCAGGGGTGCGCGACGCCGGTCCGCGCGTGGACGGCGTCGGCGATCAGGCCGGCCACGTCCAGGTGCTCCCTGACGTAGGCGCCGCCGTCCCCGTGCTCCTCGACCGGCCCGGAGACGTCAGCGGCCGCGGTCGGGATGGAGTGGGTCGTGAAGGCGAGGTGGGCGCCGTCACGGACCTCTTCGGGCAGGTCGGCCAGGGAATTGAGGACGCCCTCGATCATGGGCTCAAGGAAGCCCTCGTGGTTGAAGTAGTGCCGCAGCTTGTCGACCCTCGGCAGTTCCAGCCCCTCGGCCTCCAGGGCGGCGAGCGAGTCGGCGAGGTTCTCGCGGTACTGGCGGCAGCCCGAGTAGGAGGCGTAGGCGCTGGTGGCGAGGACCAGGATGCGGCGGCGGCCGTCGGCGACCATCTCGCGCAGGGTGTCGGTGAGGTACGGCGCCCAGTTGCGGTTGCCCCAGTAGATCGGCAGGTCGAGGCCGTGTTCCGCGAAGTCCTTGCGGAGGGCGTCCCACAGGGCGCGGTTCTGGTCGTTGATCGGGCTGACCCCGCCGAACAGGAAGTAGTGCTGGCCCACTTCCTTGAGGCGTTCCTTGGGGATGCCCCGCCCGCGCGTCACGTTCTCCAGGAACGGGACCACGTCGTCCGGGCCTTCGGGGCCGCCGAAGGAGAGCAGGAGCAGGGCGTCGTAGGGGGTGGCATCGCGCACGTCTGGCATGCCCCGAATCCTGCCACCCGCCTCTGACAGCCCGGCAACGGCGGGGGGCGGGTCGGCGGCGGGGCCAAAACCCCGGTGCATTAGGGTTGCCTCACTCGTAAGCTGTAACGGCCAATGTGGCACCTTACCGAGCCGCCCTCGTCCACACCGCGTCCGAGCCGCCCCGTACGCGCGCGTGGCCGTACCTTCCGGAGACCCCGTGCCCAGCCCCTACCGCGCCCTGTTCGCCGCCCCCGGCTCCAAGCGCTTCTCCGCCGCGGGGTTCCTCGGCCGGATGCCGCTGTCGATGATGGGCATCGGCGTGGTCACGATGGTCTCGCAGGTCACCGGGCGGTACGGGCTCGCCGGCGCGCTGTCGGCCACCATCGCGCTCTCGGCCGCCGTTCTGGGGCCGCGGATATCGCGTCTGGTGGACCGGCACGGGCAGGCCAGGGTGTTGCGCCCGGCGACCCTGGTGGCGCTCACGGCGGCGGCCGGGCTGCTGTGCGCGGTGTACTTCGAGGGGCCGGACTGGGTGCTGTTCGTGTGCGCGGCCGGTATCGGCTCGGTGCCGAGCGTCGGTTCGATGACCCGCGCGCGCTGGGCGGCGATCTACCGGGGCACCCCGCGGCTGCACACCGCGTACTCCTTCGAGTCCGTGATCGACGAGATCTGCTTCATCTTCGGACCGATCATCTCCATCGGTCTGTCGACCGCCTGGTTCCCGGAGGCCGGGCCACTGCTCGCGGCGTGCTTCCTTGCGGCCGGTGTCTTCTGGCTGACCTCCCAGCGCGCCACCGAGCCGCCGCCCCATCCGCGTACCGACCGGGGCGGTGGCAGCGCGCTGCGCTCCGCCGGGCTGCGGGTCCTGGTGGCCACCTTCGTGGCGACCGGCACGATCTTCGGGGCGGTGGACGTGGTCACCGTGGCGTTCGCCGACGAACGCGGCCACAAGGCCGCCGCGAGCGTGGTGTTGGCCCTGTACGCGGCGGGCTCCTGTGTGGCGGGCGCCGTGTTCGGGCTGTTGCGCTTCACGGGGGCGCCGGGCCTCCGCTGGTTCCTGGGCATATGTGCGACGGCCGTGAGTATGATCCCCCTCCTACTGGTCGGGAACCTGCCGTTTCTGGCCGTGGCGCTCTTCGTCGCGGGTCTGTCCATCGCTCCCACGATGATCACGACGATGTCCCTCATCGAAGAGCACGTACCGCGCGCGCAGTTGACCGAGGGCATGACCTGGGTGAGCACCGGCCTCACGGCCGGGGTAGCGGTCGGCTCCTCCGTGGCCGGCTGGGTCATCGACGCGGCCGGGGCACGGGCCGGGTACGGGGTTCCGGCGGCGGCCGGTGCCGTCGCGGTCGCGGTCGGTTTCCTCGGGTACCGCCGGCTCAGCAGGCCGGCGCCGGGTCGGGGAGGCACCGTTGGGCAGCACAGCGAGCGCGAGGAACGGCACGTGGCGTAACTGGGGCGGAAACGTCTCCGCACGTCCCGCGCGGGAGGTGACCCCGGCCTCCGTGGCCGAGTTGGCGGCGGCCGTGCGCGGGGCCGGTGAGGACGGGCTCACCGTGAAGGCGGTCGGTACCGGGCACTCGTTCACGTCGATAGCGGCCACCAGCGGTGTCTTGATACGCCCTCAACTGTTGACCGGCATACGCAATATTGACCGCGATGCCATGACTGTCACGGTCGAGGCCGGTACCCCGCTCAAGAGACTCAACCTGGCCCTGGCGCGTGAGGGGCTGTCGCTCACCAACATGGGCGACATCATGGAGCAGACCGTCTCCGGTGCCACCAGCACCGGCACCCATGGCACCGGCCGTGAATCGGCCTCGATCGCCGCCCAGATCAGGGGACTTGAGCTGGTCACGGCCGACGGCTCGGTGCTCACCTGCTCGGCCGAGGAGAACCCGGACGTCTTCGCCGCCGCCCGGATCGGCCTGGGCGCGCTGGGCATCGTCACCGCGATCACGTTCGCCGTCGAGCCGGTCTTCCTGCTCACCGCCCGCGAGGAGCCGATGCCCCTCGACCGGGTCCTCGCCGACTTCGACGCGCTGTGGGCCGAGAACGAACACTTCGAGTTCTACTGGTTCCCGCACACCAGCAGCACCACCACCAAGCGCAACAACCGCAGCGCCGGTCCCGCGCGGCCGGTGCCCAGGGCGCGGGGCTGGTTCGAGGACGAGTTCCTCTCCAACGGCGTCTTCCAGGGCGTCCAGTGGATCGGCCGGTCCCTGCCCGCCGCCGTGCCGGCCATCGCGCGCGTGTCGAGCAGGGCGCTGTCCGCGCGCACCTACACCGACCTCCCCTACAAGGTGTTCACCTCGCCGCGCCGGGTGCGTTTCGTGGAGATGGAGTACGCCGTTCCGCGCGCGGCCGTCACCGGGGTGCTGCGGGAACTGCGCGCCCTGGTCGAGCGGTCGGGGCTGCGGGTGAGCTTCCCGGTCGAGGTGCGTACCGCGCCCGCCGACGACATCACGCTGTCCACCGCGTCGGGCCGGGACAGCGCCTACGTCGCCGTCCACATGTTCCGGGGCACGCCCTACCAGGCCTACTTCACCGCCGCCGAGCGCATCTTCACCGCGCACGAGGGGCGGCCGCACTGGGGCAAGGTGCACACCCGGGACGCGTCGTACTTCGCCGAGGTCTATCCGCGCTTCGGTGAGTTCACGGCGTTGCGGGATCGGCTCGATCCTGACCGGCGGTTCCAGAACGACTACTTGCGGAGGGTTCTGGGCTCGTAGCCGACGTGCTCGGCGTGGGCGTCGGGCTCGCACCGCCGTCGCCGCCCCCGTCGGAGGCGCTCGGCGAGGGGGTCGGCGTCGCGTCGCCCGAACTGCCGTCGTCGCCGGGGGTGGCGGAGCCGTGGGTGCCGGTCGCGGTGTCGGTGGGGGCCGGCGTCGGGGAGGCGGGGTCGGTGGCGGCGGGTGTGCTGTCGGCGCCGGTGCCGTCCGGGGTCGGGGTGGAGGGCGAGGTGCCCTTGCCGGTCAACGCGTCGCTCACCGTCGTCGCGCCGTGGCCGCTGAAGCTGTTGCCCGCGACCAGTTCGTAGGTGGTGATGCCGGCCATCGTCACGCCGAACACCAGGGCCGAGGCGACGACAGGGCGGCGCCAACTCCGGTGCCGCGCGCGGTAGACGGTGCCCGCGCCGAACTCGCCGGTCGGCTGCTCCTGCGGCCCCGGGGGGCGGCCCGCGACGCCGACCTCGCGGATCTGCTCGCCGGTGCGCCGGAAGAAGTGCTGGAAGACGCTGCCGCCACAGGTGGCGACGACGCTGACCAGGCCGGCCCCGAGGATCGTGCCGTAGACCCCGAAGTACGAGGCGAGTTTGGCGGCGATCACCGCGGCCATCGCGCTGCCCGCCACCTGGGGCAGGCTCAAGTCCAGTTTCCCGCCGGTCCCCTTCGCCGACTCCTCACCTTTTTCGGGCCTTTCACGCATTCCGGGACCTTGCCTGCCTTTAACGTCGCTGATGAACCAACTGCACGAGAAGGGGACGTACGGCCGAAACCAATAGTTCCGTTTCTGGTGATTCCGTGAAGTACGCCACGTTCAAGACCCTTGGACCCCAAGGGGGAGCGCTCAAGTCCCCCTCCTCACAAGAAGTTGAGGGCGCGCCAATCCACGCACGTGGCCCAAATGGAGTACTGTTGCGAGCCCTGGGTCAAGTCTCCCGCCAGGGCGTACGGGGCCCAGTTGGACCGCCGGGAGGGGGCTAGTTGCACAGGGTGACGGTTTTGTCACTTAGCGTTGCGAATAGATAACCGTGCCATAACGGCGTTCCAGGGCCCGTGCCCGACACGCCGGGCAACTCGGCAAGGTTGTGGCAGGCTGCACCCGGGCAGGCCACACTCGACTAGCGGAAGCAGCGACGCACGTGACGTCGGCAGGCACCACCCGGGAGGTCCCCATGCCCGAACTGCGTGTCGTGGCCGTCTCCAATGACGGCACACGGCTGGTGCTCAAGGCTGCCGATTCAACGGAGTACACCCTCCCGATCGATGAGCGGCTGCGCGCGGCGGTCCGTGGCGACCGGCCACGCCTCGGCCAGATCGAGATCGAGGTGGAGAGCCACCTCCGTCCCCGTGACATCCAGGCCCGTATACGCGCCGGTGCCACCGCCGAAGAGGTGGCCCATCACGCCGGAATCCCCGTCGAACGGGTCCGGCGCTTCGAGGGCCCCGTCCTCGCGGAGCGCGCGTTCATGGCCGAACGAGCCCGTAAGACACCCGTGCGCCGCCCCGGCGAGAGCGCGGCCGGACCCCAGCTCGGCGAGGCCGTGCAGGAACGTCTGGTGCTGCGCGGCGCCGACAAGGACACCGCGCTGTGGGACTCCTGGCGCCGCGACGACGGCACCTGGGAGGTCATGCTGGCCTACCAGGTCGCGGGCGAGCACCACTCCGCGAGCTGGACCTACGACCCGCCCCGGCGGCTGGTGCAGGCCGTGGACGAGGAGGCGCGCTCGCTGATCGGCGAGTCCGACGACCTCGCCGCGCCCGAGCCCAGCTTCCCGTTCGTGCCCCGCATCGCGCGGCTGCCCCGGGACCGGCCGCTGGACCGCGACCGGCCGATGCTGCCGCCCGCCCCGTCGGACCTCTCCGACGAGGAGAGCGTGAGCGAACGGGACTCCCTGACCAGCCTGTTGGAAGCGGTACCGAGCTTCCGCGGCGACCTCGTGGTGCCCGAGCGCCCGCTCGATCCGCCGGCCGAGGAGCCCGAGGAGGAGCCCGGTTCGGAGGAGCCGCCGGCGCCCGCCGCGTCGGCCGGGTCCGCCTACGCGGATGTGCTGATGCCCCGTTCGGTCGGCAGTCACCGCGACCGGCTGATCGGCTCGACCGACCGGCAGGCCGAGGCCGACGGCGTCCGTCCCGGCCGCCGCGCGGCGGTCCCGAGCTGGGACGAGATCGTCTTCGGCACCCGCCGCAAGAAACAGCAGGAGTAATTTTCGGCCACCCCGACCGGCACCGCCGACCCGGCCGTGTACGAACGGTGGTGAGGGCCCGCGTCCGGGAACGGCGCGGGCCCTCTGCCGTTCACTGCGGGTCGGGGCCGACCGCGACCGGGCGCTCGGGGTCCGCCGACCACTGCGACCAGGAGCCGACGTACAGGGCGGCCGGAATCCCCGCGACCGCCAGCGCGAGCACCTCGTGCGCGCCGGAGACACCGGAGCCGCAGTACACGCCGACCCGCGTGCCGTGCGCCGCGCCCAACGCCGTGAAGTGGTCGGCGAGTTCCCGGGCCGGCCTGAACCGCCCGTCCGGGTCGACGGTCTCCACGGTGGGCGCCGACACCGCGCCCGGGATGTGCCCGCCGACCCGGTCGATCGGCTCGACGTCACCCCGGTACCGCTCCCCCGCGCGCGCGTCGAAGAGCACCCCGGAGCGGGCCAGCGCCGCCGCCTCGTCGGCGTCGAGCAGTCCGTCGGCGCCCGCGACCGGCTGGAAATCGCCCTCGGCCGGGGTCGGCGCTGCCGTCTGCCGTTCGCCCGCCCAGGCCGGCAACCCGCCGTCCAGGACCCGCACATCGGGGTGGCCCGACCAGCGCAGCAGCCACCACGCGCGGGCCGCCGCCCAGCCCTGGCCGCCGTCGTAGACGACGACCGGCCGGCGCACCGCGACGCCCGCCCGGCGCATCGCGGCGCCGAACACGTCGAGGTCCGGCAGCGGATGGCGGCCGTCGGCGCCGGGGGCGTCGGCCAGTTCCGTGTCCAGGTCGACGTAGACGGCGCCCGGCAGATGCCCGGCGGCGTACTCGGCACGGCCGGCCCCCTCGGCGGCGCCGAGCTGCCAGCGGACGTCGAGCAGGACCGGCGGGTTGGGTCCGGCGAGCAGGGCCGCGAGTTCGGTGGCGGAGATGATGGCGTTCATGTCCGCCATCCTCGCGCACAGGGGTGGCCGCACCGTCGGCATCCGGCTACTCTCCCCGCCGACGGACCGGCGCACGGCGTCGCGACGTTCCGTTCCGGTGGTCGACATCTCCTTGCAATCCCCTTGAAACGGGCGGAACATCGCGGTCCGGTCATTCTGCCGGCGCCGGTGATGAGCGCGGCGTGCCCGGGGCGCGTGGTGGTGCCGGGGGTGCGAGCATCGGCACGGGGACGCGTACAGCGGCAGCGACACGGCCACCGCGAGGGGCCGGGGAGAGAGTGACATGACCGAGGCACGGCGACCGTCCGGCCCGAACGGCGAGCGGCACGCGGGGCGTCCGCCCGGCACGCCTTCCTGGGTGAGTCTGATGGTCCACGGGGTCGCCGCGACCCAGGAGTTCTACGGGGCGCTGTTCGGCTGGGAGTTCCGGCCGGGGCCGCAGCAGCTCGGCCCGTATGTGCGGGCGCTGCTCGACGGTCACGAGGTGGCCGGAATCGGTCAGTTGCCGCCGGACCGGCATCTGCCGATCGCCTGGACGCCGTATCTCGCCTCGGACGACGTCGACCGGACCGCCGACGCGGTGCGGGGGTGCGGCGGGACCATCGGGGTGGGGCCGTTGGACGCGGCGGAGGCGGGGCGGCTCGCGATCGGCTCGGACCCCTCGGGCGCGGTCTTCGGGATCTGGCAGGCGGCGCGCCATCCCGGCACGAGCCTGACCGGGGTGCCGGGCACGCCCGCGTGGAACGAGCTGGTGACCTTTGAGACGGGGAGCGTAGTCAAGTTTTACCAGACGGTGTTCGGCTATACGCAGGACGCGGTGGTCTCCCCCGACTTCGACTACGTGACCCTGCGGGTGGCGGGGCGGCCGGTGGCCGGGCTGCACGGGGTGGGCGCCGCGCTGCCCCGGGAGCGGGGGCCGCACTGGCTGACGTACTTCGAGTCGGCCGACGTCGACGGCTCCCTCGCGCGCGTGCGGGAGCTGGGCGGGCAGATCCTCACCCCGGCCCACGACTCCGCCCACGGGCGGGTGGCGGTGGTGGCCGATCCCGAGGGTGCCCGGTTCTCGCTGATCGAGCGTCCGCGCTGAGCCGGGGCCCCGGTCAGGCCGACGACACGGGCAGGACGTCCGGGGAGAGGGCGGCCGCGCGGGACGCCGCCGCCGTCATCCGGCGTCGGTGGTGGCGGCGGCACAGCACCTCGTAGCCGACGGCCTCGGCCTGGTTGACGTCGCCGACGACCACCTGGGCACCCTCGACGACCATCTGACCGCCCACCGTACGGGCGTTGTGGGTGGCGCGGGCGCCGCACCAGCACAGCGCCTCGACCTGGAGCACCTCGACCCGGTCCGCCAGCTCCACCAGGCGCTGGGAGCCAGGGAACAGCTTGGTGCGGAAGTCGGTGGTGATGCCGAAGGCGTAGACGTCGAGGCCGAGGTCGTCGACCACGCGCGCGAGCTGGTCGATCTGGCCGGGGGCGAGGAACTGCGCCTCGTCGGCGATCACATAGTCGGCCCGGCCGCCCCGCGAGAGGTGGTCGACGAGATGGGCGTACAGGTCCTGGTCGTCGCGGACCTCCACGGCGTCGGTGACCAGGCCGAGGCGGGAGGAGAGCTTGCCCTCGCCCGCCCGGTCGTCGCGGGTGAGGATCATGCCGGTCAGGCCGCGCGCGGAGCGGTTGTGCTCCATCTGGAGAGCCAGCGTCGACTTCCCGCAGTCCATCGTTCCGGAGAAGAACACCAGCTCGGGCATGGCGGAGTGAGCACCTTTCGGCAGGGGCGGGGATCGGTCAGGAGCGTACTTCGAGCAGCGGGACGAGCTGCTCGGCGGGGGTCATCGAGCCGTGGTTGCCGACCATCGCGGACTCCTTCGGCTCGCGTTCGGAGGCGACGATCAGCACGTCGTCCCGGGCTGCCGCGACGACGTCGCCGAGGCGCCCGTACACGCGCTCGTCGACGCGTGGGCCGAACCAGCCCGCCTCGATCGCCTCGTCGCGGGAGGCCACCCAGAACTGTTCCCCGAGCACCTCGCGCCAGCAGGTCAGCACGTCGTTCTGGGCGCCGGGCACCGCGTAGACGTGCCGGGCGCGGCCCTCGCCGCCCAACAGGGCGACCCCGGCGCGCAGTTCCCAGTCGGCGTCGAAGTCGATGCGGTGGTCGTCGTCGAAGGGGATGTCGAGCATGCCGTGGTCGGCGGTGACGTACAGGGCGCTGCGCGGCGGGAGTTGCTCGGCGAGGCGCTGGACGAGGCGGTCGACGTACATGAGTTGGCCGCGCCAGGTGTCGGAGGCGACGCCGAAGCGGTGGCCGGCGCCGTCCAGTTCGGCGTAGTACGTGTAGACCAACGACCGGTCCCCGGCGGCGAGTTCCTCGGCGGCGAGGTCCATGCGGTCCTCGCCGGTGAGCTTGCCGCGAAACGTTCCGCCGCTGAGGGCGACCTTGGTGAGCGGGGTGTTCTGGAAGGTCGGCGCGGAGACCTGGGCGGCGTGCACGCCCGCGTCCTGGGCGAGTTGGAAGACGGTGGGGTAGGGCTGCCAGACGTGCGGTGCCGTCCAGGGCTGCCAGCGCAGCTGATTCATCAGCGCGCCGGTGTCGGGGTCGCGGACGGTGTAGCCGGGCAGGCCGTGCGCGCCGGGCGGGAGTCCGGTGCCGACGGAGGCCAGCGAGGTCGCCGTCGTCGCCGGGTAGCCGGCCGTGATCGGGCGTCCGGTGCCGCCTCGGGAACTCGCCAGGAGCCCGTTCATGAACGGGGCTTCGAGGGGGTGCGCCCTCAGCTGCTCCCAGCCGAGGCCGTCGATCAGGAAGACGCAGGCGCGGTCGACGGGGGTCAGCTCCTCGATGCCGGCGGGCAGTCCCGGCACGCCCATGCCGGTGGCGAGGGTGGGGAGCAGGTCGGCGAGGGAGCCGCTGCCGTACTGGGGCAGCGGGGCGGAGTCGGGGGCGAGAGGCTGCGGGTCGTCCCAGGCGGGCTGGGCCATCAGCGGGTGACGTCCGCGGTCGCCTCGGAGAGCGACTGCGCGAAGGCGAGGGCCTGGCGGACCGTCTCCGGGCCGTCGCCCGCCTCGCTGACCCGCAGGCTGAGGTCGTCGGCGGTGGAGCTGCCGGTGTAGCCGTGGTCGGCGTCGCAGTTGGGGTCGCCGCAGGCGGCCGGTTCGAGGTCGATCCGGGAGACGGCGCCCCAGCCGATGGTGAGCACGACCTCGCGGGGCAGGGTGCCGGGCGCGTACTGCTCGGGGTTGGCGACCACGCGGCTGAGGACCACCGAGGAGATGCGGTCGATCTTCACGGACTCGGTGGACGTGGTGGCGTAGGGCGTCGGGGAGGTGCTGTCGGCGGCCTGCTCGTCGGTGTGGCTGACGATGAAGCGGTTGCCGGTGAGGACGAGCACGGTGACGTGCCTGCGCACCTCGTTCTGGTCGAACGTCGTCTCCTGGTGGACCAGGTACGACCGGATGGGCTCGCCGCCCACGGCGGCCTCCACCGCCTCGGCCACGAGGGCCGGGTAGTAGCCGCTGCGCTCGATCGCCGCACGCAGCCCCTGGGTCGTCGTACTGGTCTTGGCCATGTGTCCCATCCTAATCCGTGGGCGGGGGCGGCCCTGCCAAGTCGGGGGCGACGGGCTGCGCGGGGAGCGCCGGACGCGGCGGCGCGGTCGGGTCCCGGGGTCCCGGTCCGGCTCGAACACGGCTGTCCTGGGCGGGCGTTCGAGCCCGGTCGCCGGGTGTCCCTCAGTACACCGGGAGGGTGCGGGGGCCGAGGTCGTCGCGGGCGGGCGGGGGCGACAGGCGCAGGGAGGCGCCGAGGACGGTGAGGCCGCGCGGGGCGACGACGACGGGTTCCAGGGTGACGGCGACGACCTCGGGGTGGTCGTCGACGAGGCGGGAGACCCGCAGGAGCAGCTCCTCCAGGGCGGGCGTGTCGACGGGGGTCGAGCCGCGCCAGCCGAACAGGAGAGGGGCCGTGCGGATCGCGCGGACCAGGGAGAACGCCTCCCGGTCGGTGACCGGCACCAGGCGGTGGGCGGTGTCGCCGAGGAGCTGGGATGCGGCTCCGGCGAGCCCGAAGGAGAGCACGGCTCCGGCGGCCGGGTCGATGACGGCCCGCACGACGGTGTCCACGCCGCGTGGCGCCATCGCCTGCACGACCGGGCGCAGTTCCCGGGGCGTCCCGAACAGCTCGCACAACTCGGCGTACGCCCGCCGTAGTTGCTCCTCGTCGGCGAGGTCGAGCCGGACGCCGCCGAGATCCGCGCGGTGGCGCAGATGCGGCGCGGTGGCCTTCAGGGCGACCGGGTAGCCGAGGCTTTCGGCGGCGCGGGCGGCGTCGTCCGGGGTGCGGGCGGGCGTGGCGGTGCGGACGGTGATGCCGTACCGGCCGAGCAGTTCGCGGGTCTCCTCGGTACCGAGGGTGAAGCGTTGGCCGCGCGTGAGCAGGCCTGCTATCTGTCGGGCGGCGCCCTTCTCGTCGATGTCCTCGAACTCGGGGACCCGGCCGGGTTCGGCGCTCTCGCGTCGCCACTGGGCGTACTTCACGGCTTCGGCCAGCGCCCGGACGGCGCGCTCGGCCGCGGGGTAGGCGGGGATGAGCCGCGGGGCGGTCTCGGTGGCGGGCGCCGGTTCGGGGGCCGGTGGCGGGAGCTGCTGGGAGGGGCGCAGGCGGCGGGTGCCGGTGGCCGTCGGGTCGGCGCGCGGCGCGGTGCCGGTGGCGGCGGAGAGGGCCGCGGCGAGGCCGCCCAGCTCGACGTGGACGACCAGGACGGGCTTGCCTGGAGCCTGTTCGGCGGCCGATCTGAGGGCCGCGGCCAGCTCGGCGTCGGCCACCGGGGCCTCGCCGATCGCGGGGATCGCGGTGACGATCACGGCGTCGCAGGAGTCGTCGCCGAGGGCGCCGAGCAGGGACGCGTGGAAGTCGGCTGCGGTGGCGGCGGTCGTCAGGTCGAGGGGGCGGGCGGGGCGCAGCCCCTCGGAGAGGCAGGCGTCGTAGGTGAGCAGGCCGAGCGATTCGGAGTTGCCGAAGATCGCGACCCGGGGGCCGGACGGGAGGGGCTGGCGGGCGAGGAGGAGGCCGGTGTCGACCAGCTCGGTGATGGTGTCGACGCGGATCACCCCGGCCTGCCTGAGCAGTTCGGTCACCGTGGCGTGCGGGAGCCGGGTGGCGCGGACGGCGTGGCCCTGCGGGGTGGAGCCGGCGCTCTGCACGACGACCAGGGGCTTGGCGGCGGCGGTGCGGCGGGCGAGGCGGGTGAACTTGCGGGGGTTGCCGATCGACTCCAGGTACATGAGGACGACGTCGGTGTCGGGGTCGTCGTACCAGTACTGGAGGACGTCGTTGCCGGAGACGTCCGCGCGGTTGCCGGAGGACACGAACGTGGAGACGCCGGTCACGCCGGTGACGCCGCCGCCGCGCCGGTGCAGCCGGGACAGCAGCGCGATGCCGATGGCGCCGGACTGGGCGAACAGGCCGATCCGGCCGGGGCGGGGCAGCTCGGGGGCGAGGGAGGCGTTGAGGCGGACCCCGGGGGCGGTGTTGATGATCCCGAAGGCGTTCGGGCCGACGACGCGCATGCCGTACGTGCGGGCGCGGCGCACCAGCTCGCGTTGGCGCGCGCGGCCGTCGGTGCCGCTCTCGGCGTACCCGGCGGAGACCACGACCAGGCCCTGGACGCCGTGTTCGCCGCACTCGGTGACGACGTCGAGGACGCGCTCGGCGGGTACGGCGACGACGGCGACGTCCACGGGCGCGTCGATGTCCCGTACGGAGCGGTGGGCGGGGACGCCGTCGAGGGCGGCCGTGTCGTCGGGGAAGCCGCTGTTCACGGCGTAGAGGCGGCCGGTGTAACCGGCGTCCTTGATGTGGTGCAGGATGCCCCGGCCCACTCCGCCGGGGACGCGTCCGGCGCCGATGACGGCGACCGAGCCGGGGACCAGCAGCCGGCGCACGGAGCGGGCCTCGGCGCGCTGCTCGCGCGCGTGCTGGACGGCGAGGGAGCGGTCGGTGGGTTCGAGGCCGAACTCCAGGCGGACGACGCCGTCCTCGAAGCTGCGCCTCTGGGTGTAGCCGGCGTCCGTGAACACCTTGATCATCTTGTTGTTGGCGGGCAGCACCTCGGCGGCGAAGCGCCGGATGCCGCGCTCCCGGGCGACGGCGGCGATGTGCTCCAGGAGGGCGGAGGCGACGCCGCGTCCCTGGTGGGCGTCCTGGACCAGGAAGGCGACCTCGGCCTCGTCGGAGGGCCCGGAGGCGGCCATGCCGTCGGCGTCGATGCGGTCGTAGCGTACGGTGGCGATGAACTCGCCGCCGATGGTGGCCGCGAGTCCCACCCGGTCCACGAAGTCGTGGTGCGTGAAGCGGTGGACGTCCTTGGCGGACAGGCGAGGGTAGGGCGCGAAGAAGCGGTAGTACTTCGACTCGTCCGAGACCTGCTCGTAGAAGCTGACCAGGCGATCGGCGTCATCGACGGTGATCGGCCGGATGCGCGCGGTACCACCGTCGCGCAGCACCACGTCGGCCTCCCAGTGAGCGGGGTACTCGTGCCGGTCCGACGCGGTCTGCATGGGCCCCAGAGTACGGCTCGCGTCTGACAACGGCGCGAGGCAGAGTCTGTGGAGAACGCGCGAGGACGGGAGCACCGGACGGCGGGCCGAGGCCGCGGCCCGACGACCGGTTCCGGGGCGGACACGGGTCCGTTCCGGGCTTCTTCACGTGTGGGAAACTGGTCTAGACAACCCTGAGAAACTGAAGGGCAGCATCACATGGCTGAGCGCCGCGTCAACGTCGGCTGGGCCGAGGGCCTCCACGCCCGTCCCGCCTCCATCTTCGTCCGGGCCGCCACGGCCGCCGGTGTCCCGATGACGATCGCCAAGGCCGACGGCAACCCCGTCAACGCGGCCTCCATGCTGGCCGTCCTGGGTCTGGGCGCCCAGGGGGGCGAGGAAGTCGTCCTGGCCTCCGACGCCGAGGGCGCGGACGCCGCGCTGGACCGGCTGGCCAAGCTGGTCGCCGAGGGCCTGGAGGAGCTGCCCGAGACGGTCTGAGCGCCTCGCGCACCACGCCGGAGCCGCGTCGCCCTTTCCGGGCGGCGCGGCTTCGCCGTTCCCGGGCGGCGGGCGTGCATCGGACAGCGTGCGGGAATCGGACAGCGTGCGTGGAATTCGCCGTCGCCGCGATCCGGAATCACCGATCGCGGGCATACGTGGGGCGCGTCGCCACAATTGCCGACGCGCGTGAATTCAGGCAGCGGAAAGGAACGTCCACCGAATTGCACTTCTTTGTATACGGCGCCCGTGTTAATGACGCAGGCCCGACATGTTTACGGGAGGTTGCGAGTTCCTCACACGATCGGCGCGGTCGGGGCCGCCGAAACGCAGCCGGTGGCCCGCGGTCGAGCGCTCGGTGTGCAGGGCGGTGATCGCCCGCGCGCGCTCGGCGTCACCGCGGGTCACCGCGTCCACGATCGCGCCGTGCTCGGCCCAGGACTCGGCGGGGCTGAGCGGCGCGTCCACCGCGTACATCCAGGCGATCTTGTGGCGCAGCTGGGTGAGCATCGAGGTCAGGGCGGGGCTGCCGGCGGCCTGGGCGAGGGTCTCGTGGAACCAGCCGCCCAGTGAGCGCAGATCCTCGCTGTTGCCCCTCCTGGCGCGCTCCTGACCCAGCCTGACCAGGCCGCGCAACACCTTGAGGTGGGCCTCGGTGCGCCGCTGGGCGGCCCGGGAGGCGCCGAGCGGCTCCAGGAGCAGGCGCATCTCCAGCAGGTCGGCGGCCTCCTGCTCGGTCGGTTCGGCCACGCACGCGCCCGCGTGCCGACGGGTTACGACGAAGCCCTCCGCCTCCAGGGTGCGCAGCGCCTCGCGCACGGGGACGCGGGAGACGCCGTAGCGGCGGGCGAGGAGTTCTTCGGTGAGCCGGCTGCCGCGCTCGTAGGCACCGGCGACGATGTCGTCCCGGATCGCCGTGCACACCGAATGCGCCGGAATACGCATGACAGCCTCCGCATTAATCCCCGTGAAACGTCGCCGATTGACGCGTGTTCATTGACTCTATGGCAATGAGCGAGAATTTCCGATGGCGGACCGGAATCCATGGATATTTTTTGGACAGCGGGGCGTGGGAAACGAGGAAAACCCCGGCTCACAGGGAACCGGGGTTTCACACGAGGCGCTGGGGTGCCGTCAGACGCTCACACCGTGGGCGCGGAGGTAGGCGACCGGGTCGATGTCGGAGCCGTACTCGGGGCTGGTCCTGGCCTCGAAGTGGAGGTGCGGGCCCGTGACGTTGCCGGTGGCGCCGGAGAGGCCGATCTGCTGGCCCGGGGTGACCGTCTGGCCCGCGGAGACGCCGATGGACGACAGGTGGCCGTACTGGGTGTACGTGCCGTCGTTCATCTTGATGACGATCTGGTTGCCGTAGGCGCCGCCCCAGCCGGTCTCGACGACGGTGCCGGAGCCGACCGCGTGCACGGAGGTACCGCTCGCGGCGTGGAAGTCGACGCCGGTGTGGCTGCCGGAGGACCACAGGGAGCTGCCGGCCTGGTAGCCGGTGGAGACGTAGGAACCGCTGATCGGCAGCACGAAGGCGTTGAGGCGGGCGCGCTCGGCGTCGCGGGCGGCACGCTCCTTGGCCTCGTGCTCGGCCTTGGCCTTCGCCTCGGCCTTCTTGCGCGCGGCCTCCTGGGCGGCCTCCTTGCGGGCGGCCTGTTCGGCGGCCTGCTTCTGCGCGGCGGCCTGGGCGTCGATCCTGTCGGCGACCCGGTCCCCGAGGGTGACGACGGGGGTGAGACCGGTCTGCTCGACGGCGTTCTCGGTGAAGCCGACGTTCTCGGCGGCGAGCGCCGGGGCGGCCAGGGTGCCGACGACGCCGGTGGTGGCGAGGGCCGCGATGCCGGCCGCGCGGGCGGTGGTGCGCTGCGTGCGGGTGGGCCGGCGGTGCTTCCCGGTGGCGCAGTTGAACGCCATGTGGTGGCTGGTCCTTTCCTTCCCTCTCGCCTACCGGGTTAGCTGACGGGTTCGGAGCAGGAAGGTCTCCTACGGACCCCCTCGACCAGCGCGGGCGTCCGATTCACCCCAGGGACTGCGTGGGTCCCCGGCTCCCCTGGCTCGCGCCGTGGGGGGACTCGGCGATGACTGCCCGGTGCCGCGGGATGCGGCGCGGTGCCTGACGGACAGCCGGGGAGACGCTAAGCGGGCCGCCGTTCGATCCTCAAACGGATCACTGTTTTTGTAGCGCATCCCACAGGGCAGACGGGCAGCCTCTCCCTCAATTCGGACACTCCGCGGCCATGTCGGGGACACCGGAAGGCCCCGGCGACGTCTCCGTCACCGGGGCCTGTCCTGACGACTCCTCAACGTCGTTCCCGCGCGCGGGTGCCCGGCTACTCCGCGGCGACGACGGTGACGTCGCCGATGCCGAGGGCCTCGACGGGCTCCTTGATGGCGGCGGCGTCCCCGACGAGGATCGTGACCAGACGGTCCACCGGGAAGGCGCTGACGACGGCCGCGGTGGCCTCCACGGTGCCGGTGGCGGCCAACTGCCGGTACAGCGTGGCCTGGTGATCGTCCGGCAGATGCTGCTCGACCTGGTCGGCCAGGGTGCCCGCGACGGCCGCGGCGGTCTCGTACTTGAGCGGCGCCACGCCGACCAGGAACTGCACGGCGGCGTCCCGCTCGGCGTCCGTCAGCCCCTCCTGCGCGACTCCGCGGACCACCTTCCAGAGGTCGTCGAGGGCCGGTCCGGTGTTCGGCGTGTCGACGGAGCCGCTGATGCCGAGCATCGCGATCCCGGTGCCGTCCGGCGCCGAGCGCAGCACCTGGGTGAACGCCCGCACGCCGTAGGTGTAGCCCTTCTCCTCGCGCAGGACGCGGTCCAGGCGGGAGGTGAGGGTGCCGCCGAGGCAGTAGGTGCCGACCACCTGGGCCGGCCACACCCGGTCGTGCCGGTCGGCGCCGACGCGGCCGATCAGCAGCTGTGTCTGGACGGCTCCGGGGCGGTCGACGATGACGACGCGTCCCCGGTCGTCGGCGGTCACCGGGGGCATCTTCCGGGCCTCGGCGGGGGCGCCCGTCCAGGCGCCCAGGGTGTCGCCGAGCAGGGTGTCGAGGTCGATGCCGGTGAGGTCGCCGACGACGACCGCGGTGGCCGTCGCGGGGCGGACGTTGCTCTCGTAGAAGGCGCGGACGGCCGCCGAGTCGATGGCGCGCACCGACTCCTCGGTGCCCTGGCGGGGCCGGGACATGCGCGAGGTCTGCGGGAACAGCTCCTTGGAGAGTTCCTTGGCGGCCCGGCGGGACGGGTTGGCCGTCTCGTGCGGGATCTCGTCGAGCCGGTTGTCGACCAGCCGTTCGATCTCGCTGTCGGCGAACGCGGGCGCCCTGAGCGCGTCGGCGAGCAGTCCGAGGGCCCGCTCCAGGCGGGACGCCGGCACCTCCAGGGCGATGCGGACACCGGGGTGGTCGGCGTGCGCGTCCAAGGTGGCGCCGCAGCGCTCCAGTTCGGCCGCGAACTCCTCGGCGGAGTGCTTGTCGGTGCCCTCGGAGAAGGCCCGCGCCATGATCGTGGCGACGCCTTCGAGGCCGGTCGGCTCGGCGTCCAGGGGCGCGTCCAGGCCCACTTCGACGGCGACGACCTGCTGGCCCGGGCGGTGGCAGCGCAGGATCGTCAGGCCGTTGTCGAGGGTGGCCCGCTCGGGTGCCGGGAAGGCCCAGACCTTGGGCTCGCCGCCCTGCGGCTGGGGGTGGAAGTCCATCGTGGCGAGCTCGGTCACCGGGCCGCCTCCTCGGTCTCGTCGGTGGCCGCGGCTTCCGGCGCGTCGGCTTCGGTGTCGGTGTCGGTGTCGGTGTCGGCAGTGGGCTCGTAGACCAGGACCGCGCGGTTGCGCGGATGCAGGCGCGCCTTGGCGACCTCCTGGACCTCCTCGGCCGTCACGTCCAGGACGCGTCCGACGGCGGTGAGGGCGAGCTGCGGGTCGCCGAACAGGACGGCGTACTTGCACAGTTCGTCGGCGCGGCCGTGGACGGTACCGAGCCGGTCCAGCCACTCGCGCTCCAACTGCGCCTGGGCGCGCTCCATCTCCTCGGCCGTCGGCCCCTCCTCGGCGAACCGGGCCAGCTCCTCGTCGACGGCCCGCTCGACGGCGGCGACCTCCGCCTCGCCCGACGTCTTCACGTCGAGGATGCCCAGCGAGGGCGCCCCGGCGAAGCGCCACAGCCCGCCCCACGCGGTGACGGCCGTACGGTCGCGGCGCACCAGGCGGTTGTAGACGCGGGAGGACTCGCCGCCGAACAGGACGGTGAGCGCCAGGTCGGCCGCGTCGCACGCACGCGTACCGTCCGCCGGCATCCGGTAGGCGGCCGTCAGCGCGCGCGAGGGGACGTCCTCCTCGACGACCTCGCGCAGTTCGTCGCCGATGATGTCGGGCAACGAACCGTCACGGGGCGCGGGCTTGCCGTCGTAGGACGCGATCGAGCCGAAGTACTTCTCCACCCAGGCGAGCGTCTGCTCCGGGTCGATGTCCCCGACGATCGACAGGACAGCGTTGTTGGGCGCGTAGTAGGTGCGGAAGAACGCGCGCGCGTCCTCCAGGGTCGCCGCGTCCAGGTCGGCCATCGAGCCGATCGGCATGTGGTGGAAGGGGTGGCCCTCCGGGTAGGCGAGGGCGGCGAGCTTCTCGATCGCGGTCCCGTAGGGGACGTTGTCGTAGCGCTGCCTGCGCTCGTTCTTGACGACATCCCGCTGGTTCTGAAGGGATTCCTCGTCGAGGGCGACGAGGAGGGAGCCCATGCGGTCGGCCTCCAGCCAGAGCGCCAGCTCCACCTGGTGGGCGGGCATGGTCTCGAAGTAGTTGGTCCGCTCGAAGCTGGTGGTCCCGTTGAACGAACCGCCCGCGCCCTGCACCAGCTCCGCGTGCCCGTTGCCCTTGACCTGTCCCGAGCCCTGGAACATCAGGTGCTCGAAGAGGTGAGCCAGGCCGGTACGCCCCTTGACTTCGTGGCGTGAACCCACGTCGTACCAGAGGCACACCGCCGCGACCGGGGTCAGGTGGTCCTCGGAGAGCACCACGCGCAGACCGTTGGCCAGGCGGTGCTCGGTCGCTGTCAGGCCCCCGGAGCCGGCCTGGTTGGTGGCCGTGTGACCCATCGGCATGTACGTCCCTTCGATCGCGGATGCGGCGGCGGGAACCGCGGTTCCCCCACCGGTCCTGCCACTGTATGCAAGCGTGCGGACCGGCGGCGAAGTTCCCGGACGACGTACGCCCACAGCGGATCGCGTAGCCTGCGGGCAGCCGAGCCGAGGTCGGGACGTCGCCTGACGTCACCGGCGTTGTCAGCGATGTCAGTGCCTCGGTCCACAATGGTTCGTGTCAGATCCCGTTCATGCTCGCGTTCATGCTTGAGCCACCAGAAAACAGGAGGAGCCGGCAGCGATGGCCCGCCGCAGCACGAAGACCCCGCCGCCCGAGGACGCGTACGAGGAGAAGATCCTCGACATCGACGTCGTCGACGAGATGCAGGGCTCCTTCCTTGAGTACGCGTACTCGGTCATCTACTCCCGAGCCCTGCCCGACGCGCGCGACGGTCTCAAGCCGGTGCACCGTCGCATCGTCTACCAGATGAACGAGATGGGCCTGCGCCCCGACCGCGGCTACGTGAAGTGCGCGCGTGTCGTCGGCGAGGTCATGGGCAAGCTCCACCCGCACGGCGACGCGTCGATCTACGACGCCCTGGTGCGCATGGCCCAGCCGTTCTCCATGCGCGTGCCCCTCGTCGACGGCCACGGCAACTTCGGTTCGCTGGGCAACGACGACCCGCCCGCCGCCATGCGGTACACCGAGTGCCGTCAGGCCGAGGCGACGAGCCTGATGACGGAGTCGATCGACGAGGACACCGTCGACTTCGCGCCGAACTACGACGGCCAGGAGCAGGAACCGGTGGCCCTGCCCGCCGCGTTCCCCAACCTCCTGGTGAACGGCGCCTCGGGCATCGCCGTCGGCATGGCGACGAACATGGCGCCGCACAACCTCGCCGAGGTCATCGCCGCCGCCCGGCACCTGATCCGCTACCCGAACGCGGATCTGGACACCCTGATGAAGCACGTCCCCGGCCCCGATCTGCCCACCGGCGGGCGGATCGTCGGCCTGTCCGGCATCCGGGACGCATACGCGACGGGCCGCGGCACCTTCAAGATCCGCGCCACGGTCGAGATCGACACCGTCACGGCCCGCCGCAAGGGCCTGGTCGTGACCGAACTGCCGTTCACCGTCGGCCCGGAGAAGGTGATCGCCAAGATCAAGGACCTGGTCGGTTCGAAGAAGATCCAGGGTATCGCCGACGTCAAGGACCTCACCGACCGCGCGCACGGCCTGCGCCTGGTCATCGAGATCAAGAACGGCTTCGTGCCCGAGGCCGTCCTGGAGCAGCTCTACAAGCTGACGCCGATGGAGGAGTCCTTCGGCATCAACAACGTCGCGCTGGTGGACGGCCAGCCGCTGACGCTGGGTCTCAAGGAGCTGCTGGAGGTCTATCTCGACCACCGCTTCGAGGTCGTCAGGCGGCGCAGCGAGTACCGCCGCAAGAAGCGGCGCGACCGCCTCCACCTGGTGGAGGGCCTGCTCACGGCGCTCGTCGACATCGACGAGGTCATCCGGCTGATCCGTTCGAGCGAGAACTCCGCGCAGGCCAAGGAGCGCCTGATGGAGCGCTTCGGCCTGTCGGAGATCCAGACCCAGTACATCCTGGACACGCCGCTGCGGCGCCTCACCAAGTTCGACCGCATCGAGCTGGAGTCCGAGAAGGACCGGCTCAACGCGGAGATCGAGGAGCTGACCCGCATCCTGGATTCGGACGCGGAGCTGCGCAAGCTGGTCTCCACCGAACTGGCCGCGGTGGCCAAGAAGTTCGGCACCGAGCGGCGTACGGTCCTGCTGGAGGCGTCCGGCGCCCCGGCTGCCACCGTGCCGCTCCAGGTCGCGGACGACCCGTGCCGGGTGCTGTTCTCGTCGACGGGGCTGCTGGCCCGTACGGCGAACGGTGAGCCGTTCCCGGACGACGGCGAGGCGCGGCGGGCCAAGCACGACGTGATCGTCTCGGTGGTGCCGGCGACGACCCGTGGTGAGATCGGCGCCGTCACGTCGACGGGCCGGTTGCTGCGGATCAACGTCATCGACCTGCCCCAGCTGCCGGAGACGGCGACCGCGCCGAACGTCGCGGGCGGGGCGCCGGTGTCGGAGTTCGTCTCCCTGGAGGGCGACGAGACGCTGGTCTGTCTGACCACCCTGGACGAGTCCTCCCCGGGTCTCGCGCTCGGCACCGCGCAGGGCATCGTGAAACGCGTGGTCCCCGACTACCCGTCCAACAAGGACGAGTTGGAGGTCATCACCCTCAAGGAGGGCGACCGGATCGTCGGCGCGATCGAGCTGCGCACCGGCGAGGAGGACCTCGTCTTCATCACGGACGACGCGCAGTTGCTGCGCTACCAGGCCGCGCAGGTGCGCCCGCAGGGCCGTCCGGCGGGCGGGATGACGGGCATCAAGCTGACCGACGGGGCGAAGGTCATCTCCTTCACGGCCGTCGACCCGGCGTCGGACGCGGTGGTGTTCACGGTCGCGGGCTCGCGCGGCACGCTGGACGACTCGGTGCAGACGACGGCCAAGTTGACGCCGTTCGACCAGTATCCGCGCAAGGGCCGGGCCACCGGCGGCGTGCGCTGCCAGCGGTTCCTGAAGGGCGAGGACTGCCTGTCGCTGGCCTGGGCGGGCGCCGTCCCGGCCAAGGCGGCCCAGAAGAACGGCACTCCGGTCGACCTCCCGGAGATCGACCCCCGCCGAGACGGCTCGGGCGTATCACTGGCGAAGACGGTGTCGGTGGTGGCGGGCCCGCTGTAGGACCCGTCCCCGGGTCGCCCCCTACGCGCGCGTGCCGAGCGTACGTACGCGCAGGGACCGGCCCGCTCTCACCTCCGGGCTCCTTGCCGGTGCGGGAGGGGGTGCGGTTCTGGTGGAGGCGGGGCTCCGTAGACGCCGTTACCGGGTCGCCTCTACACGCGCGCTACCTACCGGCTCGGCCCCTACGCGCGCGTGCTGTGCGCGCACGCCGGGACCGGCCCAACTCCCGCCCCTGGACGCCTCGTCGACGTGCGAGGCGCGGTGTCGGTGGTGGCAGGGCTGCCGTAGGCGCCGTTACCGGGTCGGCCTCTACGCACGCGCGTGCTGTGCGCGCACGCCGGGACCGGCCCAACTCCCGCCCCTGGACGCCTCGTCGACGTGCGGGCGCGGAGGGAGGTGATGGTGGGGCCGCTGTAGACGTCGTTACGGGGCGGGCCCTACGCGCGCGTGCTACGCCTGTGCGTCAGGGGCGACGCCGTTCCCGTCTCCGGGCTCCTCGTCGGTGTGCGAGGCGTCGCGGACGTAGCGCAGGACGCCCCACATGGCGTGTTCGTCGGCTGCCTGCGGGGTGTCGCTCGTGCAGGCATCCAGTTCCTTGCCGAGCGTGGGCGCGTCGATGCCGGAGCCGATGAGGACGAGTTGGGTGCGGCGGTCGTCGTCCGGGGTCCAGGGCTCGGGGTAGAAGCGCAGGAACCGTCCGACGGCGTGGACGGCGTACCGGTTGCGTGGGTCGTGGGCGCCGAAGTCGACATATCCCTTGATCCGGTACAGCCCTTCGGGTCTGCGGTCGAGGAACTCCATCGTCCGCCGGGGGTCCATGGCCGTCTCCGCCGTGAACGACACGCTGTCGTAGGCCGCGTGCAGATGACCGGCGTGGTCGTGCCCGTCGCGGTCGTGCAGGTCGTCGAAGGTGAGCTGCCCGATACGTTCCTCGCCGGGCCGGCAGTCGAAGAGGAACTCCGGGTCGATCCGGCCGTATCGCGCGGGGACGATCGCGGCGCCGTCGACAAGGGAGGCGACGCGAGCGAGGACCCGTTCGGCATCGGGCGCGCGGTCGAGCTTGTTCACGACGACGAGGTCGGCGAGGGCGAGATGGCGGTCGATCTCGGGGTGCTTCGCGCGCGTGTCGTCGAACTCGGCGGCGTCCACCACCTCGACGAGCCCCCCGTACACGATCCCCGGCTGATCGCTGGCGAGGATCATCCGGACGAGTTCCTGGGGTTCGGCGAGACCGCTGGCCTCGATGACGATGACGTCGATACCGGCGGCGGGCCGGGCGAGCCGGTCGAGGTACTGGTCGAGTTCGGTGACGTCGACGGCGCAGCACAGGCAACCGTTGCCGAGCGACACGGTGGAGTCGCCGAGCGCCCCGGCGACGGCCATGGCGTCGATCTCGATGGCGCCGAAGTCGTTGACGATCGCGCCGATCCGGCTGCCGCCGCTGCGGTGCAGGAGGTGGTTGAGCAGCGTGGTCTTGCCGGAACCGAGGAACCCTGCCAGCACGACGACCGGGATCTGCCGGGCACTCCGACTCACTGCCATACCTCGCCCTGCCTCTCGCACGCCGCCGCACACGCCGGATCACGCCCCCGCGCACCCGCGGGGAGGCAACGCCGACCTCGGAATTCCGGTCCAGGATACGAGCCGGGGGCACCTCCTTGGGGTGAGGTGTTGTCGGCTGGGGGGGGGCGGGCTGACGGGGAGGCGTGAGCGGGGGGCGTGAGCGGGGGAGCGCTCGCGTGAGTCTGCCGGGGGTGTGCGCGGGGCGCATGGGGAAGGGTGAGCTGGTGACTCGCTCCTCTGATCCTGGCGGCCGGATACGCGCGGGGCGGACGGGAAAACGCGAGCGGGCAACTCGCTCGGCTGAGCCTGCCGGCAGTGTGCGCGGGGCGCATGGGAAAGCGCGCGGGCAACTCGCTCGTCCGTGCGCCCGGAGCGGACGGGGGCGAGGTGCCGGTTCGTGCGACCCTCGCTTCCCTCTGTGCGCCGTTTCTCCGCCTTCCTGCCGGTCATACGCGTCGGCACCCTGGGAGGAGGCAAGCGCCGCCCTTCGCTCGCCGCTCCCCCACAGTCGATCCGCACCCCGACGAGCGGCGGACGGCCGCCTGAATCGGGGGTTGACATGACCAGATGGAACGCCGGTCCACGGGGACTCTGTTTCGCGAGTACAGCCGGGCTGGGGGTCGCGGTCGGGGCCCTCGCCGCAGCCTGCGGTGCCGCCGTTGGCGCCTTGGTGGCGCAACGCCGGATACTGGGTGAACTGCGGGGCAGGGTCGATCAGTTGGAGGGGCAGCTGCTGGAAGGGCAGGCGCTGGAGGGGCGGCGGCAGGAGGGGCAGCGGCTGGAGAGGGTACGGCTCGAAAAGTCGGGGTGGGAAGGGCAGCGGGCGGAGGGGCAGCGCCGGGAAGGGCACCAGCAAGAGGGGCTGCGGCTCGAAGGGCAGCGGCAGGAAGGGCTACGGCTCGACGTGGAGCACCTTGAAGTGCGGCGCCTTGAGGTGGAACGCGTGGAGGGGCAACGGCTCCACGGGGACGCCGCCCAGCCTCGACGTCGGGACAACCTGGCCCAACAGCAGCTGCTGCACTGGGAGTTCCTCGGCAAGGCCGCCGACGATCCCCACCTCGCGGAGGCGCTGGACGCCTTCGAGGCCCCGTCATCGCCGACCCGGCGGGCCCCGTACCTGTTCGCCAACTCCCTCTACACCAACCAACTGTTCGCATACCGGGTCGGCAACATCGACCGCCAGGAACTCTTCGGCTTCCTCCACGGGCTGCTCCAGAACCCCATCGTCAGGGAGTACTGGCATGCGACTCGACATCAACGGGGCGCCATGGCCGACGGCTCCGGCACCCTCGGCGGCTTTGACCGCTCCGACGGTTCCGACGGTTCTGACGGCTCCGACGGTTCTGACGGTTCTGACGAAGCAGCGCTGGGCCGTGTGGTCGATGACCTGCTCCAGCAACTGGAGGACGCGGAGGGGGAGGAGTGGTGGGTGGTGGGGGAACCGGGGGTGGAGTGAGTTGGCGGTGGGCGGGGTTGAGCAGGGGGCGGGGGTTGAGCAGCCGGGGGGGGCGGCGGGGTTGAGCAGGGGATGAGGGTTGAGCCGCGAGGGGCGGGGGTTGAGCAGGTGGACGGGGTGGCAGGGGCCCGGGGTGGAGTCGTGGTGGGTTGATGCTGGTTGACGGGGCGTCGGGGTGATGGACGGGACCGTCCATCGGTTGATGAGACTGCCGGATGGTTGATGGGGCCGTCAGGTAGTTGACCGGGATATCGACCTATTGACCGGCCGTCGGGTTGGCGGACCTGCGGTAGATGTTGAGGCTTTGGGCGCACCGAGTACGTCAACTCCATGAACCTCGTCAATGCCGTCAACTGCATCAACGTCGTCAACCCGGACAGCGCCTCGTCCGCGCCCTCTTGGGCTCCCCCGAACCAGTAACGGCGAAGCGATCAGGCGCTTTGACGCGTGGGTGGCTAGCGCGTGGGTGGCTAGCGCGTGGGTGGTTAGACACGCTGGTCGTTGGCAGTTGACCTTTCAGGCACCTTGGCGGATCGGCCGCCCCAGGCTCGTAGGCGAGTCAGCTCCTCCGGGGACGTAGCTGGCCGGATGCGCAAGCGATCGACAGCCGCCCCCTCCGGACACTGGGCGCCTGCCGCTCCGGGCACGTAGACGAGAACGGCCGTTCCCGGCGCCTGGCCATTCGTTCGCCCGGCCGCCTGGCCGCCTGGCCGCCTGGCCGCCTGGCCGCCTGGCCACACCATCAGCTCCGAGAGCGGCTCAGCGAGGTCCGCCCCGCATGCCCACCGAGATTGGCCGGGGCCCAAAGCCAGGCCGGTCCAGGCACCCCATCGAGGTCAGCCCGCGCATCCAGCAAGGTCGGCCACTTCGACCACCTCACCATTCCGCACGCCCAGATGACCCCAACCCGCCACCAGACAACCCAGTTGGAGCGGCCGGAGAGCGCGATTCCCCCGCCCAGGGCACCCCCGCCCGTCCGGGGCACCCGCCCATTCAGGACCGCGCCCCGCCCCCAAGCTCCACAAGAAGCCACGCCCGGACACCGCCCCTCACGGAGCCTCCGCCCCACAAGCCCCCCACCTCACAAGGCCCTCGGCCCTCGCCCCGCAGAGCCGCCCGCCTCAAGAAACCTCCGGCACCCTCACCGGCGCCGCCGGCCCCACGTACCGTGCCACCGGCCTGATGATTTTCGAGTCCTCCGCCTGTTCCAGGATGTTCGCACTCCAGCCCACCACGCGGGCCGCCGCGAACGTCGGGGTGAACAACTCGCGAGGCAGGCCGCAGAGTTCCATGACCACGCCCGCGTAGAACTCGACGTTCGTGTGCAGTTCCCGCCCCGGCTTCAACTCCGCCAGGATCGACTCCACTTGACGCTCCACCCGCACCGCGAACTCGACGCGCGCACCGCCGAAGCTCTCGGCCACCTCGCGCAGCATGCGGGAACGAGGGTCCTCCGTCCGGTAGATCGCGTGGCCGAACCCCATGATGCGTTCGCCCGCGAGGACCCGCTCGCGAATCCAGGGATCGATGCGGTCGGGCGTGCCGATCGCGTCGAGGGTGTCCAGCGCACGGCTCGGCGCCCCACCATGCAACGGTCCCGAGAGCGCGCCGACCGCTGCCACGAGACAGGCGGCCACGTCCGCGCCCGTCGACGCGACGACCCGCGCCGTGAAGGTTGATGCATTGAATCCGTGATCAATGGTTGAGATCAAGTATTGCTCGATCGCCCTGGTCTGCCGCGGGTCAGGTTCCGAACCCGTCAACATGTACAGGTAGTTGGCCGCACAGGAGAGGTCGTCGCGTGGTTCGACGGGGTCAAGACCCTGGGCGAGCCGGTACAGAGCGGTGAGCAACGTAGGAACCGCCGCCGCAGCAGCGACCGCGTCCCGGCGACGTTCACCCGCGTCGATGTCGTACACCGGGCGGAACCCCTTCGCCGCACCGAGCAGCGACAGCGCGGTGCGCAGGCCGGAGAGCGGACCGGACCTGCCGGTCGCCGCCGCGATGTCGGGCAGCGCGGCACGCACCTCGTCGGGCAGTCGCCGCAGGGCCGTCGTCTCGGCGATGAAGGCGGCGCGCTGGGTGGCGTCCGGCAGTTCGCCATGGACCAGGAGATGCCATACGTCCTCGAAACTGCGGGTATGCGCGAGGTCGACGGCGGAGTACTGCCGGTAGTGGTAGAAGCCCTCGCGCCCTCGGACGTCGCCGACCTCGGTGTCGGTGACGACGACGCCGGCGAGCCCACGCGGTACCTCGATGGGGGCGGCCCCAGACCTGTTGACGAGCATGATTCCTCCCTGGACTTGATTCGACTGTCCACTCTTGACTCATCCTCTGTCAATATTGATCGAGTCAATGCACTCAATCCACCTGTCCTTCTGCCGATACGGTGACCCCATGCGCGATCCAGAGCCCTCCCCCAGTCACGCCGAACGGCGACTGACCACCAAGGAGACCGCCGAACTGCTGGGCGTGAAGCCCGAGACCGTGTACGCGTACGTGAGCCGCGGCCAACTCGGCAGCCGACGCGTCCCCGGCGGCCGGGGCAGCACCTTCGACGCCGACGAGGTCACCGCACTCGCCCGGCGCAACAGACGGGACAGCGCGGGGGGTCCGGCCACCGGCGGCGAACTCTCCGTCCGCACCCGCGTCACACTCATCGAGGCGGACCGCTACTACTTCCGGGGCGTCGACGCCACCGCGCTCGCCCTGCGCCACTCCTACGAAGAGGTCGCGGAGTGGCTGTGGACCGGCCGGATGAGCCCGGGCGTGGAGTTCACCGCGCCCGCAGCCTCCGTCGCCGTCGCCCGCCGTGCCGTCGACTCACTGCCCGAACACACCGGCCCCACCGACCGGTTGCGGGTCGCGACGATCGCCGCCTCCACGGCCGACCCGCTGCGCTTCGACCTCTCCGAGGACGCCGTGCTCGGCACCGCGCGCACGCTGATCCCCACCCTCGTCGCCGCCCTTCCCCAGGCCGGTCGCGGCCACCGGGACGAAGGACCACTGGCCCGCCGACTGTGGGGACGGCTGAGCGGAAAAACACCCGCCGAAGCCTCCCTGCGCGTGCTGGACACCGCGCTTGCCCTCCTCGTCGACCATGACCTCGCCGCCTCGACGCTGGCGGTGCGGGTCGCCGCGTCGGCACGCGCGCACGCGTACGCGGCCGTTTCCGCGGGGCTCGGCGTCCTGGAGGGCCCGCTGCACGGCGCGGCGGGCGGACACGCCCACCGACTGCTCCTCGACGTGCTCGACCAGGGTGACGCCGCCCCCGTGATCGCCGAGGAGTTGCGCGCCGGACGCCGTATCCCCGGGCTCGGCCACCGGCTGTACCCCGGCGAGGACCCCCGCGCGCGCGTGCTGTTCGGCCTGCTGGAGGAGATTCCCGAGTCCGCCCCGGCCCTCGCGGCGGCCCGCGACATCGTCGCCACCACCGCCCGGCACGCCCCGCTGCACGCCAACGTCGACCTGGCGCTCGCGGTCTTCACCGCGTCCAGCGGCATGCCCTCCACGGCCAGCGAGACGATCTTCGCCGTCGCCCGCACCGCGGGCTGGATCGCCCACGCGCTGGAGGAGTACCAGGAGCGCCCGCTGCGGATGCGTCCGAGCGGGCACTACGTGGGCCCGCGGCCACCCCAGCCCCTTCCGGAGTAGGCCCGGCCGCGACCGGAAGTCGCCACCGGCGAAGTCAGGTTAGGCTCACCTCTGTGAGTACGTGCTCAACTGTCTCCCGGCAGCTCGACGAGCCCCTCGCGGGAACCGCAGCCACCGCGAGCACCTGGCTGCTGCTGGAACAACCCGGTCCCTGGGGCGTCAAAGCGCTCACATCCAGCCATCTCGACCCCGTGCTCGGCCAGGCCCTGGAAGCGGCCGCGGAGGGCATGGGCGTCCGCGTCGCACTCATCCGCCGCCCCGGCCGGCACGCCGACTCCGGCGGCCCCTCGGAACGGCGGGTGTACGCAGCCCACACCGTGCCGGGCCGGGCGTGGCTGCGCTCCGCCACCACCCGCGATCCCCGGGAACTGCTCGCGCTGGATCTCGGCGCGCTCGGCGCGGGCGACCACCGCGGCTTCGACGCGGTTCTCGGCGGGCAGGCGCACACCGGCGATCCGCTCGCGCTCGTCTGCACCAACGGCAAGCGCGACCGCTGCTGCGCCCTGCTCGGCCGCCCGCTCGCGGCGGAACTCTCCGCATCCGGGGCCGAGGGCGTCTGGGAGGTCACCCATTTGGGTGGACACCGCTTCTCGCCGACGCTGCTGGTCCTGCCCTACGGATACGCCTACGGGCGCGCCGAGGCGCACACGGTCAAGGAGATCCTGCACAGCGTCCAGGACGGTCGGATCGTCACGGAGGGCTGTCGCGGCTGCTCCGCCTGGGAGCGCCCCGGTCAGGCGGCCGAACTGGCCGTGCGCACCGCCCTGCACGAACACACGGCCGGCGTGCTGGACGTCGTGCGGACGGATGGTGCGGCGCCTCGCTGGGAGGTGACCGTCGCGCACGTCGACGGACGTCGCTGGCGGGTCGTCGTCGCCCAGGGGGCGTCGCTGCCGCCGCGCCCGGAGACCTGCGGGACATCGGTCCTGGGGGCGCCCGCGCGGATGGATGTGGTGTCGGTGCGCGAACTGACGCCGAGCGCGCCCGCCAGCGGAGAGCCCACAGCGGTGGCATAAGGGCTGGTCGCGGCGGGTCGCGCCGGTCGTGGTGGCATGGATGCATGCAGCAGCAATGTGGTGCCGATGGTCGTCGCGTCGAGCCATATACCCACCCGCTGCATCAACCATTGATCACTGCTCAAGTTTTGGTCACGGCAGCAGCAAGCATTGATCAAGAGATCCACACCACACCTTCTACGGCAGCTCGCACACCTGCACGTACCTTCATGGGTATGAGCCCCACTCCCCCCGCACGCCGGTTGCGCCTCGGCATGCCCAGACGGGCGTTCTCCCAGGTGCTGCTGATGCAGGTGACGATCGCCGCGGGGGTCGCCGTACTCGTGACCGGGCTCTTCCTCGAACCGCTCAGCAAACAGCTCGACAACGAGGCAATGCAGCGCGCCCTCGCCATCGCACAGACGACGGCGGAACAGCCGCAGATCGCGCGGGACGTCCAGAACACCGCCCCGACCGTCGACGGACCGGTGCAGCGGGCCGCCGAGCGCATCCGGGAGGCCACCAGGGCCGAGTACATCGTGGTGATGGACTGGCGTGGGGTGCGCTGGTCGCACACGGACCTCCAGCAGATCGGCAGGACCGTCTCGACCGACCCCACCGACGCCCTGGCGGGCAAAGAGGTCGTCGAGATAGACAGCGGGACCCTGGGCCGCTCCGCACGCGGCAAGGTGCCCCTGCGCGCCGCCGACGGCTCCATCATCGGCGCCGTCTCGGTCGGCATCGCCTACGACAGCGTCCGGGCCCGGCTGCTCAGCGCCATACCGGGACTGCTCGCCTACGCCGGCGGCGCCCTGGCGGTCGGCGCGCTGGCCGCCTGGCTGATCTCCCGCCGGGTCCAACGGCAGACCCGCGACCTGGCCTTCTCCGACATCTCGGCGCTGCTCTCGGAACGCGAGGCGATGCTGCACGGCATCCGTGAAGGCGTCGTCGCCCTCGACCGCAGCGGCCGGATACGCCTCCTGAACGACGAGGCGCACCGCCTCCTGGGCATCGACGACGAGGCCGTCGGCACCCCTCCCGACGAGGCGCTCGGCGAGGGACGCACCACCGACATCCTGGCCGGCCGTGTCACCGGCACCGACCTGCTCACCGTGCGCGGCCAGCGCGTCCTGGTCGCCAACCGGATGCCCACCGACGACGGGGGCGCCGTCGCCACCCTGCGCGACCGCACCGAACTGGAGCAGCTCGGCCGCGAACTCGACTCCACGCGCGGCCTGATCGACGCCCTGCGCGCCCAGGACCACGAGCACGCCAACCGCATGCACACGCTGCTGGGGCTGCTCGAACTGGAGATGTACGAGGACGCCGTGGAGTTCGTCGGCGAGGTGGTCGGCGACCATCGCGCGACGGCGGAACAGGTCACCGAGAAGATCCAGGACCCGTTGCTCGCCGCCCTGTTGGTCGGCAAGGCGACCGTCGCCGCCGAGCGTGGCGTCGCCCTGTGGGTGTCCGACCGCACCAGGTTGCCCGACCGGTTGATCGATCCCCGGGGGCTCGTCACGATCGTCGGGAACCTGGTGGACAACGCGTTGGACGCGGTGGCCGCCACTCCGCACGCACGCGTGGAGGTCGAATTGCGTGCCGAGGGGCGGACCGCCGTCCTCAGAGTGCGCGACACCGGGCCGGGAATCCCTGCCGAGCAGCATGAGTTGATCTTCACCGAGGGCTGGTCCACCAAGGAACCGCCCGCGCACCGCGAACGGGGCATCGGCCTCTCCTTGGTGCGCAGACTCGCCGAACGTCAGGGCGGCAGCGCGACGGTGGGCGACGCACAGGGAGGCGGCGCCGAGTTCACCGTCGTGCTGCCCGAGGCGTTGGCCGAGTCCGCGCCGGGAGCGGCCCTGACCGCCCGCGCCGACACGCCCGTCGAGGAGGAGTCGCGATGATCGAGGTCCTGATCGTGGACGACGACATACGGGTCGCGCGGGTCAACGCCGCGTACGTGGAGAAGGTCCCGGGCTTCCACGTCGTCGGGGAGGCGCACAGCGCGGCCGAGGCGCTGCGTCGGGTGGAGTCGCTGCCCGGCCTCGATCTCGTCCTCATGGACCACTATCTGCCCGACGACACGGGGCTCGCAGTCGTCCAGGAGATGCGCAGGCGCGGCCACCAGGCCGACGTGATCATGGTGACGGCGGCCCGGGACGTGTCGACGGTGCAGGCCGCGATGCGACAGGGCGCGCTCCAGTACCTGGTCAAGCCGTTCGCGTTCGCGGGGCTGCGCGCGAAGCTGGAGGCGTACGCGGAGCTGCGCCGCACGCTGGACGGCGGCGGCGAGGCCGAACAGGCCGAGGTGGACCGCATCTTCGGCGCACTGTCCGTGTCCTCGGAGCCCGGGCTGCCCAAAGGGCACTCCCCGACCACCGCGGAACTGGTGCGCCGTTCCCTGATGAACGCCGAAGGCCCGCTGTCGGCCCAGGAGATCGCCGAGCGCACCGGCGTGAGCCGGCAGACCGCCCAGCGTTACCTGAAGCTCCTGGAGCGCACCGGACGGGCCCGGCTCACGCTCAAGTACGGCGACGCGGGCCGCCCCGAACACCGTTACGTGTGGGCGACCCGCGGCTGAGGAGAGGGCGTTGAGAGGGCCGGACGAAGGATCTCGCGGATGTCAGCCCTTGGCCTTCTCCACGAACTCGCTGGTGTAGGTCTTGGCGAGATCGACCTTGGCGTTCTTGACGTTGGGATTGAACGCCTTGAGCACCTTCTCCACGGTCTCGGGACCGTTGTCCGGCATCACCCCGTCGTGAGTGAACATGGGCAGCGTGCTGCCGATGGCCTTCGCATAGAGGATGCCGTTGCCCTGCTTGTAGTCGGCGGGCATCTTGTCGGCGATCTCCGAAGCGCTATGGGTGGACATCCACTTGAGCGTCTTGACGAATGCATTGACCAACTTCTGGACGGTGTCCTTATGTGCATTCACCCAGTCCGTCTGCATGTACAGACTTGACGACGGATACGGTCCACCGAGCGCCTCCTGCGACCCCTCGGGCGTCCGCATGTCCAGAAGGACCTTGCCCACCTTCTGGTCGAGGATCGTCGCGACGGTCGGGTCGGTCGTCATACCGCCGTCGATGGCGCCCTTCTGCAACGCCGCGATGAACGTCGGTCCCGCGCCGACGGCGACCGATGTGAACTCATGGACGTTGACGCCGTTCTTGACCGCGAGGTACTTGGTGAGGAAGTCGGTCGACGAGCCGAGGCCTGTGACGCCGAGTTTCCTGCCCTTGAAGCCCTTGGGCGAAGTCACCTTGTCCGCCGCCTTGGTGGAGACGATCTCCACCTCGCCCGGCGCGTGCGAGAACTGCACGACGGACTCCACGATCTTGCCCTTGGTCTGGAGGTCGAGGGTGTGGTCGTAGAAGCCGACGGTCCCCTGCACCTGGCCGGAGACGAGCGCGGTCTCGGCCTGCACTCCGGCGGGCTCGCTCAGCAGCTCCACGTCGAGGCCCTCGGAGTCGAAGTAGCCGAGCCGCTGGGTGAGCATCGCGGGCAGGTAGATCACCTTGTCCAGGCCGCCGACCATGATCTTGACCTTCGTTCCCTTGCCGCCCGAACCGCTGGAGGCGGTGCCGGACGCCTCGTCGGCGCACGCGGTGAGGGAGGAGAGGGCGAGCAGGCCGACGGCGGCCAGGGCGCCGTATCTGGCGGTTGTGCGCATGACGGTTCACGTCCTTGTGAGATGGCGATGCGGGAGACAGCCGGGGGGGGAGGCGGGCCGGGATCAGCGGTCGGAGTCCGACGGCTTCCAACGGAAGATGCGGCTCTCGGCGAACGTCAGCAGGCCCTCGGCGACGAGCGCGACGACAGCAAGGATGACCATGGCGGCGTACACCCCGGCCGAGTTGAAGGTGCCCTGCGACTGCGCGACGAGCAGGCCGATGCCCTTGGTCGCGCCGATGTACTCGCCGACGATGGCGCCGATGAGGGCGAAGCCGAAGCTGACGTGGAGGCTGGTGAAGATCCACGAGGTGGCGGACGGGATGACGACCTGAAGCGTCACCCTGCGGTCGCTCGCGCCGAGAATCCGCGCGTTGGCGACCAGGTTGCGGTCGACCTCGCGCGCGCCCTGGAAGGCGTTGAAGAACACCGGGAAGAAGACCAGGACGACGGCCGACGCCACCTTGGAGGCGGGCCCGAGCCCGAACCAGATCACAAAGATGGGCGCGAGGACGATCCGGGGAATTGAGTTGAGCACCTTGATGTATGGACCAAGTACATCGGCGAGAAAGGTGATCCGCCCCAACGCAATACCGAACACGACACCCGCGATCACACCGAGAATCCAGCCGAGCAGCGCCTCGTACAGCGTGTACCAGACCTGCTCGCCCAGGGAGCCGAGGGCGGTCCCGTGGAGCACCCAGGTGTAGATCTGGTCCCAGATCTTCGACGGCATCGAGAAGTTGAACGTATCGATCACGTTGGCCCGGGAGAGCACCTCCCACAGACCGAGCACGACGATCAACAACAGGGCCCGCACGGTCCCCACGATGATCGTGCGTCTGCGGGCGGCACGCGCGCGTGAGTGTGCGCGATCGGTCTTCTCGGGCCCGACGGTGGCCGGCGCGGCCGCGGTCTCGGGCAGGGTGTCAGGAGACATGGGCGGCGCCTCTCTCGCGGGTGATGCGGACCTCTTCGCCGAGGGACTCCCAGATCTCGCGGTAGATCTCGATGAACCGCGCCTCAAGACGCACTTCCTCGACCCGGCGCGGGCGGGGCAGATCGATGTCGAAGACGTGTTTGACGGTGGCGGGCCCGGCGGTCATGACAACGACCTTGTCGGCCAGCGCGATCGACTCCTCCAGGTCGTGGGTGACGAACACGACGGAGGAGCGCGTGCCCTCCCACAGTTCCAGCAGCTCGTCCGACATCAGGGCCCTGGTCTGCACGTCGAGCGCCGAGAACGGCTCGTCCATCAGCAGGATCTCGGGGTCGTTGACGAAAGTTGCGGCGAGGGCGACGCGCTTGCGCTGGCCGCCGGAGAGCTGGTGAGGGTAGCGGTCCTCGAAGGCGGTGAGTCCGACCCGGGCCAGCCACTCGCGCGCCTTCTGCCTCGCCTCCGCCTTGGGCACCCCTCGGAAACGGGGACCGGCCATGACGTTCGACAGGACCGTGCGCCAGGGGAAGGTGGCGTCCTGCTGGAAGACGAAACCGACCTTGTCGCCGACGCCGTTCACCGGCTCCCCGGCGACCAGGACTTCCCCCTCGGTGGGCTCCTCCAACCCGCTGACCAGCGTCAACGTCGTCGACTTGCCGCAGCCCGTGGGGCCGACGACCGCCACGAACTCCCCACGCCCGACCGTGAGGTCCAGGCCCCTGACCGCCGTGTGCAGTCCCCCGGACGGTGTCCTGAACGTTTTGCTCGCGCCCCGCAGCTCGATGGCGGGGCTGATGTCTGCGCTCATGAACCGGACCGTAGAAGTGATGCGGGCCACAACATCAGCCTTATGGGCGCATGCCGTTCTTTTGCCTGCAACAGCCTGTTGTGCTCGTTCTGCTCGCGTTACAACAGCGGAGCCGAAACAGGGGCTTGACGCCCGCATGGCCTTGACGGAAAGAGGCCCGATGATTGACGTCCTGGTGGTCGACGATGACTTCCGCGTCGCCGAGATCAACGCCAAGTACGTGGGCAAGGTTCCCGGTTTCCGGGTCGCCGCCCGCGCGCACAACGCCGCCCAGGCACTGTCCCACGTGCAGCGGGGGACGATCGACCTCGTCCTCCTCGACCACTACCTGCCCGACCAGACCGGGCTCCAACTCATCCACCGGATGCGGGAACAGGGCCACGGCACCGACGTCATCATGATCACCGCGGCCGGCGACGTGACGACCGTCCAGGCCGCGATGCGCCTGGGCGCCCTGCACTATCTGGTCAAGCCGTTCACCTTCTCCGCCCTGCGTACCCGCCTCGACTCATACGCAGCCCTGCGCCGTACCGTCGAACGTGTAGGAGGCGGCGGCGTCGCGGGCCAGGAGCAGGTGGACCGGATCTTCAGCGCCCTGCGCACCACGGCGGCGCCTTCCTCACCGGGCCTGCCCAGCGGGCACTCCGAGCCCACGACCGACCTGATCTGCCGCGTCCTCCACCGCGCCCCGCACCCGCTCTCGGCCCACGAGGTCGCCGCCGAGACCGGCCTGAGCCGCTCCACCGCCCAGCGCTACCTGCGCCACCTCGAACAGGCCGGCCGTCTCCTCCTCACCCTGAAGTACGGCGACATCGGCCGCCCGGAGCACCTGTACGCGTGGGTGGCGCCGTAACCCACGGCAGCCACCCACAGAGCGATGCAACGACGCTGAGGAACGCGTCCGCTAGACGGCTCCCGCTCCGGTCAGTGAACGCACCTCGGTCTCGGCATGCTTGGCCTCGTCGGCGATCTGGGCGGAGGTGACCGTGCCGAGCCAGCCCGCGACAAAGCCGAGCGGGATCGACACGAGTCCCGGGTTCTGGAGTGGGAAGTACTGGAAGTCGACCCCCGGGAACAGGGACTCCGGGCTGCCCGACACCACCGGGGACAGGACCACCAGCAGTAGCGCGGGGACGAGTCCGCCGTACACCGCCCACACCGCGCCCCTGGTGGTGAACCCTCGCCAGAACAGCGAGTAGAGCAGCACCGGCAGGTTCGCGGACGCGGCGACCGCGAAGGCCAGGCCCACCAGGAAGGCGACGTTGAGGTCGCGGGCGAGCAGCCCGAGCGCGATCGCGACGACGCCGACACCGACCGCGGCGACCCGGGCGACGGCCACCTCGCTGCGCTGTTTGGTGTGACGGCGTCGCAGGGAGGCGTACAGGTCGTGTGCGACGGACGCCGAGGAGGCGAGGGTGATGCCGGCCACCACCGCGAGGATGGTCGCGAAGGCCACGGCGGCGACGATCGCGAACAGCACGGTGCCGCCGGTGGAGTTGGTGCCGCCTCCGAGGTCGAGGGCGAGCAGCGGAACCGCGGTGTTCCCGGCCGCGTTCGACGCGCGGACCGCGTCCGGTCCCACGATCGCCGCCGCTCCGAAGCCGACCACGATCGTCATCAGGTAGAAGCCGCCGATGAGTCCGATCGACCAGAGCACCGAACGGCGTGCGGCCCTCGCCGTCGGCACGGTGTAGAAGCGGGACAGGATGTGCGGCAGACCTGCCGTGCCCAGCACCAGTGCGAGCCCCAGGCTGATGAAGTCGAGGCGGGCCGTCCAGTCCCCGCCGTACTTCAGCCCCGGTACCAGGAACGCGTCCCCGTGTCCGCTGCGCTCGGCCGCCGTGAACAGCAGTCGGCCGAAGTCGCCGTGGAACCGCACCAGGACGAGTGCGCTGAGTGCGATCGTGCCGCCGAGCAGCAGAACCGCCTTCACGATCTGAATCCAGGTGGTGGCCCGCATCCCTCCCAACGACACATAGATCACCATGAGTGCCCCGACGCCGACGACCGTCCAGTCCCGGGCCGCGCCGCTCGTGCCCCCGAGCAACAGCGCCACCAGGCTGCCCGCGCCGACCATCTGCGCCACCAGGTAGAGAACGGACACGGTGACCGAAGAAGTTCCCGCCGCGATGCGTACCGGCCGCTCGCTCATCCGCGCCGCGACGACGTCGGCGAGTGTGAACCGCCCGCAGTTGCGCACCAGTTCGGCGACCAGGAACAGCACGACCAGCCATGCCACCAGGAATCCGACGGCGTACAGCAGGCCGTCGTACCCGAAGAGCGCGATGAGCCCGGAGATGCCCAGGAACGACGCGGCCGACACGTAGTCGCCCGCGATGGCGAAGCCGTTCTCCATCGGCGAGAAGAGCCGCCCGCCCGCGTAGAACTCCTCGGCCGAACCGTGCCGTTTGCGGCTCACCACGGTGGTGATCCCGAGCGTGACGGCGACGAACGCGCTGAACAGCACGAGCGCCAGCGTCTGGTGATGCCCCGTCATGAGACACCGCCTTGCACGGTGCGCGTCAATTCCTGGGTGTCCCAGCGCAGTTCGAGTGCGGCCCGGTCCCGCCGCAGCCGCGCGTGCCGGGCGTAGGCCCACGCGAGGACGAAGGTGCTGAGGAACTGCCCGAGTCCCGCGACCATCGCCACGTTCACCGAACCCACCACATGTACCGCCATCAGACCGGGTGCCGTCGTCGCCAGCACCACGTAGCCCACGTACCAGGCGAAGAAGGCCGCACAGGCGGGCACCACGAACCCCCGGTACCTGTTGCGTACTTCCTGGAATGCCGCGCTGCGCTGCACCTCAAGGTAGATGTCGGCCGTGGCGGCGGCCCTCTCCTGGGCCGTCGTAGGCGGCGGTACGACCTCGGGTGTCGGCAAGGACGCGGGGCCTCCTGGCCCGGCCAACTCGCCCCAGCCTGATGCCAGTGCGTCGTACCCGGGGTCGTCGTGCCCGGCTCCTTCGGACGTCTCGATGGGGGTGCGCTGACGGCCCACCTGAAGTGGGGCCGAACTCTCGGCTCCCCCGCCTCCGCGGGAGCGACCATTACGTGACTGCATACTCAAGGATGGACAGAACGGGAAGATCCCCGACACATCTTCCTGGGCTTCTTCACCCCAACAGGTGACTCAATTCGCTGAGGGGTGGGCGAGTCCCTTGACGTATGCGTAGCGCACCGCCTGCGCACGGTCTTTGAGCCCCGTCTTCGCGAAGAGGTTGTTGATGTGCGTCTTCACTGTCGCCGTCGACACATGGAGTCTGCGGGCGATCTCCTGGTTGCTGAGGCCTTCGGCGATCAGCGCCAGGACTTCGACCTCTCGTGTGGTCAGTCCGTCGGGCGGCTCGGCGGCCACCACCGGCTGCGGCTCCGGCTCGGAAAGCCGCTCCAGCAACCGTCGTTGGATGCTCGGCGACAGGCCGGCGTCCCCGGACAGCACGCTCCGCACCGCCCGCACGATCTCGTCGCCGCCCGCGTCCTTGGTGAGATATCCCCGCGCCCCCGCGTGCAGCGCCGGGAACAGCGACTCGTCGTCCCCGAACGTCGTCAGCACCACGACCTGCGTCCCGGGGTACTCCGCGCGGATGCGCCGGGTCGCCTCGACTCCGTCGCACCGGGGCATGCGCAGGTCCATCAGCACGACGTCCGGGGCCAGTTCGGCCACCAGGCGCACGGCCTCGATCCCGTCGCTCGCGGCGCCGACGACCTCGATTCCGGGCAGCAGCCCGAGCAGCATCACGATGCCCTCACGGACGACGGTCTGATCGTCCGCGACCACCACGCGGGCCGGCATCTCCGCCTCTGCCGTCATGCAGGCACCCTCAGCGTCACCACGAACCCCTCCTCACCCGGCCCTGCCTCCAGCGAACCGCCCAGCAGCTCGGCACGTTCGCGCATTCCGAGCAGACCGTACCCGGCTCCCGCCGCGGCCAGTTCGCCCGGCGGCCCCCCCGAATCCCGTACATCGAGGGTGACTTGATGTGCCCCGTAGTCCAATCGCACCGTCACCTGGGCGCCCGGCGCGTGCTTGCGGACGTTGGTCAGGGCCTCCTGGGCGACCCTGCGCACCGCCTGTGACGCCTCGGCCGCCAAGGGTCTGCGTTCCCCCGTAATGGTGGCCTCGGCACCCCCTGTAGTGGCGACCAGTTGGGTCAGGAAGTCCTCCAATGGGGTCAATTCGCCCCGCAGCGCGGACAGCGCCTGCCGTGTCTCGTCGAGGCCGTCCCGGGCCATGCCGCGCGCTGCCACGACCCGGTCGAGAATCTGTTCCCGGTCGGCGCCCCGCTCGATCAGCAGGCGGGCCGCCTCCAGGTGCACGAGCTGCGCCGACAGGCTGTGGGCCAGGACGTCGTGGATCTCCCGCGCGATGCGGGCCCGCTCGGCGAGCGCCGCCGACTCCGCTTCCGCCGCCCGCGCGGCCCGCTCCTGGGCGAGCAGCCGTTGTGCCGTGCCTCGGGCGTCGGCGTCCAGGCGGAGCGTGTATCCGCCGAGGCCGAGGGCCGCGCCCGTGACGAGGGTGGTCAACGGGCTGTCGTTGTTCACCGCCCCGTACAGGCCCAGTGCCACTCCGGCGACGGGGAGCCCGAACGCCAGCGGCAGCCGCTCCAGTGCGACGACCGCGCAGCCGCACCAGGCGACGAGGGCCAGGACCTGGAATCCCGAGGTCTGGGCGAGCACGCCGACGCCCTCCGCGAGCGCCACGAGGGCCAGGGACGGCCACAGCCGGTGGCGGAACGTGGTCCGGTAGAACGACCAGCCGAGGAGAGCCGCCAGCAGAACGACGCCGACGCCCACCAGCATCTGCCACCCGTGTGCGTGGGTGCTGGTGAAGGTGCTTCCCAGCAGTACGCCGAGCACGAGCAGCCGCACGGTCCAGGCGAGCAGCCGTCGGTGCGGTGAGAGTCCCCTCCGCCCGAGCGCCTCCGGCGAGGGCCAGCGTGTCCACGCGTTCCGTGTCACACGCGCTCCTTCCAGGCGGGGCGGGCCTTGCGGTCACCGTATGCCGGGCCGGTTCCCGATGCCGGGGCGAGGGACTGGGAGCGCCAGAACAGGATTCCGGAGCGGACGAGGAGGGTGGCGGCGAGGGCGACGAGCAGGGCCGAGCTGTGCTGCTGGACGCCGAGGGCCGAGCCGAGGGCGTAGAGGCCGACGCGCAGGGCGATGCCGACGATCCAGACGGTCACGCTCGTCCTGGTGCTCTTGCTCCACACGGTGCCGTCGGGTTCCGTCCAGATCCGGGTGGTCCAGGCCCAGCCGACTCCGGTGGCGAGGCCCACCAGCAGCTCCGCGGCGAGCAGGGTGACGGATGTCGTGGCGTGGTGGCTGTCGATGAGGCCGGGTTCGCGCAGCGCCACGAAGCCGAGGATCACCGGCAGGAGCCACCAGCGGCTTCCGGTGCCTATGCGCTGTGCGCGGAACTGCCGCACCAGGACCAGTACGACGACCGCCGCGATCACGAGCACGTTGACAAGCCCGGACATCAGAGCCTCCGTGAGCGAGAGGTGAGGTGTCGGCAGCGGGTGCTGTCGACACCTCAGACGCTACGGAATCTCGCAGGTCAGCAGATCGGAGCAGGGGTGGATGGTGGGTGGAACCCGCGCCGCCGCGTTCTCCACCCACGGGTGGAGTTCGGCTCAGGGGCAGGCCGGGTGGTCATCAGGGTCGGGGGCGGGATCGGGGGCCGAAGCCCGGCGCCCGCCCCTCCTCCCGGGCCCGCCCCTCCCCTGTCGAGCGCGGTGGCTAGGCGTCGATACGTGAGCGGTCCAGCGTCGCCGCCGAGCTGGAGATGAACTCCTTGCGTGGGGCGACGTCGTTGCCCATCAGCAGGTCGAAGACTCCTTCGGCCGAGTCCAGGTCGGAGAGATTGATCCGGCGCAGCGTGCGGTGGCGCGGGTCCATCGTCGTCTCGGCGAGTTGGTCGGCGTCCATCTCACCGAGGCCCTTGTACCGCTGGATGGAGTCCTTGTACCGGACGCCCTTGCTCTGGAACTCCAGGAGCTTGTCGCGCAGCTCGCGGTCCGAGTAGGTGTAGACGTACTTGTCCTGGCCCTTCTTCGGCTGGACCAGTTCGACGCGGTGCAGTGGCGGGACGGCGGCGAAGACCCGTCCGGCCTCCACCATGGGCCGCATGTAGCGGTGGAAGAGCGTGAGCAGCAGGGTCCGGATGTGCGAACCGTCGACGTCGGCGTCGGTCATCATGATGATCTTGCCGTAGCGGGCCGCGTCGATGTCGAAGGTCCGGCCCGAGCCGGCTCCTATGACCTGGATGATCGCGCCGCATTCAGCGTTCTTCAGCATGTCGGTCACGGACGACTTCTGGACGTTCAGGATCTTGCCGCGGATCGGCAGCAGCGCCTGGAACTCGGAGTTGCGGGCGAGCTTGGCGGTGCCGAGCGCGGAGTCGCCCTCGACGATGAACAGTTCGCTGCGGTCCACGTCGTCGCTGCGGCAGTCCGCGAGCTTCGCGGGCAACGACGAGGACTCCAGGGCTGTCTTGCGACGCTGGGCGTCCTTGTGCTGGCGGGCCGCGATGCGGGTGCGGGCGGCGGCGACCGCCTTCTCCATGACGACGCGGGCCTGTGCGGCGGCGTCTCGCTTGGTGGACGTCAGGAACGCCTTGAACTCCTTGGAGATCACGGTGTTCACGATGCGTCGGGCCGCCGAGGTGCCGAGCACCTCCTTGGTCTGCCCTTCGAACTGGGGTTCGGCCAGTCGGACCGTGACGACGGCGGTGAGGCCCTCCAGGGCGTCGTCCTTGACGACGTCGTCCTCGGCGACGCGCAGCAGCTTCTTGGCGCGCAGCACCTCGTTCATGGTCTTGGCGATCGCCTGTTCGAAACCGGCGACGTGGGTGCCGCCCTTGGGCGTGGCGATGATGTTGACGAACGACTTGAGCGTCGTGTCGTAGCCGGTGCCCCAGCGCATGGCGACGTCGACGCCGAGTTCGCGGGTGACCTCGGTGGGTGTCATCTGGCCGTGGTCGTCGAGGACCGGGACGGTCTCCTTGAAGGTGCCCTGGCCGGAGAAGCGGAGTACGTCGCAGACCGGCTTGTCGCTGGCCAGGTACTCGCAGAACTCGCTGATGCCGCCATCGAAGCGGAAGGACTCCTCGCCCTTGCTTCCGCCGTCGCCGAGGCCGAACTCGTCGCGGACGACGATAGTCAGGCCCGGCACCAGGAAGGCGGTCTGGCGGGCGCGCTGGTGCAGGTTGTCCAGGGAGAGCTTGGCGTCCTTGAGGAAGATCTGGCGGTCGGCCCAGTACCGCACGCGCGTGCCCGTACGCGCCTTGGTGATCCTCTTGACCTTGCGCAGCCCGCTCGTGGAGTCGAACGCGGCATCGGGGCCGGCCGCAGCGAAGGCGCCCGGCACACCGCGCCGGAAGCTGATGGCGTGGGTGTTGCCGCTGCGGTCCACCTCGACGTCCAGGCGGGCGGAGAGGGCGTTCACCACGGAGGCGCCGACGCCGTGGAGGCCGCCGGAGGCGGCGTAGGAGCCGCCGCCGAACTTGCCACCGGCGTGCAGCTTGGTCATCACGACCTCGACGCCGGACAGCCCCGTCTTGGGCTCGACGTCGACGGGGATGCCCCGCCCGTTGTCCCGCACCTCCACCGAGCTGTCGTCGTGGAGGATCACCTCGATGTGGTCGCAGTAGCCGCCGAGGGCCTCGTCCACGGCGTTGTCGATGATCTCCCACAGGCAGTGCATCAGACCGCGACTGTCGGTCGATCCGATGTACATGCCCGGGCGCTTGCGTACGGCCTCTAGTCCTTCGAGGACGAGGAGGTGCCGCGCGGTGTAGTTGGAAGCGTCCCGGTCTGCTCCTGCCAGCAGCGCTGTGGACGGCACGGACGTCTCGGCGGTCACGCGGTTCGCTCCTCGCTGAATTTCAGATGGTGCCCTTCTGGGTAAGGGCGCGGCTTGGTTCGCCGCCAAGAGGGTACCGAGGCCTGGTAGAGCCGTTGTAACGCCACCCTCGTCTCGTCTTCAGACTAGTCCAGCGTCGCATGCCTGTTCGATCCCTCGTTGGGGTGAAGTACATATCACGTTCCCTTCGGGGCATGAACCATTTAGGCTCCGGGCACGTCCTCAACAACAACCGGCAAGCCAGCCGGGACGACGGACGCTGACAGACAGCAAGATCTGTAACACTCATGGACACGCAATACGGCACATTCGCCGCCACCGGCAGCAGTCAGCCGGCCTCGAAAGATTTTTTTCGAGGAAAGGCCCCGAGCGGGAACGTTTGGGGGCTGGTTGGATGTTGACCCTGGTACGACAGCTCGTCGAGCTAGAGAAGAGGCGACGTGACTACTGTTCTGACCCCCGCGAGCCCGCTGACGGCCGCCGATCGCTGCGACCGCTGCGGCGCCCAGGCATACCTGCGCGTCGTCTTGCTCAGCGGCGGCGAACTGCTCTTCTGCGCCCACCACGGGCGCAAGTTCGAGCCGGAACTCAAGAAGATCGCCGCTGAGATACAGGACGAGACGGAGCGCCTGACGACCATTCCGGCATCCACCTCCGAAGAAGAGCGCTGACACTCGCATTCCACGACGAGCCAGCTCCGGCCCAGGCCGGCGACACGGGCGGCGCGGCCCCTGTTCATCAGGGACCGCGCCGCCCGCGCTCGTATCCGGATGCCCTCTCAGGCGCCGTCAGAGCCTCCCAGGGGCTCTGCGGCGTCCACCGTGCGCCCCTGCGCCTCGACCGCCTGCACGGCGGCTGAGACGCGCGTGTAGACCCCTGGGCTGCCCGCGCGACCGCAGCCGCTCCCCCAGGACACAAGGCCGATCAGTTTGCCGTCGGCGACCAGCGGCCCGCCGCTGTCCCCCTGGCAGGCGTCCCGGCCTCCGGAAGCCTCCCCGGCGCACAGCATGCTGTCGGCCTGATAGGTGCCGTCGGCGCTGCCGGGGTAGGCCGTCCGGCAGCGCGCGTCGGGCAGCACATGCACGCGTACGGCATGCAGCGTGCGCGCATAATCACCGCCCCCTGTGACGTCGCCCCAGCCGGTGACCTGAGCGCTCGTCCCGGTCCGGTACGCGGGGTCGCCGTCCGGCGCCATGCCGATGACCGCGTTCTGGGACACAGGGTCGGCGAGGGTGAGCACGGCGAAGTCGCCCGCGTTGCTCTCGCTGTTGTAGCCGGGATTCACCCAGACGTCGCGGACCCGGATCTCGTGCCCCTGGTCGGACACCAGGTCCGTGCGGCCGGTGATGACCTTGAGGTCGTTCACCTTGTCCGGTGGCGCGCCCAGGACGTCCTCGCCCATGCAGTGGGCGGCGGTGAGCACCTTCGTACGGTCGATCACCACGCCCCCGCAGAACTGTCCCGCTCGGGTACCCCCGAACCGGTCACGGCTGGACAGGGCCACCGTCCACGGGGCTTGCGAGACATCGATCGGGAACCCGCCGACGACCACGTCGGCGGAGACGGGCGCGGCCGACAGCAACGGTATGGCGGTGATCGCGGCCATCAGGACCAGCGGCCGGGCCAGTGCCCGGACAAACGGACGGCGCATGCACGCGCTCCTCACTCTGGGGTGGTCATGAGACACCCAGGGTGGTCCCTTCCGTCGTCCCGCGCACCCGCGCACGGACGCCGACGGCCCGGTTCCCCCGAAGGGGAACCGGGCCGTCGGCGTCGTAGCGGCGCGACCTAGTCGAGGTAGTCGCGCAGCACCTGGGAACGCGACGGGTGGCGCAGCTTCGACATGGTCTTCGACTCGATCTGGCGAATGCGCTCGCGGGTGACGCCGTACACCTTGCCGATCTCGTCGAGGGTCTTCGGCTGACCGTCGGTGAGACCGAAGCGCATGGAGACGACACCGGCCTCACGCTCGGAGAGGGTGTCCAGGACGGAGTGAAGCTGCTCCTGGAGAAGCGTGAAGCTGACCGCGTCGGCCGGGACGACCGCCTCGGAGTCCTCGATGAGGTCGCCGAACTCGCTGTCGCCGTCCTCGCCCAGCGGGGTGTGCAGGGAGATCGGCTCGCGGCCGTACTTCTGGACCTCGATGACCTTCTCGGGGGTCATGTCGAGTTCCTTGGCCAGCTCCTCCGGGGTGGGCTCGCGGCCCAGGTCCTGGAGCATCTGGCGCTGCACGCGCGCGAGCTTGTTGATGACCTCGACCATGTGCACCGGGATACGGATGGTGCGGGCCTGGTCGGCCATCGCGCGCGTGATGGCCTGCCGAATCCACCAGGTGGCGTACGTGGAGAACTTGTAGCCCTTGGTGTAGTCGAACTTCTCGACCGCGCGGATCAGGCCGAGGTTGCCCTCCTGGATGAGGTCCAGGAAGAGCATGCCGCGACCGGTGTAGCGCTTGGCCAGGGAGACCACCAGACGGAGGTTGGCCTCCAGGAGGTGGTTCTTGGCGCGGCGGCCGTCCTCGGCGATGATCTCCAGCTCGCGCTTGAGCTTCGGGGCGAGCTTGTCGGCGTTGGACAGCTTGTCCTCGGCGAACAGACCGGCCTCGATGCGTTTGGCGAGTTCGACCTCCTGCTCCGCGTTGAGCAGGGGGACCTTGCCGATCTGCTTGAGGTAGTCCTTGACCGGGTCGGCGGTGGCGCCCGCTGCGGCGACCTGCTGGGCCGGGGCGTCGTCCTCGTCCTCGTCGGAGAGTACGAAGCCCGCGTTCTCGGTGCCTTCGGGCTCGTCGCCGGCCTTGGCCGGGGTCTCCTCAAGCACCTCTTCCTCAAGGACCTCGGCGTCGTCCTTCTTGCCGCCGGCCTTCTTCGCCACCGTCTTCTTGGCGACGGTCTTCTTCGCCGTGGCGGCGGTCTTCTTGGCTGCCGTCTTCTTGGCGACGGCCTTCCTGGGAGCGTCGCCCTCGGCGGAGTCCTCGGCGGCGGGCACCGCGGGGGCGGCGGCCTTCTTGGCGGTCACCGTCTTGGTCGCGACCGTCTTGGTGGCGGTGCGCTTGGCCGGACTCTTCGCTGCGACGCTCTTTCGGGTGCGCTTGGGCTCCGCGGCACTGACCATCAGCGTCACACCCTCTTCCTCGAGGATCTGGTTGAGGCTGCGCAGTACGTTCTTCCACTGAGTGGCCGGAATCTGGTCAGCTTCGAAGGCCCGACGCACATCGTCGCCGGCGATCTGCCCCTCGGCCTTTCCCCGCTCAATCAGAGCCATGACAGAGACGGACTCGGCGATCTCCGGCGGGAGCGTACGGGATGTGCTGGCCGACACGAACAACCTCTCGGAACGTTGAAAAACGGCTTCCGGCCCCGTCCACAGCGGACAGGAGCCGACCACCGGCTTACGGATGGGCCGACGGTGCGGGCGGTTGCCGGGAGGATGCACAGCGCCGAAACCGGCGTCCGTATTCCCTCCTCGGCGGTCACCTCTTAGGTCATCGCGCAGCTTCGATGAGCGTTACGCCCAACCTGCGTGGCCCGAGTCACACCCCGTAAGCGCTCAAAAACGGTCAGATACGGGCAGAGGAGGTCGCACGGCATCGGGTTCAGGGCATCCTCGCCGCGCCACCCCGAGGCGCCGTCGGGCCCCGCAGCACCCCGAGAGGTTCTGCGGGGCCCGACGGGACCCGCGGCAGCGACGGCGTGAGGCCGAGGGGCGGCCCCGGGCACGCCACCCATGGTGGGGGGTCAGTGCTCGCGCGGGGCGGGCACCACGCGCTCCACATCGGGGTGGACGGTGAGCAGTTGACGCATGGCGACCTCGGCCGCCGCACCGTCGCCCGCGGCGAGCGCCTCGACGATCCTGCCGTGGCACCCCAGGGAGGCTTCGTTCGGGCGGTCGCATCCGGTGACGGGGCTGCCGGAGACCTGGAGCGCGGCCGAGACGATCCCGGAGAGGTGCTCCAGCATCCGGTTGCCCGCGAGCTGGATGAGCAGGGAGTGGAATTCGGCGTCCGCGCGGGAGAAGGTCAGGGCGTCGCCCTGGGCCATGGCGTGGCCCATGATCTCGACCATGTCGGCGAGCCGCTGCTGGACGTCCTCGCGCCCGTGCCCGGCGGCCAGTCGCGCGGCGAGCGGTTCGATGGTCCAGCGCAGCTCGCTCAGCTCACGGCGCTGGTCGTCGCGCTGCGGTCCGAACGCCCGCCATTCGATGATGTCGGGGTCGAGGAGGTTCCAGTCGCTGACGGGACGCACGCGCGTGCCGACGTTCGGGCGGGCGCTGACCAGGCCCTTGGCCTCAAGGACACGGAGCGACTCGCGGACGACGGTGCGGGACACCTCGAAGCGCTGGCCGATCTCCTCGGGCACCAGCGGGCGGTCGGCGCCCAGGTCGCCGGAGACGATCATCTGGCCCAGCTGTTGGACGAGTTGGCCGTGCAGCCCGCGCCCGCGGCTGCCCGCGGCCCGTCGGCCGACGCGGCCCAGATCGGACTCCCCGCCCTCCCAGGAAGGGATGCCGACGCGGTCGGGGCCGGGCGCGTCGGCGTAGGGGTAGCGGTCGAGTTCGCCCGGGCCGGCGAGACCGGAGTCTGCGGAGCGGGCGGCGGTCATCATGGTGTGCGCAAGGGTACTCACGAGACCTTTGTCGGCGCTGTCTCCAACTCCCTTGAGGTCTTTGGTGAAAAGCACACGAAAGGGTGATCGCTCACCCCGTCGCAATTGACGACTAATCGGACAGAAATGGGCTTTCCCAGGGGAGTTGCGCACAGGGGCACGCCCGAGGGGTGCGAAGGACCGTCATCGGACCCTGCTCCGCAGGGTCGTCAGCAGGTACGCGCAGAGCAGGACGGTGACCGACAACACCAGCGCGCTGCCCACGGGTTGGGCGAGGACACGTGCGGCGGCGACCATGTACCGCTCCCCGCCGAACGGCCACTGCATCAGCAGCAGCTCACGCAGCCGCAGCGGGAATCCCGCCGCCGTCCGCACCGACGGTCCTTCCAGCGCCTTGTGCACGAGTGGAACGACGGCCACCGGAACGGCGAGAACCGCCGCGAGCCCGGCCGTGGTGGACCGGAAGACACCGGCGGCCAGCACTCCGGCCCAGGCGCATCCGATGACGAGCCCGAGCCAACTCGCGCTCGACGAAAGCCAGTCGGCGGGAACTTGTGCGAGCTCCCGTCCGTAGACGAGGTAGAGCATTTCGGCGTCGCAGCCGATCGTGAGGAAGGCCAGCGTCGTCGCGGTGGCCGCGGCGACGACGAGCTTCGCGACGAGCAGCCCCAGCCGCCGGGGCACGGTGCCCCGGTCCGCCGCCAGCGCGGGGTGGCGGAACTCATCGCCGAAGGCCAGCGCGCCGAGCAGCCCGGCGCCGAGTGCCGCGGGCGGCAGGGGCAGCTGCTGGGGCCACGCGGCCAGCAGACGGGCCTGCGGGGTGTGTCCGACCCGGGCCAGCAGTACGGCGGTGAGGGCGGACGTGACGAGGACGGCGGCGCCGACGAGGAACCCCGTGCCGATCCCGGCGGCGCGGCGGATCTCGTAGCGCAGGGGGCGGAGCGGGCTGGGCGCGGAGCGGACCGAGATGGGGGGCGGGAGGGACGGGAGGACGTCGAGGGTGCGTGGACGGGCGGTGCGTCGGGGGCGATCCGGGCCCTGCGCGTCCGAGCCGCTCTCGGTGCGGGGGGCAACGGTGGCCCCGGGGGTGGGCAGTTGTGGAGCTTCGCCGGGATCTTCGAGCGTGGCGTCCGGGGCGAGGGCCTTCGGCGTCGCACGGGGTTCGTGGGTGACCGGCGGCGCCGGTGACGTCTCCGGCGGCAACGTCTCCTCGGCGTCCGTCCCGGCACCGGGGCCCATGTCGCCGATCTCGTCGGCGAGTTGGTGGACGAGGATGCCGTGGCGGAAGGCGGTCTCGCCGACTTCGGCGCAGGTACCGCCGTACACGGAGAGGCGGTTGCCGCCCTCTCGGACGACTTCGACGGAGCGGTGGGCGGTGCGTGCCTCCTTGGCGAGCAGGGCGGCGAGGCGGGTGGCGTGCGGGCTGCGGACCACGACGCGGGGGCGCAGCCGGGTGCGGGCGAATTCGGTGGCGTCCTGGTCGGCGACGACTCTGCCCTGGTCCAGGGTGACGACCCGGTCGGCGCTGCGGGCCGCCTCCTTGGGGTCGTCGGCGGTGAGCAGGACCGTGCCGCCTTGGACCGCGTGGGCGCGCAGCATGCCGTGCAGCCAACGGATCTCGCGGGCGGAGAGCCCTTCGGCGGGGTGGTCGAGGACGAGTGTGTGCGGGTCGGAGAGCAGGACGCAGGCCAGGCCGAGGCGCCGGTCCATGCCGCGGGAGAGGGTGCCGAGGCGTTCGTCGCGCAGGCTGACCAGGCCGACCACCTCCAGGACCTCGTCGGCGCGGCGGACCGTGACGCCGGCGGCGGCGCACAGCATGCGGAGGTGCCCTCGGACGGTGCGGGCCGGGTGGCCCGGTACGTCTCCCAGCAGGACGCCGACCTCACGGGAGGGGTGGGCGATGCGGTGCAGGGGGCGGCCCCTGAAGTAGGTGATGCCACGGCCCTGTTGGAGTTCGAGCATGAGTCTGAGCGTCGTCGTCTTGCCCGCCCCCGTGCTGCCGAGGAGGGCGGTGACATGCCCGGCGTGCGCTTCGAAGGAGACGTCGTCGACGGCGGGCGGAAGGTCCTTGCGGGGGTTGCTGGTCAGTCCGAAGGCCTGGATCACCCGCAGCAAGATAGCGCGCTATGACCAGAAATCTGGTCATAGTGACCAGATTTCTAGTCACACGGCACCAGCCCCGAGCACGGCGGCGACCGGTGCGACGGTAACCGCGTTCGGTACTCGTTCCTGATCCCGGCTCCGCAGCGTGCCCCGGGCCGGGTCCTCACACTTCGGGGCGCAGCATGGGCGGGTTGAGGAGGGTGGCGCCGCCGGCTCGGAAGAGCTGGGCCGGGCGGCCGCCCTGCCGGGTGGTGGTTCCACCGGTCGGGACGAGGAAACCCGGTGTGCCGGTCACCTTGCGGTGGAAGTTGCGCGGATCGAGGGCCACCGCCCACACCGCCTCGTACACCCGGCGCAGTTCACCGACCGTGAACTCGGTGGGGCAGAAGGCCGTGGCGAGCGAGGAGTACTCGATCTTGGAGCGAGCGCGTTCCACACCGTCGGACAGGATCTGTGCGTGGTCGAAGGCGAGCGGCGCCACCGGTTCGCCGTCGCGCCCGTGGCCGCCTTGGAGGAGTTCCTCGACCGGAGCCCAGCGCGCGTTGCTGGCGTCGCCGCCCGCCCTGGGGGCGGGCAGGTCCGGGGCGAGTGCCAGGTGGGCAACGCTGACCACGCGCATCCGGGGGTCGCGCCCGGGATCGCCGTAGGTCGCGAGCTGTTCCAGATGCGCGCCGTTGTCCTGGACGGGACCGGCCGGTTCGTGCGCCCGCAGCCCGGTCTCCTCCGCCAGTTCCCGTGCGGCGGCCTGTGCCAGGTCCTCGTCGGCCCGCACGAAGCCGCCCGGCAGCGCCCAACGCCCCTGGAACGGTGACTCGCCCCTGCGAATCGCCAGCGCACACAGAGCATGACGGCGCACGGTCAGCACGACCAGATCCACGGTGACGGCGAACGGGGGGAAAGCTGACGGGTCGTAGGGCATGCGGCGATCATAGTCGTCTGCTTGACGATAAACACTCCCTTCGTCGGCCCTTCGGTGGCTGATCCCGCCCGACCCGGCGGAGGCCTCTACGGTCACCGTGGGTCGGTCCGGAGCGTCGGCCGTATACAGGTCCCTTCCAGCTCACACCCCCAATTGCAGGCCGTCGGCCGCCTCTTCGACCATGGCGAGGCCGAGTCTGCTGACCCGCACGGAGAAGGGTGCTCCGGCGACGCGCAACCCCGTCAGGTTGATCTCGCCCAGCGGCATGCCGGGCCAGGGGTGCAGCGCGACCTTCCCCGCCGGGGTGTCCGGCCGGATTCCCGCGAGCGTGGTGACCAGGAGCACCCCAGCTGCCGCGGCGGTGGCGGCGGGACGGCATGCCGCCGGGTGCAGGAGGGGAGCGCTCCCTTCGGTGCGCTGTTCGCCCGCGTACATCTCGGGCAGCCGGTGGCCGAAGGCGGCGGACGCGGCGAGTGCGCCACGCAGCAGCGAGGACGCCTCCTTCTCGTAACCGGCGGACGCGAGGCCCGCGACCGCGACCGCCGTCTCGTGGACCCGCACAGCGCCGCCGCGATGGCCGAAGGGGTTGTAACCGGTCTCCTTCGCGCCCAGTCCGCGCAGTCCCCAGCCCGAGTCCATGGCCGGGGCGCCGAGCAGTCTCGCGAGCTGCCCGGTCTGTACTCGGTCCAGCAGGCCGGGGGCGAGTCGGCCGCCGCCCAGCAGACCGGTGTCCAGAAGGTGGGCGGCGGTGCCGACGAGGTGCGGCACCGGCGTTCCGTCCGGCAGCCGGGCCGCCGCCGGTCTGCCTCCACTCCGGTCGTCGATCCAGAAGTCCGCCCGGAACGCCTCCCGCAGCCTCTTGGCCCACTCCCGCAACTCGGCGGCTCCCGGTCTCCCGCAGGCCTCCAGCAGATCGGCGCCCAGCAGCGCGGCCCGGTGGGCGTGTGCCTGGGTCTCGCACCGGACGGGTCCGCCCGGCTGGGGGTCGCAGAGGTAGGTGCCGTCGCCGACGTTCGTCAGCAGCCAGGACAGGCACCGCTCGGCGGCGGGCAGCAGCTCCTCCACGTCGGGTTCGGGCAGCCCCCAGCGGTGGGCCTCCGCGAGGAGGGCCGGGAACAGCAGCGTGGCCTCGGTCCCGGTGCAGCTCGGCGGGAGCCGCGTACCCGCGTCCCGCCTCGCCCCGGGGATCATGCCGGACCTGCCATCCGGTCCCCGGAGTTGGGCGCGTGCGAGGGTGCGCAAGGTGCCGGCGGCGAGTCTGGTCCCGAGGGGCAGCGTCATCCGGGCGGCGGCGAGCGCCTCGGCCGGAGCCAGACCGCAGCGCCAGGGCGCTCCCGCCGCGAGGTAGGTGTCCATAGGGTGTGCCGGGTCGCGCAGGAGCAGGGCCTGGAGATCCTCGATGCTCGTGCGCAGGAGCTGCTGGATTCCGGGGTCGTCGCCGGAGGCGTGCGCGGTCGCGAGCGGGCTGGTCGCCGAGCGGGCCACCGTGCGCAGGGGTGCCTCTCCCTCCTGCCGTACACGGAGTTCGAGGGTGCGGCTGCCGCCCGGGGGCAGTTCGAACTCCCAGCGCAGCAGCCCTGTGGCGGCCAGCATGTCGGTGGGTGGGGGGTCCGTGGTGACGGTCGAGGTCGCGGTGGGACCTGACCAGCGCAGGCCGGAGTCGTGCACGCTGGCGGGCAGTTCGGGCCCTGAAGTGCCGGAGGCGATCGCGCCCAGGTCGGCCAGGTCCGTGCCCAACGCCATCTCGATCGGCACGCGCAGGGGGCGGGAGGTCGAGCTGCTCAGGGTGATCAGCTCGGTCCCGTCCGCGTGCCGGACCCGTTCGACGACCACGTCCGGGTCCGGACCACCGAGCGGCGAGGTGCGCAGGGTGCCGACGAAGCGGGCTCGGTCGGCACCTGCCATCCGGGCCTGGACGGCCACCGGTTCGTACCCGGCCACCCGGAGCCGGCACCGGGACAGCAGGCGCCGGCCCGAGCGGTAGAAGCCCTCCAGCCCCTGGCCCGTCAACTGGCCCTGCTCCGTGGAGATCGCGAGTCCCGGAAGGCCGACGCAGATCAGGACCGTGTGCGTGGCCGGCAGACCCACGGACCGCCTGGGCGGCGGGACAGGTCCCGTCGCCGACGCGGTGCGGGACGGGGACGCGGTTCTCTGCCGGGGAGCCCCGAACAAGCCACGGGACGCTGTCAGGGGCGGAGAGGGCGGCGGGGCCTGGTGTGCCAGGCCGACCGGCGCTCCGCCCGGTGGGGATGACGCCGCACCCGGCCAGGATGACCCGAGTGACCTTGTCGAGGAGGGCTCCCGGGGTTCGGCCAGGCTGCCTGTTCGTTCCGGCGCCGCGACCCCGGCCCAGTACGGCCTGGAGGACCGTGCGGGCGTGGAATCCCGGTCGTTGGTTGGTCCGGAGGTCCGGCCGCCGGACGTGAAGCTTCGGTCGGTGACCGGTCCGGAGGAAGTCGGTGATCCGTCGGTGCCAGGGGCGTCGTCGGCGGAGAAGGGAGAAGTCGGCTGATGCATGAGGAGGCTTCTTCTGCGCTCTCTGCGCCTTGGGCGGATACGGCGCCAAGTGAGGAGTTCCGGTCGGGCGAGGGCGGTACGGCAGCAGGGCCCGGCCGAGGGTTCCGCCACTCAGGTGAACGGAGCGGACCTCCTCCGGGTCACGCCCTTGACGTCCCGGCCCTGCTGGACGGCGCTGTCGGTGCACCTCACTCCCGTCGGTTCCCGGCCCCGCCGGGCGCGCGGGCGCGCTGCGGACTTCGACGCCGCCCGTCGAAGCCGCCTGCGTCCGGGCCCTGCTCACGCCCCGTCCTCGGCTCCGTCGACCGCCGGGCGGGTGTCTCCGGAGCGGCCTTCGCAGCGCTGTGCGACCCCCTTCCGCGGGGTGCTCGGGCGCGTACCACCGGCCCGCTCACCACCGGGGTGCGTACCGCCGGCCCCCGGGGAGCCAGGTGTACGCGGGCGCGGGATGCTCGCGCCGTTCCCGCGAACGTTCGACCTCGGGCGGGGCTGCGTGACACCCGCGCGGGTCCAGCGTCGGCCGTGGGAGCGCTCCGGCGTCGGCATGAAGTCGGCCGCGTCAGCCGACGGCAGCTCCGTCTGCTGCTCCACCCCACCGCCGGACTGCTCCGGTACCGCGAGTGCCGGGTACTGCACTCCGGTCTCTCGGCGGCCCCGCCGTCCCGTGCGGAGACAGCGGCGGATGGACTCCGGGTCGAGCCCCTCGTTGCAGGCCTGGTGGAGCAGTCGGGCGAAGAGATATTCGGGGTCCGCGCCCAGGGCCATGGCCAGGGCCTCGCGGGCTTCCAGTTCGTCGCCGGTGGACCAGGCGACCCAACCGGCGAGGCTCAGCGGCGCCGCCGCGTGCTCGGCGTACGGGCCGACACAGCGGCGGGCCAGGGCTCGCCAGAGCCGGAGGGCCGGGCCGGCCTCGTCGCCCTCCATCCATTCAGCCGCGTGATCGCGGGTCACCCGGTCCTGGAGGCCGAGGATCAGGGTCGCCGCCTCGTCGTGGCCGATCAGGTCGTCGTCGCGCATGTCGGCCGGGAGAATCCCGGACACGGCCGGGGCTCCGGCGAGGCGGCGCATGACGCGCTCGGCCAGATCCAGGGTGTCCGTGGCGACGTCGGCTCGGTCGCTGTCGTCCAGAATCCTGGGGATCAGCGCCATACCGGCGGCGTCCAGAGCCGTCTCCTGCTCCAGCGCGGCAGCGGTCTCCCAGGGTTGCAGCCTCACCCGCAACTCACGCAAGGTGCCTCGCACCTGGAGGCCGGCGTAGGTGGCGGCGGCTGCCAGCACGGACGTACCGGGCAGGCCCATCGGCAGGCCCGTGGACGGACAGCACTGGCTGTCGCAGGAGTAGGACCAGAAGCGGCCGTCCGCGATGCACAGTGCCTCGACCACCGGCACGTCGAGGTCGCCGCACGCGAGACGCAGTTCCTGGGCAAGGGGTTGCAGTCGTCGCATGACCTCCTGCCCCGTCTCTCCCCTCGCGGGCTCCTGGCAGAGGTAGACGACCATCTGCTCGGGCCGTGCGCCCCTGCGCTCGCTGCCCGTCACCAGGCCGTGGACCAGTTGGCGGGCCGCCGAGGCCCAGTCGTCCGCGTTCGGCGGAATGCCGAGTCGGGCCCGGCCACCGAACCTGCCGCGGACGTCCTTCTCGTGCAGGGCGACCAGCACCATGCTGTCCTCGGGTCGGTACCCGAGGAGATAGGGCAGGGCATCGGCCAGCTCCGCGGGCGTGCGCAGGGTGATCTGGTGTCCGGCGCCGTGGCCGACGTAGGCGGTCGGCTCGGTGTACGTCTCGGGTCGGGCAGCGGCGCCGTGTCCGTCGTTGGCCTCGTACTCCCCGTGTCCGGTCGTCTTGCCGTTTTCGGATGATCCAGTGGTTTCGCCGTGATTCGTCATGCGCTGACGATCTCGCGGACCTGAGAATCTGGTGCGGCCTGTGGAAAAGTCCGGCCAGGAACACGACAACCCGTCACCTGCCCAACAGCTCTGACCTGCGGAAAGACCCATCCGACCGTCCCGTTGAAAGTCATACCGGGCTACCGGCCTGGCAATTCCGGTGCCGCCGACTTCGCCGGGCAGCCCGCGATCCCCGACTTCCTCGGCCGGGATTGTCAGTGCCGTCCTGTTGGATGGGAGGCATGGAGCACACGAGCAACGCGGAACTCCGGGCGGCGGCCGATACGGTCCTCGCCCGTCTCGTCGGGGACGCGACCGGCGCGGCCCGGCTGCGCGAGGACCAGTGGCGGGCGATCGAGGCGCTGGTCGCCGACAGACGCCGGGCGCTCGTCGTGCAGCGCACGGGGTGGGGCAAGTCCGCCGTCTACTTCGTGGCGACCTCGCTGCTGCGCGCACAAGGCAGCGGCCCGACGGTGATCGTCTCCCCTCTCCTCGCGCTGATGCGCAACCAGGTCGACGCCGCCGCCCGGGCCGGCATTCACGCGCGCACCATCAACTCCTCCAACACGGAGGAGTGGGGGACCGTGCAGGAGGAGATCGCGGCCGGCCAGGTCGACGTCCTGCTGGTCTCGCCGGAACGGCTCAACAACCCCGACTTCCGCGACGAGGTGCTGCCCGCGCTCGCCGCCGCCACCGGCCTCCTCGTGGTGGACGAGGCGCACTGCATCTCCGACTGGGGCCACGACTTCCGCCCGGACTACCGGCGGCTGCGCACCATGTTGGGCGACCTCCCGCCGGGCGTCCCGGTCCTCGCGACCACCGCCACAGCCAACGCACGCGTGACGGCCGATGTGGCCGAGCAACTGGGCACCGGAGGCTCCTCCGACGCCCTGGTGCTGCGCGGACCGCTGGACCGGGAGAGCCTGAGCCTGAACGTGCTGCGGCTGCCGGACGCGGCGCACCGCATGGCCTGGCTCGCCGACCACCTGGACGACCTGCCGGGTTCCGGCATCATCTACACGCTCACCGTGGCCGCCGCCGAGGAGGTCACCGCCTTCCTCCGGCACCGCGGTCACACCGTCGCCTCGTACACGGGCAAGACGGAGAACGCCGACCGGCAGCAGGCCGAGGACGACCTGCTCGCCAACAAGGTGAAGGCCCTGGTCGCCACCTCAGCCCTCGGGATGGGCTTCGACAAGCCGGACCTCGGTTTCGTGGTGCACCTGGGCTCCCCCTCGTCGCCGATCGCCTACTACCAGCAGGTGGGCCGCGCCGGCCGCGGAGTCGACCATGCCGAGGTGCTGCTGCTGCCCGGCAAGGAGGACGAGGCGATCTGGGAGTACTTCGCCTCGCTCGCCTTCCCGTCCGAGGAACTGGTCCGGCGCACCCTCGACGTCCTCACGCGCGCGGAACGCCCCCTGTCGTTGCCCGCGCTGGAACCGCTGGTGGAGCTTCGCCGCTCCCGCCTGGAGTCGATGCTGAAGGTCCTCGACGTGGACGGGGCGGTCAAGCGGGTCAAGGGCGGTTGGATCGCGACCGGGCAGGCCTGGGCCTACGACGCCGAGCGGTACGCGTGGGTGGCGCGGCAGCGCGGGGCGGAGCAGCAGGCGATGCGCGACTACGCGTCGACGTCCGACTGCCGGATGGAGTTCCTGCAACGGCAGTTGGACGACGAGGGCGCCAAGCCGTGCGGTCGCTGCGACAACTGCGCGGGGGCCCGGTTCACTGCGGACATGTCCCCGGCCGCGCTGGACGCGGCGCGTGTCGATCTCGGCCGGGCGGGGGTCGAGGTGGAGCCGCGGCGTATGTGGCCGACCGGGCTGCCGGCGGTCGGTGTCGACCTCAAGGGCCGCATTCCGGCCGGTGAACAGGCGGCCGTGGGGCGGGCGTTGGGGCGCCTGTCGGACATCGGCTGGGGCAACCGGCTGCGCCCGATGTTCGCGGCCCAGGCGTCGGACGGTCCGCTGCCGGACGACGTGGCACAGGCCGTCGTCGGGGTCCTCGTCGACTGGGCCAAGGGGCCCGGTGGCTGGGCGTCCGGGGCGGCCGACGCCCAGCAGCGCCCGGTGGGTGTCGTCACCGTCGCCTCACGCACGCGTCCCCGGCTGGTGGGTTCCCTGGGCGCGCGGATCGCCGAGGTCGGCAGGCTCCCGTTGCTGGGCTCGCTGGAGTACATCGGCGACGACTCCCGTATCCCGCGCAGCAACAGCGCCCAGCGTCTGAAGGCGCTCGACGGGGCACTGAGCGTGCCGTCCGAGTTGGCTTCCGCCCTCGCCGAGACCCGGGGTCCGGTGCTTCTGGTGGACGACTTCACCGAGACCGGGTGGACGCTCGCCGTCGCGGCCCGGATGCTGCGGCGTGCCGGTGCGCAGGAGGTGTTGCCGCTCGTTCTGGCCGTCCAGGGCTGAGCGCGACGGCAGCCACGGCACGCGTTCCCCGCACGCGCGTGCCGTGCGCGCCACCCGTCCCGTCCGACCCATAGCCTCCGCGTACACCGCCACCATCCGGACCGCCCCCGGGGTTCCCCGTCCGTGCGCCCCGGCTTCCTCGGCCACGGTCGCCCCAACGAGGCACGAACGGGAGGTGAACGACCATCCCACGCGTCGCCCCAGGACGCATCGGGTAGGGATATAACCCGCGGAACGCCATATTTCGGTCGTCAGCCCCAATTGCTCGTTGCCGCATCCCAGTTCGACAGCAAGAATTGAACTCCGCTCCCGCACGGCTCGTCCGTGGTCCGGTAGGGCTCTGCTGCGGTGTGCGCTCCCCCGAATCCGACCCCGCCCGCAGTGTGGGCGCGTAGCCGAAGGGAGGACCGTGACTCTCGGACTTGCCCCGTCCTCAACGGCGTCTGCCGACCTGTCCGCCGCTTCCGCCAACCCCTTGGCCCGTATGCTCGAACCGGCGGAGTGGTCAGCCGCCGGAATCCCCCTGCTGCGCAACCCCCGTGAGGTCGTCAGCGGGCTCCACTCCCGGCACCGCCCCGGGCTGGCGACCGCGGTCGTGGCCGTGCTCGACCAGGACGAACGGCTGCGGGCGAGCGCGTCGTTCACCCGCAGACAGGCTCCGGCCGACGGCTGGATGTTCCGCAACGCGCTGCTGGCTCAGTTGCGCCGGGTCATCCCGCACGATCTGCGCCGCCGCACCCCGGTACGCACCGCCGTGCTGCTCTACTGCCGTGACGGCGACCCGCAGTGGACCCAGGAGGACGGCGCGTGGATGTGGGGGCTGCGTGACGCCTGCACGCTGCACGGTCTGCGCTGCGGGGCGTACATCACGCTGACCCGGGACGGCTGGCAGGTCCTCGGTGAGGGGCGGGGCGGGCGCCGCCCGAGCGCGCACTCGACGCCGGAGCCCTTCGAACTCTCCGATTCCCCGCCGCCGTTGCCCCGGACGGGCGGCGCCGCCTCGGAGGTTCTGCGCCGCGCGGCGGCCCGCTAGAGAGCTGGACAGCCCGACGACGTGCCGTGCCACCCGCGCGGCACGCCTCCCGGCACACCCGCCGTCGGCGGGCCCTAACGGCAGTCCGGGCAACGTCACTCCGTGCTCGGGTTCCGGCGTTGGTACCGCTCACTCGCGGCGACTCGCCCGCCCGTAACCCGGCACCCCCGTCATGGGCGTGAACGGCGACCTCGCCCCCCTGCCGACGGTGGTCAAACGGAGCGCCAACTCCGGTGCGGGACAAGGCCTCTGCGGGCTCCGGGCTGCCTCCGCCATGCACCGGCGGACGTACTCCCGCGCATACCGGCAGGTGCGCACCGCGTACGCGGCAGACGTGCACCGCGTATGACGACGGGCGTGCCGAAACGCCCGCCGTGCTCAACGTCGCCTCAGCGGCGCCCGCGTCGCTCCGATGGCCTCGCGGGCCGGTCGGAACGGGCTCAGACGCTGGTGCCCAGCGCCGAGTTGATCGTCTGCGGGTCACCGCACACGATCAGCAGGGCACCGGCCCGGGTGCGGGCCAGGGGCAGGAGGCTGCTGACGACCGCGTCGGGACCGCCGTTGACGGCGACCACGACCACGGGACGCGTGGCGGCGCGATCGGCGACGGTGACGCCCGTGTAGAACACGTCGTCGCCTGCGGCGAGCTGCGCCCAGTAGGAGGCTTCACCGAAGGACAACTCGTGGGCGGCCCACGGGTGTTGTTCGCCGGTGGTGATGACGAGGACGTCGCCGGGGGCTCGCCCGGAGTCCAGCAACAGGTCCACGGCCTCCTCGGCGGCGTCGAGCGCGCCTTCCTTCGAGGCCGGGATCAGCTGGATCTGCGGGGTCGCCGGAGTCGTGACGGAGGCAGCGGCCGGACCGGACGGTCCGGGAGCAGCCACGGTCGCGTCTCCCGACGTGCGCTGCGCCGGCGGGGTGGGCCGGAGCGGACCAGGACGACCGGGTCGCGGCGGGGCCGCGGGACGGGGGCCGGGTACGGGGCGAGGGGTCGGCGCGGTGCGGGGACCCTGGGCACTCTCGTGAATCTGAGGCTCCTCGGGAATGAGAGGCATGAGCTGATATCTATCAAACATTAGTGCGGCTCGCACCAGTGGGTGGCACATCAGTGCGAGTGGGATCGTCAGAAATCGAAGCCGAGCTGGCCCTCGATCTCCGGAGTGCTTCCGTCCGCCCAGCTGCGGGCCTTCTTGAGGTGCCGCCACTGGGGCAGCGCATCAAGATACGCCCACGACAACCGGTGGTACGGGGTGGGACCCCGCTCCTCCAGTGCGGCCTTGTGCACGGGGGACGGATACCCGGCGTTGTCCGCAAAACCGAAGTCTGCATGGTCGACACCCAGTTCGGCCATCATTTTGTCGCGCTGAACCTTGGCGATCACCGAGGCCGCCGCGACGGACACGCACGACTGGTCGCCCTTGATGACCGTGCGGACCTTCCAGGGCTCCCCGAGGTAATCGTGCTTCCCGTCGAGGATCACCGCGTCCGGACGGACCGGCAGAGCCTCCAGGGCTCGTACGGCGGCCAGGCGCAGGGCTGCTGTCATGCCCCGTGCGTCGATCTCCTCCGGGGAGGCGTGCCCGAGGGCGAACGACGTCACCCACTCCCGTAGTTGCAGGTCCAGCACGTCACGACGCTTGACGGTCAGCAACTTGGAGTCGGTGAGGCCTTCGGGGGGCCGGCGCAGTCCGGTGACCGCCGCGCAGACGGTGACGGGTCCGGCCCAAGCGCCTCGCCCCACCTCGTCGACACCGGCAATGATCTTCGCCCCGGTCGTGGCGCGGAGTGAGCGCTCGACGGTGTGGGTGGGTGGTTCGTACGGCATGGCGGTCTTAGCCTACGCCGCCCGGATCACCCGGCGACACCCCGGCTCCCCGAGAGTCGGCCCAGTCGTTCGCGAGGCGCACTCGACCGACGCCCGACCGAAGCCCGACCTCGACGACGGAAGCGCGAACTGGCCGACCGTTCCCTCCACATCACCGCCCCTCTCTTCGCGCCCGTGCATCTTGAAGCGGCCCCTACCAGCAGCCGGAACGGCGTCGAAGACGTAGTCGACGACCATGTCCAAGCGGACCTCGTTCCGTTCCACGCCAAGGGCGGTGACACTCACTGACGTCGAACGGTGAGCTTCACGCCCGCTCCGAAGTTCACGCCACGAAAGCGCAGCCGCCCACGCCGGATCGCATTCGTGAATCACCACACGGGCGACGAGGCAACGTTCTTGCCACCGCTTCCCCGAGTGACCGCACATGGCTTCGCCCCGCTCGCCACCCCGCGCTCACGCCGGAGTTATTCGCCGACCACAGCCACTCGGGCACGTACGTGATCGCACTCGGCCCGGGACTGCCGACACATGCCGAGGATGACCTCCGGCCCTCTCAACGCCTTTCAGGAGATGGCCAGTTAGCCCGGGCCAACCGACCTGACGCGCCCGTCCGACACGACCGCATCCCCCAACGCAACGATGCCGACACGCCCCCAGACAACGGCCCACGCGACCATCCGGACCCCCAAGAACAACCCGACCAGACCGGCCGGAACCCCAGGCCCGACGGCCGACCGAGGCACCCGAAAGCAACGCCAGCAACACAAACGCCACCGCCGACACCGCGACCAGCACCAGCACCAGCACTGCCGTCGACGGAACAATCTCCATCGCCCCCACCCTCAAGCCCCCCTCGCATAGCCCCCGCCGCGTGCAACTCCAGAGATCCCACGGCGGATGCCACTACAACGGACTGGCCATCACGCAGAGTTCCCGACGAACACAGAGAGTTTCCTTCGCCTGACCGGCGCTTCCAGCCGCCGATTCGAGCGCGAACGATTCCCAGCCAAAGACCGAAAGCCCCACAGCCCCATCACGCCCCGCAACCCCCGCAACCCCCGCACCCCCCGCAACCCCCGTAACCAACCCAGGGAAGCAACCAGTCACTCCCCACCCCATCCGCCCCGCACCCCCGCGCAGAGCCCCCTCACGCACCCGACCCGCCGCCACCCGGCACCCACTCGGGCAACGTCTCCGTCTGTTCCAGCCACTCGCTCGGCGGGGTGCCGAACTTCCCCGCGGCCACCACACCGCCGGCGATCGCACAGGTGGTGTCCACGTCACCGCCGGCCTGTGCGGTCGTCCAGAACGCCCGTTCGTAGTCCCCCAGGGCACGCGCAGCGGACCAGAGCGCGAAGGGGACCGTGTCGAGGGCCGAGGTGCGGCGTCCGCAGCCGAGGACCGCCGCAGCCGTGGACGCGTCTTCGTCGAGCAGGTCGCGAGCGCGTCGAAGGCCGGCGCCGACCTCGCTCACCGGAATCAGGGCGACCACCCCGTCGAGGAGTGCCTCGGCGCCGGGCGGGCCACCCGGCGCGGTGACCAGGGCGGCTGCGGCGGCCACGGCCATCGCGCCGGCTACCGCCTCGTGGTGCTGGTGAGTGGGGTGCGCGGAGAGTTCCGCCTGATGCGCGGCCCGCTCCGGGTCGTCCGCGTACCAGGCACCCAGCGGAGCGGACCGCATCGCCGCGCCGTTGCCCCAGGAGCCCTGCCCGTCGAACAGGCCTGCGGCAAGCTCTCGCCAGTCGCCACCCTCCCGGACGAGCCTCAGCAGCCGGTTGACGGCGGGGCCGTACCCCCGGTCGAAGTCATGACGTTCGGCGAAGGAGTGGGCCAGCGCGTCCTGGTCGATGTGGTCGTGGGCGGCCAGGACGGCGACGACCGAGCAGGCCATCTCCGTGTCGTCCGTCCACTGCCAGGGCCCCGGCGGCAGCGCACGCTTCCCCAGCAGCGGGTGGTTCACCGGGACGAAGAACTGCGAGCCCAGCGCATCTCCCACCGCAAGGCCGCGCAGGCTGGCCAGGGCACGCTCCAGGCGCCCGTCGAGGGAAGCCGAGTCAAGGGTCATCGCGCCGTCGCCCTATCCGGTGATCCGGTACGGCTCCGGTTTCCGCCAGCTGTCGAAGGGCCGGTCCATCACATACTTGCCGTCCTCCCCGAGAACGAGCATGCGCATCTCGGCGTTCCCGGGATTGGACAGCGACTCGAACTCGTCGACCGTCCAGTGGAACCAGCGCATGCAGAAGAGCCGCATCGCCAGCCCATGGGTCACCAGCAGCACGTTCGACGGATGGTCGGGGGCCTCGAAGCTGCGGTAGAGGCTCTCCAGGAAGCCGCCGACCCGGTCGTACACATCGGCCCCGGACTCGCCCTGGGCGAACCGGTAGAAGAAGTGGCCGTACGCGTCCCGGTAGGCCTTCTGGAGGCGGACGTCCTCGCGCTCCTGCCAGTTGCCCCAGTCCTGCTCGCGCAGCCTGGGCTCCTCGCGCACCCGTATGCGCTCGGGGTCGAGGTGGAAGGCGCGCAGGGTCTCGTGCGTGCGGCGGTACGGGGAGACGTACACGCTGATGCGCTCGCGTCCGAAGACCTCGCGCAGCCGTTTTCCGGTCTCCTCGGCCTGCTGCCAGCCGCGGTCGGTCAGGGCGAGCGCGTGGTCGGGCTCCCGCTCGTAGACGGTGTCATCAACATTGCCCGTTGACTCTCCGTGCCGGACAAGGACGATGCGCCGTGGTCGTGCCATGCCAAAACCCTAGATCGTACGAGGCCGGATCGAGCACTCGTACGGGCTCCATACGGCGCAGGTCACACATTTCCTGCACCACGGGCCACTCCAGGGCACCTGTTTCACAGCTTCGGCCTCACACCGTCCAGGAAGGTTCCAGTTCCACGATGTCGCCGGTGAGGGCGGCGACATCGGCCTCTATCTGGGCCCGCAGGGCGAGCCGCTCCACGCGTTCGGCACGGTACTTTCCGTGTTCGGCGGCGGAGCGCCACATCGACAGCACCATGAACTCGTGCCCCGGCGCCTCGCCGAACAGACCGCGGATCATGCCGGGCGAACCGGCCATCGCCGGGTTCCAGACCTTCTCCTGCATCAGGGTGAAGTGCTCCACGCGCTCCTCATGGATGCGACAGAGGGCCACTCTGACCAGGTCGGCGTCCGTGAAGCGGGGCTCGAAGCCGGTCTTCACGTCGAAGCGATAGTCGAAGAGCCGGACCTGAGCATCCTTGAACGTGCCGGACTGTGTCGATGCCAGACGGTCATACGAACGGGCCATGAAGGAGTCATAGAAGGCGCGGCTCTCCCAGAACGCGAAGACATGGGCCACTCCCGGACGCTGCCGACTCCAGCCCCCGCCCTGTCCCCGGAACCCCGGCTCCCCCGGAAGCCCCGCCCATTTCCGCTGCCCGCGTTCAAACCCACGGCGGTCCACCACGGTGCAGCGAATCCACTTGACCAGCACCGCGCCATCGTACGGCCCGCGAACGTGGCCCTGGTCACTCTCTGGCGGACATCTGCACAGCGTTCATGCACGCGCGCGTGGCAGGATGGACAACCGGCCCTGTCCACCGGGCAGTTCGGGCCGGACGGCGCATACGGGGATCGGGGAAGGGGAAGTCTGGTGAACGGCCTCAACAAGGGCATCAGCAAGGTCGAGGTCGCGGTGAAGTGGGACCCCAGTCCGGCGGGAGAGCCGCCCACCGATCTCGACCTCGTCGCCGCCACCTACCCGGCTGACGATCCACAGGGCGACCCCGCCTACCTGGTCCACTTCGACAGCCGCTCCCCCGACGGGACCATCGACCTCAACCGTGACAGCAAGGACGGCAAGGGCTTCGGCTGGGACGAGGTCATGACGCTGGAACTCGACCGGCTCAGCGAGCGTTACGCGCGCGTGGTGGTCGGCGTCGTCATCCAGCAGCGTCCGGCGCACCGCACGTTCGTCGGCGTGACCAACCCCGCGCTGCGCATCCGCGAGGGCTACGACGTGCTGGCGGAGGACGACTTCGGCCAGGCACCCGGGGCAACGGCGGCCACCGTCGCGGAGTTCGTGCGCGACGAATCCGGCAACTGGGTCTTCCGCTCCGGCGTGCAGGGCTTCGAGGACGACCCCGCCGACTTCCCCCGGATCATGGGGCACGCCCGCCGCTCCTGACGCAGCGGGCCGTGAACGGCGAGGAGGGGCACCGACGCCTGGTCGGTGCCCCTCCTTTTAGTGCCGCCTACGGGCTGTCCGTCAGCTGCAACCGCTGGTCGAGCCGCAGCCCTCGCAGATGTAGCAGGAGCCGGCCCGCTGCATCTTGGTGCCGCAGGAGAAGCAGAGCGGGGCGTCGGCCTGGATGCCCAGCTGCATCTCCACCAGCTCGGCGCTGGTGTGGGCCTGCTGCGGGACGGGCTTGGCGCCCTCGGTCGCCGGGGCGGTGACGGCCTTCAGGTCGGTCGCCCGCGGTGCCGACTGCGCCAGTCCCTCGACGTCGACCTCGTCGTCGTTGGGCTCGTAGGAGCCCGTCTCCAAGTGGCGCTCGCGCTCCTCGGCGGAGTGGATGCCGAGCGCGGAGCGGGTCTCGAAGGGCAGGAAGTCCAGCGCCAGGCGGCGGAAGATGTAGTCGACGATCGACTGCGCCATCCGCACGTCCGGGTCGTCCGTCATGCCGGCCGGCTCGAAGCGCATGTTGGTGAACTTCGAGACGTACGTCTCCAGCGGGACGCCGTACTGAAGGCCCACGGAGACGGCGATGGAGAAGGCGTCCATCATGCCCGCGAGGGTGGAGCCCTGCTTGGACATCTTCAGGAAGACCTCGCCGAGACCGTCGTCCGGGTAGGAGTTGGCGGTCATGTAGCCCTCGGCGCCGCCGACCGTGAAGGACGTGGTGATGCCGGGGCGGCCCTTGGGGAGGCGCTTGCGGACCGGACGGTACTCGATGACCTTCTCGACCGTCTCGCGGATGGCCGCCTCGGTCTTCTCGGTGACCTCGGTCTTCTCCTTCTCCTTGGTCTTCGCGGAGAGGGGCTGGCCGACCTTGCAGTTGTCGCGGTAGATCGCGAGCGCCTTGACGCCCATCTTCCACGCCTCGAAGTAGACCTCTTCGACGTCCTCGACGGTCGCCGTCTCCGGCAGGTTGACCGTCTTGGACAGCGCGCCGGAGATCCAGGGCTGGATGGCGGCCATCATGCGGACGTGGCCCATCGCGGAGATGGAGCGCTCGCCCATGGCGCAGTCGAACACCTCGTAGTGGCTGGGCTTGAGGCCCGGGGCGTCGATCACATTGCCGTTGTCGGCGATGTGGGCGACGATCGCCTCGATCTGCTCCTCCTGGTAGCCCAGGCGGCGCAGGGCCTGCGGGACGGTGCCGTTGACGATCTGCATCGAACCGCCGCCGACCAGCTTCTTGAACTTGACCAGGGCGAGGTCGGGCTCAAGTCCGGTGGTGTCGCAGGACATCGCGAGACCGATGGTGCCGGTCGGGGCGATGACGGACGCCTGGGCGTTGCGGAAGCCGTTCTTCTCGCCGAGCTCCAGGACGTCCTGCCAGGCCTCCGTGGCGGCGGCCCAGATCGGCGTGTCCAGGTCGTCCGTGCGCACGGCCACGGTGTTGGCGTCGGCGTGCTGCTTCATGACCCGCAGGTGAGGCTGCGCATTGCGGACGTAACCGTCGTACGGGCCGACAACGGCGGCGAGTTCGGCGGAGCGCTTGTACGAACGGCTGGTCATCAGCGAGGTGATGGCGCCGGCGAGCGCGCGGCCGCCGTCCGAGTCGTATGCGTGGCCGGTCGCCATCAGAAGGGCGCCGAGGTTGGCGTAGCCGATGCCGAGCTGGCGGAACGCGCGCGTGTTCTCGCCGATCTTCTGGGTCGGGAAGTCGGCGAAGCAGATGGAGATGTCCATCGCGGTGATGACCAGCTCGACGACCTTGGCGAAGCGCTCGACCTCGAACGACTGGTTGCCCTTGCCGTCGTCCTGGAGGAACTTCATCAGGTTCAGCGAGGCGAGGTTGCAGGACGTGTTGTCCAGGTGCATGTACTCGCTGCACGGGTTCGAGCCGTTGATCCGGCCGGACTCCGGGCAGGTGTGCCAGCGGTTGATGGTGTCGTCGTACTGGATGCCCGGGTCGGCGCAGGCCCAGGCGGCCTCAGCCATCTTGCGGAACAGGCTCTTGGCGTCGACCTCCTCGATGACCTCGCCGGTCATCCGGGACGTCAGACCGAACTTGCCGCCCTGCTCGACGGCCTTCATGAACGTGTCGTTCACGCGGACCGAGTTGTTGGCGTTCTGGTACTGGACGGACGTGATGTCGTCGCCGCCCAGGTCCATGTCGAAGCCCGCGTCACGCAGGGCGCGGATCTTCTCCTCTTCCTTGACCTTGGTCTCGATGAAGCCCTCGATGTCGGGGTGGTCGACGTCGAGGATGACCATCTTGGCCGCGCGGCGGGTGGCGCCGCCCGACTTGATCGTTCCCGCGGAGGCGTCGGCGCCGCGCATGAAGGAGACCGGGCCGGAGGCGTTGCCGCCGGAGGAGAGCAGCTCCTTGGAGGAGCGGATGCGGGAGAGGTTCAGGCCGGCGCCCGAGCCGCCCTTGAAGATCATGCCCTCTTCCTTGTACCAGTCGAGGATCGACTCCATGGAGTCGTCGACGGACAGGATGAAGCAGGCGGAGACCTGCTGGGGCTGCGGGGTGCCGACGTTGAACCAGACGGGGCTGTTGAAGCTGAAGACCTGGTGCAGGAGGGCGTGGGCCAGCTCGTGCTCGAAGATCTCGGCGTCGGCGGGCGAGGCGAAGTACTTGTGGTCCTCGCCGGCCTTCCGGTACGTCTTCACGATGCGGTCGATCAGCTGCTTGAGGCTGACCTCGCGCTGCGGGGTGCCGACGGCGCCCCGGAAGTACTTGCTGGTGACGATGTTGACCGCGTTCACCGACCAGAAGTCGGGGAACTCGACGCCACGCTGCTCGAAGTTGACCGAGCCGTCGCGCCAGTTGGTCATGACGACGTCCCGGCGGTCCCATACGACCTCGTCGTACGGGTGGACGCCGGGGGTGGTGTGGATGCGCTCGATACGCAGCCCCTTGGTGGCCTTGGTGCCCTTGGCTCGGGAACCTCGTGCCGGACCGCTCGCCGTCTCTGTCATGCCGCCTCCCTCTACGGGCTGAAACGCCCGGAAGTGCCCCGATGTTCCCGTGGGACACGATGTGCTGTCTGATGTCGCCGGGGCAGCTCGATGCCGCCCACGGCACGTCCTGGATCGCCTCTGTTCGGCCAGAAGCGGGGCATCCGCCCTGTTTCTGGCCCGTCGAGCGAGCGATCGATCAGTGATCGATCGCTCAGTCGGCGATGCGGGTGGGCTCGGGGACCTTGAGGTTCCCGGCCGGCCCACCGTCGTCTTTCTTGTTCCCCGCGACCGCGACCGCGCGGCCCTCGTCGCCCGCGGCGGCGCGTCGCGTCTCTTCCCGGAGCTCCACGATCGCGGACTCGAAGTCCTCCAGCGAGTTGAACGCCCGGTAGACGGAGGCGAATCGCATGTACGCGACGAGGTCGAGCTCCTGCAACGGACCGAGTATGGCCAGTCCCACGTCATGGGTGGTCAGCTCGGCACTGCCGGTGGCCCGCACCGCTTCCTCGACCCGCTGGCCGAGTTGGGCGAGGGCGTCCTCGGTGACAGGCCGTCCCTGGCACGCCTTGCGCACGCCATTGATGACCTTGGTACGACTGAACGGCTCGGTGACTCCGGAACGCTTCACCACCATCAGCGAACACGTCTCGACGGTGGTGAACCGACGCGAGCAGTCCGGGCACTGACGGCGCCTGCGGATCGACGTTCCGTCGTCGGTCGTACGGCTGTCGACGACGCGACTGTCGGGATGCCTACAGAAGGGGCAGTGCATGAACTCCCAACCCTCCTCACAGCAGACTCATGGGCCTCGCCGGAATGTTCCTGCCTCCGCGAAGCAGCCCCAAGCATAGGCGATCGCCGGAGCTTCGGAGACCCGGGGGACCACAACTTCTGGGCTGCGTCCGCAATCCAACCACTAGATGTGGGGATCTGCTCACACAAACACGCCGTACGCGTGCGTGTCGCACACCGCACGCCTGTCGACGTGTGCCGTGCGGGCACTCCGGGGAGGGGCGGGACACGCCGGACACCGGCGCGAACGTCCAAGAGCCTGTGAGGCATGCGGAGATACGGTGGGCGCCGCAAGGAGGGGCCGTGCGGCTCCGGCACAGATGAGACCCGGATCTCGGCTGTCGGAATGCCGGGTGGCAGACTGAGGCGACAACCCGCGGGGCGGTCGGCCGGGCGGCGAAGAGCCCGAAGAACAAGGCTTGTTCGACCGTCGGGCCGCGCGTCAGCCATACACCCAGATGCCTGATCACGTCAGGTCATCCACGGTTTTTCACTCGAACGTGTGTTTGGCGCAACCTTTCGAAAGCAACTACCGTTGTCCAGCAGGGAGACCATCGAGAGGGGCCGACGTGACCACGACCGCAGACAGCGCCATCACCGCCCAGGACCGCTCCCAGGGCCGAGTCGAGCCGGTGCAGGCGATGAACGACATGAATCCCGAGGGGCATAAGCGCTCCCTACCAGGCCGACCTCCTGGCATCAGGGCGGACAGCTCCGGACTCACCGACCGGCAGCGACGAGTGATCGAGGTCATCAGGGACTCGGTGCAGCGGCGCGGCTACCCACCGTCGATGCGGGAGATCGGCCAGGCCGTCGGTCTCTCCAGCACCTCCTCCGTCGCACACCAGCTGATGGCCCTGGAGCGCAAGGGCTTTCTGCGGCGCGACCCGCACCGCCCGCGCGCGTACGAGGTGCGCGGTTCGGACCAGGCCACCTCGGCGCAGCCCACCGACACCGCGGGCAAGCCCGCCGCGTCGTACGTCCCGCTGGTCGGCCGGATCGCCGCCGGTGGGCCGATCCTCGCCGAGGAGTCCGTCGAGGACGTCTTCCCGCTCCCGCGCCAACTGGTGGGTGACGGGGAGCTGTTCGTCCTGAAGGTCGTCGGGGACTCGATGATCGAGGCCGCGATCTGCGACGGCGACTGGGTCACGGTCCGGCGCCAGCCGGTGGCCGAGAACGGCGACATCGTGGCCGCGATGCTCGACGGCGAGGCCACGGTGAAGCGTTTCAAGCGCGAGGACGGTCATGTCTGGCTCCTCCCGCACAACGCGGCGTACGAGCCGATTCCCGGCGACGATGCGACCATTCTCGGCAAGGTCGTGGCCGTTCTGCGCCGCGTCTGACGGCCACAGCGGGCGGGCCCCAGTACGCCTCGCTCCCTGACCGGGCCCCGGAACCTCTGCGCCGGTTCCGGGGCCCTGTGCTGCCTAGGCCCCGGGCCGTCCGGACTCCGTCGCGGCCGCTTCCGTGAACCGGGGTGTGGCTGCCGCGACACAGCGGTAGCCACACCCCGGTTCACTCGGTCTCCGCCTCGGCCGCGGCCTCCGCCTGCTTCGCCGTCGCGTCGATCGCCGCCAGCGACCTGCGGACCTGATTGCGGTCCGTGGTGGACCAGAAGTCCGGCAGGGACGCCTTCAGATAGCTGCCGTACCGGGCCGTCGCCAGCCGCTGATCGAGCACCGCGACCACGCCTCGGTCGCCCGACGCCCTGACCAGGCGGCCGGCGCCCTGGGCCATGAGCAGAGCGGCGTGGGTGGCGGCGACCGCCATGAAGCCGTTGCCCCCGGCGTCCTCGACCGCCTTCTGGCGGGCGCTCATCAGTGGATCGTCCGGCCTCGGGAACGGGATCTTGTCCATGACGACCAACTGGCAGCTGGACCCCGGGACATCGACGCCCTGCCAGAGCGAGAGGGTGCCGAAGAGACAGGTACGCGGGTCGGCGGAGAAGTTCTTGATCAACTCGCCGAGGGTCTCCTCGCCCTGGAGCAGGATCGGGAACTCCGGAATCCGTGAGCGCAGTTCCTCTGCGGCGAGTTGGGCGGCACGCATCGACGAGAAGAGGCCGAGCGTACGGCCACCGGCCGCCTGGATCAGCTCCGTCAGCTCGTCGAGCATGTCCGCGCGGTCGCCGTCCCGCGCGGGGCGGGCCAGATGTTTGGCGACGTACAGGATGCCCTGCTTGGGGTAGTCGAAGGGCGAGCCGACGTCGATGCCCTTCCACTGAGGGACGTCGTCGCCTTCGGTGCCTTCGGGGGCGAGTCCCAGGGAGGCACCGACGCCGTTGAAGTCGCCGCCTAGCTTCAGGGTCGCGGAGGCCAGCACCACGGAGCGGTCCGTGAAGAGCTTCTCCCGCAGCAGTCCCGACACGGACATGGGCGCGACCCGCAGCGAGGCGCCGAACCGGTCGTGGCGCTCGTACCAGACGACGTCCCACTCCGAGCCGTTCGCCACTCGCTCCGCCACGTCGTGGACGCTCTCCACGGAGGCGAGCGCCTGTTTGCGGACCGCGTCCTCGTCCTGCACGGATTTGTCGCGGGTCGCGCCGATCGCCGAGATCACCGTGCGGCAGGCGTCGCGCAGGGCCATGAGGGCGTAGCCGAGGTCCTCCGGCACCTGCTCAAGGCGGCCCGGCAGGGCCAGTTCCATCAGCCGCTCGAAGCCCTCGGCGGCGGTCTGGAGCTGGTCGGCGGCCTTTTCGTTCACCAGCTTCGCGGCGCGGCGCACGGCTCGGTTGACCTGGCCCGCGGTCAGCTCGCCGGTGGCCACTCCGGTGACCCGGGAGACCAGTTCGTGCGCCTCGTCGACGATCAGGACCTCGTGCGGCGGGAGGACCGGGGCGCCCTCGATGGCGTCGATCGCGAGCAGCGCGTGATTGGTGACGACGACCGAGGCGAGCTTGGCCCGCTCCCGGGCCATCTCCGCGAAGCACTCGGCGCCGTAGGCGCACTTGGTCGCGCCCAGGCACTCCCGGGAGGAGACCGATACCTGCGCCCACGCGCGGTCGGAGACGCCGGGTGTCAGGCCGTCGCGGTCGCCCGTCTCCGTCTCGTCCGACCAGTCGCGCAGTCGCAGCAGGTCCTGGCCCAGCTTGCTGGTGGGGGCCGCCGCTTCGAACTGGTCGAACAGGGCCTCCTCCTCGTCCTGCGGCATGCCCTCGTGCAGGCGGTGCAGGCACAGGTAGTTCGACCTGCCCTTGAGCATCGCGAACTCCGGGCGGCGACGCAGCAGGGGGTGCAGAGCGTCGACCGTGCGGGGCAGATCGCGCTCGACGAGCTGGCGTTGCAGGGCGAGGGTGGCCGTCGCCACCACGACCCGTTCCCCGTGAGCGAGCGCGGGCACGAGGTAGCCCAGCGACTTTCCGGTGCCGGTGCCGGCCTGGACCAGTAGATGGGAACCGTCGTCGATCGCCTCCGCGACGGATTCGGCCATGGTCACCTGGCCGGGGCGCTCCGTGCCGCCCACGGCGGAGACGGCAGCATGCAGGAGTTCGGGGAGTGAGGGCTTCGTCATAGCGCGACCACCCTACGGCCCGGCACTGACAACCGGGTGCCGAAGCCCGGGCCCGGGGTGGGGGTGGAGCCGTGTGTTTTCCGGCCGACGACCGGGACGGATCGGTTTCGGGCGGCACCGGCTCGGGGCGGGCCGGGGCCGCCCGCTCGGAGCCGGAAATTGATTTCGCGAACCGGGAACCCGTCGCGAACCCCAGCCGTTTGACTCATTGCGACGGTCCAATCACACGCCGTCACAGCAGCTGGCGCAGGGAGCGGTCCCGGATCATCAGGGCGGCTCGCTTGGCGGGCAGGTCGACCTCCGCCGAGAACCGGAAGCCGGCGCTCAGAAAAGCCGAGACAGAGGGGGTGTTACGGAGGTCCGGTTCCGCGACGACGCGTGCGCACGCGGGCCGGTTGTCGAGCACGAGGTCCGCGACAGCGCGCAGCAGCGTGCCGCCGAGCCCACGGCCACGGTCAGCGGCACCGCCGATGAGGAGGTGGATTCCAGTGTCATGAGGACGAGCGGGATAGTGCCGGGCCAGCGGGTCGAGGTCCGCCCGGTAGATCTCCCAGTAGCTCATCGGTGCGCCGTCCAGCACGCCGATACAGGGGACGCTGCGTCCGTCTCCGGCGAGTTGGGCCCGGACATGGTCCTCGGTGACGTGCTCGGCACCGGCCAACTCCCAGTACTCCGCGACGGCCGGGTCATTCATCCAACGGCTGATCAGGGAGAGGTCGCGCTCGACGCTCACCGGGACGAGGTGGAAGGCACCGACGGGGGTGGCCACGGGGCCCCAGTCGGCGAGGCCATCAAGGAGGTCGCTGTCGGCGCTGGTGGGGGTGCGAGTGCTGGTGCGGGTGCGGGTGCCGACGGGAGTAGCGGGGGTGAAGGTGTCGGACGTGGTGGGGGTTGGGGTGGGGGTGATCGATGTAGTGGGGATGGGGGTGAGGGTGCTGGATTTGATGGGGGTGCGGGTGGCCGGTGCAGGGGGGACGGGAGTGACGGTGCTGGACGGGGCGAGGGCCGGGGTGCCCGACGTGGTGGGGACGGGGGTGAAGGCGCCGGATGTGGTGCCGGTGCGGGTGACGGCTTTGGCGCTCGGGTTGGCGTTTGGTACGACGCCGGGTACGGGTCCGGCTTCGGCCTGAGCTTGGGCCTGGGCTTGGGCTCCGGTTCCGGCCTTGGCTCCGGCTCCGGCTTCGGCCTGAGCTTGGGCCTGGGCTTGGGCTCCGGTTCCGGCCTTGGCTCCGGCTCCGGCTTCGGCCTTGGCTTCAGTTCCGGGGCGAGGTCCGAGTCCGGGTTCGGCCTCGGCTTCGGGTCCAGATCCAGGTCCAAGCCCGCCTCCGGGTCCGACCTCGGCTTCGACCTCGACCTCGGGTCCGGGGCCAGGCCCAGGTCCGGGTCCGGGTCCGGGTTCAGGTCCGGGTCCTGGTCCGGGTCCTGGTCCGGGTCCTGGTCCTGGTTCAGGTCCGGGTTCAGGTCCGGGTCCTGGTCCGGGTTCAGCTTCGGCCTCGGCTCCGGGGCCGGGTCCTGGTCCAAGCCCGGCCTCGGCTTCGGTCTCGCGGAGGGTTAGGAGTTCGTCGGGGAGGTGGAGGTCGAGGGTGTCCTCGTTGTTCGGGTCGGGTTCGGAGTCGACGGCTGTGTCGGCATCGATGGGAGGCATGGCTGCGCTCCTCTCGGGAGGCGGGCTGAAGGGGATGCGCCTCGGAGGTGAAGGGGGTTGCCGGTGACGGTCGGAGGCCAGGGGCTTGCCCGAGGGCGTTGTCCGGAACGGGAAGTGTTGTCAGGTAGGCGTCAGAGGTGGAGGGGGTTGGCGATGGTGACGTAGACGGACTGGGTCTCGACCGGGCCGACGAGTTCGTCCAGGCCGTGCAGCCGAGTCAGCAGGTTGGCCTTGCAGCGCAGGACGGGTGAGTCGAGCAACTGGCCGGGGAGCGTGGTGCTCAGCCGGGCGGGGCCGGAGGCGACGTCGGCGAGGAAGCGGCGGAAGGCGGCGAGCAACAGCCGTTCGTCGGCGAGGCGCTGGGAGCCGAAGGCACCGATGAGGCCGAGGACGTTGTTGATCGCGAGGTAGTAGGCGAACCGCTCGTCGGTCACCGCGTCCGGCACGAAGGTGTCGCTGGCCACGCCGATGCCGGGTAGCCGGGCGTCGAGTTCGGCTCGACGGGACTCGCGGAAGTAGTACCCCTGGTTGTCGCGGTACCGCCCTCCCCTGGGCCAGCCGTCGGCGTCGAGCAGGACCAGGGTGTTCTGCTGATGGGCCTCCAGCGCGACACCGGCCTCGGAGTCCAGCCACAGCACGGGGCGGACGACGTGTTCGAGGTAACGCAGGAACCACTCGGCCGCGACGGCTCCCCGGGGCCGACCGGTCCGGGCGGCGAGGCGGGCGACGATGCCGGCGAGCCGGGAGCGCGCGGCGTCGGTGTCCGGCTCCTTGCCTCGGTCCCGTGAGCCGGTCGAGCACCCTGCGTCGGCCTGCGGTTGCGGCTGGGGCCGGGGTGCGATCAGGCCTGCGACGCAGGAGACGTCGTCGGAGGGGGCGAAGGGGTTGTGCCGGATCACCACGTCGAGTCCGGGCACCGGGGAACCGTCCGGGGTGTCGACGGCGAGCCAGGCCGGGTCGCGGACGATGTCGAAGTTCGGGTGCGCGGCGCGCCACTGCTCGGCCAGGCCGCTGCGCAGCAGGCGGTGGACTTCGACGCCCCGGTGGAGTTCCTTGCGCAGGTTCTCCCGGCGGGAGTTGGTGATGCGCAGGGCCAGGGACAGCTTGAGCATGGCGAGGGCGCCGGTTCGGTGAACGGTACGTACGGAGGAGGTGGGGTGCCAGGGGGCGCCATGTGTGCCGAGGTCGTGGAGGAGGCCCGCGTCGAACAGGGCGGCGACTGCGGGGCGTTGACGGACCTCGCGGAGTTGCCAGGGGTGCAGGGGCAGGGCCGCGTGGCCGTCGGGCAGGGGAAGCGGGCGTTCGGGGCGGGGGCCGTCTGCCGCGAGGCGTGCGGTGAGGTGGGAGGCCGGGATGGGACGGCCCCGTTCGGTCCAGGCGGAGTCCGAGGCGAGTACGGACGGGGCCACGGCCAGCCAGTGCAGGGGAAAGGAGCCACGCAACTCGGGTGAGTACAGGGCCGCTTCGGCGTCCGGGAGGCCTTCGCGGCTCTTCGGGGTCGGGTGGAGCGGGTGTCCGAGGAGGAGAGCCTGTTCGGCGGAGAGGAAGCGGTCGGGGACATCGGCGGGGCGTGCGCGCCGGTCGGCGACGAAGGAGGCGGTGCGATGGAGGGAATCGGCGACCCGGGTGACCAGATCCGAGGTGGAGGTGGGTGTGGTGTCCGCTCCGGTGCTGATATCGGTGCTCGTGTCGGGCGCGGCCTGGTCCGCCGTGGTCTCTCGGGCGAGCAGGGCGGCGAGCGCGACGGCGTCGACCGGGGGTGACTGGGCGGGGGCGCCTGCCACGCGGGGCAGGCCGAAGCGATGCCAGCCCGTCAGGGACCAGTAAAGGACGGGGACCAGCAGAGCCGTACCGCTGGCGGGCAGTTCGATGCGGAGCGTGCTGCCTTCGGGTGCCGGCAGGTCGGTCTCGCGTACCCAGCAGCGCAGCAGGTTCTCGACGGCGGCCGCCTCCGCCACGGCACGGGGATCGGCGTGGTCCAACAGGTCTGCGAGGGAGGGGAGTTCTTCGGTGGGGAGGGTCCTCCGCTGCTGCTCGGGCACCCGGCTGACGGGGGATGCGGAGGCGTGGACGCGGGAGGTGACGGCGACCGGGGCGGTGGGGACGGTCGGAGTAGTGGAGGTGGCCGGGGCGTTGGGGACGGTCGGAGTAGTGGAGGTGGCCGGGGCGGTGGGGGTAGCCGGGGCGCTGGGGGCGGTGTTCAAGGGGTGTTCCTCGTGAAGTGGGGGGACGAGTGTGAGGCGGGAGGTGGGTGCGGGACGGGGGGGTCGGGGTTGGGGCCCGGGGTCGATGTGGAGCAGGCGGGGGTGGTGGGCAACGGGAAACGGGCGTGGGCGTGGGGACGGCGGTTTGGTGGGCAGCGGGGTGCTCGTGCGAGGCAGGGGGTTGGTGTGGGGTCGGCGGACTCGGCCACCGTTGCTGATCCTCCCGACGTCCCTGGGTGAGCCGACGCCTCACGTGCGCCCAGGCGTCTCCCGCCCCGGACGCCCGTGTTCCGCTCCACCTCCACGACAGGGGCCGCACACGGACAGCGGCCCCCCAGCTAGCAACCCCGGACCGCGCGCGGGGTTACGGGTCGCGGCGAACCTTGCCGAGGCTTTGACCAGCCGGTGTCTACGCCTCACCCGGCCCTGCCCCGGCCTCCCGTGTCCGCCGTGCCTATCCCCCGGCCCGCCGTAATCTCCCCGAGGCCGAGACCGGCGCCCTCAACTCCCTTGCTCTTCCGGCCTCCTGACCCGCCGCCCGTTGACCCTGCGCCCCCTGCCCCTTGCCCCTCCCGCCCCGGCTCCTGCCCCTTGACTCTCCGGCCCTCCTACCTCTTGCCCCTCCGGCCAGTTGCCCCTCCGATCCCCTGCCCCCGGCCCGTTGCCCCTCCGCCCCGTTATCCCTCCGCCCCGCTGGCCCAGCATTCGCTAGCCCCAGCTCCCTTGACCTCCAGCCCCTTGCCCCGAACCTCTTTGGCCCTCAGCATCGCCCTCTCCCCCACCTCTCTCCCTCACCCCTCGCCCTTGGCCCTCGGGCCCCGCCCCTCTCCCTCCCCCTTGGCCCACCGTTCGCCAACCCCAGCTCCCTTGCCCTCAAGCCCCCTTGCCCCGAACCCCTTTGACCCTCGACATCGCCCCCTCTCCCTCGCCCTTGCCCCGCCGGCCCCGCCCCTCCCTCACCCCTCCCTCCCACCACCGCACCCGCACCACCCGCCCCGTGCTGGCCGCCCCCCCCTGCCGGTCCGGTCCCGGGCCTCGGGCCCTCTGCTGCTTCGTCCGTCGGGACCCGTTAGCTTCGCTGTGCAGTCGTGTCTGTCTTGTCCTGCTGAACTCTCGTCCCAGACCTCCCGAGGAGAATCGAACGTGCAGCCCTCTGTCTCCACCTCGACGACCGCGACCGAGACCGTCTCCGGGCTCACCACCCCGCCCTCGCCCGGGAGTTACTTCGAGCGGGTCGGTGAGCGGTGTTATCGGCCGACCTTGCATGCGGGTGGGGCGTGGGACCCGGAGGAGCAGCACTTCAGTCCGTTGGGTGGGCTGGTGGCGCACGCGATCGATGAGCACGCGGTGGCGGACGGGAAGGGGCTGGTCGTCTCCCGGATCAGTTACGACATCCTCGGGCGGCTCGGGCTAGGCGAGTGTGAGATCGACGTGGAGACCGTGCGGCCGGGGCGGACGATCACGTTGGTGGAGGCGGTCGTGCGGATCGGCGGGCGGCCGGTGGTGCGGGCGCGGGCCTGGCTGCTGGCCGAGTGGGACACCGGCGCCGTCGCGGGCGGTCCCGACGAGCGCCTCGCCCCGCCGGAGGGGCTCGACCCGTGGCGCATGTCCGAGCTGTGGCCCGGCGGTTATGTGGCCTCCCTCGACGTCCGCCCGGTCGGGCCGCCCACGCCCGGCAGGACGACGGCCTGGATCTCGACGCCGTTGGAGCTGGTCGCCGGGGTGCAGGTCGGGCCGACGGCGTCGTTCCTGGCCCTCGTCGACACGGCCAACGGGATCGCCGCGCGGCAGTCGCCGGAGGCGTGGATGTTCCCCAACGTCGATCTGACCGTCCATCTGCACCGGCGGCCGACCGGTTCCTGGACGGGGCTGGAGACGACGGTCACCTTCGGGCCGTCGGGACAGGGGCTGACCAGCACCGTGCTGCACGACGTGAACGGTCCCGTCGGCCGCGCCGAACAGCTGCTCACCGTAAGGCCGTTGCCGGGCACCGGCGCCAACTCGGGTTCCTGACCAAGGCCGTTCACCGGATGCCCGGGGCGAACCGGCCGTAGCTAAACCGTTGTCGTTCCTTGGAATCGTCACCACAGCGACCCCATAGTCTGTGGGCCGTTCCATCGAACACCGCACCACAGGCCGACGGAAGTCGGTCGGCAGAACATTCAACGGGGAGACACACCATGCGTTCCACCAGGCCATCTCTGGCCGTCGTCGCACTCGCCTCGGTGCTGGCGTTGACGGCCACCGCGTGCGAGCCGGGCGACACCGAGGCGGGCGGTCAGCCCTCCGCCACCGCGAGCACCGCCGGTGCCGACAGCGACGGCAAGATAAAGGTTCCGGACGATCTCCGCGACAAGCTCAAGGAGCACGGGATCAACCTGGACAAGTGGAAGAACGGCGCCTGGAAGAACTGGGACCGGGACGACTGGCTGCGGGAGGCGGACGAGTTCGTCAACCCGATCATCAAGGGGCTGTGGAACCCGGACCGGATGCGGGACGCCGACGACCCCGACCAGGGCGTCGACGACAACGACCTCTCCGGCGACCAGGGCGTCACCGATCCGACGCCGGAGGCGGTGAACGCGCGTGCGGTGGCGCCGAGTTACCACGCGAACGCGGCCACCGCGGGCAAGGTCTTCTTCGACTCGCCCGAGGGCACGATGGTCTGTTCGGCGACGGTGGTGACGGACCCGGCGCACCCGGGCAAGTCCAACCTGGTCTGGACGGCGGGGCATTGCGTGCACGCGGGCAAGAAGGGCGGCTGGTACCGGAACGTGGCGTTCGTGCCGTCGTACAACGACGCGGGCCGCTCGGCGGCCCAGTTGGAGAACGCCACCAAGGAGCAGATCGCGCCGTACGGCGTCTGGTGGGGCGACGGGGCGAAGACCTCGCAGCAGTGGATCGAGCAGGGCGGCCAGAGCGGCGGCGCCGGTGCCTCCTACGACTTCGCCGTCATCCATGTGACGCCGGAGAAGGGCGGCAGCGGCAAGTCCCTTGAGGAGACGGTCGGTTCGGCCCTGCCGGTGAACTTCGACGCCCCCGCCGTACCGAAGGTCGCCGACATCACCGCGACCGGGTACCCGGCGGCCAAGCCGTTCGACGGGCAGAAGCTGTACCAGTGCCAGGACAAGCCGGGGCGGCTGTCGATGGCCGCCGCCGACCCGACGATGTACCGCATCGGCTGCACCATGACCGGCGGTTCCTCCGGCGGCGGCTGGGTGGAGAGGGGGACGGACGGCAAGCCCACGCTGGTCTCCAACACCTCCATAGGCCCGGTCACTTCGGGCTGGCTGGCCGGACCGCGCTTCGGTGACGTGGCGAAGGGCGTGTACGACGCGGTGAGCAAGAAGTTCGCCGACAGCCAGTGAGCCGACGCCGGACGCGGACCCCGCTGGAGGCGACGCGCCGTCCGCCCGGTGACCCTCACAGCCGTCACCGGGACGCCTGACAGAACCTTCACCGCCCCCGTCCCGTTCGCCCCCAGACCCCCCGGCATAGTGAGGTGTCGCGGACGCATCAACCCGCCCGACCCGCGTCCGCGCCGCCTCACCACACGCCCTACCGACACGCACTGCCAACACACGCCGACGGCCCACCCCGACGACATGTCCCGGCCACGCACTCCGCACCCGCGCCCGCACTCCGCCGAGCGCACCGCACACATCGACACGTTCAGGTTCCGACGGGGGTCACCGCACCATGCGCTCCATACGTACGTCCGCACCACCCCGGCGAGGGCGCCGCACCGCGCTCGCGGCCGCCTCTCTCGTCGCCGCCCTCGCGCTCACGGCGACCGCGTGCAACGGTTCCGGCCAGGACAGCGCGAGCGGCAAGCCCGCCACCGCGTCCGCCTCGTCGGCCACCGGCGACGGGAAGGTCCATGTCCCCGCCGACCTCGCGAACCGTCTGAAGGACCATGGCATCGACGTGGACCAGTGGCAGAAGGGCGGTTGGAAGAACTGGGACCGGGACACCTGGCTCAGCGCCGCCAAGGACTTCGTCAACCCGGTGATCAAGGGGCTCTGGAAGCCGGAGCGGATGCGGTCCGCGAAGGAGGCCGACAAGACGGTGTCGGTGCAGGACGCCTCCGCCGACCAGGGCGTCAGCGACCCCGAGCCGACGCCCGCCCGGGCGGTGGCCGAGAAGACGCCCTACCAGCGGTACGCGGCGCCGGTCGGGAAGGTCTTCTTCGACTCCCCCGAGGGTTCGATGGTCTGTTCGGGCACGGTCGTCAAGGACGTGAACCACCCCGGCAAGTCCAACCTGGTGTGGACGGCGGGGCATTGCGTGCACGCGGGCGGCAAGGGCGGCTGGTACCGCAACATCGCCTTCGTGCCCGCGTACAACAACAAGGGCGAGTCGGCGGCCCAGTTGAGCAACGCGAGCGCCGCCGAGATCGCGCCCTACGGCAACTGGTGGGCGGACTGGGCGTCCACCTCCGGCCAGTGGATCAAGGGCGGTTCGGAGAGCGGCGGCGCGGGTGCCCCCTACGACTACGCGGTGCTGCACGTGAAGCCGGAGCAGGGCTCGAAGTCCCTTGAGGAGACGGTCGGAGCGGCGCTCGACGTGGACTTCTCCGCACCGGCCGCGTCCGAGGTCGCGCAGCTGGGCGCCTGGGGGTACCCGGCGGCGGCGCCCTACGACGGGCTGAAGATGTTCAAGTGCCTCGACCGGCCCGGCCGGTTCGCGCTGAGCCCGTCGCTGCCGACGATGTACCGCATCGGCTGCACCATGACCGGCGGTTCGTCCGGCGGTGGCTGGTTCCGGGTGGTGAACGGCGTGACCAAGCTGGTCTCGAACACGTCGATCGGCCCGAGCGACCACACCTGGCTGGCGGGCCCGCAGCTGGGCGCGGGCGCCGAGGCCCTCTACGAGGACATGAGCAGGACATACGGCGGCCGCTGACACCCCCCCATCCGTGTGAACGGCGACCGCTGACACCTCCCACCCGCGCGAACGTCGGCCGCTGGCCCCCCATCCGCGCGAACGGCGCTCCACCGCACCCCGCCACCACGGCGCACGCCCCTCGCAGGCGCGCACAACCCGATGGCCCGCCCCCTCTACTCAGGGGACGGGCCATCGGGTCGAACGTGGGCCTACCGATCAGCCCACCGAGGCTCAGACCACCGAGGCTCAGGCCACCGGGATCGGGACCGGCACGTAGGGGGCCAGTTCCGCCGCCAGTTCCTCGTGCACGCGGGCCTTGAGCAGGGTGCCCTCCGACGTGTGTTCCTCGGAGATCACCTCGCCCTCGTCGTGCGTGCGGGCGACCAGCTTGCCGTGGGTGTACGGGACGAGCGCCTCGATCTCGACCGACGGGCGGGGCAGCTCGTTGTCGATGAGCGCGAGCAGCTCCGCCATGCCCTGGCCGGTGCGGGCCGAGACGGCGATGGACCGCTTCTCGATGCGCAGCAGTCGTTGCAGGGTGACCGGGTCCGCCGCGTCCGCCTTGTTGATCACGACGATCTCGGGTACGCCGGTGGCGCCGACGTCCCTGATGACCTCGCGTACGGCGGCGAGCTGCTCCTCCGGGGCCGGGTGCGAGCCGTCGACCACGTGCAGGATCAGGTCGGACTGGCCGACCTCCTCCATGGTGGAGCGGAACGCCTCGACCAGGTGGTGGGGCAGGTGCCTCACGAAGCCGACGGTGTCCGCGAGCGTGTACAGGCGCCCACTGGGCGTCTCGGCACGGCGGACGGTCGGGTCCAGGGTCGCGAACAGGGAGTTCTCGACCAGGACACCGGCGCCGGTGAGGCGGTTGAGCAGGGACGACTTGCCCGCGTTGGTGTAGCCCGCGATGGCGACGGAGGGCACCTTGTGGCGCTTGCGCTCCTGGCGCTTGAGGTCGCGGCCGGTCTTCATCTCCGCGATCTCCCGGCGCATCTTCGCCATCTTCTCGCGAATCCGCCGCCGGTCCGTCTCGATCTTGGTCTCACCGGGGCCACGGGTGGCGAGGCCGCCGCCCTTGCCGCCGCCCATCTGACGGGACAGCGACTGACCCCAGCCGCGCAGCCTCGGCAGCATGTACTGCATCTGCGCGAGCGCGACCTGCGCCTTGCCCTCACGGGACTTGGCGTGCTGGGCGAAGATGTCGAGGATCAGGGCCGTCCGGTCGATGACCTTGACCTTGACGACGTCTTCGAGGTGGATGAGCTGGCCCGGGCTCAGCTCACCGTCGCAGATCACGGTGTCGGCGCCGGACTCCAGGACGATGTCCCGCAGTTCGTTGGCCTTGCCGGAGCCGATGTAGGTGGCCGCGTCGGGCTTGTCGCGGCGCTGGACGACGCCGTCGAGGACGAGGGCGCCCGCGGTCTCGGCGAGGGCGGCCAGCTCCGCGAGGGAGTTCTCCGCGTCCTGCACGGTGCCCGTGGTCCAGACGCCGACGAGGACGACCCGCTCCAGCCGCAGCTGGCGGTACTCGACCTCGGTGACGTCCTCCAGCTCGGTGGACAGCCCACCGACCCGGCGCAGCGCCGCGCGCTCGGAGCGGTCGAACTGTTCGCCGTCCCGCTCTCCGTCGATGTCGTGGCTCCAGGCGACGTCCTCTTCCATCAGGGCATCGGCCCGAAGATTCTCGGCGTAGGTGTGCGCGAGGCGCTGCTGCGCGTCCTGGGAAGGGGAAGAAGAGGAGGTCATTGGGTCCTTACGTCGAAGAGAAGGGAAGGGCGGCGGCGGTCTCCGTCACTGTGCTCAACGTACGAGCCCGCCGGGAGATTCCCGGGTCTCGTGCCGCGCCGACCCGAAGATGGTCGCACGGGACGCCCCGTGCGGTCACCGCCTTATTCCCGGCCCACGCGGGGATCAACCGGCCGGGGAAGCGGCCACGGCGGCCTTGTGGGAGGCCACGGCCGCCTTGGGAGCGGATGCGGGGGCCTTGGCCGACGCAGGCGCTTTGGCCGGCGCGGGGGCCTTGGCGGGCGTGGGGGCCTTGGCGGGTACGGCCGACTTCCAGTCCGGGTGGCCCGGCATCGGCGGGGTCTTCTCGGCGTACAGCCACGCCTGGAAGAAGTCGTCGAGGTCGCGGCCGGAGATCTCGGAGGCGAGGCGGACGAAGTCGGCGGTGCTCGCCGTTCCGTCGCGGTGCAGGCGGACCCAGGAACGTTCCAGGCGCTCGAAGGCCTCGGCACCGATCTCCTGGCGCAAGGCATACAGAACGAGCGCGGCGCCGTCATAGACATTGGGACGGAAAATACTGATCTTCTGGCCGGGCGCGGGGGCCTTCGGTCGGGCGGGCGGTCCTCCGGCGCTGCGCCAGGTGTCGGAGGCGTTGTAGGCCGCCTTCATGCGGGTCTCCATGGGGCGGTCGGCCTTCTCCTGCGCGTACAGGGCCTCGTACCAGGTGGCGTGTCCCTCGTTGAGCCACAGGTCGGACCAGGTGCGGGGGCTGACGCTGTCGCCGAACCACTGGTGGGACAGCTCGTGCACCATGACCGACTCGACGTACCACTGGGGGTAGCCGGGCTCGGTGAAGAGGTCCTTCTCGAAGAGGGAGAGCGTCTGTGTCTCCAGTTCGAAACCGGTGGTGGCCTGCGCCATGAGGACGCCGTAGGTCTCGAAGGGGTAGGCGCCGACCTTGCTCTCCATCCAGGCGATCTGGTCGGGCGTCTTGGCGAGCCAGGGTTCGAGGGCCTCGCGGTCCTTGGCGGGGACGACGTCGCGCACCGGCAGTCCGTTCGGGCCCTCGCGGTGCAGCACGCTGGAGCGGCCGATGGAGACCTGGGCGAGTTCGGTGGCCATCGGGTGCCGGGTGCGGTAGGTCCAGGTGGTGGTCCTCGCGGCCCGGGAGCGTCCGGCGGGCAGACCGTTGGCAACGGCGGTGTAGTCGTTCGGCGCGGTGACCTCGATGGTGAACATCGCCTTGTCGGAGGGGTGGTCGTTGCACGGGAACACCAGGTGGGCGGCGTCGGCCTGGTTGGCCATGGCGAGGCCGTCGGCGGTGCGCACCCAGCCGCCGTCCTGGCCGTCGGCGGCGACCGGGTCGCTGGTGTGCCGCACGGTGATCCGCGTCCAACTGCCCTCGATCAGCGGGACGTCGGGCGTGACGACGAGATCCTCACCGGCGCTGGTGAAGGCGGCCGGTTCGCCGTCGACCTCGACCGACTCGACGGTGCCGTGCGCGAAGTCGAGGTTGATGCGCTCCAGGTCGGCCGTGGTCCAGGCGTCGATGGTGGTGACGGCCGACAGGGGCTTGCGGTTGTCGCCGGAGTAGGTGAAGTCGAGGTGGTAGGACGCCACGTCGTAGCCGGGGTTGCCGAGGGTCGGGAAGAGGCGGTCGCCGATGCCCAGCGCGGCCGGGGGCGCACTCGCGGCGAGCAGGGCGACGGAGACGGCGGAGGCGAGCAGCGCGGCGGCCGTACGGCGGCGGACGGCGCGGCGGGGCGTGTGGGGGCGAGGGCTGAGCGGCATGGACCACCGCTACCAGCGCGTGTGCGCCGGGCGGCGCCGACGCGCGCCCGAACCACCCGAACGAGTCGGCGCGCGCCCTCAAGCCCGCGCCCCCTCAAGCCCGCGCCTCTCAAGCACAGGCCCCCTCAAGCCCCGAGCGTCTCAGGCGCCGGGTGCCTGTGGCTGGGCGCGGCTCACGTCGTAGACGCCGGGGACGTTGCGCATGGCCCGCATGAGGGTGGGGAGGCGGGCGGCGTCGGGGAGTTGGACGGTGTAGGTGTGCCGGACCCGCTGCTGGGTGGGCGGTTCGACGGTGGCCGAGGAGATCTCGGCGCCCTCCGTGGCCATCGCCTCGGTGAGGTCGGCCAGGAGGTGCGGGCGGACGAACGATTCGGCGACCAGGGTGACCCGGCACTCGGTGGTGTCCCCCCAGCGCACGCCGACCTCCGCGCGCCCGGCGCTCTTCATCCGTCCCACGCCGGCGCACACCACCCGGTGGACGGTCACCACGCCCCCGCGCACGGTGAACCCGGTGACGTCGTCGGGCGGTACCGGCGTGCAGCACCCGGCGAGTCGGACGGTCGCGCCGGGCTGGTCGACGAGGACGTTGTCGGTGGCGGGGCGGGCCAGGGACAGCTCGGAGGCCTCGGCGGTGGGGCGCAGCCGTACCTCGGGCCGCTCGGGGTGCTGGGGCGTCTCGTCGCCGGGGTGGGTGGTGAGCCAGCGTTGGATGGCGATGCGGGCGGCGGGCGTATGAGCGTGCTCCAGCCATTCGCGGGACGGCTCGGAGGCCGGGTCCTGGCCCATCAGGAGCTGGACGGTGTCGCCGTCGGTGAGGACCGTGCTGAGCGTCGCCAGACGGCCGTTGACGCGGGCGCCGATACACGCGTGCGCGTCCTCGCCGTACTGCGCGTAGGCGGCGTCGACGCAGGTGGCGCCCTCGGGCAGGCCCAGGGTGCCGCCGTCGGGGCGGAAGACGGTGATCTCGCGGTCCTGCGCGAGGTCCTCGCGCAGGGTGGACCAGAAGGTGTCGGTGTCCGGCGCGGCCTCCTGCCAGTCGAGCAGCCGGGAGAGCCAGCCGGGCTTGGTCGGGTCGACGCGCTCGCCGTCGGCGGGGTCGTCCGGCGCGGGCGCGTACGGATTGCCCAGCGCGACGACACCGGCCTCGGCGACCTTGTGCATCTGGTGGGTGCGGATGAGGACTTCGGCGACCTGGCCGTCCCCGCGCGCGACGGCGGTGTGCAGCGACTGGTAGAGGTTGAACTTCGGAACGGCGATGAAGTCCTTGAACTCCGAGACGACCGGCGTCATACAGGTGTGCAGTTCGCCGAGGACGCCGTAGCAGTCCGCGTCCTCGTTGACGAGGATCAGCAGGCGGCCGAAGTCGGCGCCGCGCAGCTGGGCGCGTTTGCGGGAGACGCGGTGCATGGAGACGAAGTGCCGGGGGCGGATGAGGACTTCGGCGGGGATGCCGGCGTCGCGCAGGACGGCGCGGATCTCGTCGGCGATCTCGGCGAGGGGGTCGTCGGCGCGGGAGGCGTTCTCGACGATCAACTCCCTGGTGTGCCGGTACTCCTCGGGGTGGAGGATCGCGAAGACCAGGTCCTCCAGCTCGGTCTTGAGGGCCTGGACACCGAGGCGTTCGGCGAGCGGGATGAGGAAGTCGCGGGTGATCTTGGCGATGCGTTCCTGTTTCTCGGGGCGCATCACGCCGAGGGTGCGCATGTTGTGCAGCCGGTCGGCGAGTTTGATCGACATCACGCGGACGTCGCTGCCGGTGGCGACCAGCATCTTGCGGAAGGTCTCGGGCTCGGCGGCGGCGCCGTAGTCGACCTTCTCCAGTTTGGTGACGCCGTCGACGAGGTAGCGGACCTCGGCGCCGAACTCCTTGCCGACCTGGTCCAGCGTCACGTCCGTGTCCTCGACGGTGTCGTGCAGCAGGGACGCGGTCAACGTGGTGGTCTCGGCGCCGAGTTCGGCGAGGATCAGGGTGACGGCGAGGGGGTGGGTGATGTACGGCTCGCCGCTCTTGCGCATCTGGCCGCGGTGCGAGGACTCGGCCAGGACATAGGCGTGGCGCAACGGCTCAAGATCGGCGTCGGGGTGGTGGGCACGGTGTGCCTCCGCGACATGGCCGATGGCGTCGGGCAGGCGGTCCCGGCCGGCCGGGCCGAGCAGCGCCGCCCGGCCGAGACGGCGCAGATCGATCCGGGCCCGCCAGCGAGCGGTGGACACGGTGACCGGACCTGGGGTCGCGGGGTTCGTCGCCTCCGCACTCATGGGCACCTCCGGCTGCCTCGACCGGCGGACGGGGTGCCCCAGGGCGGACACGGCTCAGGGGATGGCACTGCTCCCCCGTCCGGGCCGGTGCTTGATGCTACCGAGCGCATCACGTGCGTCCGACCGCCTCTCGCCGAGCGTGAAACGGATCACCCATTCGAGCGACGCTTCGCAGGTTTATGTTTTCCCGCCAGGTGGCAAGGGGCTGGCCGTGCTTTCCCATCCGACGAGCCTCCCCCTCACTGGCACTCCGTGCCATGTGACCGCGTACGCCTCCGATGCCAAGCCTCCCCTTCGCTCAGCGAGCGGCGTTTTCCAGCCACTCGGCGTCGATCTCGCCCTCGGCGACGATCACCGCGGGGCCGGTCATCTCGATCTCGCCGTCGGGCCGCTCGGTGATCACCAGCGTGCCGCCGGGCACATCGACGGTGTAGGTCGCCGGGGTGCCGGTGACGGCCGGGTCGGCTCCGTCACGGCGGGCGGTGGCGACGGCGACGGCGCACGCGCCCGTACCGCACGACCGGGTCTCACCGACGCCCCGCTCGTGGACGCGCATGGCGACGTGCCGGGGGCCGCGGTCGACGACGAACTCCACGTTGACCCCGTCCGGGTAGGCGACGGCCGGGCTGACCGGCGGCGGCGCGTACAGGGCGCCCGCGTGGGCGAGGTCGTCGACGAAGGCGACGGCGTGCGGGTTGCTCATGTTGACGTTCCGGGCGGGCCAGCTGCGCTCACCCACGCTCACCGTGACGTCGCCCTCGGGGAGCCGCGCGCGGCCCATGCCGACCGTGATGTCGCCGTTCTTGGCGAGGTGCACGTGCTTCACGCCCCCGCGCGTGGCCACCGCGAGGTCGCCCTCGACGGCGTGTCCGGCGCGCTGGAGGTAGTGCGCGAAGACCCGCACGCCGTTGCCGCACATCTCGGCGATCGAGCCGTCGCCGTTGCGGTAGTCCATGAACCACTCGGCGTCGGCCGCCATGGCCCGGGCGTCGGGGTGCGCGGCGGACCGCACCACGTGCAGCAGCCCGTCCCCGCCGATGCCCGCACGCCGGTCGCACAGGGCGGCGACGGCGCCCGGCCCCAGCTCAAGGGCGTTCTCCGGATCAGGAACGATCACAAAGTCGTTCTCCGTACCGTGCCCCTTGAGAAACCCAATCCGCGTACTCATCCCCCGATCGTACGACCCCCCACCGACAACCCACCCAACAACGGTTCACCACCGCCGCCAAGGAACACGGGCCCCTACCGAGAAACGGCCCGGCAACGCAGGTAAGGGGCGCGGGGAACTGCGCGACCAGCCCCCACGGCGCCGCACCCGGTACAAGGCCTGTACCGCTCCTCCAGGGAGGGAGTCACCGCAGGCGGGCGACCCGCCACACCGCGAGTACCACGACCGCCCCGACCACGACGACGTACGCCAGGACGACCCGCCAGTCAGGCCGCCGCCCAGAGCCCCGCGCAGGCAGCCCGGGCCAGATGTGCCCGACGCGCCGCGCGGCCATCATCCCCCACCCCGCCGCACAGGAACAGATCAGCAACCCCAGCATGGCGATCACCGCCCCGCTGTCACCGAAGTCGAACGCCAGCGGAAAGGCGAACATCAGGGAGCCGAGCGTGGCAAGACCGACGATGGGAGCGAGCGTCCACAGCCGCATCCGGCGCTGCGGGCGCAGCTCGACCTCGACCTCGGGCCCGCCGGCGAACATCTCCTCGGGCTCGGGCCCGTCCGCGGTCACCCCGCCCTGCGTGTCGTCCTCGGGACCGTCGGGGCTCAGTCGGTCCTCGTCCTGCTCCGGCCCACCGCCGTCGGCGGTGAAAGGCTCGGTGCCTTGTGTGGTGTCGCGAGGGCCGGCCTCCATCGCCACGCGCCCTCCCAACTAGGACTAGGTCGATCGAAGCTCGATGATGGCACGGCCCCGGAGGCCGCGATGACGGCCGGAGCGTCCCGATGCCATGACGTGATCAGGCTGTGACCGGTCGTTCGACCAACGCCAGTGCGAGGCGCGGCAGTTCCGCGAGATCCGCCGCCGCTCCACTGAGCCAGTGCACCCTCGGATCGCGCCGGAACCACGAATCCTGACGGCGCGCGAAGCGCTTGGTGGCGCGCACGGTCTCGGTGCGCGCCTCGTCGAGCGTGGCCTCCCCGGCGAGCGCCGTGAGGATCTGCTGATAACCGAGGGCGCGGGACGCCGTGCGCCCCTCGCGCAGCCCGCGCGCGTCCAGTGCGCGCACCTCGTCGACGAGGCCCGCGTCCCACATCCGGTCCACCCGGCGGGCGATGCGCTCGTCCAGCTCGGGGCGGGCGACGTCGACGCCGATCTGGACGGTGTCGTAGACCAAGTCGTGGCCCGGGAGGTTGGCCGTGAAGGGGCGGCCGGTGATCTCGATCACCTCAAGGGCGCGGACGATCCGGCGGCCGTTGCCGGGCAGGATCGCGCGTCCGGCGTCGGGGTCGGCGGCGGCCAGCCGCGCGTGCAGCGCACCGGCGCCGCGCAGGGTCAGTTCCTCCTCCAGGCGGGCCCTGATCTCGGGGTCGGTGCCGGGGAACTCCAGGTTGTCGACCGCCCCGCGCACATAGAGGCCGGAGCCGCCGACCAGGACCGGCCAGCGGCCCTCGGCGAGCAGGGCGTCGATACGCGCGCGTGCGAGGCGCTGGTACTCGGCGACGGACGCGGTGACGGTGACGTCCCAGATGTCGAGGAGGTGGTGCGGGACTCCGCCGCGTTCCTCGGGCGTCAACTTGGCGGTGCCGATGTCCATCCCCCGATAGAGCTGCATCGAGTCCGCGTTGACGACCTCGCCGCCCAGCCGTTGGGCGAGGAAGACGCCCAGATCGGACTTTCCGGCCGCCGTGGGACCGACGACGGCGATGACTCGGGGGGCGGGGGATGCGCTGCTCACGGCACCAGTCTCGCAAACGCGGACGGCGCTCCTCCCAGGAGCCGGGCACCGGAGCGGGCGGCACGGTCGCCTGGCACATGACAACCGCCGCGCGGGCCGGGCGACGGTGACCTCGGGGACGCGTTCGGGCGTACCGGACGGCGCGGGATCTCACCCGCGCGAGTACCGTATGGAGTTGATATGGAGTATTGAGTTGGTATAGGCGAATTCGCCCGGCTCGTACGTCGGTCGACGGCCGCACAGAGGACGGTGGCGGAGGCCGGGACCGGCGCCGAGGTCGCCGTCGGGATCTGAGCCGGTGTGGTCATGACCGGTGCGGGTAAAGAGATCCCCAAGCAGCAGTCCGTAGAGCAGGTGGCCTACCGTGAGGCCCACGAGGGCGCCCGCAGGTGACAGGGAAGGTGGACCATGGGTCTTCTGGACAACTTGAAAGCCAAGATCAGCCCCGCCAAGGACAAGGTCGCGGACCTCGCCCAGCAGCACGGGGGCAAGATCGCCGACGGTCTGGACAAGGCCGCGAAGGCGGTCGACGAGAAGACCAAGGGCAAGTACACCGACAAGATCGAGACGGGCACCGGCAAGGCCAAGGAGGCCGTGGACCGGCTCGCCCACAAGGACGGCACGCCCGGTTCGGACCCGACGAAGCCGAACGGCCCCGAGGGGACGCACCCGGCGCCGTGACGGCCCGGCCGCCTCGTGAACGGCGGACGGCCCGCGAGCGTCACCGCTCCGGGCCGTCCGCCGTTTCCGCGCTCCAGGACGCTGTTCAGGACCAGCTCGCCACCACGTATCCCACCCCGTACGGCGCGTCTTCGTACAGAAGGCGCCCGGCGAGCCCCGCGCCCTCGGCCGCGCCCGCAAGGACCTGCCAGGAGGCTCGGCCCGCTGCCTTCAGCTCCCGGGCCAGACCGGCGTCCAGGGCCCGCAGGGCCGCCAGGTCGGCCGAGCCGAGCGCGCGGCCGACCCCGGCGTCGAAGGGTGCCGCCCGTTCGTCCAGGTAGCCCGGCGCCTTGACGGTGCGGCAGGCGCTGGCGTCGCCCATCACCAGCAGGGCCACCCGTGCGGCGCGGGCGCCGATCTCCCGGCCGGTCGCCAGGCACCGCGCGCTCTCCAGGGACTCCGGCACCCCGAGCCCCTCGATCGGGGCGTCCGCCCAGTCGGTGCGGGCGAGCAGCCAGGCGGCCACGGCGAGGGACGTCGGCAGGGCGGGCCCGGGCTCCCCGGCCGCCTCTGTACCGAGGGTGACGTCTGTGCCGAGGGTGACGTCGAGGTCGACGCCGAAGCCCCGGAACGAACCCGGCGTGCCCTGCGGGTAGGGGCCCGCCGGTTCACCGGGGCCGACGACCACCAGGAGGTCGGGGCGGGCGGCGGCGAGGACGCCCAGGGCGTCGGTGCAGGCGGTGCGGGCCACGTCCAGCTCGGCGGCGGCACCTGCCGCGACCTGGGGGACGAGCAGCGGCGGACAGGGGCAGACAGCGGCGGCGACAAGCATGATCGGCAGCGTAACCCCGCCCGCACGCGTGCCGCCGGTCGGGCACGGCACCCGGCGCGCGGGGTTGACGGCACGCGCGCGTGGACGCACGTTCCCGATCTGCGCCGTCGGCCCGCACGCGCGCGTGGGTGGCTGCGGCGGGCCACCGTCGACGTGGTCCCGTCGGCCTCCACGCGTGCGTGGCCGTTGGCTCCCGCCCGCCTCGGCGGCGTTCGCCCTAGCCTCGCTCCGGGGCGCTGTCGTGGAGGAGTTCGGCGACGGTGAAGCGGGTGTGGAAGGTTTCGAAAGTGCCTTCGGAGATCAGGAGGAGGCCCTCCTGCTGCCGGAACAACCGGACGCGCTTGGGGCGGCGGGGGTGGGTGGGGCGGTAGGTGCTCGCGAAGGTCTCCAGCGCGCGCAGGGCGTCCTCACGCGTTCCGGTGACCCGGCCCGCGACCTCGCACGCCCACTGCCTGCCCTCGCCCGCCCCCTGCGTCGACTCGACGATCAGTCCCCACACGGCCATGGCCGCGCCCCCGTTTCCTCGCCTGCCCGGTCAGTCGCAGCCGCAGCCGCTGCCCGTGGCGACCGGCAGCGGGGCCGGGACGCCGATCTTCGGCAGGCCGAGCATGACCCCGGCCGGTTTCGCGGCCTCGGCGGCGGTGCGCTTCTCCCAGGCGTCGCCCGCGCGCGTGCGGCGCACGTCGAGAACGGCGCCCTCGGCGAGGAGGTGGTGCGGGGCCGCGTAGGTGATCTCGACGGTGACCACGTCACCGGGGCGTACCTGCTGGTCGGGCTTGGTGAAGTGGACCAGGCGGTTGTCGGGGGCGCGGCCGGAGAGGCGGTGGGTGGCGCCGTCCTTGCGGCCCTCGCCCTCGGCGACCATCAGCTCCAGGGTGCGGCCGACCTGCTTCTTGTTCTCGTCCCAGGAGATCTCCTCCTGGAGTTCGACGAGCCGCTCGTAGCGGGCCTGGACGACCTTCTTGGGGATCTGGTCGTCCATGGTCGCGGCCGGGGTGCCGGGGCGTTTGGAGTACTGGAAGGTGAACGCCTGGGCGAACCGGGCCTCGCGGACCGCGTGCAGCGTCTGCTCGAAGTCCTCCTCGGTCTCGCCGGGGAAGCCCACGATGATGTCGGTGGTGATCGCGGCGTGCGGGATGGCCGCGCGGACCTTGTCGATGATCCCGAGGTAGCGCTCCTGGCGGTAGGAGCGGCGCATCGCCTTGAGGACGGTGTCCGATCCCGACTGCATCGGCATGTGCAGCTGCGGCATCACGTTGGGCGTCTCGGCCATGGCGGCGATGACGTCGTCCGTGAAGTCGCGCGGGTGCGGGGAGGTGAACCGGACCCGCTCCAGGCCCTCGATCGTGCCGCAGGCCCGCAGCAGCTTGCTGAAGGCCTCGCGGTCGCCGATGTCGGAGCCGTAGGCGTTGACGTTCTGGCCGAGCAGGGTGATCTCGCTGACGCCCTCGGCGACCAGGGCCTCGATCTCGGCGAGGATGTCGCCCGTGCGGCGGTCCTTCTCCTTGCCGCGCAGCGCCGGGACGATGCAGAAGGTGCAGGTGTTGTTGCAGCCGACGGAGATCGACACCCAGGCCGCGTAGGCGCTCTCGCGCCGGGTCGGCAGGGTGGACGGGAACGCCTCCAGGGACTCGGCGATCTCGACCTGCGCCTCTTCCTGCACGCGCGCGCGTTCCAGCAGGACCGGCAGCTTGCCGATGTTGTGCGTGCCGAAGACGACGTCGACCCAGGGCGCCTTCTTGACGATGGTGTCGCGGTCCTTCTGCGCCAGGCAGCCGCCGACCGCGATCTGCATGCCGGGGCGGCCGGCCTTGCGCGGGGCGAGGCGGCCGAGGTTGCCGTAGAGGCGGTTGTCGGCGTTCTCCCGGACCGCGCAGGTGTTGAAGACGACGACGTCCGCGTCGCCGTCGGAGCCCTCGGGGGCGCGGACGTACCCGGCGCCTTCCAGCAGTCCGGACAATCGCTCGGAGTCGTGGACGTTCATCTGGCACCCGTAGGTACGGACTTCGTAGGTCTTGGGCGCTGAGGTGTCCACTGCCGGGCTCCGGTCGCTGCTGATGGTCATGGCTCAAGGGTAGGCGCTGCGGGCGGGCGCCCGGCCGCCCCGTCCGCGCTCGCCGTCTCAGGGCTCGATGAGCCCGGCCCTGATCGCGTACCGGGTCAGTTCCAGACGGTCCTTCATGCCCAGTTTGTGCAGGAGGTTGGCGCGGTGGCGTTCGACGGTCTTCGCGCTGATGAAGAGCAGTTCGCCGATCTCCTTCGAGGTGTGGCCCTCGGCGACGAGCTTGAGGATCTCCTCCTCGCGTTCGGTGACGGCGCGTTCGGGCAGGCCGTCGCCCCGGTGCAGGCGTTCCAGGTAGGAGCGGACCAGGGCCCGTTCGGCGCCCGGGTACACGAACGGTTCGTCTCGTACGGCCGCCCGGCACGCCTCGACGAGGTCACGGTCGGCGACGGACTTGAGGACGTAGCCGCTGGCGCCCGCTCTGAGGGCCTCGAAGAAGTACTGCTCGTTGTCGTACATGGTCAGGATGAGGAGGCGCAGGGACGGCATCCGGCGGGAGAGTTCGCGGGCCGCCTGGAGGCCGGTCATGCGGGGCATCGCGATGTCCAGGACGGCGAGGTCGATCTCCTGGGCGCGGGCCAGCTCGACGGCCTCGGCACCGTCCCCCGCCTCGGCGACGACGGTGAGGTCGGGTTCGCCGTCGAGGATGAGCCGGACGCCCTGGCGGACGAGGGCGTGGTCGTCGGCGAGCAGGACCCGGGCGGGCGGGGTCATCGGCGGGCCCCTTCGGTGCCGGTGGCCGGGACGCGCAGGCGGACCTCGGTGCCGGTCTCCAGGCCTGGGCCGAGGTGGAGGTCGGCGCCGACGAGCAGGGCACGCTCGCGCATCCCGCGGATACCGGCGCCCTCCCGGGCCGCGGCGAGGCCGGCGCCGTTGTCCCGGACGAGGAGTTCGACGCCGCCGGTGACGGGGCGCAGCCGCAGTTCGGCGCGGTCGGCGCCGGAGTGGCGTGCGGTGTTGGTGAGCCCTTCCTGGGCGACGCGGTAGAGCACGAGTTCGGACTCCTCGGTGAGCGGGGGCAGGTCGCCGGGGACGTGGTGGCGGACCGTGAGGCCGTGCGTGGTGAACTCGCCTGCCAGCGAGCGCAGGGCGCTGACCAGGCCGAGTTCCTCCAGGACGCCGGGGCGCAGTCGGCGGGCGATGCGGCGGATCTCGTCGAGCCCGGCCCGGGTGGCCTCCTGGGCCTGGCCGACCTCGGCGCGCAGCCCTTCGGGGGTGCGGTCGGCGACCCGTTTGAGCTGGAGCAGGACGGCGGTGAGGGTCTGGCCGACCTCGTCGTGGAGTTCGCGGGCGATCCGGTGCCGTTCCCGCTCCTGGGCGGAGAGCGCGAGGCCCGCCCCGGCGGCGCGCTCGCGCTCCAGCCGTTCGAGCATGGTGTTGTACGTGATGATCAGGTCGGCCACCTCGGCGGGGCCCGCGACCTCGGCGCGGGCGCCCGGGTGCAGCAGGTCGGCGGCGGCCATGGCACCGGCGAGGCGGCGCAGCGGGGTCAGTCCGGCGCGCAGCACGAGCGCGTTGCCGACCAGCAGCAGCGCGAGGCCGACGACGACGACCAGGGCCTCGGCGGGCAGCACGGGCGTGGAGACGGTGACGGGGCCGAGCAGCAGGCAGGCGGCGACGACCAGCCCGAGGGCGTTGAGCGAGAAGATCCGCCAGAACAGCGACACGGTCCTCCCTCGTCCGGCACGTGCTCCCGGCACTGTGGTCACGACCGTCTCCTCTCTCCCCCGCTCGCGTATATCCGTCACGTCACCCATATCGCCACGGTACGTGGGGGTGACACCATGCAGAGGGTCGACCGTGATCACTCCCCGGCCACGGCCCGGGCGCCGCACGGTCCGCCGATCCACGCTGAGAGAGCCGCAAGGACAAAGGGGAGAAACGTGTCTGCGCCACGCCTGCGGGCGACGCCGTTGCCGGGCATCGGGGTCCAGTACGACCTGGTGACCAAGGACCAGCGCCATCTGTCCGTGGTGGCCCACCGGGACGGTGCCCGGACGGTGAACATGTACCGCAACGACGATCCCGACTCGTGCGCGCACTCACTGCGGCTGTCCGGTTCGGAGGCGGGTGCGCTGATCGACGCGCTGAAGCCGTCGCACCACAGCGCGAGCCTGCTCTACACCTCCGACCTGGGCCTGGTGGCCGAGCGGATCGAGGTGGCGGCCGCCTCCCGGTTCAACGGCCGGGTGCTCGGGGACACCCGATTGCGCACCGACACCGGGGCCTCGGTGGTCGCGGTGCTGCGCCGTGCGGAGGCGATCCCCTCGCCGACCCCGGACTTCCGGCTGGCGGGCGGTGACATCCTGATCGTCGTCGGCACCCGTGAAGGCGTGGACGCCGCCGCGGCGATACTGGGCCGGGAGTGATCACGTGCACTCCGCGGTCCTGCTGATCGAGTTCGGTTCCATCCTGCTGGCGCTCGGCCTGCTGGGGCGGGTGGCGGCGCGGTTCAGCCTCTCCCCCATCCCGCTCTATCTGCTGGCCGGTCTGGCCTTCGGCGAGGGCGGTCTGCTGCCGCTCGGCGCGAGCGAGGAGTTCGTCGCGACCGGCGCCGAGATCGGCGTCATCCTGCTGCTGCTCATGCTCGGCCTGGAGTACACGGCCGGTGACCTGGTCACCAACCTCAAGTCGCACTACCCGGCCGGTCTGGTCGACATGGCGCTCAACGCGCTGCCGGGCGCGGGCATCGCCCTGCTGATGGGCTGGGGGCCGGTGGCGGCCGTCGTGCTGGCCGGTGTCACCTGGATCTCGTCGTCCGGGGTGATCGCCAAGGTCCTCGGCGACCTGGGCCGGGTCGGCAACCGGGAGACCCCGGTGATCCTCAGCGTGCTGGTCCTTGAGGACCTCGCGATGGCGGTGTACCTGCCGATCGTGACCGCGCTGGTGGCGGGCGCCGGGCTGCTGGCGGGGAGTCTGACGCTGGCGATCGCGCTGGGCGCGGCCGGTCTGGTGCTGTTCGTGGCGGTGCGCTACGGGCGGGTCATCTCGCGGTTCGTCTCCAGCGACGACCCGGAGAAGCTGCTGCTGGTCGTGCTGGGGCTGACGATCCTGGTCGCGGGCGTGGCCCAGCAGCTCCAGGTGTCGGCGGCGGTCGGCGCGTTCCTGGTCGGCATCGCGCTGTCGGGTGAGGTCGCGGAGGGCGCGCACACGCTGCTGAGTCCGTTGCGCGACCTGTTCGCGGCGGTGTTCTTCGTCTTCTTCGGCCTGCACACCGATCCGGCGAGCATTCCGCCGGTGCTGGTGACCGCGCTGGCGCTGGCCCTGCTGACGGCGGGCACGAAGATCGCGACCGGGTACTGGGCGGCCCGGCGGGCGGGCATCTCCGCCAAGGGCCGGTGGCGGACGGGCGGCGCGCTGGTGGCGCGCGGGGAGTTCTCCATCGTCATCGCGGGGCTCGCGGTCAGCGCCGGGATCGAACCGAGCCTGGGCCCGCTGGCCACCGCGTACGTCCTCATCCTGGTCATCCTCGGCCCGCTCACCGCGCGGTACACCGAGCCGGTGGCGCGGTTCGTCACCGACCGGCTCGCGGCCCGTGGGAAGCCGGTCGAGCGGCAGCAGGCGGAGGCGGAGGAGGTTCCGGTGGGCGACTGAGACCCATCGGTCACGCGGGCCCACGGCACGCCCTGGAGGGGAGCCGCCGTGGGCCTGCCCCCGTGTTCAGGCGCCGTCCGGTCGCCAGCCCTGGCGGCGCAGTACGGCCGTGATGTCGGGCGCCTCGTAGTGCTCGCCCTTGAGGACCTTGCCGTCCTCGCGGCGGGCGATCCTGCCGTCGGGCCCGAGCTTGGTCATGTTCGAGCGGTGGATCTCCGCGATCACCGCGTCCAGGTCGATGCCGTGCACCAGGGCCGTGCCGTAGGCGACGTAGACGACGTCGGCCAGCTCGTGCGCGAGTCTGTCGAGGGGGCCCGTGACGGACACCTCGGCCACCTCGGCGGCCTCCTCGCGCAGCAACTCCCCGCGGTGCGCGGCGAGTTGCTCGGGGATCTCGGTGGGCGTGGTGCGGGCGTCGAGACCGACGGCGAGATGGAAGGCACGGACCAGGTCGGCGGGCGAGGCACTCATGACGGCGACTCTATCGACCGCCTCTGACAGTCGGGTCCCGGGCAGCCCTGGTCAGCACCGCACACCGGCTGGCAGGATCGCCCGCATGTCCCTGTTCTTCCCCCGGCTCGGCCGCCGCCCGGCCCTCTTGGGAGCGGCCGCCGGTTTCGTCGTCGTCGGGCTGCTGCTGTGGTGGCTGCTGCCGCTGGGCGAGGAGCCGCCGAGCGGGACGGTCACGTTCAGCACGGGGACCAGGGCGGGGGTGTATCAGCAGTACGGGAAGCTGCTCCAGCACGAGTTCCACGAGGACATGCCGGGCTTGGACGTGCGGCTGCTGACGAGTGCCGGGTCGCAGGAGAACGTGCGGCGGGTGGCCACCGGGCAGGCCGACTTCACCATCGCGGCCGCCGACGCCGTCGAGACGTACGACCTGAGCGACGACAATCCGGGCGCGACCCGGCTGCGCGGGGTGGCCCGGCTCTACGACGACTATGTGCAACTGGTCGTGCCGCGCGACTCACCGGTGAAGTCGGTCGCGGATCTGCGCGGCCGACGGGTGTCGACGGGGCCGCCCGGCTCCGGGGTGCGGCTGATAGCGGACCGCGTCCTGAAGGCGGCCGGGCTCGACCCCGAGAAGGACGTCAGCTCGCGCTCCTACGGCATCGACACCGGGCCCGAGCAGCTCCGGGAGCACGGGATCGACGCGTTCTTCTGGTCCGGCGGGCTGCCCACCCAGGGGTTGCAGAAGCTCGCGTCGACGTTCGCGTTCCGGTTCCTGCCGATCGACACCGCGCTGGTGGCGAAGTTGCACGCGCAGGGCGGCGCGACCCGCTACTACCGGGCCACCAACATGCCGGAGTCGGCGTATCCGGGGCTCCAGAACGGCACCGCCGTGCCGACCATCGCGGTCTCCAACCTCCTGATGACCCGCACCGACGTCGACCCGCGCCTGACCGAGTGGGTCACCCGCACGGTCATCGACAGCCGCGACCGCATCGGCGCGACCGTCCACTCCGCGCAACTCGTCGACCTGCGCACGGCGATCTACACGGACCCGCTGCCCCTCCAGGAGGGCGCCCGCCGCTACTACCGCTCCATGAAGCCCTAGAAGGCGCGCAACGGCGTTCAGCTCGTCGGCGCCGAGCGCGGCACCGTCACCGTCACGCGCAGCCCGTGCGGCGTGTGGTGGGCGTAGGCGATGGTGCCGCCGCCCGCCGCCAGCAGGGTGCGGGAGATGGAGAGGCCGAGCCCTGAGCCGTTGATGTTCTGGTGGTGGGCGCTGCGCCAGAAGCGGTCGCCGACGCGGGTCAGCTCGTCGTCGGTCAGTCCGGGCCCCCGGTCGGTGACGACGACGGTCGTGGTGGTGCCGTCGGCCGCGACGCTCACCTCGACGGTCTCGTCCTCGGGCGTGAACTTGACGGCGTTGTCGATCACCGCGTCCAGGGCGCTGGAGAGGGTGACCGGGTCGGCCCAGGCGGTGACCGGCGGGCAGTCGCCGACCAGGTGGACGCCCTTGGCGTCGGCGGTCGGCGTCCACGCGGCGACCCGCTCGGCGGTCAGCGCCCCGATGTCGGTGATCCGCAGGTCGGCCTCGGCGTGCTCGGCGAGGGCGAGGTCGAGCAGGTCGTCGAGGACGGACGCGAGCCGCTTGCCCTCGGTGCGCACGGAGGCGATCTCCTCGTTGCCCTCGGGCAGTTCGAGCGCGAGCAGCTCGATCCGCAGCAGCAGCGCGGCCAGCGGGTTGCGCAACTGGTGGGAGGCGTCGGCGACGAAGGCGCGCTGCTGTTCCAGGACGTCCTCGACGTTGTCCGCCATCTCGTTGAACGACCGTGCCAGGCGCCGGAGTTCCGGGGGGCCGCCGGCGGCCGCGACGCGGGACTTCAGGCGTCCGGTGGCGATGTCGTGGGTGGTGGCGTCCAGCACCCGCACGGGCCGCAGCACCCACCCCGTCAGCCGCAGCGCGGCCCCCACCGCCAGCAGCATCGCCGCGCTCTCGCCCGCCCCGATCACCAGCCAGCCGTGCAGCACCCGGGAGCGCATCGGCCCGGTCGGCGAGTCGGTGACGACGACCGCGACGACGTCGCCGTCCCGGATCACCGGCGACGCGACGACCAGCCGGTGCCGCTGCCAGGGCCACACCTGGGCGGGGTCGTGGCTGCGGCGGCTGAGCAGCGCCTCGGCGAACGCGTCCCGCATCTCGCCCTCGGCCGGCAGCCGCCACTCGGTGGGCGCGCTGGCCATCGGCGTCTCGCTGCGGCAGAAGACCCCGGCCCGGATGCCGTACACGCCGTAGTAGCTGGCCAGTTCGGAGCTGAGGGTCTCCAGGCGTTCGTCGGCGTCGGCCCGGGCGGTGCCGCAGGCGTCGGTGACGAACTGGGCGAGGGCCGCGAACCGCGCGGTGTCGTCGATCCGGTCGACGACCACCCGCTGCTGCTCGGCGGCGGCCACGCTGACGGCGAGCGGGACGCCCAGGGCCAGCAGGACGGCCGCGAGCAGGACGATGAGCAGCGGCAGCAGCCGGGTACGCACTCCCGACCCGCTAGGCGGCCGGGGCGACGAGCCGGTAGCCGACCCCGCGCACGGTCTCGATCAGCGCGGGCATCCGCAGCTTGGCGCGCAGGGACGCGACATGCACCTCCAGGGTGCGCCCGGTCCCCTCCCAGCTGGTGCGCCAGACCTCGCTGATGATCTGCTCCCGGCGGAAGACCACCCCGGGCCGCTGCGCGAGCAGGGCCAGCAGGTCGAACTCCTTGCGGGTCAGCTGCACCACCGTCGCGTCCACGCTGACCTGCCGGGTGGGCAGCTCGATGAGGACCGGGCCGAGGCGCAGCGCGGTGGACTCGGCGCCGGGCGCCTCCTCGGGGACGGTGCGCCGGCTCACGGCGTGGATACGGGCGAGGAGTTCGCCGGTGTCGTAGGGCTTCACGACGTAGTCGTCGGCGCCGAGGTTGAGGCCGTGGATGCGGGAGCGGACGTCCGCGCGCGCGGTGACCATGATCACCGGGGTGCTGGTGCGTTTGCGGATCTTGCCGCACACCTCGTAGCCGTCCTGGTCGGGCAGGCCCAGGTCGAGCAGGACGACGCCGAAGCCCTCGCCCTCGGGTATCAGCGCCCGCAGCGCCTCCTCGCCGCTGCGCGCGTGGGTGACGTCGAATCCGTGCCGGGCCAGGACGGCGGACAGTGCGGCGGCGACATGGTTGTCGTCCTCGACGAGCAACAGCCTCACCGGGGCCCCCTTCGGTTCATCGGCCGTACGAACTGAGATGTGTAGATGTGAACAAGCCACGTACGCGCGCGTGCACCAGGGCAGTCACGCTGATGGACGAGGACGCCGTCAAGTGCGTTCCGGTTGCGTGGCACTTCCGTTATGCGCCCGATACGAGACGGTCGGGCCGGTGCTACGACTTGTGTCCGGTCGCTACCGGATCGTGATGCTCAGATCTCCCTCAGATGTGATGACGGTCGCATTGCCTTGTCATTACTGTCCTCCGAAACCGAGGAGGACGGGAGCCTGATCGCCATGACCGAAGTATCGGTGGCCAAGGAAGAGGTGGCCTCGACCGGCGACCTGGTCGTCCTGAAGGGCGTCAACAAGCACTTCGGCGCGTTGCACGTGCTCCAGGACATCGAGCTGACGATCACCCGCGGTGAGGTCGTCGTCGTGATCGGGCCCTCCGGGTCCGGAAAGTCGACGCTCTGCCGCACCATCAACCGGCTGGAGACGATCGACGCCGGCACCATCACGATCGACGGCAAGCCGCTGCCCCAGGAGGGCAAGGAGCTGGCGCGGCTGCGGGCCGATGTCGGGATGGTCTTCCAGTCCTTCAACCTCTTCTCGCACAAGACCGTGCTGGAGAACGTGATGCTGGGCCAGCTCAAGGTCCGCAAGGCGGAGAAGAAGAAGGCCGAGGAGAAGGCGCGGGCGCTGCTGGACCGGGTGGGGGTGGGCTCGCAGGCCGACAAGTACCCGGCGCAGCTCTCCGGCGGCCAGCAGCAGCGGGTGGCCATCGCGCGGGCGCTGGCCATGGACCCGAAGGTGATGCTCTTCGACGAGCCGACCTCGGCGCTCGACCCCGAGATGATCAACGAGGTCCTGGAGGTCATGCAGCAGCTGGCCCGGGACGGCATGACCATGATCGTCGTCACCCACGAGATGGGCTTCGCGCGGTCGGCGGCGAACCGGGTGGTCTTCATGGCCGACGGCCGGATCGTCGAGGAGGCCACGCCCGAGCAGTTCTTCAACAACCCGCGCAGCGACCGGGCCAAGGACTTCCTGTCGAAGATCCTGCACCACTGATCCGAGGTCCGGTCCGGTCCGGTCCTCGGCCCTGTCCGACCCCGGGGGCCTGTCGGTCCCCGGATCGCGCCGGTCCGACGGTCGCGTCGATCCCGGCGCCCCGCCGATTCGCCGATCCCGCCGATCCCGCACGCCGATCCGGTGCCGGGTCCGGCCGTCATCGCTCCTTCAGCGCTCCTTCAGCCAAGGGAAGTTCACCATCATGAAGCTCCGCAAGGTCACCGCCGCCTCGGCCGCCGTGCTCGCCCTGTCCGTCGCCGCCACCGCCTGCGGTTCGAGCGACAAGGACTCGGGCAGCGGGTCGAGCAAGAAGATCGCCATCGGCATCAAGTTCGACCAGCCCGGCATCGGCCAGAAGACCCCGCAGGGCTACTCCGGCTTCGACGTGGACGTGGCCACGTACGTCGCCAAGAAGCTCGGCTACAGCGCCGACCAGATCGACTGGAAAGAGTCGAAGAGCCAGGACCGCGAGACGATGCTGCAACGCGGTGACGTGGAGTTCATCGCCGCCTCCTACTCGATCACCCCGGAGCGCGAGGAGAAGGTCGACTTCGCCGGCCCGTACCTGCTCGCCCACCAGGACGTCCTGGTCGCCGCCGGTGACAACTCGATCAAGTCGGCCTCGGACCTCAACGGCAAGAAGCTGTGTTCGGTGACCGGCTCGACCTCGGCGCAGAACCTCAAGGAGAAGCTGGCCCCCAAGGCCAACCTCCAGAAGTACCCGACCTACTCGGCCTGCCTCACCGGTCTCCAGAACGGCGCCATCGAGGCGCTGACCACCGACGACTCGATCCTCGCCGGGTACGCCTCGCAGGCGCAGTTCAAGGGCAAGTTCAAGCTCGCCGGTCTGAAGATGACGAACGAGAACTACGGCATCGGCGTCAAGAAGGGCAGCGCCCTCAAGGCCAAGATCAACAAGGCCCTGGAGTCCATGGTCTCCGACGGTTCCTGGGAGACGGCCGTGAAGAAGAACTTCGGCCCCGCGGACTACAAGTACGACCCCGCGCCGAAGATCGGCGACATCAAGAGCTGACCAGGGCCCGACCGCGGTGCCGTCCATCCCGGTGGGCGGCACCGCCCGGGTGCGACCGGATCGCCACGTGGAATGTGGGAAAACGTGTTCGACTTTCTTGAAGGTTACGACCTGCTGGGAGCCTTCTGGGGGACGGTGCAGCTCACCCTGCTCTCCGCCGTCGGCTCCCTGGTGTGGGGAATCCTGCTGACCGCGATGCGGGTCGGCCCGGTGCCCCTGATGCGTGGCTTCGCCACCGCCTACGTCAACATCGTGCGGAACATCCCGCTGACCGTGATCATCCTGTTCACGTCACTGGGCCTGAACCAGACGCTCGGCGTGTCCTTCGGCGCGCAGGACTTCGACACGATCAACTTCCGGCTCGCCGTGCTGGGTCTGGTCGCCTACACCGCCGCCTTCGTGTGCGAGGCGCTGCGCTCCGGCATCAACACGGTCCCGGTCGGCCAGGCCGAGGCCGCTCGCGCGCTCGGCCTCGGCTTCACGCAGGTGCTGTTCCTCGTGGTGCTGCCGCAGGCGTTCCGTGCCGTCGTCGGCCCGCTGACCAACGTCCTCATCGCGCTCACCAAGAACACCACGGTGGCGGCGGCGATCGGGGTCGGGGAGGCGGCGACCCTGATGAAGGGAATGATCGAGAACGAGGCCCAGTTCATCCTGATCTCCTCGGTCTTCGCGTTCGGATTCGTGTGCCTGACGATGCCGACCGGTCTGGTCTTCGGCTGGGTCGGCAAGAAGGTGGCGGTGAAGCGATGAGCTCCGTTCTCTACGACGCCCAGGGCCCCCGCGCCAAACAGCGCAACGTCCTGCTCACCATCGGCTTCCTGATCGTCGCCGCGGCCGTCGTGTGGTGGGTGTTCGGCGCCCTCTCCGACAAGGGCCAGCTGGACTGGGAGAAGTGGAAGCCGTTCTTCGTCGGCACCGAGGCCTGGACGACGTACATCCTGCCGGGTCTCCAGAACACGCTGACCGCGGCGGCCCTGTCGATGCTGATCGCGCTGCCGCTGGGCGCGGTGCTCGGCATAGCGCGGCTCTCGGACCACCGGTGGGTCAGGGTGCCGGTGGGCGTGGTCATCGAGTTCTTCCGGGCCATCCCGGTGCTGATCCTGATGATCTTCGCCCAGGCCCTGTACTCGGCCTACAGCACGGTCGGTTCGGACGAACGGCCGCTGTACGCGGTCGTCACCGGCCTGGTCCTCTACAACGCGTCGGTCCTCGCGGAGATCGTCCGCGCGGGCATCCTGAGCCTGCCCAAGGGCCAGACGGAGGCGGCGCACGCGATCGGCCTGCGCAAGACCCAGACCATGACGTCGATCCTGCTCCCGCAGGCGGTCACGGCGATGCTCCCGGTCATCGTCAGCCAACTCGTCGTCATCGTGAAGGACACCGCGCTCGGCGGCGCCGTCATGACCTTCCCCGAGCTGCTCGCCTCGGCGAACACGATGAGCGGCTACTACGGCGCGAACACGATCGCCAGCTTCACGGTCGTCGCGGTGATCTTCCTGGCGCTCAACTTCAGCCTGACGAGCTTCGCGGGCTGGCTGGAACGGCGCCTGCGCAGCCGCAAGAGGTCCTCGGGCACGGTACTCAGCCCGAACGTCGCGTCGGTCGGCGAGACGGCGGGCACCGGCGCCGGGGGCGCCCCCGTGCTCTGAGCCACCGGCATCGCTACGGAAAGGGGACGACAGAGGGCTCTGTCGTCCCCTTCGCCATCAGCCGCCTCACCCGACACATCTCCAGGTGGCGCGGTCCGGCGCACCGGCCGAAGAGCGTCGCTTGACGCGGGAACCGGCAGTGGGTTGCATACGTTCTGTGATCGTGCACCCTGCTCCAACTTCCTGTTCACCCACGTCCGTCAGGACACCGCCCCGGGCAGGGGGCGCCGCGCCGTGGACCCGGTGATCATCGTCGGGGCGGGGCCCGTCGGACTGACCCTGGCCCTGGCCCTGGCCCGCCAGGAGGTGCCGTCCGTCGTGCTCGACGAGGGCACCGGCGCGGAGGAGCGACGCCCCGCGCGCACGGTCGTCCTGCGCGAGGACACCGCCGCCCTGCTGGAACGTCTCAGCGGCGTCCCCCTCGCCGCGCGGGGCACGCACTGGGCCGGATGGCGGTCGCTGCGGCGCAAGCAGGTGATGCGGGAGATCACCTTCGACGACGAACCCGCCCCGTTCCATCTCGCCCAGCACGTGCTGACCAGCGCCCTGCGCCAGGCGCTGGCGGGCGAGGAGCTGGTCACGATCGCGCCGGACAGCCGTCTCGACTCCGTCGAGCAGGAGCCCTCCGGCGTCACCGCCCACACCCGTGGCCCGGACGGCACCTGGTGGCGCGGCAGTTACCTGGTCGGCTGCGACGGCCCTCGCTCCACGGTCCGCAAGCTCCAGGACATCCGCTTCCCGGGCCGCACCGCGGTGGAACGGCACGCCGTCGCCGCCCTGCGCACCGAACTGCCGTGGCCCGAGCGGGCGTTGCTGCACCGCGTGCCGCCGTGGCGGACGGCGGGCCCGTCGGCCGGTGAGGTCACCGGACGCCCGCTGCCGGACGGCGTGTGGCGCCTGGACTGGCTGCTGCCGCCCGGCAAGGACCTGGTCACCCCCGAACTGCTGCTGACCCGCGTCCGCGAGACCCTGGCCGGCTGGACCGGCGGCTCGACCCCGCCGTACGACCTCCTCGACACCGGCGTGCACACCGTCCACCACCGGCTCGCCCGGCGCTGGCGGGTCGGGCGGGTGTTCCTCGCCGGGGACGCGGCGCATCTGCTCGGCGCCCTCGGCACCCAGGGGCTCGACGAGGGGCTCAGGGACGCCGACAACCTCGCCTGGAAACTGGCGCTGGCCTGGCACCACGGCCCGCACGAGGCGCTCCTCGACAGCTACCAGGAGGAACGACGCTCCGTGGTCGCCGCCCGGCTGCGCGCCGCCGACCAGGCCCTGCCGCTGCTGCGCGGGGGCGGCGGGCTGCGCTCCTACGTCCCCGGCTCGGCCCGTGGCCACGACGCGCTGCTCACCGACGGTCACCTCGGCTACGGCGCGCTCGGCGCCCCCGGCGGCTACGCCGACTCGCCGCTCGCACCCCGGCACCTGGAGGGCGAGGTGCCGGTCGACACCCCGGCGGGCGAGCCCGTCGAGGAGGTGCGGGTGACGGCGGAGGACGGCTCGTTCGTCGGGCTGCGGGACCGGCTCGGGCGCGGGGCGCTGCTGGTGGTGCTGATCGCGCCGGGCACCGGGGTGTGGGACCGCAAGCACTGGGTGACAGCCGGGGTCATGCCCCGGCTGGCCGCCGCCGTGGCCGCGCTGCCGCACCCCGCCGAGCTGCTGGTCGCCGAGGAGTACCCGGGCGCCGCCGCCCACACCGTTCTGCTGATCCGCCCCGACGGCCATCTCGTCACGGCGTTCAACGGCGTCCGCCCGGCCGACCTGTACGCGGCCGCCGAAGCCACCCTCGGCGGCCCGGCCGAGGCCCGCGAGGAGGCGGAGGCCACGGCCGGTTCGCGCTGACCTCCGCACCCACCGTCACTGTGCGGTCCACATAGTGACGGTGAGTTGACCGGGGTGGGCCCGCGTGGTTCACTCCGGATCGTGACCGACACCTGTGTGCGCCTGTGGCGGAGGGTCCATATGGACCTCGTCCGCTATGCGGGCTGCGTGTGTCGCCCGTCCTGCTGACCTCGCGTCTTCTTCTCCCCTCAGCGCGCCGCCTCGTTGCTGTCGCGCGCTGTCCGCGAACGCTCACTGGACGGTTCCCCATGTCTGTCATCCCCTCGGTGCCCTCGGTGCCCTCGGCGCGCGTCGCCGCTCCCCCCACCCAGGCCGAACTGCTCGACTTCGTCCGGCGCAGCGCCGCCGACGCCGAGTTGATCGCCTCCCTCCCGCTCGACCCCGAGGGCCGCACCTGGGTGCGTCTGGAGGGCCCCGGCGGCAGCGAGGCGTGGCTGATCGGCTGGCCGCCCGGCACCGGCACCGGCTGGCACGACCACGCGGAGTCCGTCGGCGCCTTCCTGACGGCGGCCGGTGAGCTGAAGGAGCACTCCCTCGCCGCGCGCCTGCCGGCCGACGGCTGGAAGACGCTGGAGCTGGACGACGGCGTCGACCGCGAACGCCGGCTCCCGGCGGGCGAGGGCCGCTCCTTCGGCCGCCACCACGTCCACGAGGTCCTCAACGAGTCCACCGACCGGCACGCGGTCTCCGTCCACGCCTACTACCCGCCGCTCCCGCAGATCCGCCGCTACAGCCGCACCGGCCCGGTGCTGCGCCTGGAGCACGTCGAACGCCCGGAGGACTGGCAGTGACCACCACCGACGAACAGCCGCCCGGCATAGACGAGTTGCTGGACCGGGTCCGCGCCACGTACACCCGCGTCTCCCCGCCCGAGGCGGCGGAGGCGGCCGCCGCGGGCGATGCCCTCCTGGTCGACATCCGCTACGCCGCCCTGCGCGACCGCGACGGCCTCATCCCCGGCGCCCTCGTCATCGAGCGCAACGAACTGGAGTGGCGCCTCGACCCCCGGGGCAGCCACCGCGTCCCCGAGGCCACCGGCCACGACCTGCGGATCGTGGTGATCTGCAACGAGGGCTACGCGTCGAGCCTGGCCGCGTCCTCCCTCCACCAACTGGGCCTCCACCGGGCGACGGACCTGACCGGAGGGTTCCAGGAGTGGCGGAGGTCGGGGTTGCCGGTCACGGCTGCTTAGGCGGGCGGGGGCGCTCGGGGTGAGGGCGTCCGCTCGGACAGTGACATTCGCTCAGGGCGTTGGCCTCGGCTTGGGCGGGTGGCATCCACTCAGGTCGGCAGCCTCCGTTCAGGGCGTTGGGCCTCGACTTAGGCAAGCGGCGTCCGCTTAGGCAGGCGGCGGCCGTTGAGGACGAGAACGGCGTCAGGGAACGCGCCCCGCTCATCCTGTGCCCCCCCTTGCCCCTTCCTCTCCTCCCCCCTCGCCCTCTCCCTCTTCCCCTCCCCCGTTTCAGAACCCTTCCCCGTCGAGGAAGTCCGCCTCCTCGCCCTCCTCTTCCAGTGCCTGTCGGACCACCCGGAGGGCCAGGCCCTGGGGGTAGCCCTTGCGGGCGAGCATGCCGGCGAGGCGGCGCAGTCGTTTGTCGCGGTCGAGGCCCCGGGTGGAGCGGAGCTTGCGGGCGACCAGCTCTCGCGCGGTCGTCTCTTCCTGCTCGGAGTCGAGCTGGGAGACGGCCTCGTCGATCAGGGTGGACTCGACGCCCTTGGTCCGCAGTTCCTGGACGAGCGCCCGCCGGGCCAGCCCCCGGCCATGGTGCCGGGACTCCACCCAGGCGTCCGCGAACGCACCGTCGTTGATCAGCCCGACCTCCTCGAACCGTGACAGCACCTCCTCGGCGGCGTCGTCCGGGATCTCCCGCTTGCGCAAGGCGTCCGCGAGTTGCTTGCGGGTGCGTGGGGTCCCGGTGAGCAGGCGCAGGCAGATCGCCCGGGCCCGCTCCACCGGGTCCGCCGGTGCCTCCGCCCGCTCGGCCCGCTCGCTTCTCGGCGAGGTGGTGAAGTCGCCGTCCGCGCCGGACGGTTCACCGCGACGCCGCTGTCCGCGCCCACGGGAACCGCGACCCGCTCGACGCGGGCGGCCTCCGGGGCCGCCGTCCGCCGGGCCCCCGTGCCCGTCGTCCGTGCCGTACCCGGCCCCCGTGTCCGCGTACGGCTCCCCGTCGCTGAACTGCCCGTACGGTTCCGCGCCCCCGTGACGCCCGTAGCCGGCGCCGCTGTCGCCTCTGTCGCCGTCGTCCGGCCCGGCAAGATCCCGCTGTCCGCCGCCCGCCCGGCCCCGCTCGCGCGGAGGTTCCGGGTGGGCGTACTCGTACTCGGCCCAGTCGGTTCGCCGTGTCACACGGATCAGCTCTTGGCGGCCGGGGTCTTGGCCTTCGTCGCCTTGGCCGCGGCGGGGGCGGGCACCTTCGCGTCGTCAGCGGCACCGGTGGAGACGGCGGCGTCGGCACCCGGCTCGGCGGTCGGCTGCTCGGGACGTACGCCGACGCCCAGCTTCTCCTTGATCTTCTTCTCGATCTCGTTGGCCAGGTCGGGGTTGTCCTTCAGGAAGTTACGCGCGTTCTCCTTGCCCTGGCCGAGCTGGTCGCCCTCGTACGTGTACCAGGCTCCGGCCTTGCGGACGAAGCCGTTCTCCACGCCCATGTCGATCAGGCCGCCCTCGCGGCTGATGCCCTGGCCGTAGAGGATGTCGAACTCGGCCTGCTTGAAGGGCGGCGCGACCTTGTTCTTGACGACCTTGACGCGAGTGCGGTTGCCGACCGCGTCGGTGCCGTCCTTCAGGGTCTCGATGCGCCGGATGTCGAGCCGCACCGAGGCGTAGAACTTCAGCGCCCGGCCACCGGTCGTGGTCTCCGGGGAGCCGAACATCACGCCGATCTTCTCGCGGAGCTGGTTGATGAAGATCGCGGTGGTCTTGGACTGGTTGAGCGCGCTGGTGATCTTCCGCAGCGCCTGGCTCATCAGACGGGCCTGGAGGCCGACGTGGCTGTCGCCCATCTCGCCCTCGATCTCCGCGCGCGGGACGAGCGCCGCGACGGAGTCGATGACGATGAGGTCGAGGGCGCCGGAGCGGACCAGCATGTCCACGATCTCCAGGGCCTGCTCGCCGTTGTCCGGCTGGGAGAGGATCAGGTTGTCGATGTCGACGCCGAGCTTCTTGGCGTACTCGGGGTCGAGAGCGTGCTCCGCGTCCACGAACGCGACCTGGCCACCGGCCTTCTGCGCGTTCGCCACGGCGTGCAGGGTCAGGGTCGTCTTGCCGGAGGACTCCGGGCCATAGACCTCCACCACGCGGCCGCGCGGCAGACCGCCGACGCCGAGGGCGACGTCCAGTGCGGTCGATCCGGTGGGGATGACCTCGATGGGTTCGTTCGGCCGCTCGCCGAGGCGCATCACCGCGCCCTTGCCGAACTGCCGTTCAATCTGTGCGAGTGCGGCGTCCAGCGCCTTCTCGCGGTCGGTTCCTGCCATGGGTTCCACCCGATTTGCTTGAGTCGATCGCTTCACGTCAAAGACGCTAACGCCTGCCACTGACAATGCGTCCCGACGCCCGTCCGACCTGTGGATAACTTGGGTGCATCTCCATCGAAACGGGTTGAAATCCCCCTGGAACCCGCTGTTGGAATCCCTGTCGAGAATCTCGCCGGAGCTTCCATCAGAATGGATGTTCGATTTTCGTGTCAAGCGCACCACGCGGCACTTCGGTAGTTCTTCGCAGGGACACAGCAGCGGCTTCACGGAGGCACAGCAGCGGCTTCACCGAGGCCGACTGGCGGCGCGGTAGCGGGGCGGACTGTCGGTCGGCGCTGCACGGGGGGGCGGCGGCCCGATGCCCGACGGAGGCTCCGGCCCCTCTCAAGGCCGAACGGCCTTCCGCAGCCGACGCCCCGCAGTGGACCACGCGAGGAGCCGAACGGCCGTCCGGCACGACTCCCTCGCTACCGCGTCCGCCGCGCGCCTCGCTGTCTCACCGCTCCTCCAACAAGGCGCGCGCCACCGCACCTTCCGACACCGCCCATCCAACACTCTCGACGAGGAAGGGGACTTGGCCATGTCACAGCACAACAGCCTCCGCACCAGCACTCCTTGCTGTCACCGAGAGCACCAGCCGCCGGAACGTCCGTGGCAGCAGGCCACGGTCTATTCCCTGTCCACCGCCACGGGCAGGGGGATACGATCATCAGCGAGGCGGGGTCGTAGCACAGAGGTAATGCGCCGCGACATCATCTCGGAGGACGTCGGTTCGAATCCGGCCGCCCCGCCCCTTAAAAAGCATCCCTCCGTTGCCCCGTCCTGTGTTCCACGGCTCCCCTGGACAAGGCTGGGCCGTATCCGGCGCACACGGCCCAGGGAGCACGTCGCCCGCAATGCCGGGGGCGGACTCCCAAGTACAGCCCCCGCCGCAACCCCGCGTGCCCCGAGGCTCGGCGCCGCCCGACTCCCCTGCTACGACGGCTCCCCCGACGCACCCGGTTCCCCTGAGCCCCCAGCCCCCGCACCCCCAGCTCTCGCGCCCCGGCGTTCTCCCTGCCACCACGCGCGCGTGGCGAGGCGGGGTGTCGGTAGGCGGCCTCCGCCTCGTCGGTGGCCGTGGACTCGGGGGTCGTCGGTGACCGCGTAGCGCTTCACGTACGCGCCCAGGAACGCCTGGAGGGTGGCGACCGCCGGGATGGCGATCAGCGCGCCGACGGCGCCGAGGAGCGCGGTGCCGACGATGACCGAGCCGAAGGCGACGGCGGGGTGGATGTCGACGGTCCGCGCGGTCAGCTTGGGCTGAAGCATGTAGTTCTCGAACTGCTGGTAGACCACGACGAAGATCAGCACCCACAGCGCGTACCAGGGCGCCACGGTGAAGGCGATCAGCATCGGCAGCGCGCCCGCGAGATACGTGCCGATGGTCGGGATGAACTGCGAGACCAGCCCCACCCACACCGCGAGCACGGGCGCGTAGGGCACGCCCAGGGCCTCCAGCAGGATGTAGTGCGCGATCCCGGAGATGAGCGCCATCAGACCGCGCGAGTAGATGTAGCCGCCGGTCTTGTTGACGGCGATCTCCCAGGCACGCAGCACCTCGGCCTGTCGCACGGGCGGCAGCACGGAGCAGATCGTGCGGCGCAGGCGCGGGCCGTCCGCGGCGAAGTAGAACGAGAACAGGGCGACCGTCAGCATCTGGAAGAGGCCGCCGAGCACCTGCGCGGAGACGTCGAGGACACCGGTGGCGCTGTTCTGCACATAGGTGCGCAGCCAGTCGGAGCGCAGCAGCCCCTCCTGGACGTCCACCCGCCGCAGCTCGGTGTGGAAGTGGATGTTGATCCAGTGGATGACGGAGTCGAGGTACTCGGGGAAATCCTCGACGATCTTGATGATCTGACCCGCGAGCATCGAGCCGAGCAGGGTGATGAACCCGGCCGTGCCCACGATCACGGCGAGGGAGACGAGGGCGGTGGCGAGTCCCCGGCGCAGCCCCCGCGAGGCCATCCAGCTCACCGCGGGCTCGACGGCGAGGGCCAGGAAGAAGGCTATGAGGATGTTGATCAGCAGGCCGGTGAGCTGGTGGAAGGCCCAACTGCCCAGCTGGAAGACGGCGTAGAGGGAGAGCGCGAGGACCAACGCGCGCGGCAGCCAACGGGGCATGCGCGCGGTGGCGGCCCCGTCGGCCGGGGCCCGCTCGGGCGGTGTCGGGCCGGACGGGGCTGCGTGCGGGGCGAGCTGCCCGGTCTCGTCAGTGGGTGCCACGGAGCAAGTCTCGCCCACGCCACTGACAATCGGCCCCGGCCCCCCGGACTTCGTGCCGGTTCAGCGGCTCTCCCCCGGAACGTTCATCACCGTGCAGACCACACGCCACACGTCCTTGGCGTCCCAGCCGGAGTCCAGCGCCTCCTGCACCGTGCGTCCGCCCAGCTCCGTCATCACGTGATCGCGCGCGAAGGTGTCGGCGTACCCCGGACCGAAGTGTTCCGCCATCCGCTGCCAGAAGACCGTCAACCGCATGCCTCCAGTATCCCGCTCCTGAGAGTGGGCCCGGAGCCGGTACCGGGCATGGGTACCGCTTTCCGCCCTACGGTCTGACGCATGTCCCCCACAGGTGCTTCCCCCCTGCCGACCATGCCCCCGGCGGGCTCCCCGCTCTTCCGCGCCGAGCACTTCGTGTGGCTCACCGCGCGCGTGCTGGAGCAGCGCCGCTTCGCGCATCACTTCCTCAACGGCGACGTCGACCCGGTGGAGACCGCGCTGAACGCCTACCGCAACGAGGACGGCGGGTACGGGCACGCCCTCGAACCGGATCTGCGCGGTCCGGTCAGCCAGCCGCTGCACACCGGGCACGCGCTGCGCGTCCTGGACTCCATCGGGCGCTGCGGCGGCCAGCGGGCGGAGCGGGTGTGCCGTTACCTCACGTCGGTCTCCACGGCGGACGGCGCGCTTCCGGCGATCCACCCCAGCCAGCGCGGCTATCCGACGGCGCCGTTCCTGCCGGTCGTGGACAACCCGCCGAGCGAACTCCTCGCCACCGGCCCGGTGGTGGGCCTGCTGCACCGCAACGAAGTCTGGCACGCCTGGCTGTTCCGGGCCACGGACTTCTGCTGGCAGGCGATCGACACCCTGAAGACATCCCACCCGTACGAGATCGAGGCCGCGGTGGCCTTCCTGGACTCCGCTCCCGACCGCCCGCGCGCGGAGGCCACCGCCGACCGGCTGGGCCGGCTGGTGCGCGAACACCGGCTCGCCGTCCTTGATCCGGACCGTCCGGACGCCTTCCCGGTCGCCCCCGGCTATGCCCCGGGCGAGCACCACTTCCCGCACGACTATGCGCGGACGCCGGGTTCGCTCGCGCGCGCGTGGTTCACCGACGAGGAGATGAGCCGTTCCCTGGACTTCCTCGCGGCCGCCCAGCAGGACGACGGCGGCTGGCCGATCCGCTGGCGCTCCTGGGCGCCGGGCACCGCCCTGGAAGCGCGTCCCATGGTGACGATCGAGGCGCTGGGCACGCTCCGCGCCCACGGCCGCGCCATCGGCTGACCTCAGCCCGTCAGGGCCCGCACTCCGGCGGTCACGACCACGGCCGCGCCCACGACCACCAGGAACGGCGCCCGCAGCAGCAGCGCCACGGCGGCGGCCGCCAGCCCGACGGCCCGCGCGTCGACCGTGAGGGCGTGCCCGTCGGCGAACGTCTGCTGCGCGGTGAGCGCCGCCAGCAGCGCGACCGGCAGCAGCGCGGCCAGCCGCTTCACCGACGGCCGTTCCAGGGCACCGGCGGGCACCAGCAGCCCGGCGAGCTTGACGAGATAGCACCCGAGGGCGGTGGCCCCGATGGCGATCCAGACGTTCATCGCGCCGCCCTTTCTTTGTCACCGTTCCGGACAGCCGCCCGAACAGCCTCTTCTTTGCCGACGATCCGGACGCTCACCCGAACGGCCTCCCCTATGCCGCCGTTTATGTCGCCGTTCAAGACGTTGACCCGCGCGGCCTCTTCTTTACCGACGATCTGGGCGCTCACCCGAACGGCCTCCTCCTTGTCGCCGTTCAAGACGCTCATCCGCGCGGTCTTCCCCTTGTCGCCGGTCAAGCCCATCACCTCGACGCCCCTTCTATGTGGCTGTCTTTGTCGGCGTCCTTGTCGGCGGGCGGGGTTGTTCTGCGCCGGCCCTCGGCCCACAGGACGGCGGGGGCGGCCAGGGAGGCCACCAGGACAGGTACACCGGCGGGCAGCACGGGCAGCAGCCCGAGGCCGAGCACGACGGCGATCCCGGCGACGACGCGCTCAGTGGTGGTCCGCAGCATCGGCGCGAGCAGCGCAAGGAAGACGGCGGGTCCGGCCGCGTCGAGCCCCCACGTCCGGGTGTCCCCGACGGCCTCGGCTCCGAGCGCGCCCAGCAGGGTGGTCAGGTTCCACAGCACATAGAGCGTCGCTCCGGTGACGGTGAAGGCGATCCGGGTGGCACGCCGCGTGGGCTGCGCCAGGGCGACGACGGTCGTCTCGTCGATCACCCACTGGGCGGCGAACGGCCGCACCGCGCGCGGGAGGGCGAGCAACTGCGACAGCCGCAGCCCGTAGAAGGCGTTCCGCGCGCCCAGGAAGAACGCCCCCGCAGCGGCCGTGAACGGATTCCCGCCGGCGGCCAGCGCTCCCACCAGGGCGAACTGGGACGCCCCGGTGAACACCAGCAGGCTCAAGGCGCACGTCTGCGCCACGGTGAGCCCGGCACCGGCCGACGTCACCCCGAAGGCGAAGCCGGACAGGCCCACCGCCACTCCGACACCGAGGGCGTCGCGGACGACGGCTCGGTCCGTCTTCTGCTCCCCCACGTCCCTCACAGCTGTCTGTTCGTTCACACCTGGACGTTAGGGGCGACGGTCAGACCCCGTCTTGTATGTTCTTGCGCTCGCGCCGGTAAGCGCCCGGCGGGACACCCACGATCCGGCTGAAATGCCGGTAGAGGTGCGGCTGGTCGACGAAGCCGACGGTGAGGGCGGCCTCAGCGGGTGACACGCCTACGTCCAGCAGCCGTCTGGCGCGCTTCACGCGCGCGTCCGTGAGCCAGGTGTGCGGCGGCAGCCCATAGGTGTCCCGGAACGCGCGCAGCAACGCGAACGGGCTCGTCCCCAGTTCCCTGGCGAGCCTCTCCAGAGTGGGCGGCTCGGCCATCCGTTCCTCCAGTACCGCGCGGGCCCGAGCGGCGGTCAGGGCGCCCGCGCTGCGCACCTCCCGGCGTGGCAGCACTCCGCCGTTCACCCGCAGCAACCGGGTCACCGCCACCCTCAGCAGGGTGTCGGCGGCCAGCGCGTCGCCCTCGTCGGTGGCCCGCAGCACCCGGTGCACGAGGGCCACGGAGTACGGGTCGTCGATCACCGGCTCGACGAAACCGGGGGTGCCCCGTATCGACGTCGTCTCGGCCGCTATCTCGGCCACCACCTCGGGCGACGGGTAGACGGCCCCGTACCGCCAGCCTTCGGGCACCCCCGCCCGTCCGGTGTGCGGGGTGTCGGGGTTGACCAGGGCGAGCCCGCCGGCGCCCGCGTGCTGTTCGGCGCTGCCGTGGTGGAAGACCTCGACGCCCTCGGCGATCGCGGCGATGACGAAGTTCTCGTGCGTGTGCCGTACGAACGTCTTGCGCACGTACCGGGCCCGCAGCAGATCGACCCCGGGCAGGTCGATGTACCGCCAGTGCCGAGCCACCTCACGAGATCCAGCCATACGTCCATTCTCCGCCGGCCCCGGCAGACACCGAACCCGCAGGTCAGCGCCGTTGTCAGTGGTCGGGTGCAGGATGGACGCATGGTCAGCGCCGCATCCGAGCCCCTGCCGGGCTTCTCCCCCGCCACCCGTGGCTGGTTCACGGGTGCCTTCTCCGCGCCCACCGCGGCCCAGTCCGGCGCCTGGCAGGCCATCCGGCGGGGCTCGGACGTCCTGGTCGTGGCCCCCACCGGGTCCGGCAAGACCCTCGCCGCCTTCCTCGCCGCCCTGGACCAGCTGGCCTCCACGCCCCCGCCCGCCGACCCGAGGAAGCGCTGCCGGGTCCTGTACGTCTCCCCGCTCAAGGCCCTCGCGGTGGACGTGGAGCGCAACCTCCGCAGCCCGCTCACCGGCATCCGCCAGGAGTCCGTGCGCCTGGGCCTGCCCGAGCCCGAGGTGACCGTGGGCATCCGCTCAGGCGACACCCCGGCCGCCGAGCGCCGCGCCCTGTCCACCCGCCCGCCGGACATCCTGATCACCACGCCGGAGTCCCTGTTCCTGATGCTGACGTCGGCGACCCGTGACGCGCTGACCGGCATCGAGACGGTGATCCTGGACGAGGTGCACGCGGTGGCCGGCACCAAGCGCGGCGCCCATCTGGCGCTCTCCCTGGAGCGCCTGGACGAGCTGCTGCCGAAGCCGGCCCGCCGCATCGGCCTCTCGGCGACCGTCCGGCCTGTCGACGAGGTGGCCCGGTACCTCGCTCCCCGGGGCCGGGTGGAGATCGTCCAGCCCGCGTCGGGCAAGGAGTTCGACCTCTCCGTGGTCGTCCCGGTGGAGGATCTGGGTGAGCTGGGCGGCTCCCCCGCCACCGACAGCACCGACGACTCGGGCGCGGCGGAACGTCCGTCGATCTGGCCGCACGTCGAGGAGCGCATCGCCGACCTGGTCCAGGCGCACCGCTCCACGATCGTGTTCGCGAACTCCCGCCGCCTCGCCGAGCGCCTGTGCAACCGGCTTAACGAGATCGCGTACGAGCGCGCCACCGGCGAGCCCCTCCCCGAGCACCACTCCCCCGCCGAGCTGATGGGCGGCTCCGGCGCCGCCCAGGGCGCGCCGCCGGTCATCGCGCGCGCCCACCACGGCTCGGTCTCCAAGGAGCAGCGCGCGCTGGTCGAGGAGGACCTCAAGGCCGGCCGGCTGCCCGCCGTGGTCGCCACCTCCAGCCTGGAGCTGGGCATCGACATGGGCGCCGTGGACCTGGTGGTCCAGGTCGAGTCGCCGCCCTCGGTCGCCTCCGGGCTCCAGCGGGTCGGGCGCGCGGGCCACCAGGTGGGGGCGGTCTCCACGGGCGTGGTCTTCCCGAAGTACCGGGGCGACCTGGTCCAGGCGGCCGTGGTCACCGAGCGCATGCGTACCGGTTCCATCGAGTCCCTGCGGGTGCCCGCCAATCCGCTGGACGTGCTGGCCCAGCAGCTGGTCGCGATGGTGGCGCTGGACACCTGGCAGGTCGACGACCTGCTGACCACGGTCCGCCGCGCGGCGCCCTTCGCGTCGTTGCCGGAGTCGGCGTTCACGGCGGTGCTGGACATGTTGGCGGGCCGCTATCCGTCCGACGCGTTTGCCGAGCTGCGCCCGCGCGTGGTGTGGGACCGGGTGGCGGGCACGGTCACCGGACGCCCGGGCGCACAGCGCCTCGCGGTCACCTCCGGGGGCACGATCCCCGATCGCGGCCTCTTCGGCGTCTTCCTGGCCGGCGCCGACCCCAAGAAGGGCGGCGGGCGGGTCGGCGAGCTGGACGAGGAGATGGTCTACGAGTCGCGCATCGGCGACGTCTTCACCCTCGGCACCAGTTCCTGGCGCATCGAGGACATCACGCGCGACCGCGTCCTGGTCTCCCCCGCGCCGGGTGTGCCGGGGCGGCTGCCCTTCTGGAAGGGCGATCAGCTGGGCCGCCCGCTGGAGCTGGGCCGCGCGGTGGGCGCGTTCCTGCGCGAGGTCGGCTCGCTGTCCGAGGAGGACGCCCGGCTGCGGCTCACGGCGGCGGGCCTGGACGCCTGGGCCGCCGGGAACGTCCTGTCGTACCTGACCGAACAGCGCGAGGCGTGCGGCCATGTGCCGGACGACCGGACGATCGTCGTCGAGCGGTTCCGGGACGAGCTGGGCGACTGGCGGGTGGTCGTGCACTCCCCGTTCGGCGCCCAGGTGCACGCCCCCTGGGCGCTCGCGCTGGGGGCCCGGCTCGCCGAGCGGTACGGCATGGACGCCCAGGTGATGCACGCCGACGACGGCATCGTGCTGCGGCTGCCGGACGCCGACCTGATGAGCCTGGACCTCCTCGACCGGGAACCGTCGGCGCCGACGGCTGCGTTCTCGGCGTCGGACTCCGACGAGGCTCCGGTCGGTGCGCAGGACGTCGTCTTCGACAAGGGCGACGTCGATCAGATCGTCACCGAACAGGTCGGCGGCTCGGCCCTGTTCGCGTCCCGGTTCCGGGAGTGCGCCGCGCGGGCCCTGCTGCTGCCGCGCCGCAGCCCCGGCAAACGCACGCCACTGTGGCAGCAGCGCCAGCGGGCCTCGCAACTCCTCCAGGTGGCCAGCGAGTTCGGGTCGTTCCCGATCGTCCTTGAGGCGGTCCGCGAGTGTCTCCAGGACGTCTTCGACGTCCCGGGGCTCGTCGAGCTGATGGGCGACCTCGAATCCCGCACGGTGCGTCTGGTCGAGGTGACGACCCAGGAGCCGTCGCCGTTCGCGCGTTCCCTGCTGTTCGGGTACGTCGCCCAGTTCCTGTACGAGGGCGATTCGCCGCTCGCCGAGCGCAGGGCCGCCGCCCTCTCCCTCGACTCCCACCTCCTCGCCGAGCTGCTGGGCCGGGCGGAGCTGCGCGAACTGCTCGACGCCGACGTCCTGACCGAGCTGGAACGCGAGCTTCAGTGGCTCACCGAGGACCGGCGCGTCAAGGATGCCGAGGGCGTCGCGGACCGGCTGCGTCTGCTCGGGCCGCTCACCGACGCCGAGTTGGCCGAGCGGGGCGCCGAACCGGCGTGGGCCCGGGGGCTGGCGTCGGCCCGGCGGGCCATCCGGGTCCGCATCGGCGGCGCCGATCACTGGGCGGCGATCGAGGACGCGGGCCGGCTGCGCGACGCCCTCGGCACGGCGCTCCCGGTCGGCGTGCCGGAGGCCTTCACGGAGCCGGTCAAGGACCCGCTCGGCGACCTCCTCGCCCGGTACGCGCGCACCCACGGCCCGTTCACGTCGGCCACTGCGGCGGCCCGGCTCGGCCTGGGCACGGCGGTCACCGAGGGCGCCCTCCAGCGGCTGACGGCGGCGGGGCGGATCGTGCAGGGCGAGTTCCATCCGGCCGGCATCGGCCAGGAATGGTGCGACGCGAGCGTGCTGCGCAGGCTGCGCCGCCGTTCCCTGGCCGCGCTGCGGCACGAACTGGAACCGGTGGAGCCGCCCGCGCTCGCCCAGTTCCTGCCCCAGTGGCAGCACATCGGCAAGGGGCACACCCTGCGCGGACTCGACGGCCTGGTCCGCGCCCTCGAACAGCTCCAGGGCGCGTCCGTGCCCGCGTCGGCCCTGGAGAAGCTGGTCCTGCCGTCCCGCGTGACCGGCTACCACCAGGCGATGCTCGACGAACTGACGGCGGCCGGAGAGGTGGTGTGGGCCGGCGCGGGCTCGCTGCCCGGCAAGGACGGCTGGATCTCCCTCTACCTGGCCGACGCCGCCCCACTGCTCCTGCCCCCGCCGCACCCCTTGGAGTTGACGGCACTGCACCAGTCCGTCCTGGACGCCCTCGCCGGGGGCTACGGCCTGTTCTTCCGCCAGATCGCCGACCAGGTCCGCGCCACCACCCACCCGGACGCCACCGACCCCCAACTCGCCGACGCCGTCTGGGACCTGGCCTGGTCCGGACGCCTCACCAACGACACGCTGGCCCCGATGCGCGCCCTCCTCGGCTCGGGCCGCACCGCCGGCTCCACCGCTCACCGCGCGAAACGGAACGTCCCGCGCGGCCGGTACGGCTCCCTCACCGGCGCCGCCCGCCCGGTCTCCCGGGGCGGCCCGCCCACCGTCGCCGGCCGCTGGTCGCTGCTCCCGGCCCGCGAGACCGACCCGACCGTCCGCGCCCACGCCCTGGCCCGGACCCTCCTCGACCGGCACGGCGTGGTCACCCGGGGTGCCGTCGCCGCCGAGGGCGTCGAGGGCGGTTTCTCAGCGACGTACCGTGTCCTGTCCGCGTTCGAGGACAGCGGCCAGGCCCGTCGCGGCTACGTCGTGGAGGGCCTCGGCGCGGCCCAGTTCGCGATGGACGGCGCGGTGGACCGCCTCCGCGCGGCAGCCAACGCCCGCGACCGGGGCGAGTCCGCGCCTCCACGCCCGCCCATGGACGACTTCATGCCGCCCGACCCGGTCACCGACTTCACGTTCCCGCCCGCCGCCCCTTACGCCGCCCGCCCCACTCCCGACTCCACGGCCGTCGTCCTGGCCGCCGCCGACCCGGCGAACGCGTACGGCGCCGCCCTTCCCTGGCCCGAGCCCCCGGACGGCGCCACCCACAAGCCGGGCCGCAAAGCGGGCTCCCTGGTCGTCCTGGTCGACGGCGAACTGACCCTCTACATGGAACGCGGCGGCAAGACCCTGCTGGCCTGGCCCACCACCCCGGACGCCACCGCCACCGACGACCCCCGCCTCACCCCGGCCGCCGAAGCCCTGGCAACGGCAGCCCGCGCGGGCTCCCTGGGCACGGTCACCGTGGAACGCGTCAACGGCACCTCAGCCCTGACCTCCCCCCTAGGCGCCCTCCTCGAAGGCAAGGGCTTCATAGCCACCCCCCGAGGCCTACGCCTCAGACCCTGACCGCCCCCCAGGGGCGCGAGGAACTGCGCGACCAGCCACGAAGGCGCCGCACCCGACACCCCATCTTGAGAAACGCAGGTCTCCCGCCAACAAACGTCCAGCCAACCCAGGCCAAGGGGCGCGGGGAACTACGCGACCAGCCACGACGGCCCGGCACCATCCCACAACCCCCACCCACCCAGGGGCGCGAGGAACTGCGCGACCAACCCCCACGACGCCGCACCCACCCTCAGAGCCCCACCCTCCGCACCCCCGTCCACCCCCACCCCCACACCCACCCGTGCCACCCTTACCCCATGCCCGAAGGAGACACCGTCTGGCAGACAGCAACCCGCCTGCACACCGCCCTAGCGGGAAAGGTGCTGACCCGCACAGACTTCCGAGTCCCCGCCCACGCGACAGCCGACCTCACCGGCCGCACCGTCCTGAACGTCACCCCGCGCGGCAAACACCTGCTGACCCGCATCGAGGGCGGCCTCACCCTCCACACCCACCTACGGATGGACGGCGCCTGGAAGGTCTTCGAGAACGGCCGGCGCTGGACCGGCGGCCCCGCCCACCAGATCCGCGTGATCCTCGGCACCGCCGACCGCACAGCCGTCGGCTACCGCCTCCCCGTCCTCGACCTCCTCCGCACCGCCGACGAGGAACGTGCCGTAGGCCACCTCGGCCCCGACCTCCTCGGCCCAGACTGGAACCCCGACCAGGCACTGGCGAACCTGCTGACCGACCCCGCCCGCTCCCTCGGCGAAGCCCTCCTGGACCAGCGCAACCTGGCCGGCATCGGCAACGTCTACAAGAGCGAGCTGTGTTTCCTCCTCGGCGCCACGCCCTGGCTCCCGATCGGCGCTCTCCCCGCCGACCGCGTCGCGAAACTCCCCGCGCTCGCCCGACGCCTCCTGGTGGCCAACCGCGACCGCCCGGTCCGCAGCACGACAGGCAGGCGCGGCCAGGACCTGTTCGTGTACGGCCGCGCCCCACGCCCCTGCCTGCGCTGCGGCACGTCCATCCGCGTGGCTGACCAGGGCGACGGCTCCCGCGAACGCCCCACCTACTGGTGCCCGACCTGCCAAAGCGGCCCGACACCACCCCACCCCGAAACCCCACGCCACCCAACCAACTGACGCCCGCCAGAACCCCCATACCCCCCGGCGCACAACCCACCAGGCACCCGCCCCCGCGACCGCACCACCGCACCACCGCACCACCGCACCACCGCACCACCGCACCACCGCACCACCGCACCACCGCACCACCGCACCACCGCACCACCGCACCACCGGGCCACCGGGCCACCGGGCCACCGGGCCACCGGGCCACCGGGCCACCGGGCCACCGGGCCACCGGGCCACCGGGCCACCGGCAGCATCGAACGCCCCCCGCCACGCCGCTCACCCAGGCCGACGCCACGATCCACCGCGCCAACCACAACGCCGCATGGGGCGCCCCACACACGGCGGCGAACCAAGACGACCACGTCCCACCCGCCCCCGTCCGGCCGAGTCAGCACCCCCCCCCGTTATGTTTTTCGCGGTCCTGCAAGAGGGCCGCTGGCCTCCGGGCCCGGCATGACTGTGTCCCCCTGTCGAAGGCATGACCTGGGGGGTGGTGTCACCGGGCTCGTGAGGTGTCGTCGGAGACGCTGATGAGAGGTCCGGCCACC
>NZ_JBIVVA010000018.1:0-130050 GCF_044757465.1 Streptomyces sp. NPDC091279 | reverse complement strand
CGCCACCGCGATCTGGCACAACTGGCACACCGGAGCCACAGTCAAACGCTCACTCATCGCCTACGACCACTGAAAACATCGGACTCATTCATCTAGGGGTACCGCACGTAGGGATACCCGTAGGGCCCGTAGCCGTGGGCCCGTACCCGTAACCCGTAGGGCCCGTACCCGTAGGGCCCTTGGTGCCGGTACCCGTAGGGGTGGCCAAGGGCCCTACGGGTACCAGGGGGTCAGGGGGTCAGGGGCGGAGTGTCGGCTCGCGTTCCATGTCCCGTGCGTCCAGCTTCGCGTCGAACGTCGCCAACGGCTTCGGTGTCGCGCCCGCGGCCGGTGCGACGCCCGCCCAGTCCAGGATGCGGGCGGTGGCCAGCGCCTTCTGGTCGGGAACGAGGCCGGCGACGTTCGCCCCGTGGTTCATGCCCGGCGCGGTGAAGACGTAGGAGTCCTTCGCGCCCTTGCCGAGGCGGAACCGCTCCGAGCCCCACGGGTCGTTCTCCCCGTAGACGAAGAGCATGTGCCGGGCGTGGTGGGCCACCCAGCTGTCGACGTCCCGCATGGCTCCGGGTCGGAAGCGCATCGGGATGTCACGCGGTACGTAGGAGCGCGGCTCGGGGTAGCCGTAGCGGAGGTACTCCTTCTCGATGTGCGGGAACTCGATGGTGGGCGAGCCCAGTTGGGTGCCCGCCTGGTAGTAGTACGGGACGTACGGGGTCAGCCCCTGGTCGGTGAGGGCGTCGAACCCGGAGATGGTGTCGACGGTGTTCCAGAGGTCGTCGTCGCTCGCGTTCTTCGCGTCGGCCGGGATCGAGTCGCAGTCGGAGAGCAGGGAGTACTGCCAGAACCCCCAGACGTAGTCGAGGACGACCGACTCGTAGGCCCGGTCCAGGCCGCCGACGAGGTCGAAGGTGTAGCCGTTCTCCGCCGCGTACTCGGCGTACTTCTTCTTCAGCGGCTCGCGTCGCACCAACGCCTCGCGCTGCACGGCGTTCAGCCGGTCCCGGCACTCCTTGGTGCCGACGGTCGCGAAGAAGCGGTCGTAGGCGGAGTCCTCGTCGTTGACGACGTCGTTGGGGGCGACGAACGCGACGACGCCGTCCATGTCCTTGGGGTAGAAGCGCTCGTAGTAGGTGGCGGTCATGCCGCCCTTGGAGCCGCCGGTGGAGATCCAGTTGCGGGGGTAGATCGTGCGCAGCGCCTTGAAGATGCGGTGCTGGTCGCTGGCCGCCTGCCAGATGTCGAGCGTGGACCAGTCGGCCGGCTCGGGGCGGGACGGCGTGAAGAAGCGGTACTCCATGGAGACCTGGTTGCCGTCGATGATCTGCGTCGGCTCGCGGCGGCTCGGTGTCGTGGAGACGTTGTAGCCGCCGGTGGAGAAGACCGTCGGCCGGTCGACACCCCGGTGCAGCACGGTGATCCGCTGCTGGAACGTCCCCTTGGACGGGTGCCGGTGGTCGACCGGCTGGGTGAAGCCCAGGACGAAGAACCGGTACCCGGGGTACGGCTTCTCCTCGATCAGGCTCACGCCCTCCACGGCGAGCAGCCGTTCCTTGATGTCGGCGATGTCGGCGATGTCAGCGATGTCGGCGGCCGTGCCCGTCGCCGTTCCGGTGGCCTCCGGCTCGGCGGCGACGGCCGTCCGGGCCGTGCTCAGCGTGCCCAACAGCACCGCGAGCGTCAGCAGCCATCTGAGCGCCTTGCGCATGCACCCTCCAGTTTCCGTACAGATGTCCGCCGGAAGCTAATCGCGCAACTGCGCTCTACACCAGGGGAGTTCGAGAATCAGCCACGACAAACCCTCGTGTCAGCAAAAAATCCACCCGGAACTGACGGACCCTCCGGCCACCTGCGCCTTGATCCATACACAACGATGTCCCGTGTACACGGTGACCGGTCCGGCGTGGTGGGTGTAGTGGCCCGCGTCGGCGACGGGCCGGTTGCCGCGCGCCCGCACGCTGACGGACATGGTGCGCCGGTCGCGGCTCTCCTTCTTGGCGACGGTGACCGCGCAGACGTAGCCGCCGCGCCGGTAGAGGTGGACGGTGCCGGTGGCGAACGGCAGGTCCTTCACCTTCCGCCCGGCGCAGTACCCGGCGGCGGTGGCGGCCTGTGTGGGGCCGGGAGCCGCGACGACGAGCAGCCCGGCGGACGTCAGCAGGGCCAGCCCGAGGGCGACCCCTCGCCACAGCCCGGCCCTACCCGTAGTACCCCTGCCCCTGGTCCTCCCATCGCTCACCGTCACCTCTCCCCTCTCCCTGCTCCTGGTGTGACCGCACCTCTTGTGAGTCCGTACTGATGTACGGACTCACAAGAGGTGCACAAGGTTGCCCGGGGGCGGCCGGGGCGGGCTGGTCCGGCGGGGGTGCCAGGGGGCATACGGGGGCTGCCAGGGGGGGCTGTCAGGGGAGCTGGTCGATGAGGACGGGCTCGCCGGGTTCGTCGTCGGAGCGGCCGGCGAAGGTGCGCCAGAGGGTGGCGTACCGGCCGTCGCGGGCGAGGAGTTCGGCGTGGGTACCGTCCTCGGCGACCCGGCCCCGGTCCATGACGACGACGCGGTCGGCGCGGGCCGCGGTGGTGAGCCGGTGCGCCACCACCAGCGTCGTACGGCGCCCGGCGATCCGGTCCGTGGCCTGGTTGACCAGCGCTTCCGTGGCCAGGTCGAGGGCCGCCGTCGCCTCGTCGAGGAGCAGCACGTCGGGGTCGACGAGTTCGGCGCGGGCCAGCGCGATCAGCTGGCGCTGGCCCGCGGAGAGGTTGCGGCCGCGCTCGGCGACCTCGTGGAGGTAGCCGCCGTCGAGGGTGGCGATCATCTCGTGCGCGCCGACCGAGCGGGCGGCCGCCTCGACCTCGGCGTCGGTGGCGTCGGGGCGGCCGTAGGCGATGGCGTCCCGGACGGTCCCCTGGAAGAGGTACGCCTCCTGGGGGACGACGCCGAGGCGGTGCCGGTAGGAGGTGAGGTCGAGGGCGCGCAGGTCGGTGCCGTCGACGGTGACGCGGCCGCCGGTCGGGTCGTAGAAGCGGGCGACGAGCTTGACCACCGTCGACTTTCCTGCGCCGGTCTCGCCGACGAACGCGACGGTCTGCCCGGCCGGTATCCGCAGGTCGATGCCGCCGAGGGCCTCCTCGTCGGCGCCGTACGCGAAGTGGACGTCCTCGAAGGCGATGTCGCCGCGCAGCGAGAGGACGTCGAGGGGGGCGTCGGCGGATTTCGTCGAGGTGGGTTCCTGGAGGAGTTCCTGGATGCGGCCGAGGGAGACGCTGGCCTGCTGGTAGCCGTCGAAGACCTGGGAGAGCTGCTGGACGGGCGCGAAGAACAGGTCGATGTAGAGGAGGTAGGCGACCAGGGCGCCGGTGGTGAGGGTGGCGTCGTCGACGCGTCCAGCGCCGGAAACGAGGACGGCCGCGGCGGCGACGGACGACAGGAGCTGGACGAACGGGAAGTAGATCGATATCAGCCACTGGCCGCGCACCCGGGCCCGGCGGTAGTCGGCGCTGTGTTCGGTGAACCGGGCCCGGCTGTCGGCCTGGCGCCCGAAGGCCTGCACGATCCGCAGCCCGGACACCGACTCCTGGAGGGTGGCGTTGACCAACCCGACGCGTTCGCGGGCGAGTTCGTACGCCTTCACGCTGGCGCGGCGGAAGAAGTAGGTGGCCAGGACGAGCGGCGGGAGCGTCGCGAAGACGACGAGGGCGAGCTGGACGTCGATGACGACCAGGGCGACCATGATGCCGAAGAAGGTGACGACGGAGACGAACGCGGTGACCAGACCGGTCTGGAGGAACGTCGACAGGGCGTCCACGTCGGTCGTCATCCGGGTCATGATGCGGCCGGTCAACTCCCGTTCGTAGTAGTCGAGTCCGAGGCGTTGCAGCTGGGCGAAGATCTTCAGGCGCAGGGCGTACAGGACGCGTTCGCCGGTGCGTCCGGTCATCCGGGTCTCGCCGATCTGTGCCGCCCACTGGACGAGGACGGCGAGCAGTCCGAGCAGGGCGGCGGCCCAGACCGCGCCGAGTGCCATCGCGGTGACGCCCTGGTCGATGCCGTGCCGGATGAGGATCGGCAGCAGCAGTCCGACGCCCGCGTCGACGGCGACGAGGGCGAGGCTGATGAGCAGTACGGGGCCGAAGCCTCGCAGCAACCGCCGTAGCCCGTAGGAGCCTTCGGCGCGGACCGCGCGGCCCTCGTCGATGTCCGGGGTGTCGGTGGCCGGGGGCAGCGCGTCAACCTGCGCGAGCAGGAGGGGAGTTGACGGCATTCCGGCCAGCGCCGTGTCCTTGGGGGCGCGGTCGCCGGTCCACAGGTGCGGGGTGACGCCGCGTTCGGCGTCGAACTCGGCGTCCAACTCGTCGCGTACGGAGGTGTCTTCGGGGGGTGCGGCGGGCCGGGTGCGGCCGGGTGAGACGGCGCCGAGTTCGTCGGGGTCGGTGAGCAGGCGCCGGTAGAGGGCGGAGCGGGACTGCAACTCCTCGTGGGTGCCGACGTCGGCGAGGCGGCCCGCGTCGAGGACGGCGATGCGGTCGGCGAGGGCGAGGGTGGAGCGGCGGTGGGCGATCAGCAGGGTGGTGCGGCCGCGCATGACGTGCTGGAGGGCGTCGTGGATCTCGTGCTCGACCTGGGCGTCGACGGCGGAGGTGGCGTCGTCGAGGACGAGGAGGCGGGGGTCGGCGAGGATCGCGCGGGCGAGGGCGACGCGTTGGCGCTGGCCGCCGGAGAGGGTGAGCCCGTGCTCGCCGACCCTGGTGTCGTAGCCGTCGGGCAACTCCCGTATGAAACCGTCGGCTTGGGCGGCGCGGGCGGCCTCGTTGAGCTGTTCGTCGGTGGCGTCGGGGCGGCCGTAGGCGATGTTGGCGCGGACGGTGTCGGAGAAGAGGAACGAGTCCTCGGGGACCAGGCCGATCGCGGCCCGCAGCGAGTCGGAGGTCAGTTCGCGCACGTCGTGGCCGCCGACCAGGACGGCGCCGTGGGTGACGTCGTAGAAGCGGGGCAGCAGGAGCGAGACGGTGGACTTGCCCGAGCCGGAGGAGCCGACGACGGCGAGGGTCTCACCGGCCCGTATCTCGAAACTGAGCCCGTCGAGGACCGGGCGGCCGTCCGCGTAGCCGAAGGACACGTCGTCGAACTCGACGGTGGCGGGTGCGTCGGCGGGCAGCGTCTTGGTGCCGTCGGTCAGCGAGGGCTTGGTGTCGATCAGCTCCAGGACCCGTTCGGTGCCGGCGCGTGCCTGCTGTCCGACGGTCAGCACCATGGCCAGCATCCTTACGGGGCCGACGAGTTGGGCGAGGTAGGTGGAGAACGCGACGAACGTGCCGAGGGTGATGTGGCCGCGCACCGCGAGCCATCCGCCGCACGCGAGCATCGCGACCTGCCCGAGCGCGGGCACGGCCTGGAGGGCGGGGGTGTACGTCGAGTTCAGGCGTATCGTCCGCAGCCGTCCCGCGAAGAGCCTGCGGCTCACCTCGCGCAGCTTGCCGGTCTCCTGCTCCTCCTGCCCGAACCCCTTCACCACGCGAACGCCGCTGACGGCGCCGTCGACGACGCCCGCGACGGCGGCGGCCTGGGCCTGCGCGTACCAGGTCGCCGGGTGCAGGCGGGTGCGGCTGCGGCGGGCGATCCACGCCAGCGCGGGGGCGACGGCGAGGGCGACCAGGGTGAGCGGCGGGGACAGCCACGCCATGATCCCGAGCGAGATCAGGAACAGCAGGACGTTCCCGATCGTCATCGGGAGCATGAACAGCAGGCCCTGGATCAGCTGGAGGTCGCTGGTGGCGCGGCCGACGACCTGGCCGGTGGACAGTTCGTCCTGGCGGCGGCCGTCGAGGCGGGTGATGGTGGCGAACATCTCCGTGCGGAGGTCGTGCTGGACGTCCAGGGCGAGGCAGCCCCCGTAGTACCTGCGGATGTACGTCAGGGCGTACACGAGGACGGCGCCGCCGAGGAGGATGCCGGCCCAGGGGGCCATCGACCTGGTGTGGCCGTCGATCACGTCATCGATGATCACCTTGGTGACCAGGGGGACGACGGCCATCACGGCCATGCCGGCCAGCGAGGAGCCGAGGGCGAGGATGACGTCTTTCGGGTACCGCCAGGCGTATCCGGCCAGGCGCCGGGCCCATCCCCGTTCTGCGTCCACGCGGGTGTCCTCCCTGTCCTGTACGTCAGCTATCAGCTCTGCCGCGAGGGGAACACGGATGGGGGCGGATTTCATCCCGCTGCAACAAATGGGCGGCGGGGGGGGGCGTGTGCGTGGTGGCGGTGAGTGGGTGGGTGCGGCTCTCGTCGTGGCTGGTCGCGCCCGCGCGGCGGAGCCGCATATCGATACAGCCCCGCGCCCCTTACGGGGGGGGTGCGGTGAGTGGGTGGGTGCGGCTCTCGTCGTGGCTGATCGCGCAGTTCCCCGCGCCCCTTAAAGAAGGCGGCTTCGCCGCCCCGGGAGCGGGGGCTTCTGGGCCTCGTCGCGTGCCGGTCGACGGAGGTGGGCGCGCCCTCGCGGCGGAGCCGCATATCGATACAGCCCCGCGCCCCTTAAAGAAGGCGGCTTCGCCGCCCCCCGTCGTCGGGGTGGTCAGAGCCAGGAGGGGCCTGTGTTGGTGTAGGGGGTTTCTAGGGCTGTCGTTTCCTCTTCTGTCAGTCGCAGGCTTAGGGCGTTGACGGCTTGGGGGAGGTGGTGGGGGGCTGTGGCTCCGACTATGGGGGCGGAGACCAGGGGGTTGCGTAGGGCCCAGGCCAGGGCGATGTGGGGCATGGTGACGCCGCGTGCCTCGGCGAGTCGCTGTACGGCGTTGATGACCGGCTCGTCGTGCGGGCTGTCGAAGGACCGTACGACGTGGTCGGTGCGGGAGCGGGTGCTCTGGTGACCGGCGGGGCGGGCGAGGCGGCCCTTCCCGTTGGGCGAGTAGGGCACCAGGCCCACGCCCATGTCGCCGCACATCGCCATGAGTTCGGGTTCGTCCTGGCGGCGCAGCAGGTTGTACTGGTTCTGCATGGACACGAAGCGGGTCCACCCGCCGAGGTCGGCCGCGTGCTGGAGCTTGGCGAACTGCCACGCGTACATCGAGGACGCGCCGAGGTAGCGGACCTTGCCGGCCCTGACGAGGTCGTGCAGCGCCTCCATCGTCTCCTCGACCGGGGTGTCGTCGTCGAAGCGGTGGATCTGGCAGAGGTCGATGTGGTCGGTGCCGAGCTGGGTCAGGGAGGCGTCGACCTGTTCGAGGATCGCCTTGCGTGACAGGCCCTCGCCGCCGGGGCCGTCGTGCATCTTGCCGCGGACCTTGGTGGCGAGAACGATGTCCTCGCGCCGGGTGTACTCGCGGATCGCGCGGCCGACGATCTCCTCCGAGGTGCCGGCCTGGTAGACGTTGGCGGTGTCCCAGAAGGTGATGCCCAGTTCCACGGCTTGCCGGAAGAAGGGGGCGGCCTTGTCCTCGGTCAGGGCCCAGGGGTGGGCCCCGGGGGCGGTCGGGTCGCCGTAGCTCATGCAGCCGAGGGCGAGGCGGCTGATCTTCAGGCCGGTGCCGCCGAGGCGGACGTACTCCATGGGGGTTCTCCTTTCGTGCGCTTCCGCCCGGGCGTCAGTGGGTGGTGAAGCCGCCGTCGACGGGGAGGGCTGCGCCGAGGACGAAGCTTGCGCCCGGGCTGCACAGCCACAGGACGGCTTCGGCGATCTCCTCGGCGCGGCCGAGCCTGCCGATGGGCTGCTGCTTGAGGATCTCGGCCATGGCGTCGGCCTGGCTTTCGAGCATGCCGGAGACCATCGGGGTGTCGATCGTGCCGGGGCAGACGGCGTTGATGCGGATGCCGCGGGGCGCGTACTCGACGGCGGCGCTCTTGGTCAGGCCGATCACCCCGTGCCTGGAGGCGTGGTAGGCGGCGCGCTCGGGCAGGCCGACGAGGCCGCCCAGGGAGGAGCAGTTGACGATGGCGCCGGAACCCTGGGTGCGCATCTGGCGCAGTTCGTGCTTCTGGGCCGCCCACACGCCGCGCAGGTTGACGGCGTTGACGCGGTCGAAGTTCTCGGCGCTCTCGTCGGCGGCGTCGGTCGGCGGGGCCTGGATGCCGGCGTTGTTGAAGGCCATGTCGAGGCGGCCGTAGGTGGCCACGGCCGTGTCGACCAGGGCCGCGGCCTGCGCTTCGTCGGTGACGTCGCAGACCACGCCGATGACCTGGTGCCCGGCGTCGGTGAGGTCCTTGGCCGCGCGGTCGACTGCGTCGTTGTCGATGTCGGCGAGTACGACGGCGGCACCGGCCCGGGCGAAGGCGCGGGCGGTGGCCAGGCCCATGCCGGACGCGGCACCGGTGACCAGGGCGACCTGGCCGTCGAAGGTGTACTGCGGGTTCATGGGAGGGGTCCGATCTGAGTTCATGGGAGGGGGCTGATCTGAGTTCACTGGGTTCAGTTCACTGAGTTCATGGGAGGGGCTGGTCTGGCAGGGGTTGTGCCGGTGCGGGGAGCGGGGTCAGGGGCGTAGGAGGGTTTTGATGGCTCGGCGCTCGTCCATGGCCCGGTAGCCTTCGGCGGCCTGGTCGAGGGGCAGTTCCAGGTCGAAGACCTTGCCCGGGTCGATCCGGCCGTCCAGGACGCGCTGGATGAGGTCGGGCAGGAACTCCCGGACCGGGGCGGGGCCGCCGCGCAGGGCGACGTGGGAGAAGAACAGCTGCTCACCGTCGATCCGCACGTCGTGCGGGACGCCGACGAAGCCGACGTTGCCTCCGGGGCGGGTGCAGCTCAGCGCCTGCCGCATGGAACCGGGGGTGCCGACACACTCCAGCACCCGGTCGGCGCCGATGCCGCCGGTCAGCTCCTTGACGCGGGCCGCACCCTCCTCGCCGCGTTCGGCGACGATGTCGGTGGCGCCGAACGCGCGGGCCAGCCGCTGGCGGGACGCGTGGCGGGACATGGCGATGATCCGCGTCGCTCCGAGTTCCCTGGCGGCGATGACCGCGCACAGGCCGACCGCGCCGTCCCCGACCACCGCGACGGTGTCACCGGGCCCGACCTCTGCGGCGACGGCCGCGTACCAGCCGGTGCCCATGACGTCGGAGCAGGCCAGCAGGCTCGGGATGTGCTCCTCGGCCACATCGCCGGGGACGGGCACGAGGGTGCCGTCGGCGAGGGGGACGCGGACGTACTCGGCCTGGGCGCCGCCGACGAATTCACGGTGCAGGCAGGACGTCTGGTAGCCGTTCCGGCAGTGCGGGCAGGTGTTGTCGGAGGCGAAGAAGGAGCCGACGACCAGTTGGCCCGGCTTGATGCCGGTGACGTCGGCGCCGACTTCCTCGACGACGCCGACGTACTCGTGGCCACCGGGAGTGGGCTCGGCGATGTCGTTGATGCCCCGGTAGTCCCACAGGTCGGAGCCGCACACGCAGGTGGCGACGGTGCGGATGACCGCGTCGGTGGGCTGCTGGACGGCGGCCCGGGGCAGGTCTTCGACCCGGACGTCACCGGGTGCGTGGAGGACGGTTGCGCGCATGGTTTTCTCCCGTGTCTCGCGGGGGCGGGGCGTATCTCGGGGGGCGGGCCGGGCGGCTCAGAGGGTGTGGGCGGGGCGGCGGGGGCCGGCGTACTGGTCGTCGGTGACGTGTTCCAGCCAGTCGACGTCGTCGCCCTCCCACAGCGCGAGGTGCGCCATGAACCGGTCCGGGGTCGCGCCGTGCCAGTGCTCCTCACCGGGCGGGGTGAAGATCACGTCTCCGGGGCGGGCCTCGACGATGTCGCCGCCCCGGGACTGGATCAGGGCGATGCCCGCCACGATGTAGAGGGTCTGGCCCAGGCCGTGGGAGTGCCAGGCGGTACGGGCGCCCGGCGCGAAACGGACCAGGTTGGCCCGCGCGCGGGAAGGGTCCTCGCCACGCTGGATGACATCCGCCCAGGCGTCCCCGGTGAACATGGCCGCAGGCAGTTTCGCCGTCGCGGGGGGATTGATGATCTCCATGAGGTTCTCCTTGCGTGCGTACGTACGTGCGTGCGTGCGTGTGCGGGCCACAAGGGTGCGGGCCACAGGGCCTGGAACCGGACGAACCGGACGCCAGGGGCCTGGCGCCACCGGGAGCAGGACCCTTGCGGCCCGCGCCCGCCCGCCGTTGGCCTTCAGGGCGCGAGAACGGCGCGGGCGACGGTGAGCGCGGACATCGCCCTGGGCCATCCGGCGTAGAACGCCATGTGGGTGATCGTCGCGATCAGCTCCTTGTCGCTGACCCCGTTCTCCCGGGCCTTGCCCAGGTGGAAGGCGAGCTGCTCGGTGCTGCCGCCGGTGATCAGGCTGGCCACCGTGACCAGGCTGCGGTCCCGTGGGGACAGGTCGGGGTCCTCCCATGCCTGCCCGAACAGCACGTCCTCGCTGTATCCCGCCAGTGCCGGGGCGATGTCCCCGAACTGCTGACGCGGGCCCTGGGGCTTCTTGCCCTCCGTCATGATCGGCTCCCTTCCGTGTGGATGCCCGGCGTGCCCCGCAGGGCGGGGAGCGGGCACCGGCTGTCCCTTCGGTCTCGGCGTCACGGTGTGCGCCACCGGAGTGGACGGCGGCCTCATGGGCTGCCTGTTAACGATGAAACGGCAGGTCACGGGCGTGCGGAAGGGTCCGTTGATACGTGTACTGGCAGTACACCCCTTGCTCGTCGGGATCGTCGTAGCCTCGGAGGCATGGACAACCGCAGCGAGGTCCGCGAGTTCCTCACCAGCCGTCGCGCCAAGATCACACCCCAGCAGGCCGGTCTGCCCGCCTCGGGCCATCGCCGGGTGAAGGGGCTGCGCCGCGAAGAGGTCGCGATGCTCGCCGGGGTCAGCGCCGAGTACTACGCCCGCATGGAACGGGGCAACCTCGCCGGCGCCTCCGAAGCCGTCCTCGACTCCCTCGCCGTCGCCCTCCAGCTGGACGAGTCCGAGCGCGCCCACCTCATGGACCTGGCCCGCACCGCCGGTTCCACCCGTCGGCCCGCACGCCGTCGCGGCCCGCAGCCGATCCGCCCCGCGCTGCAACAGCTGTTGGACGCGATGTCCGAGGCGCCCGCCTTCATCCGCAACGGCCGCCTCGACATCCTGGCCACCAACCGGCTCGGCAGAGCCCTGTACTGGCCGGTGTTCCAAGATCCCGCGCGGCCGGTCAACCTCGCCCGCTTCCAGTTCCTCAACCCCGGTGCCGGTGCGTACATGACCGAACTGGACCACCAGAAGGCCGCCTCGGCGGCGCTCCTGCGCACCGAGGCCGGACAGGACCCCTACAACCGTGATCTCAGCGACCTGATCGGTGAACTCTCCACCCTCAGCGAGGACTTCCGCACACTGTGGGCCGCGCATGACGTGCGCCTGCACCGCACCGGCCTCAAACGTTTCCGTCACCCCGTCGTCGGTGACCTCACCCTCGCCTTCGAGGGCCTGCCCATCCCGAACGATCCCGGGCTGACCCTCACCGCGATGAGCGCCGAGCCGGGCTCCGCGTCGCACGACGGACTCCGGCTGCTGGCCAGTTGGGCCGCCACACTCGACCGGAGCGAGCACCCCAACACCGCACCCCGAGTGCCCTGACAACCCCGGCACGGGCAATCCCCTAGGGCAGGTCCCGTAGGGGCAGGTCCCTAGAGCAGGCCCCGTAGGGGCAGGCTCCCTAGGGGGCGGGCCCTACAGCGCGGGCCCTAGGGGCGCGGGCCGTATCAACCTGCGGCTCCGCCGCGCGGGCGCGACCAGCCCCCACGTGGCGGAGCCGAGACAAACGGACCGCCTCCCCCACCACCCTCAACGAGGCAGGCGCACGCTCAGTGTGTAGGCGCGGGTTGTCTGGGTCGTGTTTTCGTTGTCGTCGCTGATGAGGAGGACCTTCAGGCGGCCACGGTCGCGGCCGGTGATCGTCATGCCCTCGATGTTGTCGAGGAGGGGGTTCGGCTGGGGCTGCTTCGCGGTGGCGCCCAGCGTGGGGCAGGCGGCGATGTCGGTGAGCAGCGTCTTCTTGATCAGTCGGACACCGGACTGACCGGTGAGGTTCTCGACGCCGCTGACGTCCGTCGCCCCGCGAGGATCGGCCGCGTACAGCCGGACCGTGTTGCCCACGCCCGAGGTGAAGCCACGTTCCAGGACGAGGAGGCGGCCGTCGGGCGTGGCCTGGACCTCGGGGACGCCGAGCCCCGCATCCACCCGGTACGCGTACTGCGCCCCGAGCCGGAAACGCCCGTCCCGCCCTCGCTGCCAGGTCTGGAAGCGAACGGTCCCGGTGTCGTCGCCGGACAGCGCGTACTCCATGGACGCGATCAGGGTGCGCCCGCCCGGCAGCAGGGTCAGCCCCTCGAAGGTCCCGTTGCTCGTGGCGCGGCCCGCCGGGGCGACCTGGAGGGACGCCGGGACGGGGAGCCGTTCGAGGAGGGTGCCGCTCTTGCTGTAACGGCGGATCGACGGCTCGGTCTCCGAGGTCACCAGGCGGGTGCCGTCACGGTCGATGACGAGGCCCTCGGAGTCGAGGTCGGCGCCCTGCTCGTCGGCGAGGTGAACGACGGAAACGGGCGCGAGGGTACGGGAGTTGAGGGAGAACAGCGAGGAGCGGTCGGAGAGGGCGGCCAGCGTGCCGTCCCGGTCGACGGCGAGGGCGGAGAAGTTGCCGACGAACGTGCCCTGGAACGTCGTCTTGTCGAGCACGTCGGAGAAACGGTCCAGGGAGACCGACCCCGAACAGGCGTTGCCCGTAGGGGACTTCCCCGTCAGGGACCCACCCGTAGGGGACTTCCCCGTCAGGGACCCACCCGTAGGGGACTTCCCTGTCAGGGTGCTACCCGTAAGGGAGGCACCCGTAAGGGTGCTCCCCGTAAGGGTGTTGGTGCGGGCGTCGGCGGGGCCTGCGGCGGTGAGGCAGGTGGCCGCCGCCAGGGCCGCCGCGGTGGTCGCGAGTGCAGATCTCAGGCGCATGGGCGTCACCGTAGGCCGGGCCGGTGACGGGCGGGAGTCCGGCGGGCGTCAGCTTGCGGCAAGATCCCTGTGGATCACCTTGGCGACGCCTTGGATGGTGTCGATGCCGTAGTTCATGGTGCCGTTGCCGTGCGTGAGGACCGTGAGCTGGTAGTCGTGCCCGGCGCCGGTGAAGGTGCCGACGCTGTGCACGCGCCAGCCGTTCGTGGCCCGGGAGAGCCAGCCGTTCTTGACGTGGACGGCGGTGCCGGAGGGGGCGCCGTACGGGGTGCCCCAGCGCTGCGAGGAGATGACCTGGCCCATCAACTTCAGTGCGTAGGCACGGGAGTTGTCGCTGAGCACGGTGTTCTTGGCGGTGAGGAGTCCCAGGAGTTTCTGTTCGTCGGTGACGGTGATCTGGGTCAGCCCCCAGTAGGTGCCCGCACCGGGTTTGGTCTGGGTCATCCCGGCCGCCTTGAGGAAGCCCTTGACCTTCGTCGGCCCGAGTTGCTTCCAGAGCTTGCTGGTCGCGTCGTTGTCCGACTTGGTGATCATGGCCTTGGTGAGTGTGTTCTCGGCGGCGGTGAGGTACCGGTTGGTCTTCTTCGCGTCCCACAGCAGCGTGGCGAGGACGGTGACCTTGACGACGCTCGCCGAGTCGTACGCGGTGCCCGCGCGCAGGGTGCAACTGGTGTGCGTGGTGCGGTCGTTGAGACCGACGGCGATGGTGCCTCTGCGGTTCGCGAGGGCGGCGGTGATGTCCTTCTGCAACTTCGCGGCGAGGCCCGCTCTGGCGGAGGTGCAGCCGACGGTCGGGGTCGCCGCGTTCGCGGTCCCGGCGAATGCGAGGGAGGGTATGAGGACACCGGCGCCGACCACTCCGGCGACCAGCCCTCTTCTACGGCGGGGAGTCTGGTGAGTCATACCCGTATGACTCACCAGTTCGCGCGAATGGTTGTACGAGTGGCGTGTTCGATGCCAACGCCGTTTCCCGGTAGGGCCGTTCAGAATTCCGGAACGGAGACACCGCCGACGCCGAGTACGCCGAACCCGCCTCAGTCGCCTGTGCCGGCTTCGCCACCTTCGTCATACTCGTCGTCCTCGTCATCTCCCCATTCGGGGCCGGGAATCCGGGCGCCCCGGCTCTTCGCGACGCGGTGGACCTCGCGCAACGAATTCACCAAGCACCCTGACAGGTAACGCAGTTGCTCGGAGGTCACCTTCTCCCCGGCGAGCAGATCATCGGCGTGTTCGAGGAGTTCGGCGGCCATCTCCAGTTGCTCACACTCGACGTGGTCGGCCATGCGGGAGATGCGGCCGGTGCCGCCCCCGACGACGTAGGCGGGCTTGCCGTTCACGGTCCACGGGAGGAGTCGCTCGGTCTGCGACCGCCCCGCGATCACGCGGTCCCGCCGGGGCGGCTGGTGGTGGGGCGGGCGATACGGTGGTTCATGTCGTCAACTCCGTTGGTTTCGTTGGTGACTACGCCCCCGGACCGGTCGCACGGTCGCGGGGGTATTGCCTTCTGTAGCGATCAATTCACAGAGTGAGACGGGTGCGGCTAGGCTCGCCAGGGGGTCCACGGTGACCTGGAGTTCGTCACAAAGGAGTGGCCATGGCCAGCACATACGGTGAATGGCTGAAGGAACGACGCGAAGCAGCCGGGCTGACACAACAGCAGCTCGCCGACCTGACATTGATGACGCGGTCGCACATCGCGCATATCGAGGCGGGGCGCCGCTTTCCCTCGGAGGAGGACGCACGCCGACTGGACATGGCCCTCAAGACCGGGAATGTGCTGGCTACTTTCCGACCGGGGCGCGACCTATCAACCGCCGACTATTTCGAGTCGGCCCGAGTGCTCGAACAGCAGGCGGTGATGATCCGAGAGTTCGCCCTGTCGTTCGTCCCCGGCATCCTCCAGACGGAGGGGTATGCACGTGCGGTCCTGAACAGGCCGTTTCCTCGGGTGAGCGAGGAGGAGTGTGACACGCGCGTCAGCACACGTCTTGAGCGCGCGAAGATCCTCGACGATCCGATGACACCGGCAGTATGGGCGCTGCTGGACGAAGCAGTTCTACGACGCCAGATCGGTGGGCCAGGTGTCATGGCCGAGCAACTCGACCATCTCGTGCGGCTCGGCAAGAGTGGCCGAGTCCAGGTGCATGTGTTGCCGTTCTCCTTGGGCTTCCATCCGCTCCTGAGCAACATGGTCACCCTGATGTGGTTCGAGGACCAGCCGCCTACGGCGTACAGCGAAGGCCTTCACATGGGGAAGCTTCATGAAACCCCGTCCGTGATCCAAGATCTGCAACATCGCTACGCTTTTGCGCTGGGCAACGCACTACCGCTCAAGGAATCACTGGCCCTACTCAGCACGACAGCAAGGGACTACGAACGCGATGACCAACCGAAGGATTTCTGACGCGGCAGCGCTGAAGGGTTGGCGGAAGTCGTCCTACAGCAACGACCAAGCTGGCAGCTGCCTGGAGGTCGCAGATGACCACCCCATCGGCGTCCCGGTCCGCGATTCCAAGGTCCCGCACGGACCCGCGCTCCTCTTCCCGGCCGCCGCCTGGGCATCGTTCGTCCAGGCAGTCAAGGCATAGCTCGCTCCAACTAGGGCCCATGGCAAAGGAGTTACGACCGGAATGACTGAACACACCATCTCGGCCCCAGGCACCCTCCAGGGCTGGCGCAAGTCCTCCTACAGCGCTAACGACGCGGGCACTTGTGTCGAAGTCCTCGACAACTACCCCACCGGCATCCCCGTCCGGGACTCCAAAGTGCCGCATGGGCCCGCGCTCCTCTTCCCGCAGGCCGTCTGGGCGCCGTTCATCCAGGCGGTCAAGGGGTGACCTTCTGTCGGCGTCGATCCGGCTTCCCGCAGGGCCGTGGCTTCTGGTCCGGGCTCACCGCCTCGGGGGGCGCGCTCGGCGCAGTGGTTAGCCTGGGAGGGCTTGGCAACGTTCGGGTGCCTCGCTGAACTGGAGCCGTGTTTCCCGTGCCCACAATCTCGGTGGTGACCGCTGTCTACGACGGCGGTCACTCTTTTCTGGCTGAGGCTCGCGCCTCGCTGGAGCGTCAGGTCCTCCCGCCCGGGTGGGCGCTGGAATGGCTGGTCCAGGAGGACGGACTCACCGGCGAGCCGTTGCGCGCACTGCCCGACGCACCCTGGATCTCCAAGGGCTCGTGCCGCAAGGGCGGAGCCGCGGTGGCCCGCACGGTCGCGCTGTCCCGGGCCACCGGCGACATCGTCCGGGCGCTCGACGCCGACGACCTGCTCACCCCGGGAGCGCTCTCCCGGGACATCAGCGCGTTGGCTCGGGCCAGGACGGAGTGGTGCATCTCGTCCTGTCTGGACCTCCTGCCCGACGGGTCGCTCCTGCCCGGCCCCTACGACCCGCAGGAAGGACCGCTGGAGTTCCGGGAGTTGATGGCCGGTTTCACCGCGGACCTGTTCCCGGTGGTGGGCACGCATCTGGCCGTGCGAACCGGCCTGCTGCACGCGCTGGGAGGCTGGCCGGCCCTGCCCGCCTGGGAGACGATCGCGCTGGTGCTGCGCTGCGCCGCGGTGGCTCCGGGGTGGATGATCTCCGAGCCGGGCGGCATCTACCGGAAGCACCCGGAACAGACGACCGCGAGGTCGGAGTACGGGGGAACCACGGACTTCGCCGCGCTCAAGTCCCTGATCACGCACCAGGCACTGGCCTGCGCGACTCCCCCGTGGGCCCCCGGAGAAGAGCGTCACTCACCCGTCACAGAACCGCGAACGCCTCCTCCACCGCCTCACAGGTGACGGCCACCTCCTCCTCCGTGACCGTCGCGGCGACGAACCAGCACGCCATGCCGTAGGCGTTGGCGTGGACGCCGCGCTTGAGGAGTTCGTGGCGGAAGGCGTGGTAGCGGGCCTGGTCGGCGTGGAGCAGGTCACGGTACTGCCGGGTCGGCGCGCCGGCGGGCGTGAACACCGTCTGGAACATCGCCCCGACGCCCTGCACGGAACAGGGGATGCGCCGGTCGTGGGCGGCCCGCTGGATGGTCTCCATGATGCGGCGGCCGGTGTCCTCGATGCGCTTGGTGGTCTCCGGCCGGTCCAGCCGGCGGAGCGTGATCAGGGCCGAAGTGGCGCACAGGGGTGAGGAGTTGTAGGTGCCGCCGTGTTTGACGTGGCCCTGCGCCAGGGGTTCCATCACGTGCCGTCGGCCCGCGAAGGCGGCGATGGGCAGGCCGCCGCCGAGGGCCTTGGAGAAGACGGCGAGGTCGGGTTCGACGCCGAACATCGCCTGCGCTCCGCCGGGTCCGGTGCGGAACCCGGTGCAGACCTCGTCGAAGACGAGCACGATCCCGCGCGCGGTGCACTCGTCCCGCAGCAGCTCCAGATAGCCCGGATCGGGCATGGTGCAGGCGTTGTTGGCGACGATCGGTTCGCAGATGACGGCGGCGAGTTCGGCGCGGTGCGCGTCGAGGGCGGCGCGCAGGGCCTCGGGGTCGTTCCAGGGGCAGACGATGACGTCGTCGACGACGCCGGCGGGGATGCCGGGTGAGTGCGGGACGGCGTGCGGGGTGGCGTAGGGGCCCGCCTCCTCGACACCGGGCCGGTTGGAGATCGCCAGCGTGTCCGACCAACCGTGGTAGTGGCCCTCGAACTTGAGGATCTTCGCGCGCCCCGTGTACCCACGCGCCGCCCGCACCGCGCCCTGCACGGCCTCGCTGCCCGAGTTGGCGAACCGCACGAGGTCCGCGCAGGGCACCATGTCCCGTATCTGCTCGGCGAGTTCGACCTCCGGGGTGTTGCAGGTGCCGAACATGGTGCCGGAGCGCAGGACATCGGTGAGGGCGTCGGTCAGCTCGGGCGGGGCGTGGCCGAGGATCGCGCTGCCGTAGGAGATGAGGTAGTCGATGTAGCCGTTGCCGTCGACGTCCCGGATCTGGGTGCCGGAGCCGCTGACCATGTAGAGCGGGTAGGGGTGCGGTCCGGTCGACGTCAGCCGGGACGAGGAGCTGACGCCCCCGGCCAGCGAGGCCCGGGCCCGCTCGAACCAGGCCCTGCTTCCGTCCGTTGCGCCCACCGTCCGTATGTGGCCATTCATGAGCAACTCCCGTTTCGGTACAGGGCTGTTGGGCACGCTCGGAGAACCTTTCGTAGGCGGTCGGCACGCGGTGCGCGTGCGATGCGCAGGCGAGAAAACGTCGGTGAAGAGGACGGGTGGGGCGTGGACGTGGGTACGGACATCGGCAGAGGGACCGTGATCGTCACCGGGGCGGGCAGCGGCATCGGGCGGGCCTGCGCCCTTGGCCTGCTGGCGGACGGCTGGACGGTGGCCCTGGTCGGCCGACGCGAGCAACTCCTCAAGGAGACCGCCGAGTTGGCCCCGGCCGCCGTTTCGGACCGGGCGATCCCACTGCCGGCCGACATCACCGACGCCGCCTCGGTGGACGACCTGTTCGACCAAGTCGTCGCCCGGTTCGGCCAGTTGGACGTGGTGTTCAACAACGCCGCCGACACCATGCCGTACACCCCCATCGAGGACGTGGGCGTCGAGGACTGGCATCGCGTGCTGGACTCCATCGCCACCGGGACCTTTCTCTGCTCCCGGGCCGCGTTCCGGGTGATGAGACGGCAGACTCCGCGCGGCGGGCGGATCATCAACAACGGCGCCCCCTCCGCCCAGGCGCCCCGCCCGGACTCCGTCGCGTTCACGGCGGCCAAGCACGCGGTGGCGGGGCTGACCCGGGCGTTGTCCCTGGACGGCCGCGCCTACGACATCTCGTGCGGCCAGATCGACATCGGCAACGTCACCCCGCCCGACCGGCCGCAACCGGCGGTGCTGCAAGCCGACGGGTCACGGCGGGTCGAACCCACCATGGACGTGCGGCACGTCGTCGACATGGTGCGGGCCATGGCCGCCCTGCCCCGGGGCGTGAACATCCAGTCCGTCCTGGTCATGCCCAGCGCCATGCCCTACGTGGGACGGGGATAGCCCGGCCACGTACGCCTCGAACCAGGCGCCGGGCACCAGTTCCCCGCCCCGCGCCCAGGCGAGCATCCGGTGCAGCCCGTCCAGGTGGATCAGGCCCGAACGGACCGTCAGGGACGCGTAGTCGGGGCCCGAGACCGGCCGCGCGCTCAGGAACAGCGGGAGCCGGGCCGCCGTCCGCTGCCGGGCGAGCTTGAACGCGCACATCGGATTGGAGCGCGCGTACGCCCCGCCGAGCGCCGCGAGCCGCTCCGCCGCGGCGGCCACGGTGAGCCCGGTGGGAGGAACGAGTTCCACCTCGCCGGCCTCCCCCAGATGCCAGGGCAGCAGCACGCCCCGCACCTCCGGCCCCGCCAACCGCACCCGATGCCACCGCCCGCCCAACTCCCGTTGCGCCTTGCGGACATGACCCTCGGCCTCGTCGTTGGTGTTGCCCGGGTCGGAGGCGTCGAAGGGATGCTCACGGGCGAACCGGCGCATCACCTCGTCGAAGGAGACCGCCTCAAGCACCCTCACGCGCCCCGCCTCCCCACCGTCGCCGCACCCGCACCCGCACCGGTCGCACGCGCTGCCATCGCCGCACCCGCACCCGTCACACCCCCCACCGCCGCCGCAGCCGCCGTTTCATAGGTGCTGAAGTGGCGTTCGGCGAACAGGTCCGGGTGTCCGGCATCCAGGCCGCGGGCCCGGCCCACCGCCAGCACCTGCCGCCAGTACGGCTTGACCGGCGGCCACCGGGTCCCCGTTCGGCAGTAGGAGCCGTCGATCATGTAACGGTGACCGGCGCAGTCGGAGGGCGCGGCGCGGCGGGTGTGGAAGAGCGCCGAGTGGAGCAGGACGGTGGAGCCCGGCGGCAGTTCGTCGATGAGCACCTCGCCCGGCAGCACGGCCGTGCCCAGGTGGTCGCGGGCGTTCTTCTCGGCGACCTCCCGGTGCGAGCCCGGCAGCACGGCCAGGCCGCCCGCCTCCGGCCGCAGCCCGCCGATGTAGTGCAGGGCGTGGACCATGGGCAGGCGGCGGTCGCGCTGGGGCCGTTGCTCGTAGTCGTGGTGCCAATTCTTGCCGGTGCCCCCGGCCGGGCGCCGGTCGCTGTGCAGGTGGTGAAAGACGAAGGACCCGCCCAGCAGATCAGCGCTGCCGAGCAGGTCCAGTAAGGGCGGGTACGCCGCTAACTCCCCGTGCGCCTCCAGGTCCAGTTCGACCGTCTCCGGTGCGCCGGCGCCCGGCCGTACCGCGTCGATGGACTGCTGACGCCAGCCCGTCTCCACCCACCTGTCCACCTCCGGGAGGAGGCGCTCCGCCAGGCCGCCCGGCAGAAACCCGGGCAGGACCAGGAAGCCGTTCTCGGCGAAGTCCTCGGTCCTGACCCCGTTGCCACGGACATCTCTCACGTACGGGAACCCCCTGGTTCGCTCGGCCGTCATCCCGCAGACACCTCTGCGCTCGCCGTTCCTATCCCGGGCCCGCGTCGATCATGCCCATGACACCAGAAATGGCCAGAAGCGGGCACCGGGGTGCGGGCACCGGCCCCACAGAGCGCCCACGGCCACGCCACAGCCGTTCACCCCGGCCCCGCCCCGCACGGAAACCGGGATTTATGAGGGCCCGGATATGAATCATGAGGGCGTTATTACCGTCCTCTCATCCATCCACAGCCAGCCCCCAGGTTGGCCACAGTCCCCGCCTAACGGCCACCGTCACCGTTCACTGGTGACATCTGCCACCGATCCCCTCTCCCCCACGACCGTGTCCCCCGACTGGGCGCCGCCGGGTCAGCCCGACGCGCCGCCGGACAAGGCACCGCGCTGGTCGCTGCCCGTGCTGATCGCGATCCTGCTGCTGGCGACCGCGCTGTACTCCTGGAACCTGTCCGGCTCCAGCCTCAACAGCTTCTACAGTTCCGCGGTCTTCAGCGGCACGAAGAGCTGGAAGGCGTGGTTCTTCGGCTCGCTCGACGCCGGCAACTTCATGACCGTCGACAAGCCGCCGTTCGCGCTCATGATCATGGGCCTGTCCTGCCGGATCTTCGGCTTCGGGACGTGGCAGATGATGGCGCCCCAGATCGGTGCCGCACTGGGCACGATCTGGATTCTGCACACGTCGGTGAAGCGGACGTTCGGGCACGTGGCCGCGGCGATCGCCGCGCTCGTGCTCGCCCTGACCCCGATCACGGTCGCCATCAACCGCGACAACAACCCCGACACCATCCTCGTGCTGCTGATGGTGGCCGGCGCGGCCCTCGCGCTGCGCGCCACCCGTGACGACAAGCTGCTGCCGCTGATCGGCTCGGCGGTCTGCTTCGGGCTCGCGTTCAACACCAAGATGCTCCAGGGCTACATCGCCCTGCCGGCCGTCTTCGCGATGTACGTGTTCGCCTCCAAGCTCGGCTGGAAGAAGAAGATCGTCAACCTGGTACTGGCCGCCGTCGCGCTGGCCGTCTCCAGCTTCTGGTGGGCCACCGCCGTCTCCCTCGTACCGGCCGACGACCGCCCGTACATCGGCGGCTCGACCGACGGTTCCGCCTGGAACCTGATCATGGGCTACAACGGCCTCGGCCGCGTCCTCGGCGGCGAGGGCAACGGCGGCATGGGCGGCGGGGGCGGCACCTTCGCCGGCACCGCGGGCATCGGCCGGATGTTCAACGACGTCCTCGGCGGCCAGATCTCCTGGCTGATCCCCTTCGCGGGCATCGCCCTGGTCGGCGGTCTGGTCCTGCGTGGCCGGGCCCCGCGCACCGACATCACCCGGGCCGCCCTCATCCTGTGGGGCGGCTGGCTGGTGCTGCACTACCTGACCTTCGCCATGGCCGAGGGCACCATGCACCCGTACTACACGACCGCCCTCGCCCCCGGTATCGCGGCGCTGACCGGCGCCGGTGGCGTCATGCTGTGGCGCGCGTTCCGCAGCGGTGACGCCCGCTGGTCGTGGGTGCTGCCGGCCGCGTTCGCGGTCACCGGGATCTGGGCGATCGTGGTGCTGCGCCGGGCCACCAACTGGAACACCTGGCTGTGGCCGACGATCGGCGTGCTGATGCTCGTCGCGATCGTCGGGCTGTTCGTCTTCCGCTCCGGCAACCGGGCCCGGCTGCTGGCCGCGTCCGTGATCGCGGCGATCGTCGCGGCGCTGGCGGGTCCGACGGCCTACGCGGCCTCGCCGGCCCTCAGCTCGGCCGCCGGTGGCGGCATGGGCGGCTCCAACCCGACGGCGGGCCCGTCGACCGGCGGCGGCTTCGGCGGCGGCGGTCCGGGCGGCGGCCGGGGCGGGCGCGGCGGCATGGGCGGCGGCCAGGGCATGCCCGGCGGCACCCAGCAGGGCGGCGGCCAGGCCGGCGGCGAGGCTCCCGGCGGCGGCCAGGGTGGCATGACCCCGGGCGGCGGCAGTGGCGAGGCTCCGCAGCAGGGCCAGGGCGGCAGCGCTCCCAGCGGTGCGCCGGGTGACGGCACGACCGGCGGCACCGGTGGCCAACAGGGCGGCGCGGGCGGGGAGTTCCCCGGCGGCGGCGAAGCGCCCGGCGGCACCGGCACCGGCACCGGCCGTGGCGGCACGGGCGGCGGTCCCGGTGGCGGCGGCATGGGCGGCGGCCCCGGCGGCGGCGGTGCCAGCACCGAGCTGATCAAGTACCTGGAAAAGCACCAGGACGGCGCCACCTGGATTCTCGCGGTCTCCAACTCGCAGAGCGCGGGCCAGCTGATCCTCAGCTCCCACAAGCCGGTCATCTCCATGTGGGGCTTCACCGGCTCCGACAAGGCGATGACGCTGGCCAAGCTGAAGGAACTGGTCAAGAAGGGCGAGCTGCACTACATCCAGCTCGGTGGCGGCGGCATGGGCGGCAACAGCACCCTGAGCCAGGAGATCACCGCGTGGGTGCAGAAGAACGGCACCGCCGTGAAGGAGAGCGCCTACAGCAAGACCACGACGACGGAGTCGACCTCGACGACGGAGTCCAAGACCGGTGCCGAGTCCGGTTCCAAGACCGGTGCCGAGTCCGGGTCGACCGAGAAGTCCGGGGAGTCCTCCTCGACCTCCAACACGTCGACGCTCTACCGGCTCGACCCGTCGGACGTCGGCTGACCGTCATCTGACCTCACCCTGACGAACTGACACACCCTCAACTGCCCCCGGCCACAAGGCCGGGGGCAGTTCTCATGCCCGACTCCAACCACGCGCCAGTGATCCGTTGCGCCGCCCCCGATGATCCAACCCACCCACTCTTTGGCTGGACTTGACCTTTTCCTGGGTCAACTCGCGTAGATACGACGCGATATGCCGTTCCCCGTCACCCAACGGACACGTCCTGTTTATTTACAAGTACGCATGTGCATGCCAATCTCCCGTCTGCCGCCTCATTCAACCCGCGTAGATGGGACCCCCTTTTATGTTGGCGACGCGCATCCGCCGCTGGAAGTCGGTGGCGTTCACCACCGCCGCCGTTCTGGTCGGCCTGTCAGCCCCCACTCTGACCGCGACCCCCGCCGCGGCCACCACCACCGCGTACGACTCGACGTACTACAAGAACGCGGTCGGCAAGACCGGCACCAGCCTCAAGTCCTCCCTGCACACCATCATCAGCACCGGTGTGACGAAGCTGTCGTACGCGGCGCTCTGGGAGGCCCTGAAGGTCACCGACCAGGACCCGAGCAACAGCAGCAACGTCCGGCTGCTCTACTCCGGCCTGTCCCGCAGCAAGACGCTCAACGGCGGCGACAGCGGCGACTGGAACCGTGAGCACGTCTGGGCGATCTCGCACGGCGACCTCACGACGTCCACCGGACCCGGCACGGACCTGCACCACATCCGCCCGGAGGACGTGGCCGTCAACGGCAAGCGCGGCAACCTCGACTTCGACGAGGGCGGCTCCACCTTCACCAACAGCGGCGGCAGCAAGGTCGACTCGGACTCCTTCGAACCGCGTGACGCGGTCAAGGGCGACGTCGCCCGCATGATCCTGTACATGGCGGTCCGCTACGAGGGCGGCGACGGCTGGGCCGACCTGGAGCCCAACGACAAGGTCGCCAACGGCTCCAACCCGTACATCGGCAAGCTCGCCGTCCTGAAGGCGTGGAGCGCCGAGGACCCGCCGGACTCCTTCGAGGAGAACCGCAACGACGTCATCTACAACACCTACCAGCACAACCGGAACCCGTTCATCGACCACCCGGAGTGGGTCGAGGCGATCTGGTAGGCCGGTACGACCAGTTGGGCTCCCCGTGTTGCCGGGGAGCCCAATTTTTTTGTCCCTCGTACGGGTCAACTAAGTGCCTCTGGGTGCCCGATCCAGGCCCTGGGGACACACGGGGACATAACCTCGGCGCGGGCCCTTCGGGCAGCCGCCGCTGGCTCGTCACCCCCTCCCGGACACCTCTGACCGCCGTCAGGGGTGTCGTGCCGTTCCGCCGCCTGACCCGCACGAAGGAATTCTGAGATGTACGACATGATCGCGAAGCTTCTGGCTGAGGAATTCGGCATCCAGCAGCATCTGGTCACCCCGCGGGCCCACGGCCGTGAACTGGAGCTGGACTCGCTGTCCATGGCCGAGTTGGCGGTCATCGTGACCGACAGGACCGGCGTGCGCATGGAGGACGTCGAACTCTCCCTGGACATGACCCTCGGCGAGATCGCCGAGCGGTTCGACAACGCCCTCCGCGCGAAGGACGGCGCACGGCCGGACGGCACCGCCGCACCGGCACAGTGACGGCGGCCGCGGACCGGGTCGCCGTCACGGGCGTGGGTCTGGTCGGCGCCGGCGGGATCGGCACCGAGGCGAACTGGGCCGCCGTGTGCGCCGGGGTGGGCCTGGCAGAGCGCGCGCCCGAACTGGCCGGCGGGCCGGTGGAGCTGGTGTGCCGGGCGGTGGGGTTCGACGGGGACGCGCTCATCGGACGGCGGTCGGCGCGGCAGATGGACCGGGCCGCGCAGATGGGCGTGGTCGCCGCCCGGGAGGCGACGGCGGCGAGCGGGCTGGCCCCGGGCGAGGTCCCGGCGGACCGCCTCGGGGTCGTGATGGGCACCGGCGGCTCCGGGGTGACCGGCGTCGTCGACGTCCACGAACGGCTGCGGACCGGGCGGGCGGCGACGATCTCGCCGTTGACGGTGCCGCGTTCGCTGCCGGGGGCGTGCGCGGCGGAGATCGCCCTCGACCACGGCGCCTCGGGCCCCAACTTCGCGACGTCGGCGGGGTGCGCGTCCGGGTTGGTGTCGATCGGGGTGGCCGTGCAGATGCTGCGGGCCGGGATCGTGGACGTGATGCTGGCGGGCGGGGCGGACTGTCTGCTGCATCCGGTGCCGTTGGCCGCGTTCGCGCAGATGGGCGTGGTGTCCCGGCGGGTCGACCGGCCCACGGCGGCGGTACGCCCCTTCGACGTGGAGCGGGACGGGTTCGTGGCGGCCGAGGGGGCCGGGGTTCTGGTCCTTGAGCGGGCCGGGCACGCCCGGGCCCGGGGGGCGCGGGTGCTCGCGTGGGTCGCCGGGTACGGGGCGGCGAGCGACGCCCACCACTTCGCGGCCGTGCACCCCGAGGGGCGGGGCGGTGAACAGGCGGCGCGGGCGGCGCTGGCCGACGCCGGGTGGGACGCGGGCGACGTCGATCACGTCAACGCCCACGGTTCCGCGACGCGGGCCGGTGATCTGGCCGAGGCGCGCTGGCTGGCGCGGGTGCTGCCGCACCGGCCGTCGGTGACCGCGACGAAGGCCGTCCTCGGGTACGCCGGGGCCGCGTCCGGGGCGACCGAAGCGGCCCTGACGGTGCTCTCGGTGGCCCGGCGCCGGGTGCCGCCCACCGCCAACCACGAGCGCCCCGAGCCCGGCCTCGACCTGGACGTCGTCACGGGCGACCCCCGTGCCGGACGGACCGCGAGAGCCCTGTGCGTCTCCACCGCCCCCGGCGGCCAGAACAGCGTCCTGGCCGTAGCGGACGTTTGACGGACCATCACTTCCCTTTTGCCGAACGCCAGTTGTAGATCACCACCCTCCCCGTCTCCGTCTCCGTCTCCGTCCCCGACCTCCGATTTCCGATTTCGAGCGAGCTTCCATGAACGTGATGAGCACGGAGCTGTCCGTGCGGGCCCGGGCCACCCGGCTGCTGCTGGGCCTGCGCCGCGCCCCCGACCCGTACGCGGTCTACGAACGGCTGCGCGTCCTGGGCCCGGTGCTGCCGGTGCCCGCGCTGAGCACCGTCGTGCTGTGCGGGTACGACGTCTGCCGCCATGCGCTGCGCTCCCCCGACTTCCTTGTACCGGACACCCGTTGGCGCGACGAGCACACGCCGGGGTGGCGGCGGCATCCGTCGATGGAGCAGTACGCCGCCAGCCTGCTCAACGTCAATCCGCCCGAGCACCAGACGCTGCGGGGCCGTTCCGCCACCCTGCTGACCCGGGCGGCGGTGGACGGACTGCGGGCGACCGTCGAGGAGTTGGCCGAGGACTGTGTGGCCCGGCTCGTGGCCGCCGTCGCCCGGCACGGCTGGGCCGACGCCGCCGAGCAGGTGGCCCTGCGGCTGCCGACCCGCGCCATCTGCGCCCTGCTCGACCTGCCCGACGAGGACGCGGCGGAGCTGGGCGCGGCGATGCTGCGCAACCAGGTGGTCGGCGAACTCTTCCCCTCCGAGGCCGAGTTGAACGAGGCCGACCGGGCCGTGCGGGAGCTGAAGGCCTACTTCCGGGCGCTCGGGGAGCGGGGCCACCCGGGCGCCTGGACGCGGTTCTCGCCGGGCGAGTGCGGGCTGCTGTTGCAGGCGGGCGTCAGCACGACGTTCGCCCTGCTGGGCACGGCACTGTGCGCGCTCCTGAAGGACAACGGCGCCCTCGCGGCCGACCTCGCGGCCCGGCCGGAGCTGATCCCGGGCACCGTCGACGGCTGGCTGCGCGACCGGCCGCCGTCGACCATGGTGAGCCGGGTTCCGCGCCACGATGTCGAGCTGGCCGGGGTGCCGGTCGCGGCCCACACCCATCTGCTGATCCTGATCGCCGCCGCCAACCGTGATCCCGGGGCGCCCGGCCCCCTCTCCTTCGGCCACGGCCCGAAGTACTGCCTCGGCGCCCAGTTGGCGCGCATGGAGGCGATCGCCCTCGTCCGGGCCCTGCTGCCGCACGCCGGGACCTGGCAACTCACGCACCCCACACCGTCGTTCACCGGGTATGTCATCCCCCAGGCCCGCACCCTGAAGGTCACCACCCGGCGCCCTCCGGCCCCCCGCACCCCGCCCGGGCACGACCGCGTGGGACGCCGGACGCCCTGAGACACCGGAGCCGACCGGGCCCCTCGGAGGAGCGAGGAGGCACCGGACCGTGACCGGATCGACCGCCACCTGGTTGGGACAACGGCTGACGCGGAACGTTTCCGCACCCTGAACCAGCGGATGGAAGGAGCCGACCGTGCCGCACGCACGTGAGGTCGCCGTCACCGGCATCGGCATGATCACCCCGGGTGGCCCGACGGCCGAGGAGACCTGGCGGGCCGTGTGCGAGGGCCGCAGCCTGGCCCGTACCGACCCCGAACTGGCCGGGCTGCCGGTGGACATCTCCTGCCGGATCGACGGCTTCGACGCGACCGCCTCGTTCGGACGGCCGTTGGCCCGCCGCCTGGACCGGTTCACGCACCTCTCCCTCGACGCGGCCCGGCAGGCGGTCACCGACGCCAAGCTCGACCCCGCGCACTGGCCGCGCGAACGGGTCGGCGTCGTGCTCGGTGTGGGCAGCAACAGCCTGGAGACGTATGTCAGGGAGTTCACCCTGCTCGGTGAGGGGCGGCCCCGGGCCGTGTCGCCGATGGCGTTGCCGCGCAGTGTGCCGAGCATGGTTCCGGCCGAGGTCGCCCTCGATCTCCAGGTGCACGGGCCGAGTTTCAGCGTGGCCAGCGCCTGCGCGTCCGGGGCGACGGCCATCGGGGTGGCGCGGGATCTGCTGCTCGCCGGGACCTGCGACATCGTGCTCGCCGGGGGCGCGGACTCCGGCCGGGCCCGGATGACGGCCACCTGCTTCGCCCAGATGACGGCCCTGTCCCGGCGCACCGACGATCCGTCCGCCGCCTGCCGCCCCTTCGACGTCGACCGGGACGGGCTGGTGCTGTCCGAGGGGGCCGCCGTGCTGGTCCTGGAGCGTCCCGACGACGCCCGGGCGCGCGGCGCCCACATCCGCGCCCTGCTGCGCGGGTACGGCAGTTCGAGCGACGCCCACCATCCCGTGGCCCCGCATCCCGACGGCGCCGGTGCGGAACGGGCGCTGCGGGCCGCTCTCGCCGACGCCGGGTGCGTTCCGGGCGACGTCGACCACGTCAACGCCCACGGCACCTCGACGCCGGCCGGCGACACGGCCGAGGCGCTGGCCCTGCTGCGCACCTTCGACGGCACGCCGCCGCCGGTGACGTCGACGAAGAGCGTCCTCGGTCACGCCCTGGGCGCGTCAGCGGCGGTGGAAGCGGCCCTGACCGTCCTGACCCTCCAGCAACAGCACATCCCCCCGACAGCCAACCTCCACCGCCAACACCCCGCCCAGGAACTGGACATCGTCACCGCCCACCCCCGCCCCACCCCCATAGACCTGGCAGCCACCAGCTCCTTCGGCTTCGGCGGCCAAAACACAGTACTAATCCTGACCAAGCCATAAGAGCAACCAGCAGGACAGCCCCCGTAAGCGACGCAGGCCCGCTGACCATATGGGGCCCGGCAACGCCCTTAAGGGGCGCGGGGCTGTATCCATCTACGGCTCCGCCGCGCGGGCGCAACCAGCCGACCCGGCCAAACTGCCGACGGCCCGGCAACCCCCTGCTTTTAAGGGGCGCGGGGCTGTATCTATCTACGGCTCCGCCGCGCGGGCGCGACCAGCCAGCCAGGCCTATCCGCCGACGGTCCGGCAACGCCCTGCTTTTAAGGGGCGCGGGGCTGTATCTATCTGCGGCTCCGCCGCGCGGGCGCGACCAGCCAGCCGGGCCTATCCGCCGACGGCCCGGCAACGCCCTGCTTTTAAGGGGCGCGGGGAACTGCGCGACCAGCCCCCACGGCGCCGCAGCCGAAATTCGACCCGTTCGGGACGTGGTCCCACCCGTCAGGGCAGGTGGGTCGGGGCGAACATGCGGAGGAGGGCTGGGAGGACCACCACCGAGGGGCCCGGGGTGCGCAGCGCCGTTGTCAGGTCTGCCTCCAGGGAGCCCGGCGTCGTCCGCACCCCGGGCACGCCGAAGGACTCCGCCAGGGCCACGTAATCCGGCCGAGCCAATTCCGTCGCCGTCGCCTCACCGAACGCACCGTTCATGTACTCGCGCAGAATGCCGTACCCCCCGTCGTCGACGATCAACCACGTGACGTCGAGGGCCAGTTGACGGGCCGTCGCCAGCTCGGCGATGGAGTAGAGGGCACCGCCGTCGCCGGAGACGGCCAGGACCGGACGGGTCGGGTCGGCGACCGCCGCACCGAGGGCCGCCGGGAAGCCATAGCCGAGCCCGCCCGCACCCTGCGCCGAGTGCATGTGGTTGGGCCCCTTGGCGTCGAACGCCGACCACGCCCAGTAGGCCAGGATCGTCATGTCCCAGAACGACGGGGAGTTGGCGGGCAGCGCCCGGCGGACCGACGCCAACACCTCCTGTTCCAGGGTGAGTTCCTGGGCCGCGATGCGGGAGGAGACCTTCGACAGCAGCTCGCGCACGCGACCCCGCACCGACGCGTCCGCACGCCGTTCCACCGTTTCCAGCAGCGCCTGGAGGGCGAGGCGGGCGTCCGCGTGGATGCCGAGCGCCGGGTGGTTGGACTCCAACTTGCCGAGATCCGCCTCGACTTGGATGACCCGGCCGCGCGGGGCGAACGTGTGGTAGTTGGACGAGAGTTCACCGAGCCCGGAGCCGACGACGAGGAGGACGTCCGCGTCCTCCAGGAAGTCCGTGGTGTGCCGGTCCTCCAACCAGGACTGGAGGGACAGCGGATGCTCCCACGGGAACGCCCCCTTGCCGCCGAACGTCGTGACCACCGGCGCGTCCAGCAACTCCGCCAGCTGCCGCAGCTTCTTCGACGCGTCCGCCCGCACCACGCCCCCGCCCGCGATGATCGCCGGACGCCGCGCACGGGACAGCAAGTCGGCCGCCACAGCGGTCAGTTCGGGACGCGGAGGCAGCTCCTCGGGGGTCGCGTCGACCGCCGTCACCGTCGGCAGCAGGGTCTCCGCGAGGAGGACGTCCTGCGGGATCTCCACCCACACCGGACCGTGCGGAGCCGTCAGCGCCGACTTCCAGGCCTCCGCGAGCGCCGACGGGATCTGCGACGGGCTGCGGACCGTGTGCACGGACTTCACCACGCCCCTGAACGAGGCCGCCTGGTCCGGGAGTTCATGGAGGTACCCGTGGCGACCGCCGCCCAGCCCCGCCGTCGGGATCTGGCTGCTGATCGCGAGGACCGGCGCCGACGCCGACGCCGCCTCGTGCAGCGCGGCCAGCGAGGTCAGCGCCCCGGGCCCCGTCGACAGCAGCAGCGGCGCCGCCTCACCGGTGATCCGGCCGTACGCGTCCGCCGCGAACCCCGCGTTGTTCTCGACGCGCAGGCCCACGTACCGCAGATCGGAGCGGCGCAGCGCGTCGAACATGCCGAGCGCGTGCTGCCCCGGCAGCCCGAAGACGGTGGTCGCGCCGAGCCCGGCCAGCGTCTCCACGACCAGGTCGCCGCCGTTGCGCCCCGGGGGCGGGTTCAGGGCGGCGGAGATCTGCGCGGCCGTGGGGCGGAGTTCCAGGTCGTGGTCGTGGGTCACTTCGCTCGGGCCTCGGCAATCTGGCGGGTCATGATCGTGGTCAGTTCGTACGCCGTGTGGGACGCGGCCACCGACGTGATCTCCGCGTGATCGTACGCCGGGGCCACCTCGACGACGTCGGCGGAGACCACGTTGCAGGAGGCGAGTCCGCGCAGGATCTCCAGCAGCTCGCGGGAGGTCAGGCCGCCCGCCTCGGGGGTGCCGGTGCCGGGCGCGTGGGCCGGGTCGAGGCAGTCGATGTCGATGGAGATGTACAGCGGGCGGTCCCCGACGCGCCGGCGCAGCTGGTCGGCGACCTCGTCGGCGCCGCGCCGGTAGACGTCCGCCGACGTGACGATGCCGAAGCCGAGCTTCTCGTCGTCGGTGAGGTCCTTCCTGCCGTAGAGCGGGCCCCGGATGCCGACGTGCGACAGCGCCTCCGTGTCGAGGATGCCCTCCTCCACCGCCCGCCGGAACGGCGTCCCGTGCGTGTACTCCGCCCCGAAGTACGTGTCCCAGGTGTCGAGATGGGCGTCGAAGTGCAGCAGCGCCACCGGGCCGTGCCGCTTCGCCACCGACCGCAACAGCGGCAGCGCGATGGTGTGGTCGCCGCCGAGGGTCATCAACCGGGCGCCGCTGCCCAGGAGTTCGTCCGCCGCCGCCTCGATCGTGTCGACCGCCTCGTCGATGTGGAACGGGTTCGCCGCGATGTCCCCCGCGTCCGCGACCTGCGCGAGGGCGAACGGCGACGCGTCCTGCGCCGGGTTGTAGGGGCGCAGCAGCCGGGACGCCTCGCGGATGGCGTTGCCGCCGAACCGCGCGCCCGGCCGGTAGGAGACACCCGAGTCGAACGGCACGCCCACCACGGCGACATCGGCACGGCCGACCTCGTCGAGCCGGGGCAGCCGGGCGAACGTCGCGGGCCCGGCGTACCGCGGGACGCGGGACGAGTCGACGGGGCCGCGGGGCGTCTCGTTGCCGCTCATGGAGATTCCTTCTTTCCTACGCTTCGTCGCGTATGCCGGGAGGGGGGAGGGGAGGGGAGGGGAGCAGAGTGGTGTGGGGCGTGCGCCGTGGGGCGTGTGGTGTGCGTGTGGGTTACTGCGGGGCCGGGATCTGTCCGTCGGAGGCGGCGGCGGACGTAGGGGCGGCAGTGGCCGTGGGGTCCGGGGTGCCGGGTCCGGCCAGGCGGTCGCGCCAGGCGGCGAGGACGGCCGCGTCGGTCGCGGGGGTGGCGAGGGAGACGGCCACGTAGACCACCAGCGAGGCGGTCAGGCCCAGGTAGACGGGTTCGTTGGCGAGGATGCCGTAGCCCGCCATCAGGCCGACGACGGCGAGCCCGCCGACGACGACGGAGGCGAGCGCGCCCTGCGCGGTGCCGCGCTTCCAGAGCAGGCCGCCGAGGATCGGCACGAGGAGCCCGCCGACGAGCAGGTTGTAGGCGACGGTCAGCGCCTCGACGACGTTGTTGAGGGCGATGGCCGTGCCGATCACGGCGACGCCCATGACGAGGATGAACGCGCGGTTGCCCCGCACCTCGTCGTGGTCGCCGTCGCCCCGGGTGACGGCTCCGCGCAGCCGCGACCAGATGTCGTTGTTGGCGACGGTCGCGCAGGCGATCAGCGCGCCGGACGACGTCGACATCACGGCGGCGAGCGCGGCGGCCAGCACCAACCCCCTGACGCCGACCGGGAGTTCGGCCTTGACGATGGTCGCGAAGGCGTCGTCGGGGCTGGCCAGTCCCGGGTAGAGCACCTTGGCGGCGGTGCCGATGACGGCGCCGGCCAGCGCGTAGAGCAGACAGTAGGTGCCGGCGACCGTGCCGCCGAGGCGGGCCGTGCGGTCGCCGCGCGCGGTGAACACCCGCTGCCAGATGTCCTGCCCGATGAGCATCCCGAACGTGTAGATCAGGACGTACGTGAAGATGGTCTCGCCGCCGATGCCCAGCGGGTCGAAGTACGTGGTCGGCAGGGTGGCCCTCATCTCCGAGAAGCCGCCCGCCTTCACCACCGCGATGGGCAGGAGCAGCAGGAGCACGCCGATCGTCTTCACCACGAACTGGACCATGTCGGTGAGAGTGATCGACCACATCCCGCCGAGCGTCGAGTAGGCGACGACGATCGAGCCGCCGAGGACGATGGCGAGGGTGCGGTTCAGGTCGAAGAGGACGTCGAAGATGGTGGCGTAGGCGATGGTCGAGGTCGTCGCGAGCATCAGGGTGTACGCCCACATGACGACGCCGGAGATGACCCCGGCGCGGCCGCCGTAGCGCAGGTCGAGCATCTCGGAGACGGTGTAGACCTTCAGGCGGGCGATGCGGGCGGAGAAGAACACCGAGAGGGCGAGCAGGCCGAGGCCGATGGTGAACACCATCCACGCCCCGGACAGCCCGTACTGGTAGCCGAGGCCCACGCCGCCGATGGTGGACGCGCCGCCGAGGACGATCGCCGCCATGGTGCCGGAGTACATCGTGGGTCCCAGGCGCCGGCCGGCCACCAGGAACTCGCTCTTCGACCTGGCGCGGCGCATGCCCCACCAGCCCATGGCCAGCATCCCGGCCAGGTAGACGACGATGACGGTGTAGTCGACGGCCATCGGGGGCCTCCTTCGCGCACGTGTCGGTGGCGTGTCGTGCGGGGTGGGTGGGGTGGTGCGGGGGACCTGAGAGCCAGGGGATTCTCAGGGTGGGGTTCTCGGGGTGGTGCGGGGTGGGGTGGTGCGGGGTGGGGTGGTGCGGGGTGGGAGATCTCAGGGTCGGGACTGACACTAGGTGGCCGGAAAGCGACTGCGAAGTGTACGTTTCCTCCATTCCAGGTTCCGTGAGTGGAGGGAACGCACACCATGCCGGAGCTGACCGTGCCGCCCACCCCGCCGGTGCCGCTCGCCGCCCTGCTGGCCCGCGAGGATCTCGCCCTGCGGCAGATCGCGGGCCCGACCGACCCCGGCATCGTGATCCACTCCGCGCACACCTCGGAGATGGCCGACCCGTACCCGTATCTGCTGGGCGGGGAGTTGATGCTGACGGCGGGCGTGCACATTCCGGACGCGGCGGGGTCGGGGACGTACTTCGACGACTATGTCGCCCGGATCGTGGCGGCAGGGGGCGCGGCTCTCGGGTTCGGGGTGGCGCCGGTGCACGACTCGGTGCCGCGTGCGCTGGTGGCGGCCTGCGACGCGTACGGGCTGCCGCTGCTTGAGGTCCCGCCGCAGACGCCGTTCGCCGCCGTGGCCCGTGCGGTGTGGCAGTCGATGGCCCAGGCCAGGCTGGCCGAACTGCGCCGCGTCACGGAGGCCCAGCAGAGCCTGGCCGCCGCCGCCTCCCGCCCGGACCCGGTCCCGTCGGTGCTGCGCCGCCTCGCCCGCCACCTGGAGGGCTGGGCGGTCCTGTACGGCCCGGAGGGCACCGAGATCGCGGCGGAGGGCCACCGCCCACCGCCAGAGGTACGCCGGTCCCTGGCGACCCTGACGGGGGTGGTGAGACCCGGAGGAGGTGCGGGTCAGGGTGCGGGACGTACGGGTCCTACGGGCCACGCCCCCACCCCCGCCCCTGCCCCTCTCTCGTCCCCCGCCCCCGCCCCTCTGTCGTCCCCCGCCTCCGCCACCGACGCCGCCGTGGGGCATCAGCTCGCCGCGTACGCGCTCGGGGCCGGGCGGGGTTTCGTGCTCGGGGTGGCGGGTCCCCGGCGTGACCCCGGGGACCACACCCTCGCGTCGGTCGCCGCCGTGCTGCTCTCCCTGCTCACCGGCGAGCACCAGAGCGGCACGGGCGCGGCACGGGTCTCGGCGTTGGTGCGGCTGCTGCTCGGCGCGGCGGCCGGCGACGTCGCACCGCTCCTCGGGGACGGACCGTGGCTCGTGGTGCACGGGCGCCCGGACACCCGGCGCCCCGACCCGGTGGCCGCCGCCGCCCTGGGCGCGGCCCTCGGATCGGCGTTGGTCGACCAGGGCCAGGACGTCGTACGGGTCCTGGTCCCCGGCGACCGGGAGCCGGGCCCGCAGGAGGGGTGGACGCTCGGCGTCAGCGCCCCGGCCGCCCCCGACGGCTGGCCGGACGCCGACCTCCAGGCCGCCCGCGCGCTGGCCCGCGCCCGCGCCACCCGCACCGACCTGGTCCGGCACGGCGGGCGGCCCGGGTTCGCCGGACTGGTGCCGGCCGAGGAGGCGCGGGCGCACGCGCGGGCCGTTCTCGCGCCGCTCGCGGACTCCCCGGCGCTCGTCGAGACGTTGCGCACCTGGCTCTCCCTGCACGGGAGTTGGGACCGGACGGCGGTCGCGCTCGCCGTGCACCGCAACACCGTGCGCCAACGGGTCACCCGGTGCGCCGCGTTGCTCGCGACCGATCTCGACGACCCGGACGTTCGCATGGAACTGTGGTTCGCGCTGCGGCAACAGTGAGTGACCCATGTCCCAAGCGGGTGGGGGAACGGGTGCCCGCGCCGCCGTCTGCCTCACAATGGACAGCATGCCGATACCCGGGACACCCAGCCGCGCCGAGCTAGTCGACCATCTCGTGAGGACCCGTATCGCGGGCCAGGTGGCCACCCCGCGCGAGAACAACCTCTCCCACTACCGCCAGCTCGCGAACGGCTCCCGCCACTACTGGTTCGGCCTGGAACTCGGCGACCGCTGGACCGACGAGCAGGACGTCCTCGCGGTGATGGCGGAGCGCGCCGGGGTGAACGACGACCCCGAGTACCGGTACGGCCAGGACACCATCGACCCCGAGCTGACCGTCGACGCGCTGGAGCGGATGGCCGAGCGGCTGCGCCGGGCGGCGGACGGGCAGCAGAGCGTGCTGTTCGCGACGGGGCACCCGGGCGGGCTGCTGGACGTGCACCGGGCGACGGCCGCCGCGCTGCGGGCCGCCGGCTGCGAGATCGTCGTCATCCCGGAGGGGTTGCAGACGGAGGAGGGGTATGTGCAGCAGTTCGCCGACGTGGCCGTCCTGGAGCACGGGGCGAGCCTGTGGCACACGCACTCCGGTGAGCCGATGAAGGCGATCCTGACGGGCCTGGAACGCGCTGGACGCCCCCTGCCCGACCTGGTCGTCGCGGACCACGGCTGGGCGGGCTACGCGGGCCAGCACGGAGTCGACGCGGTGGGCTACGCCGACTCCAACGACCCGGCCCTCTTCCTCGCCGAGTCCGAGGGCACGGTCCAGGTGACAGTCCCCCTCGACGACCACGTCCTCAGCCCCAGGTACTACGACCCCCTGACGGCGTACCTCCTGACAGAGGCCAAGCTGGCGTAGAACGCCGTTTTCTAAGGGGCGCGGGGCTGTATCAATCTGCGGCTCCGCCGCGACCAGCCCCCACCGGCCCGCACCCGAAAGACAACCCGCTCCCCTCCCCAGCAAGACCCCCTCCCCTACCCCTCCCGGGGTACCCGGAGTACGCCCTCCTGGATGACGGAGACGGCGAGGCGTCCGTCCTGGGTGTAGATGCGGGCCTGCCCCAGCCCGCGCCCCCCGTACGCCGACGGCGACTCCTGGTCGTACAGCAGCCACTCATCCGCCCGGAAGGGCCGATGGAACCACATGGCGTGATCCAGCGACGCCCCGACCACGTCCCCGACGGCCCACCCACCCCGCCCATGCGCGAGCAGCACAGAATCCAGCAACGTCATGTCGGAGACGTACGTCGCGAGCACGACATGCAGCAACGGATCGTCGTCCAGCTTCCCGTTGCTACGGAACCAGACCTGCGAGTGCGGCTCACGCGGCGCCCCGAACTCCCCGAACGGCGGCTCCTGCGCATACCGCAGATCGATCGCCTCACGGGCTTCGAGGAACTTCTCGACGACGTCGGCCGACAGGTGGTCGTACCCGAGCAGCCGCTCCCGCGAGGTCGGCAGCGTGGCCGGATCGGGCGCGACGGGCATCGGCGCCTGATGATCGAGCCCGTCCTCGTACGCCTGGAACGACGCCGACAGCGTGAAGATCGGCCGCCCGTGCTGGACGGCGACGACGCGCCGGGTCGTGAACGACCGCCCGTCGCGGCTGCGTTCGACGTTGTAGACGATGGGCGCCCCGGGGTCACCGGGCCGCAGGAAGTACGCGTGCAGCGAGTGCGCCGCCCGCTCGGCCGGCACCGTCCGCCCCGCCGCGACGACCGCCTGCGCGGCGACCTGTCCGCCGAAGACGCGGGGGACGACGGCGGACCGTGACCGGCCGCGGAAGATGTTCTCCTCGATCTGTTCGAGGTCGAGCAGATCGAGGAGATCCTGAAGTGCCTGGCTCATAATCACCATTCTCTGTGGCTCTTATGGGCCGGTCATTACCGGGGGCTTACAGGCCCATGTCCTTCGCGATGATCGACTTCATGATCTCGTTGGTGCCGCCGTAGATGCGGTTGACGCGGTTGTCCGCGTACAGGCGGGCGATCGGATACTCGTTCATGAAGCCGTAGCCGCCGTGCAGTTGGAGGCAGCGGTCGATGACGCGGTGGGCGACCTCGGAGCAGAACAGCTTGGCGCTGGCGGCCTCGGCGGGCGTCAGCTCACCCGCGTCGAGGGCTTCGAGCGCGCGGTCGACGACGGCCTCGGCGGCGTCCACCTCGGCCTGGCAGGCGGCGAGTTCGAACTTGGTGTTCTGGAACGACGCGACCGGCTTGCCGAAGACCGTGCGGTCCTGGACGTACTCCTTGGCGAACCGGACGGCGGCCTTGGCCTGCGCGTAGGCGCCGAAGGCGATGCCCCAGCGCTCGGAGGCGAGGTTGTGGCCGAGGTAGGAGAAGCCCTTGTTCTCCTCGCCGAGCAGGTCCTCCGCGGGGACCTTCACGTCGACGAACGCCAACTCGGCGGTGTCGGACGTCTTCAGGCCGAGCTTGTCGAGCTTGCGGCCGACCGAGTAGCCCTCGGAGGTGGTGTCCACGGCAAACAGCGAGATGCCGAAACGGCGGTCCTCGGCCGTCGGCGCGGAGGTGCGGGCGCAGACGATCACGCGATCGGCGTGCACCCCGCCGGTGATGAAGGTCTTGGCGCCGTTGAGGACGTAGTGGGTGCCGTCCTCGGAGAGCTTGGCGGTGGTCTTCATGCCCGCGAGGTCGGAGCCGGTGCCGGGCTCGGTCATGGCGAGCGCCCACATCTCCTCGCCGGTGACGAACTTCGGCAGGAAGCGCTTCTTCTGCTCGTCGGTGGCGAGCATCTTGATGTAGGGCAGGCCGAGCAGCACGTGCACGCCGGAGCCGCCGAACTGCACACCCGCGCGCGCAGTCTCCTCGTACATCACCGCCTCGAACTTGTACGAGTCGATGCCCGCGCCGCCGTACTCCTCGTCGACGCGGATGCCGAAGATGCCCAGCTCGGCGAGCTTGTAGTAGAAGTCGCGCGGCGCCTGTCCGGCCGCGAACCACTCGTCGTAGACGGGGACGACCTCGGCCTCGATGAAGGCCCGCAGGGTCTCCCGGAACGCCTCGTGGTCCTCATCAAATACCGAACGGCGCACGCCGCCACCCCTTACCTCTGCGCCTGAAGACGGCGCCGCTCTCGCGCGTGTGGTTGCCCGCCTCGGGGGCTGCCCGGTGAGGGCGCGCCCCGCAAGGCTAAGCGCTTGCTCATTCCACGGTACCGGCGAGTAGGTACAAGCGTCCAGAGCGGGACCCGGGTAACGCTCGTCACGCCCGCCCGGCAGCCGCGAAGGCACCCCGGGCCATCCGGTGCAGCAGCTGGGCGGTGACCGCGCGGCCGGGCAGGGCGCCAGGGCGGCCGAGGTGCGGGGTGGAGTTCAGCAGGCCGAAGACCGAGTGGACGGCGGAGCGGGCGGCGGGTTCGGCGAGGTCGGGGTAGACCTCGCGCAGCGCGCCGACCCACAGCTCGACGTACTGGCGCTGGAGCTGGCGCACCAGCTTGCGGTCGCTGTCGCGCAGCCGGTCCAGCTCACGGTCGTGCAGGGTGATCAGCGGGCGGTCGTCGAGCGCGAAGTCGATATGGCCCTCGATGAGCGAGTCGAGGGCGTCGGCCGCCGGGCTGCCGTCGGCGTCCGTGAGCCGGTGCCTGGCGCCGGTCAGGAGGCGGCCGCTGATGCCGACGAGCAGTTCGGCGAGCATCGCGTCCTTGCCCGCGAAGTGCCGGTAGAGGCCGGGCCCCGAGATGCCGACGGCGGCGCCTATCTCGTCCACGCCGACGCCGTGGAAGCCGCGCTCGGCGAAGAGGCGGGCGGCCTCCTTGAGGATCTGTTCGCGCCGGGTGGCGGCGTCGGTTCGCGTGCTCATGGAATCGATTCTAGACAGGGAGGTTAGCGGTCGTTAACCTGAAGGAAATGGTTAACGCTCATTAACAGCTGGCCACCGGGTGAGGGGACCGCGATGCAGGAGGCACCGGAGCTGACGAGCGGGGCGGCGCCGCCCCTGCCGGGCGCGGCCGACGGCGCCCGCCAGGACCCCGCGTCGGAGGCCTGGCGGGCCAACGAGGCGGCGCACCGGGCGCTCGTCGAGGAGCTGCGCGGCAAGCTGGCGGCGGCCCGGCTGGGCGGCGGGGAGAAGGCCCGCGCCCGGCACACCGCGCGGGGCAAGCTGCTGCCGAGGGACCGGGTGGACACGCTCCTGGACCCGGGCTCGCCGTTCCTGGAGCTGGCCCCGCTGGCGGCCGACGGGATGTACGAGGGCCAGGCGCCGGCCGCCGGGGTGATCGCCGGGATCGGCCGGGTCGCGGGCCGGGAGTGCGTGATCGTGGCGAACGACGCGACGGTCAAGGGCGGCACCTACTACCCGATGACGGTGAAGAAGCATCTGCGCGCCCAGGAGGTGGCCCTGGAGAACCGGCTGCCGTGCCTCTACCTGGTCGACTCGGGCGGCGCGTTCCTGCCGATGCAGGACGAGGTGTTCCCGGACCGCGACCACTTCGGGCGGATCTTCTACCACCAGGCCCGGATGTCGGCCGCGGGCATCCCGCAGATCGCGGCGGTCCTCGGTTCATGTACGGCGGGCGGCGCGTATGTGCCCGCGATGAGCGACGAGGCGGTGATCGTGCGCGGTCAGGGCACGATCTTCCTGGGCGGCCCGCCGCTGGTGAAGGCGGCCACCGGCGAGGTGGTGACCGCCGAGGAGCTGGGCGGCGGCGACGTCCACGCGCGCGTGTCGGGCGTCACCGACCACCTCGCGGAGAACGACGCGCACGCGCTGCGGATCGTCCGGGACATCGTCGCGACGCTCCCCGCGCGCGGGCCGCTGCCCTGGGAGGTGCGGCCGCCCGTCGAGCCGAAGGTCGACCCCCACGGGCTGTACGGGGCGGTGCCGGTCGACTCGCGCACCCCTTATGACGTGCGGGAGATCATCGCGCGCGTGGTGGACGGTTCGCGGTTCGCGGAGTTCAAGGCGGAGTTCGGGCAGACCCTGGTCACCGGGTTCGCGCACGTCCACGGCCATCCGGTGGGGATCGTCGGCAACAACGGCATCCTGTTCTCCGAGTCGGCCCAGAAGGGCGCCCACTTCATCGAGCTGTGCGACCAGCGCGGCATCCCGCTGGTGTTCCTCCAGAACATCTCCGGGTTCATGGTCGGCAGGGACTACGAGGCGGGCGGCATCGCCAAGCACGGCGCCAAGATGGTGACGGCGGTCGCCTGCACGCGCGTGCCGAAGCTGACGGTCGTCGTCGGCGGCTCCTACGGCGCGGGCAACTACTCGATGTGCGGCCGCGCCTACTCCCCCCGCTTCCTGTGGATGTGGCCGAACGCCAAGATCTCCGTGATGGGCGGTGAGCAGGCCGCGTCGGTCCTCGCGACCGTCAAGCGCGACCAGGTGGAGGGGCGCGGCGAGACGTGGCCGGCCGCCGAGGAGGAGGCCTTCAAGGCGCCGGTGCGTGAGCAGTACGCGCGCCAGGGCAACGCCTACTACGCCACCGCCCGGCTCTGGGACGACGGCGTCATCGACCCGCTGGAGACCCGGCAGGTGCTGGGCCTGGCACTGACCGCCTGTGGCAACGCCCCACTGGGTGAACCCCGGTTCGGCGTCTTCCGGATGTGAGGAGGGGACCCGTGTTCGACACCGTGCTCGTGGCCAACCGGGGCGAGATCGCCGTCCGCGTCATCCGCACGCTGCGTGCGCTCGGCGTGCGTTCGGTGGCCGTCTTCTCCGACGCGGACGCCGACGCCCGGCATGTCCGCGAGGCCGACACCGCCGTCCGGATCGGCCCGGCCCCGGCCGCCGAAAGCTATCTGTCCGCCGAACGGCTCCTGGACGCGGCGGCCCGCACCGGCGCCCAGGCAGTCCACCCCGGTTACGGGTTCCTCGCGGAGAACGCGGCCTTCGCGCGCGCGTGCGGGGACGCCGGGCTCGTCTTCATCGGGCCGCCCGCCGACGCCATCGCCCTGATGGGCGACAAGATCCGCGCCAAGGAGACCGTCGAGGCGGCCGGGGTGCCGGTGGTCCCCGGCGGCCGTGACCCCGAACTCTCCGAGGCGGCCAGGGCGTTGGGCGCCCCCGTGCTGCTGAAGCCGTCGGCGGGCGGCGGCGGCAAGGGCATGCGGCTGGTGCGGGATCTGGCCGTGCTGGACGAGGAGATCGCGGCCGCCCGTCGCGAGGCCCGCGCCTCCTTCGGCGACGACACCCTCCTCGTCGAGCGGTGGATCGACCGCCCCCGGCACATCGAGATCCAGATCCTGGCCGACGGCCACGGCAACGTCGTGCACCTGGGCGAGCGCGAATGCTCGCTGCAACGGCGCCACCAGAAGGTCGTCGAGGAGGCGCCGAGCGTGTTCCTGGACGCGGGCACGCGCGCGGCGATGGGCGCGGCGGCGGTGCAGGCGGCCCGCGCGTGCGGGTACCGGGGTGCGGGCACGGTCGAGTTCATCGTGCCGGGCGCCGATCCGTCCGCGTACTGCTTCATGGAGATGAACACCCGCCTCCAGGTGGAGCATCCGGTCACCGAGCTGGTCACCAGGGTCGATCTGGTGGCGTGGCAGCTGCGGGTGGCGGCCGGGGAGCCGTTGGACTTCGGGCAGGACGAGGTCCGGCTCACCGGGCACGCGGTCGAGGCGCGGTTGTGCGCGGAGGACCCGGCGAAGGGGTTCCTGCCGTCGGGCGGCACGGTGCTGCTGCTGCGGGAGCCGGACGGGGAGGGGGTGCGGGTCGACTCGGGGCTGAGCGAGGGCACCGAGGTGGGCAGCCGGTACGACCCGATGCTGGCCAAGGTGATCGCGTACGGCCCCGACCGGGAGAGCGCGCTCAGGAAGCTGCGGGCGGCCCTGGCGCGGACGGTGACGCTGGGGGTGGTGACCAACGCGGGGTTCCTGCGCCGGTTGCTGGCCCATCCGGCGGTGGTGGCGGGCGAGTTGGACACCGGTCTGGTGGAGCGGGTGGTGGACGAGCTGGTCGAGATGGCGGTGCCGGACGAGGTGTACGAGGCGGCTGCGGCCGTGCGGCTGGACGCGCTGCGCCCTGCGGCGGGGGGTTGGACGGACCCGTTCGGGGTGCCGAGCGGCTGGCGTCTGGGCGGCGAGCCGAAGCCGGTCGCGTTCCCCTTGCGGGTGACGGGACGTGAACCCGTCACTCACCAGCCCCGTTCCCCCCACACGGTGACCGCCGACGAGGTCCACGTCACGCTCGACGGCGTCCGGCACTCCTTCCACCGGGCCGGTGACTGGCTGGGCCGGGACGGCGACGCCTGGCGGGTGCGCGACCACGACCCGGTCGCCGCGTCCCTCACCGGCGCCGACCGCGCGGGTGCGGGCTCCCTCACCGCGCCGATGCCCGGCACGGTCACCGTGGTGAAGGTCGCCGTCGGTGACGAAGTGGCCGCGGGGCAGAGCCTGTTGGTGGTCGAGGCGATGAAGATGGAGCACGTCGTCGCCGCCCCGTACGCGGGCACGGTCGCCGAGCTGGACGTGACGGCCGGCGCGACGGTCGCCATGGACCAGGTCCTGGCCGTCGTCACCCCCGAGGAAGTGCGGCCGTGAGCGTCGACGGACTCCCCATGGTCGTCCCGGCGCCCGAACTGCCCGCGCGGGTACGGATTCACGAGGTCGGCGCCCGGGACGGGTTGCAGAACGAGAAGGCGGTCGTGCCGACGGAGGTGAAGGCGGAGTTCGTGCGCCGACTGGCCGACGCGGGGCTGACGACGATCGAGGCGACCAGCTTCGTACGCCCCGAGTGGGTGCCTCAACTCGCCGACGCGGAACGGCTGTTCCCGCTGGTGCGGGAGGTGAGCGGCGTCGAGCTGCCGGTGCTGGTGCCCAACCAGCGTGGCCTGGAGCGGGCGTTGGCGCTCGGCGCCGACCGGATCGCCGTCTTCGCCAGTGCCACCGAGACGTTCGCCAAGGCCAACCTCAACCGCACGCTGGACGAGTCCCTCGCCCTGTTCGAGCCGGTGGTGCGGCGGGCGAAGGACGCGGGGGCGTGGGTGCGCGGGTATGTGTCGATGTGCTTCGGCGACCCCTGGGAGGGCGCCGTCCCGCTCCCCCAAGTGGTCCGCGTCTGCACGGCGTTGCGGGACATGGGCTGCGACGAACTGAGCCTCGGCGACACGATCGGCGTCGCCACCCCGGGCCAGGTACGGCAGTTGCTCACCGCGCTCAACGCCGACGGGGTGACGACGGCCACCCTCGCCGTGCACTTCCACGACACCTACGGGCAGGCGCTCGCCAACACCTACGCGGCCCTGGAGCACGGCGTGAGCACCGTCGACGCCTCCGCCGGCGGCCTCGGCGGCTGCCCGTACGCGAAGTCCGCCACCGGCAACCTCGCCACCGAGGACCTGTTGTGGATGCTCCGGGGTCTCGGCATCGAGACCGGCGTCGACCTCAGCCGCCTCGTCGCCACCAGCGCGTGGATGGCAGGTCGGTTGGGCCGCCCCAGCCCGTCCCGCACCGTCCGGGCCCTCTCCCCCAAGGAGCAGTGATCAGTCATGGACTTCCGGCTCTCCGACGAACTCGAACAACTCCGTCGCACCGTCGAGGAGTTCGCGCACGACGTGGTGGCTCCGAAGATCGGCGACTTCTACGAGCGGCACGAGTTCCCCTACGAGATCGTCCACGAGATGGGCCGCATGGGCCTGTTCGGGCTGCCGTTCCCCGAGGAGTACGGCGGGATGGGCGGCGACTATCTGGCGCTCGGCGTGGCCCTGGAGGAGCTGGCCCGGGTCGACTCGTCGGTGGCGATCACCCTGGAGGCCGGGGTGTCGCTGGGCGCGATGCCGGTCCATCTGTTCGGCACCGAGGAGCAGAAACGGCGGTGGCTGCCGAGGCTCTGCGCGGGCGAACTGCTGGGCGCGTTCGGGCTGACGGAGCCGGACGGCGGCTCGGACGCGGGCGCCACCCGCACCACGGCCCGCCTCGACCCGGCCACCGACGAGTGGGTGATCAACGGCTCCAAGTGCTTCATCACCAACGCGGGCACGGACATCACGGGCCTGGTCACCGTGACGGCGGTCACCGGTCGCAAGGCCGACGGCAAGCCGCTGATCTCGGCGATCATCGTGCCGTCCGGCACCCCGGGCTTCACGGTCGCCGCCCCGTACTCGAAGGTCGGCTGGAACGCGTCGGACACCCGTGAGCTGTCCTTCGCCGACGTCCGGGTCCCGGCCGCCAACCTGCTGGGCGAACAGGGGCGCGGCTACGCCCAGTTCCTGCGCATCCTCGACGAGGGCCGGATCGCCATCGCCGCGCTGGCCACCGGGCTCGCGCAGGGGTGCGTGGACGAGTCGGTGCGCTACGCGAAGGAGCGGCACGCGTTCGGGCGGCCGATCGGCGCCAACCAGGCGATCCAGTTCAAGCTGGCGGACATGGAGATGAAGGCCCACACCGCCCGTCTGGCCTGGCGGGACGCGGCGGCCCGCCTGGTGACGGGCGCCCCGTTCAAGAAGGAGGCGGCGATCGCCAAGCTGTACTCGTCGACGATCGCCGTGGACAACGCCCGTGACGCCACCCAGATCCACGGCGGCTACGGCTTCATGAACGAGTACCCGGTGGCCCGGATGTGGCGGGACTCGAAGATCCTGGAGATCGGCGAGGGCACCAGCGAGGTCCAACGCCTCCTGATCGCCAGGGAACTACACCTCCCGACCTGACCCGGCCCCACCCCGACTCCCCTTCCCCCGGCGCTTCGGTGTGGCGTTTCGTCGACCTGGTGACCCCCGCCACCTCCCCAGGGGTGTGAGGTTAGGCTAACCTACGTTCGAACGATTCCGGCGGACGCTCCGCCCTGCTCGAAAGCGGCCACAGCCATGCCCAACGCCCGTTCCACCCACCTCTCCCGCCGGGGCGTCCTCGCCGCGGGTGGCGCCCTCGGTCTCGGCGCCGTTCTCGCGGCCTGCGGCGACGACGACGCGAAGAGCGCGGGGTCGGGCAGCGCCTCCGGGGCGGCCAAGACCGGTGCCTGGACGTTCAAGGACGACCGCGGCACCACGGTGAAGCTGGCCTCGGTGCCCACCAAGCTGGTGGCCTTCACCGGCGTCGCCGCCGCCCTGTACGACTACGGCATCGAGGTCAAGGGCGTCTTCGGCCCGACCACCACGAAGGACGGCGCGGCCGATGTGCAGGCCGGCGACATGGACGTCAGCAAGCTGACGGTGTTCGGCAACGTCTGGGACCAGTTCAACGTCGAGAAGTTCGCGGCGTTCGGTCCGCAGCTCCTCATCACCACGATGTTCGATTCCGCGGGCACCCTCTGGTACGTCCCCGAGGCGTCCAAGGACAAGATCGCCAAGCTGGCCCCCAGCGTCGGCATCTCCGTCTACGACCGCCAGTTGACCGCCCCGTTGCAGCGGATGTGGGCGCTGGCCGAGTCGCTGGGCGCGGACATGACGGCCGCGAAGGTGACGGCGGCGAAGAAGAAGTTCGAGGAGGCGGCGGCGCGGCTGCGCAAGGCCGCGAAGGCCAAGCCCGAGCTGAAGGTGCTGGCCGGTTCGGCGAGCGACACGCTGTTCTACGTCTCCGGCAGCAACCTCTCCATCGACCTGGAGTACTTCAAGGCCCTCGGCGTGAACTTCGTCGAGCCCCCGGCGAGCGCCATGAAGGACGGCGGCGGCTGGTACGAGTCCCTGAGCTGGGAGAACGCCGACAAGTACGCGGCCGACATCATCATGATGGACGACCGCACCTCGGCCATCCAGCCGGCCGCCATCACCAAGCCGACCTGGAAGAAGCTGCCGGCCGTCAAGGCGGGCCAGGTCATCTCCCGGTCGCCCGAGCCGATCCTGTCGTACGACAAGTGCACGCCGCTGCTCACGAGTCTCGCCGAAGCGCTGGAGACCGCCAAGAAGGTCAGCTGACCTGCCCCGCCCGCCGCCTGATCCCGTCTCAGGAGCCCCGATGACCACGGCCGTAGCCGCCCCGTTCCGCTTCTTCTCCCTCCAGGTCGCAGCGACGAGGCGGCTCGGTCCGTCTCTGCTGCGGGTGACCTTCACCGGGGACGATCTGCGTCACTTCTTCTCCGACGGAAGCGACCAGTCCCTGTCGCTGTTCCTGCCGCACCCGGGGCAGAGCGAACCGGCCGTGCCGTACCACCTCGGCGACGGCTGGTGGCAGGCCTGGCGTGAACTCCCGGACGGCGTACGGGCGGTGATGCGTTCGTACACGCTGCGGGCGCTGCGTCCCGAGGCCGGTGAGATCGACATCGACTTCGTGCTGCACCACCCTGCCGGGCCCGCCTCCGCGTGGGCGGCACGGGCGGTGGCCGGGGACCGGGTGGTGCTGCTCGGCCCGGCGATCGCGGACAACCGGGCGATCCGGTTCCGCCCGCCGCAGGACACCGACCTCACGCTGATCTGGGGCGACGAGACGGCGTTGCCCGCCATCGCCGCGATCCTGGAGGCGCTGCCGGCCGGGGCCCGGGTCCGGGTCTGGCTGGAGGTGGCGGACCCGGGCAACATCCTGGACCTGACGACCGAGGCCGACGCCGAGATCGTCTGGCTGGTCCGGGGCGAGCAGGGCGCCGACGGTCCCCCGCTGGCGCTCGACGCCCTCCGCGACGTTCAACTCCCGCCCGCCGCGCACCCGTACGTGTGGATCGCGGGGGAGTCCGGGGCCGTCAAGGCGCTGCGCCGGCACTTCGTCAAGGAGCGCGGCATCGACCGGCGCCGGGTCACTTTCGTCGGCTACTGGCGACAGGGCCTGAGTGAGGAACAGCTGCGCGAGCGCGGCGAGTAGCAGGTACCGAACGGCGTCCACCGTCGCACCCGAAGGTCAACTTCCTTGTGTGTGGCGGTGGTTGTCGTGCCCTCGTACGGCACCAGGCACCGAAGTGATGTCCGTCACGGAAATGTAACCACCTCATTTCTGTGAGTTAGGTTAGGCTCACCTAAGTCGCTCACCAAGCGATGGTCAAAACCCCGCCCCCGCACGGACCCGTCCCGCACCGGAGGACTCCCACATGCGCTCGCACCTGCTCAACGACTCGACCGCGGAGCACTACCGCCGCTCCGTGACCGAAGGGATCGAGCGGGTGGCCGCCAAAATCGCCGCCACCGACCGTCCGTTCACCGGCGTCTCCGTGGACGCCCTCGCCCCCCGCATCGACGGCATCGACCTGGACCGCCCGCTGCACGACACCGCGGCCGTCCTGGACGAGCTGGAGGAGGTCTACCTCCGGGACGCCGTCTACTTCCACCACCCCCGCTACCTCGCCCACCTCAACTGCCCGGTCGTCATCCCGGCCGTGCTCGGCGAGGCCGTGCTCTCCGCCGTCAACTCCTCCCTGGACACCTGGGACCAGTCGGCCGGCGGCACGCTGATCGAACGCAAACTGATCGACTGGACCACCGCGCGCATCGGCCTCGGCCCGGCCGCCGACGGCGTGTTCACCTCCGGCGGCACCCAGTCCAACCTCCAGGCGCTGCTGCTCGCCCGCGAGGAGGCCAAGCCCGGCAAGGACGGCGCGGACGGTCCCGCGGCGCTCGGGAAACTGCGCATCTTCGCCTCCGAGGTCAGCCACTTCAGCGTGAAGAAGTCCGCGAAACTGCTCGGGCTCGGCCAGGACGCGGTCGTCTCCGTCCCCGTCGACCACGACAAGCGGATGCAGACGGTGGCGCTGGCACGGGAGTTGGAGCGCTGCGTGAGCGAGGGCCTGGTCCCGATGGCCGTCGTGGCCACCGCCGGCACCACCGACTTCGGCTCCATCGACCCGCTGCCCGAGATCGCCGAACTCTGCGCCCAGTACGGCACCTGGATGCATGTCGACGCCGCCTACGGCTGCGGGCTGCTCGCCTCGGTGAAGTACCGCGACCGCATCGACGGCATCGAGCGCGCCGACTCCGTCACCGTCGACTACCACAAGTCCTTCTTCCAGCCGGTGAGTTCGTCCGCCGTGCTGGTGCGGGACACCGCCACCCTGCGGCACGCGACCTACCACGCCGAGTACCTCAACCCGCGCCGCATGGTCACCGAGCGCATCCCCAACCAGGTCGACAAGTCCCTCCAGACCACCCGCCGTTTCGACGCGCTGAAGCTGTGGATGACGCTGCGCACGATGGGCGCCGACGGCATCGGACAGCTCTTCGACGAGGTCTGCGACCTGACCGCCGAGGGCTGGAAACTGCTCGCCGCCGACCCCCGCTTCGACGTCGTCACCGAGCCGTCGCTGTCCACGCTGGTGTTCCGCTACATACCGGCCGCCGTCACCGACCCCTCCGAGATCGACCGCGCCAACCTGTACGCCCGCAAGGCCCTGTTCGCCTCCGGTGACGCGGTGGTCGCGGGCACCAAGGTCGGCGCCCGGCACTACCTGAAGTTCACCCTGCTCAACCCCGAGACCACCACGGACGACCTCACCGCCGTCCTCGACCTGATCGCCGGCCACGCCGAGCAGTACCTGGGAGAGTCCCTTGACCGCGCTTGCTGACCCCACGAAAAAGACCTACGACTTCGTGGGCATCGGGCTCGGCCCATTCAACCTCGGGCTCGCCTGCCTGACCGAGCCGATCACCGAACTCGACGGCGTCTTCCTGGAGTCGAAGCCGGACTTCGAGTGGCACGCGGGGATGTTCCTGGACGGCGCCCACCTCCAGACGCCGTTCATGTCGGACCTGGTCACCCTCGCCGACCCGACCTCCCCGTACTCGTTCCTCAACTACCTGAAAGAACGCGGCCGGCTCTACGCGTTCTACATCCGGGAGAACTTCTACCCGCTGCGCGTCGAGTACGACGACTACTGCCGCTGGGCCGCGAACAAACTGACGTCGGTGCGCTTCTCCACCACGGTCGCCGAGGTCACCTACGACGAGGCCGCCGAGCTGTACGCCGTGCGCACCACCGCCGGTGACGTGTACCGCGCCCGGCACCTGGTCCTGGGCACCGGCACGCCCCCGTACATCCCGGAGGCCTGCCGGGACCTCGGCGGGGACCTGCTGCACAACTCCCGCTATGTGCAGCACCGTTCGGAACTGGTGAAAAAAGAGTCGATCACCCTGGTCGGCAGCGGCCAGTCCGCCGCCGAGATCTACTACGACCTGCTGGGCGAGATCGACGTCCACGGCTACCGCCTCAACTGGGTCACCCGCTCCCCGCGGTTCTTCCCGCTGGAGTACACCAAGCTCACCCTGGAGATGACCTCCCCGGAGTACATCGACTACTTCCGCGAGCTGCCCGAGGAGACCCGCTACCGGCTGACGACGGAGCAGAAGGGCCTGTTCAAGGGCATCGACGGCGAGCTGATCAACGAGATCTTCGACCTGCTCTACCAGAAGAACATCGGCGGCCCGGTCCCCACCCGCCTGCTCACCAACTCGGCGCTCACCGGCGCCCGTTACGAGAACGGCAGCTACACCCTGTCGTTCCGCCAGGAGGAGCAGGGCAGGGAATTCGACCTGGAGTCCCAGGGGTTGGTGCTCGCGACCGGCTACAAGTACGCCGAGCCCGCATTCCTGGCGCCCCTGAAAGACCGGCTGCGCTACGACAGCCACGGCCAGTTCGACGTCGCCCGCAACTACGCCATCGACGTCACCGGGCGGGGCGTCTTCCTCCAGAACGCCGGGGTGCACACGCACTCCATCACCTCACCCGACCTCGGCATGGGCGCCTACCGCAACAGCTTCATCATCCGGGAGCTGCTCGGCAGCGAGTACTACCCCGTCGAGAAGTCCATCGCGTTCCAGGAGTTCTCCGTATGAGTGCCACCACCGCCATCGGCCCGCTCACCCTGCGCCCGCTGGACCCCGTCGCCGACGGCGCCCTGCTGCACACCTGGGTCACCGACCCGAAGGCCGCCTACTGGATGATGCAGGACGCCCGCCAGGAGGACGTCGAGCGCGCCTACCTGGAGATAGCCGCCGACGAGCACCACCACGCCCTGCTCGGCCTGCATGACGGGGCGCCCGCGTTCCTCATGGAGTACTACGACCCCGCCCACCGCGAACTGGTCGGCCTCTACGAGCCGTTGCCCGGCGATGTCGGCATGCACTTCCTGGTCGCCCCCACCGACCGCCCCGTGCACGGGTTCACCCGGGCCGTCATCACCGCGGTGATGGCCCACCTCTTCACCGACCCGGCCACCGAGCGCGTCGTCGTCGAACCGGACGTGTCCAACACGGCCGTCCACGCCCTGAACGAGGCCGTGGGCTTCGTGCCCCACCACGAGATCCAGAAGCCGGAGAAAAAAGCCTTGTTGAGCTTCTGCACCCGCCAGCAGTTCGCCGCCGCGACGGGAGCGACCCGATGAGCCTCACCGACTCCGTCGCCCACCTCTCCCCCGAGCGCTGGGAGACGGCCAACCGCCAGCTGATCCGCAAGGCACTCGCCGAGTTCGCCCACGAGCGCCTGTTCACACCGGAGCCGGACGGCGACACCTACGTCGTGCGCAGCGACGACGGTCTGACCCACTACCGGTTCACCGCCACCCGGCACGCCCTGGACCACTGGCAGGTGGCCGCCGACTCCATCACCCGGCACCGCGACAACGCCGAACTCCCGCTCGCCGCCCTGGACTTCTTCATCGAGCTGCGCGAGACCCTGGGGCTGAGCGAGGAGATCCTGCCGGTCTACCTGGAGGAGATCTCCTCGACCCTGTCGGGGACCTGCTTCAAACTGACCAAGCCGCAGATCCCCGTCGCCGAGCTGGTGACCAGCGACTTCCAGGCCATCGAGACCGGGATGACCGAGGGCCACCCCTGCTTCGTCGCCAACAACGGCCGGCTCGGCTTCGGCGTCCACGAGTACCTCGCCTACGCCCCCGAGACCGCGCACCCGGTGAGCCTGGTGTGGCTGGCCGCGCACCGCGAGCGCGCCGCGTTCACGGCGGGCGTCGGCATCGAGTACGAGTCGTTCCTGCGCGCCGAGTTGGGCGAGAAGACCGTCGAGCGGTTCCGCGCCCACCTCACCGAGCAGGGCCTCGACCCGGCCGACTACCTCTTCATCCCGGTCCACCCCTGGCAGTGGTGGAACAAACTGTCGGTCACCTTCGCCGCCGAGGTCGCCCGCCGCCACCTGGTCTGCGTGGGCGAGGGCGACGACGAGTACCTGGCGCAGCAGTCGATCCGCACGTTCTTCAACCGCTCGAACCCCGAGAAGCACTATGTGAAAACGGCCCTCTCGGTCCTCAACATGGGCTTCATGCGCGGACTTTCGGCCGCGTACATGGAGGCCACCCCGGCCATCAACGACTGGCTCGCGCAGCTCATCGAGGGCGACCCGGTGCTGAAGTCGACGGGTCTGTCGGTCATCCGGGAGCGGGCCGCCGTCGGCTACCGGCACCTGGAGTACGAGAACGCGACCGACCGCTACTCGCCGTACCGGAAAATGCTCGCCGCGCTGTGGCGGGAGAGCCCGGTGGCCTCCCTCCAGGAGGGCGAGTCGCTCGCCACGATGGCCTCCCTGGTCCACCTCGACCACGAGGGCGCCTCCTTCGCCGGCGCGCTCATCGAGCGGTCCGGCCTCGCCCCGGCCGAGTGGCTGCGGCACTATCTGCGGGCCTACTTCACCCCGTTGCTGCACAGCTTCTACGCCTACGACCTGGTGTACATGCCGCACGGCGAGAACGTCATCCTGGTGCTGAAGGACGGCGTGGTGGCGCGGGCGATCTACAAGGACATCGCCGAGGAGATCGCGGTGATGGACCCGGACGCGGTGCTGCCGCCCGAGGTACGGCGCATCCGGGTGGAGGTCCCCGACGACAAGAAACTCCTGTCGATCTTCACGGACGTCTTCGACTGCTTCTTCCGCTTCCTCGCCGCGAACCTCGCCGCCGAGGGCGTCCTCAGCGAGGACGAGTTCTGGCGGACGGTCGCCGAGATCACCCGTGAGTATCAGGCGCAGGTGCCCGAACTCGCCGCGAAATTCGAGGAGTTCGACATGTTCGCGCCCGAGTTCTCGCGGTCCTGCCTCAACCGGCTCCAGCTGCGCAACAACAAGCAGATGGTGGACCTGGCCGACCCGTCCGGCGCACTCCAGTTCGCCGGCACCCTGACGAACCCGCTCGCCGGGCTCTGACGGCTCCCCCAGACCGGCGGGCACCCCGGAGTACGGTCCTGCGGGGTGCCCGCCCTCATGTTCCGCCGCATCGCGTTCCCGGGCCGCGGTGGAAGAATCTCCCCATGGCGGAGATCCTTCAGAAGGACGGCAGCTGGGTGTTGGACGGCGACGTCCTGCGACTGACCCCGGGCCGCGACAAGGGCGTCAGCCTGTTCCGCCGGACACGCGGTGAACTCACCGTCCCGCTGGGCGCGTTGGCGGGCGTCTCCTTCGAACAGGGCCGCAGGAACGGCCGGTTGAGACTCCGGCTGCGCGACGGCGCCGACCCGCTGCTGCACGCCACCGGCGGCCGCCTCACCGAGCCCCACGACCCCTACCAACTCCTGGTGGAATCCGACCGCTACGGCGTCGCCGCGTATGTCGTGGACGAGGTCCGGGCCGCCCTGTCCCTGGCCCGGGTCCCGTCGGGGCCGGTCACCGAGTTCCTGGTGCCGGGGCCCGCCCTGCCGCTGTCGGTCTCCGCCGGGGACGGCACCGTCCACTTCGACGGCGAGCGGGTGCGCCTGGAGTGGAACTGGAAGACCGAGGACGCCAAGTCCGCCGCCGGCCCCCGCACGCTGGCCGTCGGCGACCTCACCGGCGTCGAATGGGTGCCGTCGACGGGGCTGGAGAACGGGCATCTGCGGTTCGGGGTGCGGGGTGCGGCGACCAGAGCTGCGGCCAAGCACGACCCGCACGCGGTGGAGCTGTGGGGGTTCAGGAAGGACCCGCTGATGGCCCTGGTAGCCGCCGCCGTGCAGGCCCGCCTCCCGCACCCGGCCGCCGTCGCCGCCGCCGCTGTCGACGCCGCCGCCGTTGACGCCGTTGACGCCGTTGTGGAAGCCGGACAGCCGTCGCGGCCGCCCGTCGAGGACGACCACGACGCGCTGCTGCGACGGCTGCGGGAGCTGGGCGCACTGCGCCACGCGGGCGTCCTGACGGACGAGGAGTTCACCCGGGCCAAACAGGCGGTCCTGAAACGGCTGTGAACTCCCGCCGCCCGCTTGCTACTTGGCCCGCCTGGCCACCGTGAAGTGGTCGATCCGGTCACCGGTCTCGGCGATGCCCCGCACCGTGAGGGTGGCGTAACGGCCCGTGGCGGCCGGGGTGACATCGACCCGCAGGAACGAGTAGTCGAGGTAGCGCACCCGCGACCAGGTGACCGTCTCGTCGACCTTGCCGGACTTGGTGTTGACGAAGGAGGCCACCGACTCGACCTCTTTCTCGTGGCCCTCGTAGGAGAGCGGGGCGCTGAACGCGTAGAGGCTGCGCCCGGCCGCGCCCGCCGTCACATAGACGACCCCGTCGGTCTCCGGGTAGGCGGTGCCGCCGATCGGGAGCTTCTTGGTGACCTTGCCGCCCTTGATGACGTCGGTGCGCTCGTACTGGTGGTTGTGGCCGTTGATGACCAGATCCACGTGGTACTTCTCGAACAGCGGCACCCACTCCTGGCGCACGCCCCCCTCCGAGGCGTGCGCGGTGGAGGTGCAGTAGGCGCAGTGGTGGAAGAAGACGACGACGAAATCGACGTCCTTCGCGGCCCGGTACTTCTTGAGCTGGGTCTCCAGCCACGTGGTCTGGGTGCCGCCCGAGAGGCCGAGGTTGGCCGGGATCTCGAACGAGATGTCGTTGGCGTCGAGCGAGATGATCGCCGTGTTGCCGTAGACGAAGGAGTAGACGCCCGGCAGGTTCTTCTTGTCGGGGCCGTTGTCGGGGAGGTTCCAGCGGGCCTCCTCGCCGCCGTAGCCGTGCGGCGCGTACCAGGCCTCCATGTCGTGGTTGCCGTAGGCCGGCATCCACGGCACCGACTTGGCGACCGACTCGGTCTGCGCGAGGAACTGGTCCCACACCCGCGCGTCGAACCCGGTGTCCGAGGACTGGCCGGAACCCGTCGGGTCGGCGTAGGCGATGTCACCCGCGTGCAGGTGGAAGGCCGGGTTCTGGCCGAGCAGCAGGCTGTTGTTGGCGAGCCCGTGGTAGCCGACGCCCTCGTCACCGAAGGCCGTGAAGGTGAACGCCTTCTTGTGGTCGGGCGCGGTGGTGAAGGTGCCCAGGGTGCCGGTCAGGTGCGCGGCGGCCGGGTCGAAGCCCTGGTGGCCGACGCCGTAGTAGTACGTCTGGCCGGGGCGCAGGTGGCTGAGTTTCGCGTGCAGGTAGTACTGCGTGTGGTCGGCGCCGGCGCCGACACCGGCCGGGGTGTAAAGGGTGCGGACCTCGGCGTCGATCTTCCGGGACAGGTCCCACGGATGGGCGCCGATCCGGATGAACGGCTTCTTCACCGCGACCGGCACCTGCCAGGAGACGGTCATCTCGGTGCGCGGGTCGTTGCCGTAGGCGAGGTGCCGGCCGAAGGGGGCGACGAGCGCGCCGTCGACGGTCTCGGTGGCGGGAGCGGTCGCCCGGGTCGGAACGGCGGCCTGGGCGACGGCGCCGGGCACGAACGCGCCGCCGGTGACGGCGCCGATCGTCACGGCACCGCCTCTGATCATCGTGCGCCGGGAGAACCTGGCGCGGAGGTATTCGTGCTGCTCGGCCATGCTCATGCGATCGGCGAGCTGCTCGGGTACGCCCATACGAGGAATGTCCATGACGTCTGAAACTGGTCGCCCGAGGCGTCACACCGCAAGACACAGGATGGACAGGGTGCGAACAGCCCCCCATAAGAGTTTCAACAGCCACTTGCCCGAAAACGGGCAGGATTCTTGCGAAACGTTTCCTCGTACCCCAGGATCAACCGGGTGCACGACGAACTTGTTGATCATCTGACGCGCTCGACCCCCCTCAACCGGGGCGAAGCGCTGCGCGTGGTCCAGGACGTGCTCGCCTACTTCGACGAGACGACCGAGGCGTACGTCCGTCGCCGCCACCGCGAGCTCCAGGCCCAGGGCCTGGTGAACGCGGAGATCTTCGAACGGATCGAGGCGGATCTCCACTACCGCGCGGTCGCGCCGCCGGAGCTGACGCTCCGCCAGCTGCGCCGCATCGTCTACGGCTGAGGAACAGACCTGTATGTGTGGAATCGTCGGTTACATCGGGAAGCGTGACGTCGCTCCCCTCCTGCTCGAAGGCCTCCAGCGCCTGGAGTACCGGGGCTACGACTCGGCGGGCATCGCCGTCACCTCCCCGAAGACGGCCGGGCTCAAGAGCGTCAAGGCCAAGGGCCGGGTGCGCGACCTGGAGGCCAAGGTGCCGGCCCGCTTCAAGGGCACCACCGGCATCGCCCACACCCGCTGGGCCACCCACGGCGCCCCCTCCGACGTCAACGCCCACCCGCACCTGGACGCCGAGGGCAAGGTCGCCGTCGTCCACAACGGCATCATCGACAACGCCTCCGACCTGCGCCGCAAGCTGGAGGCGGACGACGTCGTCTTCCTGTCCGAGACCGACACCGAGGTCCTCGTCCACCTCATCGCCCGCTCCCAGGCCCCGACCCTGGAGGAGAAGGTCCGCGAGACGGTCCGCCTGGTCGAGGGCACGTACGGCATCGCCGTCCTGCACGCCGACTTCCCCGAGCGCATCGTGGTGGCCCGCAACGGCTCCCCGGTCGTCCTCGGCATCGGCGAGAAGGAGATGTTCGTCGCCTCCGACATCGCGGCGCTGGTGGCCCACACCCGCCAGATAGTGACGCTCGACGACGGCGAGATGGCGACCCTCAAGGCCGACGACTTCCGCACCTACACCACCGAGGGCACCCGCACCACGTCCGAGCCGACCACCGTCGAGTGGGAGGCCGCCTCCTACGACATGGGCGGCCACGACACCTATATGCACAAGGAGATCCACGAGCAGGCCGACGCCGTGGACCGGGTGCTGCGCGGCCGGATCGACGAGCGTTTCTCCACCGTCCACCTCGGCGGCCTCAACCTCGACGCCCGGGAGGCCCGCCGCATCCGCCGGGTCAAGATCCTCGGCTGCGGCACCTCGTACCACGCGGGCATGATCGGCGCCCAGATGATCGAGGAGCTGGCCCGCATCCCCGCCGACGCCGAGCCCGCCTCCGAGTTCCGCTACCGCAACGCCGTCGTCGACCCCGACACCCTGTACGTCGCCGTCTCCCAGTCCGGCGAGACCTACGACGTGCTGGCCGCCGTCCAGGAACTGAAGCGCAAGGGCGCCCGGGTCCTCGGCGTCGTCAACGTCGTCGGCTCCGCCATCGCCCGCGAGGCCGACGGCGGCATCTATGTGCACGCGGGCCCGGAGGTCTGCGTCGTCTCCACCAAGTGCTTCACCAACACCACGGTCGCCTTCGCGCTGCTCGCCCTGCATCTGGGCCGCACCCGTGACCTCTCCGTCCGCGACGGCAAGCGGATCATCGAGGGGCTGCGCCGGCTGCCCGCCCAGATCACCGAGATCCTCGACCAGGAGGAAGAGGTCAAGAAGCTGGCGCAGCAGTACGCCGACGCCCGTTCGATGCTCTTCATCGGCCGCGTCCGTGGCTACCCGGTCGCCCGCGAGGCCTCCCTCAAGCTCAAGGAGGTCTCCTACATCCACGCGGAGGCCTACCCCGCCTCGGAGTTGAAGCACGGCCCGCTGGCCCTCATCGAACCGGCGCTGCCCACGGTCGCGATCGTCCCCGACGACGACCTCCTGGAGAAGAACCGCGCGGCTCTGGAGGAGATCAAGGCCCGCAGCGGCCGCATCCTCGCGGTGGCCCACCGCCACCAGGAGAAGGCCGACGAGACCATCGTCGTCCCGAAGAACGAGGACGAACTCGACCCCATCCTCCTGGGCATCCCCCTCCAACTCCTCGCCTACCACACGGCCCTGACCCTGGGCCGAGACATAGACAAGCCCCGAAACCTCGCCAAGTCAGTAACGGTGGAGTAACCAAGCAGCGCGGCCGAGCCCCACCAACGGGCAGCGGAGTGGAGGCGTTTCGCGGGGAGCCCCCACCAACGCACGTCCCCGAAGGGGACCGTTCGAGGGCGAGGCCTCGCCAACGGGCGTCCCCGAAAGGGGCCGTCCGGGGGCGGCGCCTCCCCAACGCGCGTCCCCGAAGGGGGCCGTCCGGGGGCGGCGCCTCCCCAACGCGCGTCCCCGAAAGGGGCCGTCCGGGGGCGGCGCCTCCCCAACGCGCGTCCTCGAAGGGGGCCGTTCGAGGGCGGGGCCTCGCCAACGGGCTGCGGACTGGCGGCGGTTCATGGCTGGACCTCACCAACAGCCGCCCCGAAGGGCACCGTCCGGGGTTGGGGCCCGTCAACGGGCGTCGGCCCGGGGCCCATTCGGATTCGGGGCCTCGCCAACGGGCGCCAGGCCGAGGCCCATTCGGTTTCGGCGCCTCACCAACGGCGGCACGGCGGGGTCGGTTCATGGACGAAGCCGCGCCAACGGGCGCCAGGCTGGAAGCCGTTCGGGGGCGGGACAGCGCCAACGGGCGCCGGGCTGGACGCCGTTCGGATTCGAGACCGCGCCGACGGACCGCGGGCCGGGGGCGGCTCGGGGGCGAGGCCACGCCAACCGGCTGCGGGCCGGAGGCGGTTCGAGGACGGGACCTCGCCAACGGGCAGCGCGACGCGGCCGCTCGGGGGCGGGGCCCGTCAACGGGCGGTGGGACGGGGGCGGTTCAGGGACCGGCCTCGCCAACGGGCGCCAGGCTGGAAGCCGTTCGAGTTCGGGACCGCGCCGACGGGCGCCGGACCGGGGCGGTCCGGGGGCGAGGCCACGCCAACCGGCAGCGGGCCGGAGACAGTTCGAGGACGGTTCCTCGCCAACGGACGACGGGCCGGGGGCCATTCGGATTCGGGGCGTCGCCAACGAGCGCTGGGCTGGACGCCGTTCGGGGGCGTGACCACGCCAGCGGGCGGTGGGACGGGGGCGTTCGGGGACGGCGCCTCACCAACGGGCTGCGGTCCGAGGCCGTTCGGGGGCGGGGCCCGTCAACGGGCGGCGGCGGGACGGGGGCGGTTCAGGGACCGGCCTCGCCAACGGGCGCCGGGCTGGACGCCGTTCGAGTTCGGGGCCTCGCCAACGGGCGCCGGGCTGGACGCCGTTCGGGGGCGGGACCGCGCCGACGGGTGGCGGACCGGGGGCGAGGCGATGCCGACGGGCTGTGGTGTGGGGCCGTCCGGGTTCGGGGTCTCGTCGGCGGGTGTCTCGAAGGGGGCCGTTCGGGGCGGGACCGTCAACGGGCGCCCTGAAGGGGGCGGTTCAGGGGCGGAGCCGTGCCAACGGGTTCCCGAAGGGGACTGTTGTGGTTCGGGGCCTCTCCAACGGGCGCCGCGACGGGGCCGTTCAGGGGCGGGGGCCGTTGGCTCGTCTCGCGGCCGCGTAGGCGCTTGCGGCGTTGTTTTTAGGGGCGCGGGGAACTGCGCGAGAAGCCCCCACCGGGCTCAAGAGGCCACTCAGCACAAGGGACCCCCACGTACTGCCACCGCAGACGGGGGGTCCTTCACGTCGCGCCCTCGGCGCACAGGGAGTTGGCGGGCAGCCCGAGGCCACCCCGCCTCACGGGATGACGATCACAGGCCGCTGCGCCCGCTTGGCCAACCTCCCGGCGACAGAGCCGAAGATCCGCCCCACGATCCCGTGGGTGGAACCCACGACAATCGCGTCGGCCTCATACTCCCGCCCCACTTCCTCCAGCTCATGGCAGATGTCCCCGCCACGCTCGACAAGAATCCAGGGCACCTCGGAGAGATACTCGGCGCAGGCCAACTCAAGCCCCAGCACCTCGGTGCGATGATCCGGCACGTCCACGAAGACGGGCGGCTCACACCCCGCCCAGACCGTGGTCGGCAGCCGGTTGGCGACATGGACGATGATCAGGCCGGAGCCGGACCGACAGGCCATGCCGATGGCATAGGCGAGCGCGCGCTCACTGGACGTCGAGCCGTCGAAGCCGACGACGACGCCGTGCTTGAACGCGGGATCGCAGGATTGACGGGGCTCTTCGGCCGCCAGAGGGTCGGTCGCCGTGGGATCGGCGACGGGCCGCTTGCGGTCCGCGGGTTCGAAGAATTCGTGACCGGCCATGGCTGTCTCGGCGTCGTGATCCTTTAGTGGGTGGGACAACAGGGTGCGGCGGAGCTGTGTCCGGGAATCATCTTCCCAACCCCATACCCCCAAGGGTACGGCGGCACGCCTCCTTCGACCCAGTTCCCGCCCTCACCGCGTCCTCGGTGCGTGAGGGTTCCACGGAGCATGCCCGAGGGGGCGCCCGTAACGCAATGGTTGCTGCGCCGTACAGGCGGTTTCCACAGTGTTCATCCGCCGGCGCACGCGGGCGTACAGTGACCGACCGCTCGAACATGCGTTGAACACCCTGAGCCTCGGCCCCAGGGAGCACCCATGTCCGGACCGCACCCCACCCCCGAACCCCCGCACGCGCCCCCTCACCCGCGCCAGGAATCGGCGACCGATGTCGTCCGCTGGGCGGCGTTCAGCTGCGTCCTGGTCCCGGTGGTGCTCCTCTGGTACGGCAGCTCGCTGGCCGGTGCCACGGGTACGGCACTCGGGCTCGCGGCCGTCACCGCCGTCTGCCGGCTGCTGCTGCATCAGTCGGAGCGGGGCGCGGCCAGACTCCCCGCCCAACTCGCCGCCGAGGACGAGCGGGTGCCGCTCCAGGGGCACCGGCAGCGGACCCCGGCGGGCCCCCACCACCCGCATCAGGGCGGGCGGCACACGGGAGGGACCACACCGGTCGGCTGACCGGTTTTCGCGCTGCCACACACCTGTTTTCAGCCAACTTCCGGCCACCGCGCATTTCCGGCCCCCACCACCCCCCAACCCCCGTTCCACCTGCACGGAAAGGGTCCACGGGGTCGTGCGCACCCTACGCGGATTGGCCACGGCGACAAGGCGCACTTCCCTGCACGCCCCACGAGTGCAACGCTTCGTGATCGAATGCTTCACGCCAAGTTGCCAAGTCGACAATGTGCCGAGTGCCGAACCTGGTCATCTCGGCGCCACGGGACGCAGTAGATTCGATCTTGACTGTCTTACGGCGGGGGACTCGTGCAGGACCGAGGGGAAACGTGCAGGAGCGACACAACCGAGGAGCCGCGACCACCGAGGGGGGCTTAGCAGGATGAGCCACGACTCCACTGCCGCGCCGGAAGCCGCGGCCCGGAAGCTTTCCGGGCGACGCCGCAAGGAGATCGTCGCGGTGCTGCTGTTCAGCGGCGGCCCCATCTTCGAGAGTTCCATACCACTGTCGGTGTTCGGGATCGACCGCCAGGACGCCGGCGTGCCCCGTTACCGCCTCTTGGTGTGCGGGGGCGAAGAGGGACCGCTACGGACCACCGGCGGGCTGGAACTGACCGCACCACATGGCCTGGAAGCGATCGCGCGGGCGGGCACGGTCGTCGTACCGGCCTGGCGTTCGATCACCTCCCCGCCACCGGAGGAGGCACTCGACGCACTGCGCCGGGCGCATGAGGAGGGGGCCCGCATCGTGGGCCTGTGCACCGGCGCGTTCGTGCTGGCGGCCGCGGGCCTGCTGGACGGGCGCCCGGCCACCACGCACTGGATGTACGCGCCGACCCTGGCGAAACGGTATCCGTCGGTCCATGTGGACCCACGCGAACTGTTCGTCGACGACGGCGACGTCCTGACCTCCGCGGGCACCGCGGCCGGGATCGACCTGTGCCTCCACATCGTGCGGACGGACCACGGCAACGAGGCGGCCGGTGCGCTGGCCCGGCGCCTGGTGGTACCGCCGCGCCGGACCGGTGGCCAGGAGCGCTATCTCGACAGGTCTTTACCAGAGGAGATCGGCGCCGACCCGCTCGCCGAGGTCGTCGCCTGGGCGCTGGAACATCTCCACGAGCAGTTCGACGTGGAGACGCTGGCCGCGCGCGCCTATATGAGCCGCCGTACGTTCGACCGCAGGTTCCGGTCGCTGACGGGCAGTGCCCCGCTCCAGTGGCTGATCACCCAGCGGGTGCTCCAGGCGCAACGCCTCCTGGAGACGTCGGACTACTCGGTGGACGAGGTCGCGGGCCGCTGCGGCTTCCGTTCGCCGGTGGCGCTGCGGGGCCATTTCCGCAGGCAGCTCGGTTCGTCCCCGGCGGCGTACCGTGCGGCCTACCGGGCCCGCCGCCCCCAGCAGGACCGCTCGACCGACCCCGACCCGAGTCCGGTCCCCCTCCTCCACCCGGAGGGCCCGGTCCCGATGCAGGCCCGCCGCACCCCCCTGGCCACCACGGCATCCACCCAGGACCCGTACGCCCAGGCCAGAGCCAGCCTCCCAGGCCAACGCAGCGGCATGTAACACCAGCCCCACAGAGAACCCACAGAACGCCGGCCGAGAGCACCCAGCTCCGGCCGGCGTTCCGGTGCATGCGGGCGCATACAGGCCGACGCGGCACCCATCAGCCCGTCCGGCGTTTGAGGACGAGGCCGTCCAGGCCGACAGGGGGTCTGGGGGCGGAGCCCCCAGGGTCTCGTGCCCGAGCCAGGAAGCACAGGCCAGGGGCGCCCACCCCGACGCGGAGGCTCCCCCGCAGACACCCCACCGTATGGTGAACCCATGAACGATCGCATGGTGTGGATCGACTGCGAGATGACCGGCCTCTCGCTGTCCGCCGACGCTCTCATCGAAGTAGCCGCCCTAGTCACCGACTCAGAACTGAACGTGCTCGGCGACGGCGTCGACATCGTCATCCGCCCCCCAGACCGCTCCCTGGAGACCATGCCGGAGATCGTGCGCCAGATGCACACCACCTCCGGCCTCCTCGCCGAGCTGGCAACCGGCACCACCCTCGCGGACGCCGAGGCCCAGGTCCTCGCCTACATCCGCGAGCACGTCAAGGAACCCGGCAAGGCCCCCCTGTGCGGCAACACCGTCGGCACCGACCGCGGCTTCCTGCGCCGGGACATGCCGGCCCTGGAGAGCTACCTCCACTACCGCATCGTCGACGTGTCCAGCGTCAAGGAGCTGGCCCGCCGCTGGTACCCGAGGGCCTACTTCAACAGCCCCGACAAGAACGGCAACCACCGCGCCCTCGCCGACATCCGCGAGTCGATCGCGGAACTGCGCTACTACCGCGAGGCCGTGTTCGTCCCGCAGCCGGGACCCGACTCGGAGACCGCGCGGGCGATCGCCGCGAAGCACGTGGTGCGCGCCCCCTAGTGGCGGGCGAATAGGGGGGCGCGAGCACCCCTTCGGACCCTGTACACTTTTTCTTGGCCGGTGCGGGAAACACCAAAAAGCACCGGTCATGGTGGGTGTAGCTCAGTTGGTAGAGCACCTGGTTGTGGTCCAGGTGGCCGCGGGTTCAAGTCCCGTCACTCACCCTGAAAGATCAGCCGGTGGCCTCGCAAGAGGCCACCGGCTGATCCATTTCCGGCGCCAGACCTCACCCCCACGGATGAACGACAAGACGGCGCACGCCCCCACCACCTCGCCCGCCGCCAACTCCCGCGCTCAGGACGAGGAACGGATCACCAGTTCCGTTGCCAGGACCATCTGGCGGCGTTCCGGGACCCGGGAGGCCGAGGGGCGGCGGTCGGCGATCTCGGCGAAGAGCAGGTCGATCATGCGGCGCCCCATCTCCTCTATGGGCTGGCGCACGCTGGTCAGGGGCGGGTCCATGTGCCGGGCTATGGCCGAGTCGTCGTAGCCGACCAGCGCGACGTCGTCCGGGATACGGCGGCCCTGTTCGCGCAGGACCTGACGGGCGCCGGCCGCCATCACGTCCGAGCCCGCGAAAACGGCGTCCAGATCGGGGCGCCTGCCGAGCAGCTCGGTCATCGCGCGCCGACCGCCCTCCTCGGTGAAGTCGCCCTGGGCGATGAGGAGTTCGTCGACCCCGTGGCCCGCGTCACGCAGGGCGTCGCGGTAGCCGTCGACGCGGCGCTGGGCACCGTACACGTCGAGGCGGCCGGTGATGTGGGCTATGGTGCGACGCCCTCGGGTCAGCAGGTGCTCGACGGCCGAGCGGGCGCCGCCGTAGTTGTCGGAGTCCACCGAGGTCAGCGTCTCGGCGGCGGAACGGGGGCCGCTGATCACCGCCGGGATCTCCAACTGGGCCAGCAGATCGGGCAACGGGTCGTCGGCGTGCACCGAGACCAGCAGGACGCCGTCCACCCGGTGCGCGGCCAAGTACTGGGCCAGACGCTGCCGTTCACGGTCGTTGCCCGCGAAGATGAGCAGCAACTGCATCTCGGTCTCGGAGAGTTCGGCGCCGACGCCCTTGAGCATGTCCGAGAAGTACGGTTCGGCGAAGAAGCGGGTCTCGGGCTCCGGGACGACCAGGGCGATCGCGTCGGTGCGGTTGGCGGCGAGGGCGCGGGCGGCCGTGTTGGGGACGTAGCCCAGCTCGGCGACGGCGGCCTCGACGGCGGCCCGGGTGGCGTCGCTGACCCGGGGCGAGCCGTTGATCACCCGGGAGACCGTGCCGCGTCCGACACCCGCGCGGGCGGCGACCTCTTCGAGGGTGGGCCGTCCACCGCTGCGGCTCCGCGTTCCGTGGCTCGCCATGGGCCCCGCCTTCCCCGTCGTCGTCTCGCTGGCCTGGAATTTAACAGTCCGAAACTGTGCGCCGATCCACCACCGGGGCGGCCCGGACCCGGCCCGGCGGATCGCGCTATTCCAGTTCACGTCCCGATAACTGAACGCATCCCGCCCTGCCCGTTCCCTTGACACCCCCGCCGGAACCGGCCAACCTTCAACACATCACTTGTGGGAGCGCTCCCACAGTACCTGACACCTACATATCCCGCACGTTCCCCGCCCGAGCCGCAGCGAGTACCAACGGGCCCAACAGTGCAGTTGGCCGGGGGGTCGGCACGTCAGGCAACAGGAGGACGCCATGCGCACGAGTACCCGCAGGACCCACCGGCTGATGGCCCTCGCGGCCGTCGCCGCGCTGACCACGGGGCTGCTGGCCGGCTGCGCCAGCGACTCGGACGACAACGCGGCGGACGGCTCGTCGAACTCCAACGACGGCGGTGACGCCCAGGGCAGGACCACGCTGACCATCGGCACCTTCGGGGTGTTCGGTTACAAGCAGGCCGGGCTGTACGACGCGTACATGAAGTTGCACCCGGACATCAGCATCAAGGAGAACGTCACCACCCGTACCGATGTGTACTGGCCGAAGGTGCTGACCCGGTTGCAGGCCGGTTCCGGTACCGACGACATCCAGGCGATCGAGGTCGGCAACATCACCGAGGCGGTGCAGACGCAGGCCGACAAGTTCGTCGACCTGGGCAAGGACGTCGACAAGACCCAGTGGCTGGATTGGAAGAACGCCCAGGCCACGACCAAGGACGGCAAGCTGATCGGGCTCGGCACCGACATCGGGCCGATGGCGATCTGCTACCGCAAGGACCTCTTCAAGAAGGCCGGTCTGGAGACGGACCGCACCAAACTCGCCGCGCAGTGGAAGGGCGACTGGGCCAAGTACGTCGATCTCGGCAAGGAGTACATGAAGAAGGCGCCCGCCGGCACCAAGTTCGTGGACTCGGCGTCGTCGGTCTACAACGCGGCGATCGGCGGCGAGACCGAGGCCTACTACGACAAGGGCGGCAACGTCGTCTGGGACACGTCTCCCGGTGTGAAGAAGGCCTGGAACGTCGCGATGTCGGTGGCGACCAGCGACATGTCCGCGAAGCTGAAGCAGTTCGACAAACCGTGGGACCAGGGCTTCGCCAACGGCTCGTTCGCGACGGTGGCCTGTCCCGCCTGGATGATGGGCTACATCGAGCAGAAGTCCGGTGGCTCGGGCAAGGGCAACTGGGACGTGGCGGCGGCGCCGACCGCGGCCAACTGGGGCGGTTCCTTCGTCGGCGTCCCGACGGCCGGAAAGCACCAGAAGGAGGCCATCGCCCTGGCCAAGTGGCTGACCGCACCCGCACAGCAGGCCAAGGTCTTCGCCAAGCAGGCCAGCTTCCCGTCGACGCCGTCGGCGTACCCGACGTTGCAGCCCGCCGCCGACACCACGTCGTACTTCTCCGACGCGCCGATCACGCAGATCTTCTCCGACTCGGCGAAGACGATCCCGTCGCAGTACCACGGCGCGAAGGACCAGCCGATCGGCACCTCGATCACCGACGTCGGCATCCTTCAGGTGGAGCAGAAGGGCAAGTCCCCGGCGCAGGGCTGGGACGCGGCCGGCAAGGAGATCAAGGACGTGCTCGGCCAGTGACCGATTCCGAGCAGGCTCTCGCGGACCCCGCGTCGAGTGCCGAGGCCGCGTCCGGCTCCCAGCCGGACGCGGCCGGGGGCGCTCGCGGTCGCGGTAGGCCGGCCCCGGGTTCCGACTCGTGGCGCAGTCGGCTCTACCGCTGGGACATGAAGGCGTCGCCGTACGCGTTCATCGCCCCCTTCTTCCTCATCTTCGGCGCGTTCTCCCTGGTCCCGCTGCTGTACACGGCCTGGTACTCGCTGCACAACGTGCAGTTGTCCGCGCTGGACCAGCAGACCTGGGCGGGTCTGGACAACTACCGCAACCTGCTCGCCTCGGACTTCTTCTGGAACGCCCTGAAGAACACGTTCACCATCGGTGTCCTGTCGACGGTCCCGCAGCTGATGGCGGCGATCTGGCTGGCGCATCTGCTCAACTACCATCTGCGCGGCTCGACCGTGTGGCGGGTCGTGATGCTCACCCCGTACGCGACCTCGGTGGCGGCGGCGACGCTGGTCTTCACGCTGCTGTACTCGTGGGACGGCGGGATGGTCAACTGGGTCCTGCACTTCTTCGGCGTCGACGCCATCAACTGGCGGGAATCCGACGTGGGTTCGCAGGTCGCGGTGTCGTCCATCGTGATCTGGCGGTGGACCGGCTACAACGCGCTGATCTATCTCGCGGCGATGCAGGCGATCCCGGCCGACCTGTACGAGTCGGCGGCGCTCGACGGCGCCAACCGGTGGCAGCAGTTCTTGCATGTGACGGTTCCGCAGCTGCGGCCGACGATCCTGTTCACGGTGGTCGTCTCGACCATAGGGGCGACCCAACTCTTCGGTGAGCCCCTGCTGTTCGGCGGGGTCAGCGGCTCCAAGGGCGGCTCCGAGCACCAGTACCAGACGCTCGGTCTCTACATGTACGACCAGGGCTGGATCATCGGGAACCTCGGCAAGGCGTCCGCGATCGCGTGGTCGATGTTCCTGATCCTGCTGATCGTCGCCGCGGTCAACCTGCTGCTCACCCGACGGTTGAGGAAGTCCCAATGACAGCAAGCGAATTGACGTTGCCTCAGCCACGCGAGCGGCGGGCGCCGGGGAAGAAGGTCCGCACCCGGCGGGTGATGGGCGCGGGCAAGCAGCTGCACGCGGGTCCGGTGACGTATGTCGTCCTGACCGTGTTCGCGCTGGTCTCGCTGGCGCCGCTGGTGTGGACGGCGATCGCCGCCTCGCGCACCGACCGGCGGCTGGCGGAGACCCCGCCGCCGTTGTGGTTCGGCGCGAACCTGTTCAAGAACCTGGCGGCGGCCTGGGACCAGGCCGGGCTCGGTACGGCGATGTTCAACAGCACCATCGTCGCGGGGTCCATCACCGTCAGCACGGTGCTGTTCTCCACCCTCGCCGGGTTCGCCTTCGCCAAGCTGCGGTTCCGGTTCTCCGGGTTCCTGCTGCTGATGACCATCGGCACGATGATGATCCCGCCCCAACTCGCCGTCGTTCCGCTGTACTTGTGGATGAGCGACTTCGGCTGGTCGAACCAGTTGCAGACGGTGATCCTGCCGACGCTGGTGACGGCGTTCGGCACATTCTTCATGCGGCAGTACCTGGTGCAGGCGCTGCCGAGCGAGCTGATCGAGGCGGCCCGGGTGGACGGGGCGAGCAGTCTGCGGGTCGTGTGGCACGTGGTGTTCCCGGCGGCGCGGCCCGCGATGGCGGTGCTCGGTCTGCTGACGTTCGTCTTCGCGTGGAACGACTTCCTGTGGCCGATCATCGCCCTGAACCAGCAGAACCCCACGGTTCAGGTCGCCCTCAACTCCCTGGGCACCGGCTACGTTCCGGACCAGGCCGTGATCATGGCGGGGGCGCTGCTCGGCACGCTGCCGCTGCTCCTCGCCTTCATCCTGTTCGGCAAGCAGATCGTGGGCGGCATCATGCAGGGTGCGATCAAGGGTTGACGGGTCGTCAACTCCGTTGCGCTGTGCGGGGTTTGGGGGGTGGTGGGGGGGGAGGGGGCGGTGCGTGCGGGTCCGGCGGTCCGTCTCCCTTCCCTCCCCCGGTCCCTTCGTCCCCTCGTCTCCCCGTCTCCCCGTGTCTTCGTCGTCTCACTTCTACCTTCCGTCGTCTGTTGCCCGTCGTCTCTCCACGACCATCCATGGGAGCGCCTTCATGTCCGAGTCCGCAACGCCGTCGACGCCGGTGACCTTTCCGCCCGCCTTCCTCTGGGGCTCCGCGACCTCCGCCTACCAGATCGAGGGGGCGGTGCGGGAAGGCGGCCGTACGCCCTCCATCTGGGACACCTTCAGCCACACCCCGGGCAAGACGCAGGGCGGTGAGCACGGTGACATCGCTGTCGACCACTACCACCGCTACCGCGACGACGTGGCGCTGATGGCCGAACTCGGCCTGGGCGCCTACCGGTTCTCCATCTCCTGGCCGCGCGTGCAGCCGACCGGGCGGGGGCCCGCGGTGCAGGTCGGCCTCGACTTCTACCGGCGGCTCGTCGACGAGCTGCTCGCGCACGGCATCAAGCCCGCCGTCACCCTCTACCACTGGGACCTGCCCCAGGAGTTGGAGGACGCGGGCGGCTGGCCCGAGCGGGACACGGCCTATCGGTTCGCCGAGTACGCGCAGATCGTCGGTGAGGCGCTCGGCGACCGGGTCGAGCAGTGGATCACCCTCAACGAGCCCTGGTGCAGCGCCTTTCTGGGCTACGGCTCCGGTGTCCACGCGCCCGGCCGGACCGACCCCGAGGCGACGTTGCGGGCCGCGCACCATCTCAACCTCGCGCACGGGCTCGGCACGACCGCGCTGCGCTCCGTCATGCCGGCCCGCAACTCCGTCGCCATCAGCCTCAACTCGTCCGTCGTCAGGCCCATTTCGCAGGACCCCGCGGACCTCGCGGCGGCCCGGCGCATCGACGATCTCGCCAACGGGGTCTTCCACGGGCCGATTCTGCACGGGGCGTATCCGCAGTCGTTGCTCGACGCGACCGCGCCGATCACCGACTGGGCCTACGTCCAGGACGGTGATCTCGCCCTGATCCACCAGCCGTTGGACGCGCTGGGGCTCAACTACTACACGCCCGCGCTGGTTTCGGGGGCCAAGGAGGCGCGTTCGGGGGCGCGGGCCGATGGGCACGGGGCGAGTGAGCACTCGCCGTGGCCCGGGGCCGACGATGTCGACTTCCATCAAACGCCGGGGGAGCGTACGGAGATGGGGTGGACCATCGATCCGACGGGGCTGCATGAGCTGATCATGCGGTACACGCGGGAGGCGCCGGGGCTGCCGCTGTACATCACCGAGAACGGGGCGGCGTACGACGACAAGCCCGACGCGGAGGGGCGGGTGCATGATCCTGAGCGGATCGCCTATCTGCACGGGCATCTGTCCGCCGTGCGGCGGGCTGTCGCGGACGGGGCGGATGTGCGGGGGTATTACCTGTGGTCCCTGATGGACAACTTCGAGTGGGCGTACGGGTATGGGAAGCGGTTCGGGGCGGTGTATGTGGACTACGGGTCGTTGGTTCGGACGCCTAAGTCCAGTGCTTACTGGTATGGGGAGGCGGCGCGTACGGGGGTTCTGCCGGGGGTGCCGGGGCACTGAACTGGCGTTCTTTTAGCCGGGGTTGCGGCGGCCCCATGAGCCGGGGCGGGGCGGGGTTCCTGTGGGGGGAGTACCTCGCCCCGTTCCCCATTCCTGGGGGGATGAGAGGAGAGAGAAGGGGGAGGGGGGACCGGTTGTGGGCGGGTGCTGCGCCATTGTGGCTGGGCGCGCAGTTCCCCGCGCCCCTTACAAGCGGGGCGTTGCTGGCGGCGTTGGCGGCAATGAGCCGGTGTGGCTGGGCGCTTCGCGGGGAGGGGGGACCGGTTGTGGGCGGGTGCGGCGCCGTTGTGGCTGGGCGCGCAGTTCCCCGCGCCCCTTAAATGCGGGGCGTTGGCTACGTTGGGCGGCGCTGCTGGTCGCGCCCGTGCGGCGGAGCCGCAGGTCCGTATCAGCCCCGCGCCCCTTAAAAGCAGGGCGTTGGTTTTCTGGCTGGTTGGGTTCACAGGGAGGGCTTAGGAGGTTTGTGGGGGGCTCTTAGTGCGGGGGGTTTTCATGGCTGTAGTTGAAGTCATGGGAGGTCGTCGTGGGGTTCGTTGTGGTGTTGCTGGTGGTCGCGATCGTTGGTGGGGCCCTGGTGATGAGTAATCGGCGGCGGGATGAGGCTCGGGCTCAGGCGGGTGCCGGTTATGACGCCGATGTGGGGGCCGAGGCCTGGCGGTGGGTCGAGCGGCTGTCCGGGAGTCTCTCGACGCTCGACGCCGGGGACAACCGGGCTGCCGCTCAGGCGCTCGCCGATGCCTCGGAGCGACGCCGGGCGGCCGAGGGGCAGTTGGCCGGGGCGGTGACGCCGGCGCAGTTCGCGCTGGTGACGCAGACCGCGGTGGAGGGGCTGCACTATGTGCGCGCCGCCCGTACCGCCCTCGGTCTCGACCCCGGTCCCGCGCTGCCGGCCGTCGGGGTCAACGGGCAGGTCGCCGGGCAGGTCGGGGCCGACGGTCAGGTCACTGTCGACGGCCAGACCTACACGGCGTCGGCGCGGCCGGGCGCGGCCAACCCGTACTACTACCCGGGCGGTGTCGTCGGCGGACGTTCGGTCCCCGGCGGCTGGTACAGCTCGCCCTGGTGGAAGACGGCGCTGGTGGCCGGGGCGGCCGGAGTCGGCGGCATGCTGCTGGCCGACGCGCTGTTCGACGGCTTCCACCATCACGGTCCGGGCGGCGGACCGGGTGGGTTCGGGGGATTCGGCGGGCCCGGCGGTCCTGGTGGGCCCGGCGGATTCTGAGGTGGGACGCGAGGGACACGTGCGCGCCCCGGCCGGATGGGGGAAGGGGCCGGCCGGGGCGCGCTGCCCTCGTTCCCCGGTGGTCAGTCGAAGGCGTTGAAGGCCTTCGAGAAGGCGAACGGGTCCTGAGCGATCGAGCTACAGATCGGGTCCGCGGTGTTCTTGCCGCCGTCGGCGCACGGCTGGTCGCGGGTCGCCGACCACATCGACAGCCAGCCGAGCCCCTTCGCGCCGGCGAACTCCACCAGCTCGCTCGCGTCGTCGACCGTGAAGACCTCCGACGCCACGTCGTTGACGCCGATCATCGGAGTGACCGCGACCGCCTTCCAGGCGTCGGCGTCGGAGAGCCCGAGGACGCTCTTGACCTGGGCCTGCGTCGCGGTGGCCGCCTGCGTCGCGTAGGTGCCCATGTCGCCGCTGTACGAGGAGCCGTAGTCCATCGCCATGACGTTGACGGTGGTGATCCGCACCCCGTTGGCCTTGGCGTTCGCCAGCAGGTCGACGCCGTCCTGGGTGAGGCCCTCGGGCATCACCGGCAGCGTGAACGACACGTCCAGATCCGGGTGTCGGGACTGAAGCTCCGCGATGGCCTGGGCGCGGCGGGTGTTGGCGTCGGTGTTCGGCAGCGCCCCGCCCTCGACGTCGAAGTCGACCTTGGTGAGCTGGTAGGCGTCGACGGCCTTGCCGTAGGCCGCCGCCAACGCGTCCGCCGAGGCGCAGGTCGTCGCCAGTTCGGAACCGGCCGCGCCGCCGAAGGAGACCCGGACATCGCCGCCCTTGCCGCGCAGGGCGCCGATCTGTGCGGCGACGGCGTCGTCGGTGAGGTCGCTGACGCCGCCCCACTTCGGGGTGCAGCCGCCGCCGTCGGTGACGAAGGCGAGGTTGTAGTTCTTGACGCCGGTCGCTTCGGCGGCTGCCAGCAGGTCGAAGGCGGGGTAGAGCGAGGTGTCGACGTAGGGGGCGAAGCCTGCGGAGGCGGCGGTTCCGGTGCCGGGGTCGGGGTCGTTCCCGGTGCCGGTGCTCTGCGAGGGGGTGGCGGGCTCGGCCGGGGGTTCGGGTTCGGGCTCGGCGGGAGTGTCCGTCGGGGCCTCCGTCGGGCGGCCGGTCGGCTCGGGGGCCGGGGCGTCGCCGGTGGAGCACTCGGCGTCGTCGACCAGGCAACCGGCCGGGTCGCCCTCGCCGGTGACGACGAAGCCGACGGTGACCGACTTGCCCGGGGCGAGGCCCTCGGTGTCCCACGTGGCGGGCGTCACCGTGACATGCCCGCCACTGACAGCCGACTGCGCGTTCCACAGCGAGCTGAGCTTGGCGCCGGTCGGGAGGTCGAACTCCAGCGTCCAGTCCTGTTGCGTGGCCCCGCTGTTGTTCGTCACGACGTACTGGCCCGTGTACCCCGTCTCCCAGTCACTGGTCCTGGTGTACGCGGCCCCGACCCCGGCCGCCTGCGCGGTACCGGAGAACAGGAGCGCGCCGCCGCTGATCACCGCCACGGTCACGGCACCGCCGATCGCCTGGTTCCTACGGCTGACCTTGCGCCGGTGCGTCCTCATGCGGGTGCCTGCCTTCGGGTTCACGGAGGGGGGTACGGCAGGCACGCTAGCGACCCGGAAACGGGCAAACGCCTTGATACGGACGGGAGTTGGGGGACTTAGGGCGGGCTTAAGGGTGGGATGGGGGGTGGTTAATGGTGGGGGTCGTTTGGCTCTCTTCCCTCCCTCCCCCTCCCCTCCCTCCCCTCCCTCCCCCTCCCCCCGCCGCCTCACCCCCGGCCCCTCCCCCCGTCCCTCACTCCCGGCCCCTCCCCCCGTCCCTCACTCCCGGCCCCTCACCCCCCGGACCTCTCGCCCCTCCCCTCCCCCGCCCCCCCCTCGCCCCCTCACCCTCCCCCTCACCGCACCGCCACCCCCCACCGCTTCCTGACCACCCCCCGGTGTCCTCGGCGTATCGGCTCGCGGCCGTCGAGTTGTATCCAGATGCGTATCTCCGTGCCGCCGAGCACCGAGGAGCCGATGCGGACGTCGCCGCCGGTGGACTCGGCGAGTCGGCGCACGATGTCGAGGCCGAGGCCGGTGGAGCCGTCGGTACCCGAACCCCGGCCGCGGGCCATCGCCGCCGTCGGGTCGGGTATGCCGGGGCCCGCGTCGGAGACGAGCATGATCACCGCGTCCTCGGCGTTGTGGACGTCGACCGCGAAGGCGGTGCCCTCGGGGGTGTGCCGGAAGACGTTGCCCAGCAGGGCGTCCAGCGCGGCGGCGAGGTCGGCGCGGGCCACGGGTATCCGCACCGGGCGGTCGGCTCCGGCCACCCGCCACTTGCGGCCCTCGTCCTCGGCGAGCGCCGACCAGAACGACATCCGCTGCCGGACCACCTCCGCCGCGTCGCACCCGGCGCCTGGTCCTGCCGCCGCCGTCTGCGGCCGGGTCTCCCGCGCGGTCCGGATGATCGTGTCGACCTCGCGCTCCAACTGGGCGACGGCCGCCCTGGTCTGTTCGGCGGCCGGTCCCTCCCCGAGCGAGGCCGCGTTGAGCCGCAGTACGGTCAGCGGGGTGCGCAGCCGGTGGGAGAGGTCGGCCGCCAACTCCCGTTCGTTGGCCATGAGATGGATGACCTGGTCGGCCATCGCGTTGAACGCCGCTGCTGCCAGGCGCAGTTCGGTCGGGCCCTCCTCCGGGACCCGGGCGCCGAGCTTGCCCTCGCCGAGTTCGTGCGCGCCGTCGGCCAGGCGCTGGGCGGGCCGCACCATGCGCACGCCGAGCCGGTCGGCGACGGCGACCGAGCCGACGATCAGGGCGGCGCCGACTCCGGCCAGTACGGCCCAGGCCATGCCGACCCCGTGTCTGACCTCGCCCTGCGGGACGAACACCTCGACGACGGCGACCGCGCCGGAGCTGAGGGCGACCGGCTGGAGCAGGGTGAAGCCGCCGGGTACCTCGGTGGTGGAGGCGCGGCCCAGCTTCCGCACGGTCGCGATGTCCTCCTCGACGGCGCGGCGGTGGCCGAGGTCGAACGCCGCCTGCCCGCCGGTCGCCGGGAGGTGCACGGCCATCCCGGCGTCGGCGCCGGCGGCGGCCACGACCCGCTCCAACTGGGCGCGGTCGGTGGTGATGGAGAGGGCGGGGGCGACGGCGGCGGCCTCGCGTTCGGCGTGGGAGAAGGCGCGGTCGCGGGCGAGTTCCTTGACGACCATGCCGAGCGGGACGGCGAAGGCGACCACGACCATCGCGGTGACCGCCAGACAGACCTTGACCAGGGCCCACCTCATCGCGGTCGCTCCGCCCCGCCGGGTGGCTCCAGCTTCACACCGACGCCGCGCAGGGTGTGCAGATAGCGCGGCCTGGCCGCCGTTTCACCCAACTTCCTTCGTAGCCAGGACAGATGGACGTCGATGGTCTGGTCGTCGCCGTAGGACTGCTGCCAGACCTCGGCGAGGAGTTCCTTGCGGGGGACGACGACGCCGGGGCGTCCGGCCAGGAAGGCGAGCAGGTCGAACTCGCGGCGGGTGAGGTCGAGCCGGACGCCGTCCAACTCGGCCTGGCGGCGCAGCGGGTCGACGGTGAGGCCGCCGACGTTCAGGACGCTGGAGGGGGCGGTGTCGGCGCCGTTCGCGCGGGAGCGGCGCAGGACGGCGGACATCCGCGCGGAGAGGTGCTCGACGGAGAAGGGCTTCGTCAGATAGTCGTCCGCCCCCGCGTTCAAGAGGCGAACGATTTCTGTCTCGTCGTCGCGCGCGGTGGCGATGATGACGGGGACGTCGGTGATGCCGCGCAGCATCTTCAGCGCCTCCGATCCGTCGAGGTCGGGCAGGCCGAGGTCCAGCACGACCACGTCGAACCGGAAATGGGCGACCTCGCGCAGCGCCTCCAGCGCCGTCCCGACGCTGCGCACGGTGTGGGCGGCGTCGGTCAGGTGCCGGATCAGCGCCGACCGCACGAACTGGTCGTCCTCGACCACGAGCACACTTGCCATGCGCCGCACCGTACGCCATGCGGGCGAGCCGGGTCGGGGCCTGTGGATAACTTCCGGATCGGCGACAGGGGTGGGGCGGGTGAGGCAGGATGGCCCGCGATGCGCAGAGGACTCGTACACGTATTCGCCTGGACGTTGGCCACGAGCGCGGCGACCACGTTGTCGTGGTGGGGTGTGCACACGGTGCTGGCGGGCACGGTGTACGACCCGCCCCGCGCGCTGCCGATCCCGACGGGCGGGGCGAACGGGGCGACGCCCCGGCAGTCGGAGCCGCCGGTGTCCGCGACGAGCCGGTCCCCCGCCCCGACCCGGGCACCCTCCCCGGCCCCGGCCCGCTCGACGTCCCCGGCGCCGAGTCCCACGCCCACCCTCGTGCCCTCCCCCGCCCCGGCCACCTCGGGCGACGTCAAGTCCTATGACACCGGCGGCGGTCGTGCGGTCTTCGATCTGGGCCCCGTGTCGGCGACCCTCGTCTCTGCGACACCGGCGGCGAGTTGGTCGATGCAGGTGTGGAAGACGGCGTCCTGGATTCGCGTCGAGTTCACCTCGGGCGCGGACCGGGTGACGGTCTTCTGCACCTGGCACGACGGCCCACCCCGGGTGGAAGTGATCACCTACTGACCGGCGCCCCTGCTGACCGCGTCAGGGCCGCCACTCCACCCGGTGTTCCCGCAACCGCGTCAGCACCGCGTGGTTCGCTTCCCAGCCGTCCGGGAACTTCACCAGCGTTCCCAACTGGACCGGTTCCGTGGACGGGTAGTCGTCCAGGAGGTCGCTCACTCCTGCGCGGCAGACGACCACGCACGCGTGGCGGTGGCGGGAGGCCAGGACGCAGAGGCGGCCCGTCTCCAGGTGGAAGGCGGTCGCGTCGGGGCGGCCTGAGAGCGGGTGGAGGACGACGGTGACGTCGTACTCGCGGCCCTGGAGCCGGTTCGCCGTGTCGACCGTGACGTCGCTGACGCCGAGGTCGGCCAGGGCCGCCCGGACCGCCGCCGCCTGGTCGCGGTGTGCGGTGCCGACGGCGATCCGGTCGGCGGTGAGCGGGACCGGGTCCGGTGAGCGTTCCGATGTCGCCGCGCCGCCCCGGTCCAGGAGCCGTCGGACCACCGCCGCCACCGCGCGCACCGCCTCCGGGTCGGTGCGCGGGGTGTGCCGGGCGGGCAGCTCCAGCAGGCCCCAACCGGCGTGTGCCGCCTCGTCGATGACCCGGTCGGGGCCCGAACCGTCCGACGGCACGGCGAAGGCGAGCCGCCGGTCGTCGTGCCCGGTGCCGCTGCGGAACGGCGTGTACGGGTAGAACGCGTCGGAGACCAACGGCGCCGCCGACGCGGGCAGCCGCCAGGAGACCGGCAGCCGGTGCTGGGGCAGGCGCGGGTTGTGGGCCAGCAATGTACTGACGGCGGACGCCGACGGGTCGTATGACAGGCCCGCCCACTGTTCGCTGCCGACGATCGCGAACGGGTCCAACTGCCCCGGGTCGCCCACGAACAGCGCCCGTTCGAACAGCCCGGCGACGGCGAGCAGGGAGTCCGAGCGCATCTGGTACGCCTCGTCGACGATCGCGTGCCGCCAGGGCTCGTCGACCTTCACGTGCGCCCACTTGGCGGCCGTCGAGACCACCACCGCGAGCCCGGTCAGGTCGCCCGCCTTGGCCGACGTGCGGACGGTCGGCAGGTCGTCCAGGGCCTTGTCGTAGGCGTCGGCGTCGCTGCTGTGCAGGCGGCCGACGGGCAGCTCGGGGTTCTTCTCGGCGAGCCGGAGGACGAGGTCGTCGACCTGCGCGTTGGTCTGCGCGACCACCATCAACGGGCGTCCCGCGTCGGCCAGTTCGAGCGCGGCCCGGACCACGAGCGTGGACTTCCCGGCGCCGGGCGGCGAGTCGACGACCACGCCCCGACCGTCGCCGTGCAGGGTGTCGCGCAGGATGTCCGCGGTGACCCGCGCCGCCTCGGCCCCGGGATCGAAAACGACGGTCACAGCACGTCCTCCTCGGTGACCGGGTCGGCCGCCTCGGGCGCGGCCTCGCCGGGCGGTCCGCCGTGGGTCCAGGGGGTGTCCTCCGGGTCGGGCAGCTTCGCGCCGCCGCGCTGCTCGTGCTCGAACAGCGTGCAGCAGATCCGGTCGCCCTTCTCCGGCACCGAACCGGGTTCCGGTTCCTTGCCGCGCCCCATCTTGTCGAGGACCCGCAGCACGATCAGGGCGCCGTCCTCCTCGACCTCGACGCACTCCGTCGCCTGCGGTTTGCCGCCCAACTGCCGGTACGCCCTGGCCCGTTCGGCCAGCTGCGGCCGGTCGTCGGTGCGGACGGTCAGCAGCGGGCGCGGGCTGGGCCGCTTGCCCTCGCTGTACGCCATGACGACGTCGACGACCTCCCCCTCGAACGCCTCCCCGGCCAGCCGCCGCCCCGCCATCACCAACGGGTCGTCGAGCGCTTCCTGTGCCTCCAGGCGGGCCTGTTCCCGCTCCCGCGCGGCGAGTTTGTTGGCGGCGGTGACCGCGTCGTCGCGGCGCGGCTGGGGCGGCTCGCCCGCGGCGATGCGGTCACGCTGGCCGGTGAACGACCAGCGGTCGCGCGTCCACCGTTCCTCGACGTGCGCCCCTGCGGGCAGGGTGCGCAGCAGGTCGAGCCCGCGCCAGACGGCGTTCCAGGCGGGCAGCGTCGCGCTCTCGACCAGGGCGCGGATCTCCCGTTCCACAACGGTGAGTCGAGCGAGCCGCTCGTCCGCCACGAGGCCGTCCTCGGCGGCGGCGAGCGCGGTCCGCGCGCGGTCGTAGCGCTCGAAGGCGGGGGCGAGGAGCTTGTTGTCGAACGCCGGGTCGGTGGCCGGTCCGGCCGGTGGGCACCGGAGTTGGCCCTGCGCGTCACGGGCGCTCTCGGCGTGCCGCGCGGCCTCGGCGCCGGTGTGCCCGGGCGGCGGGTCGATCCAGGCGAGGAGCGCGCCCAGGTGCTGGTCCTCCAGGGTGGACTGGCCGCTCGCCCAGTGCCGGGACAGCAGGTCCGTCATGGCCGCCAGCAGCGAGGAGCCCGGCACCCGGGCGCGTTCCCCGTAGTGGGTCAGCCAGCGGCCGAGCAACGGCACGCGCGGCGGCGCCGGATGCGGAGCCTCCGGGTCCTGCTCGGCGGTCCGACGGAACCGTGTGGAGCGCCCGAGCAGCCGCACGAACTCGGCGCCCGCGCGGTTCGGCACGATCAACTGCGGTGCGTCCGCGCACAGTTCGACCTCGACCTTGACGCGTTTGCCGGTCTCCGGGTCGGTCTCGTTGCGCTCGGCGGCCTCCACCGCGCCCGCGTACTCCTCGATGAACGGCAGGACGACGTCGGCCAGTTCGGCCAGGAACCCGAACCGGAGGTCACGGTCGCGGGGCTGCGGCACGACCAGCAGCCTCGGGTGGTCCCGGTCGGTCCCGACCAGCGCACCGAGTGGCGCCCCGGCCTCGCCCGCCGTCGTCAACGGCACGAGCACCAAAGGCCGTTCGGACACGTGCCGATGCCGAACAGTCGCAGCAGGCCGCGCGAACCCACTGCTGACGGCTTCGAGCCGCGCCAAGGTCGAGATCAGCGACATGGAACGCCCTCCAGGAGAAACGACGATGAGCCCACGAGCACGTTCACCGGCGCCCCTCCCCGCCGACCCCAATCCGGCCCACCGCGCGGCTGCCGTCTCCAGCGCCTCCGCACGCAGACGTGCCGCCCGGCGCCGAGCCACCGCCGGAAGGCCGGGCTCGCCCCGCGTGCAACGGGGGTACGCGCACCGGCATGTTCATCGCGGCACGCTCCCCGTCGGCTCCAGCGTGGGCCGTTCGGTGGCCGTCCGTTCCGCCTCGGTCCGTCGGGTCGCCGCCGTCTGCAATGCCTCCGTACGGAGGTGGGCCGCGCGGCGTAGGGCGGCCACGGCTGGGTCGTCGGGGTCGCCGGTCTCGCCTCGGGCGGCGGCCAGGACGGACTCCACGGTGGTCAGGCCGCCCAGTTCGGCGCGGAGGGAGCGGCCCAGGGTGGTCACCTCGCCGGACGCGCGGGAGCGGTCGCGGCAGTGGAAGGCCAGTTCGCAGGCGGACAGGCACTCGGGGGCGTAGGTGGCCGGGACCGACTCGACGGCGGCGGTCAGCTCCTCGGCGGGCAGGAGCGGGGAGAAGCAGGTGCCCTTGGGGAGCGTGTCCGCGATGTCCTCGATGTGGGTGAGGCGGGCCAACTGGCGCCTGGTGACCGCGTGTTGCCTGCGTACGTCGACGGCGGCGCCGGTCGGCAGGTTGGAGAAGTCCTTCGGGCAGACCAGCAGGACCTGGTGGCGCACCTCGGGGGGTGGGTCGAGGCGGGCGGCGACCTGTTCGAGGGCGAGGACGTAGACGGCGGCCTGGCGGGCGGCGGCGCCGACCTTCGCCGGGTCGGCGGAACCGTCCAGCATCGGGAAGGACTTGATCTCGACGACGGTCCAGCTCCCGTCGGGGTGCACGACGACGGCGTCCGGCTCCAGGAAGGCGGGCGAACCGGCCACGTCCAGGGCGAGCATCGGGTGGTCGAGGAGGGTCCAGCGGCCGGTGCCCCGGTCGCTCAGGTCGCCCTCGTCGCCGTTCTTGCCGTTCTCGGCGGTCTCGGCGTCGTTCTCGGCTGTCGCGGGCTGGGTGGCTTCGCGCAGGGTCAGGGACGTGCGGGCGGTGCGGCCCTCGGGGCCCGAGGCGGTGAGGTCGGGCACGTGCGCGTGGGCGGGCGCGGTGGCCGTCGGGTCGAGCTTCTCGTGGACCAGGCGCAGCAGCTCCGCGCCGCCGTCCGCCTTGACCTTGGCCTCGAACGCGTTGCCCCGGGTCAGCGCGAACTGGGACTGGCCGAAGCCGGACGGGGCGCCCAGCGTGTCCGCGAGCGCCGCCTTGTTCACCCCCGCGCCGTCGAGGATCGCGCGGCGACGGCAGCCGGGGTTGGCGGCGAGCGCCGCGAGGGCGCGGGCGTCCAGCGCCTTGGCCGGGACGTCCGGGCCGCGCAGCTCAGCGAGCCGCTGCCGGAGCCCCGTCGCCCGCGTCCGAGGGTGCGGCGGCCGGTTCGCCTGCCCCTGCTCCTGGTGCGACGTGCGACTCGCGCTGCCGTGGAATTCGCTCACCCGCCGAAGTCTGGCATCCGCCACTGACAATCGGGTCGCCCCCGCCCCGGAAGCCCCTCACGGCCCCGGCGAGCCGCGTCCGCAGCCGGTCCGCGAGGCGGGTCACGAGCGGCGTCAGGAGCAGGCCGATGCCCATCACGACGACGCCCGCGACCGCGTCCAGGAAGTAGTGGTTCGCCGTGCCCATGACGACGATCGTGGTGAGCAACGGGTAGGCCACCGCGAGGAACTTCGTCAGCCGGGTGCCCCCGAAGCGCCACAGGATGATCCCGCACCACAGCGCCCAGCCGACGTGCAGGCTCGGCATCGCCGCGTACTGGTTGGTCATGCCGCCGAGGCCCCGGGGCGCGCTGGCCTCGCCGCCCCACCAGCCGTAGGAGCTGTACTGGGCCATCGTGTCGACGAAGCCGTGGCCCGCGGCGAGCAGCCGGGGCGGGCAGGTCGGCAGCAGGGTGAAGCCGATCAGGCCGATGAAGGTGGACGTCATCAGCCAGGTGCGGGCCGCGCGGTAGTGCGCGGTGCGGGACCGGAACAGCCAGACCAGCAGCGCGGGCGTGACCAGGTAGTGCAGCGAGGCGTACCAGAAGTCGGCCGGGACGCCGAGCCAGGCGTGCTGCGTGAAGAGCCGGTTGAGGGGGTGCTCGGCGTTGATGTGCAGGAACTTCTCGACGCGCAGGATCGCCAGGCCGTGATCGACGGCGCCGCTCACGTCCCCGCGCGCGAGGAGCCGTCCGGCCGAGTAGCAGGCGTAGACCAGCAGGATCAACGGCAGCTCGGTCCACCAGCGCGGGCGGGTGCGCGGGGCCGCCTCTATGTCCGGTGTCTCGGTCAACGGCATCCGATCACCCTCCCCCATTCGGTGTCGCGCGGCGCCCGGCGCTCCGGTCGGCTCACTTTACGGCGTATGTGCGCCACCTGTAGGGGCGCCCCGGCACTCAAGGACGCCGGGACCGCCCACCGGGTTGCCCCTGGCCAGGGTGCGCGATGATGGAGACGTTCCGCCTGTCCTTTTCTCCCCAGGACTCCCGGAGATTCCTCCGCGGGCTCCCGAAAGGTTTCTTCATGGCTCCGCGCATCCTGCTGGCACGGCACGGACAGACCGCGTGGTCGTTGTCCGGCAAGCACACCGGCAGGACGGACATCCCTCTCCTCGACGAGGGGCGGCGCGGCGCGAAGCTGCTGGGCGAACGTCTGCGGCGCGCTCCGCTCGACGGGTTGCCCGGGGTGGAGGTGCGGACGAGTCCGTTGGCACGCGCGCGTGAGACGTGTGAGATCGCCGGGTTCGGTGGGCGGGCTGAGCCCTGGGACACGCTCATGGAGTGGGACTACGGCGACTATGAGGGGCTGACTCCCCAGGAGATTCAGGCCGTGCGGCCCGGGTGGCTCATCTGGCGGGACGGGGTGCCCGGGGGCGAGAGCTTGGCCGAGGTGACCGCGCGGGCGGATGCGGTGGTCGATTGGGCGCGGGGGGCTGAGCGGGATGTGCTGGTGTTCGCGCACGGGCACATTCTGCGGTCGATCGGGGCGCGGTGGCTGGGGCTGCCGCTCGATTTCGCGGCGCGTATACGGTTGAACCCGACGTCCCTGTCCGTCCTGGGCTGGGCGTACGGGCAGCCGGCCCTGGAGCACTGGAACGACGTCGGTCATCTCGCCGGTTGAGTCCGGAGCCGTCCGCTGGACTGGGGCGGAACAGGTCGTAGTTCGGGTGCGGCGCCATCGTGGCTTGTCGCGCAGTTCCCCGCGCCCCTTTGGGGCGCTGCCGAACCGTAGCCGCCATGCGGCCGGACCATGGCATAAAGAGGGTGCAGGGTCCCTGTCGAGACACGGCTGGGCAACGCCGATAAGGGGCGCGGGGAACTGCGCGGGCAGCCACGACGGGCCCGCGCTCGCCCAGCGACCCGTGCCGCCCCTTCCCGCGAAGCGGCTTGTGTTCATACCGGGCGGGGTAGGGAGGCGTGGCGGTCCAGGAATTCGGTTACCCCTGCTGCTCGGCGGTGCGGGAGCAGCACGCGCGCCGTGGCCGCCAGCATGGTCTGGACGCGGGACGACTGGACCTCCTCCAGGAGATGCAGGACGCGCAGCCCCGCGGTGGCGGCCTCGTCCGGGCGGCCGTCCCTGGCGAGATCGTCGGCGAGTTCCGCCGTATAGAGGGCGATGTTGCGCAGGAAGTGCGGGTCCTGGAGCCGCGCCGCCCGGCGCGCATGGCGGGCGGCACGCCGCCAGTCGCCCAGCGTCGACCAGCACTGCGCCTCCAGGCCCTCCACCTCGGCCGGTCCGTAGAACGTCATCCACTCGGGGTCGGCGTCCGAGTGGCCGCGTTCGTAGAGGGCCTGCGCGCGGGCCAGGGCACGGGCGCAGGCGGCGCGGTCGGCGAGGCCCGCCCAGCCACCGGCCTCGCGCAGCGCGAGCAGCGACATCAGGCGCGCGGAGCCCAGGGAGCGCGCGGCGCGTTGCGCGGCCTGCGCGGCGCGCACCGCCTCGCGGGGGCGCCCGGCGTCGCGGGCGAGGAACGCCGTGTTGCAGAAGGCGTGCGCCTCCAGGGCGTCGTCGCCGGTCATGCGGGCGGTGGCGAGCGCCTCCGCGTAGTGCGAGCGGGCGTCGTCGAAGCGGCCGGAGTCGTGGGCCAGCCAGCCCACGGAGATGGCGAGTTCACCGGCGCCCGAGTGCAGGCGGTCGGCGGTCGTCTGCCGGGTCGCGCCGGCGTCGAGCAGCGCGTACGCGGCGCGCAACGGTTCGGCCGCGCGCATGTAGAGGCCGTCGGCGCCGTGCCGGTCGTCGAGCAGCCGGATGCGCAGGACGGCTTCTTCCAGGGCGCCGGCTTCGCTGGCACCGGGGCGGCGCACGGGACGTTCCGTGGCCACGGCGTCCTGGCCAAGGCCCAGGGAGACGGCGGCCACGGTGGCGCCCCCGCCGGTCATGAATGCGCGACGCAGCACGTCGCTCTCCTCGCGGTTCTCGTGATGTTCGTACGGGTCGTGAGTGACGGGTGGTCCTGCTGTGCTCGGTGTGTCATACGGCTCGGGTGGCTCCGGTGTCTCATCCGGGCCGCCCGGTCTGCGGCCCCGGACGGCGGCGCGGGGCGAGAAGCCCAGGTCGGCGAGCGTGCGGCCGGGAAACATATGCAGGAACACCCGTTCGTACGCGTAGTTGGGGCAGCGGATCTCGCCCGCCTCGACCCGGCCGACGTAGCGCGCGTCGCAGCTGACCCGCTCGCCGATGTCGCGGGCGGCCCTGCGGACGTCGGCGGCGAACTCGGCGGGTGAGCGGCGACCGCGCAGTCGGCGGAAGTCGAGGTTGGGGCGGGGGGGCCGGTCGGGCTGGGGCGGGGTCGCGGGTGACGACGCCATGGCCGGGGGTCCTCTCGTGCGAACCGTCGAACCCTGCCGGATTTGGCCTGAGTTGAACGTGTAGGTACACGATCGCCCCAGGGGTCCGGCGGGCATGAACGTACCGGCTGTGCCGGATGCGCCACACACTGTTTAGCTACAAACCGGATATCTCATCCACGATCTGCCATGAAGTGCCATCCTTTGTGGCTGACTTCGCCCGTTGCTGTTGACACTCTGTCGCGTTGAACCGGGCGGACCGGGAGTCGCCCGATTCGCGGTCCGCTCTCGTTCAAGGAGGGGTTCCGTGGTGGAGGCCGGAATGACGACCAGAACGACCACACAGGTGGCGATGACCGCACATCCGCCGCCCCCGACGGACAGCCGCGCGGCCCCGTGCTCCGGGCCCGCCTGCGACCTGGTGATGGTGCCCGCGCGCCAAGGCCTGGAGGCGGTGGACATCCTGCGCCGGGGCGCCGCCGACGAGATGGGCCCCGTTCTGCACGACGACGGCTGCGGCTCTCTCGGCTTCCTGGTGCCGCCCGGCACCGCCGCCGCCTGGGACGTGCCCGGCAGCACCTGCACGCAGACCGAGGGCCGGGGCCTGAGCCTGCATCCGACGCCGCCGGTCGAGGGCTCGGACTGGCTGCTGCCGCCCGGCGACAGCGACCTGGCGACCGATCCGGCGGTGCTGCGCCGGGCGCTGGGCGAGGCGGCCCGGCTGATCGCGGCCGCCGACAACTGCCGCTGACGTCGCCCGCCCGGACGGGCCCGCCGATAATGGACGCCATGGGAAAGTCCAGGAACGCCCGGCGCGGACAGGGCGCCGCCGAGTCCGTCGTCGAGAACGTCGACGGCGGGCTCGCCGAGCTGATACCCGACCGGGACCGGGCGCGGGCCTGGACGCTGCTCATCGACGGGGCGCCGCAGTCGCACGTCGACCTGGACGACCCCGGGTATCTGTCCTTCGAGTACCAGCGCCGGCTCGGGCACGTCATCGACCTGGTGGCACCGGCGGGCCGGCCGGTGCACGCCGTTCACCTGGGCGGCGGCGCCCTCACCCTCGCCCGGTACGTCGCCGCCACCCGCCCCCGCTCCACCCAGCAGGTCGTCGAGTGGGACGCGCCCCTGGTCCAACTGGTCCGGCGGGAGCTGCCGTTGGACACCAACGCCCGCATCCGGGTGCGGTCCGCCGATGCCCGTGCCGGGCTCGCCAAGGTGCCCGACGGCTGGGCCGACCTCGTCGTCGCCGACGTGTTCGACGGCGCCCGCACCCCGGCCCACCTCACCTCCACCGAGTTCCTCGACGACGTCCGCCGGGTGCTGCGCCCGGACGGTGTCTACGCCGCGAACCTCGCGGACGGGCCGCCGCTGACCCATCTGCGCGGCCAGATCGCCACGGCCGCCGCCCGTTTCCGGGAACTCGCACTGGTCGCCGATCCCACCGTGCTGCGCGGCCGGCGGTTCGGCAACGCGGTCCTGGTCGCCGCCGACGTCCCGCTGCCGATCCCGGAGCTGACCCGGCGGGCCGCCTCCGACCCGCACCCCGGGCGGGTCGAACACGGGCGCGCGCTGCGGGACTTCACCGGCGGCGCGGTCGCGGTGACGGACGCGTCGGCGGTCGCCTCCCCGGCGCCACCGGCCGCCGTGTTCCGCTGACCGCACCGGGCGCCGGGACCGCCGTTCGGCCGGGAACACCACGTCGGGCCCGCGCGTCGGGCAGCCGGGACCGGCCTCGATCCGGCCCTCTTGCGCGCTCGCGGGACAATGGACGGTGGCCCGGACGGTGTGCGGGTCACGCTCACGTACGAGGAGGAGAAGACATGGCGGAGCCCCAGCCGCGTCGGAACGAACCGCGGCTACGCCCCGCGCCCCTGCTCTTCGAGCCCGCGGAGGCGGCGGCCGATCCGGACCGCTTCTTCGACCTGGAGTCGATCGACGACCCGCGGGCGCTGCTCGCGCGGGCGACGGAGCTGGCGCACGCCTTCCGTGCGGCGGCCGACCGGGCCGTGGAGTACCAGGCGATCGCGGCGGCCCAGCTGGCCGACCCGCGCCGGTTCGACCGGCTGACGCCCGCGACGATCGCGGAGCGGGCCGAGTGGACCGAGGACTACGCGCTGAAGATGGTCGAGTACGGACGGGACCTGATGCGCGGGGGCGGCGACGGGCGCGAGGCCATCGGCCCGCACTGAGCCCCCGCGCGCCCCCTGACGTGGGGAAACCCGGCCCCGGCATATGCCAGGCGGGCGGGCAAGATACTCGCTCGCGCCCGTCCCTGTCCCCGGTTTCCGCAACCCACGGAAACCGCGCACTCACAGCCGGTAGACATGCGGCATGAGCAGCACGCGGAACGAGCCGTACACCGATCGCTTCGACGCCGCCGGGGTCACCTCCGACGGAGCCGCCTGGCTGGCCTCGGCCGGGGCATATCCGCGCAGCACCCTCGCGCTCTGGGCGGAACGGCCCGAGGCCCCCGTCGTCCTGCCGTGCGGGCACGCGTTCGACATCGTCAGCGCGCCCGCCGTCTTCGGACGCCGGATGGTCGACCAGCTCTGGGAGGAGGGCCCCGGCACCGGTCCGGTGGCCGTCCTGCGCGGCCGGATGCTGATGTTCGCGGCGCCGGGCACCGCCCAGCGGCTGCCGTCGCTGCTGCGCTGGGAGGAGTGGGGCGTCCAGGGCCACGAGGAACGCCGCTCCCGCACCGGCGACATCCCGCCCCTGCTCTGCCACGGCAACGGCGACGCCGTGACCCTGCCCCCGCCGCTCGCCGGCGACGCCCCCGCCGACCGGCCCGAACCCCGCTGGCTGGTGGCGCCGGACACCCGGCACCCGTGGCTGCCAGGGCCCGAGATCCTGCTCTGGGCAGCCGTCCGCGCGGCCCGTGCGGCGGTACGGATATCGATTTTTCCTCCCGCCGAACACAGTGCTAAGGTCTACGACGTCAGCAGGCGCCGTTAGCTCAGTTGGTTAGAGCAGCTGACTCTTAATCAGCGGGTCCGGGGTTCGAGTCCCTGACGGCGCACGCTAGCGATGGCGAGGCATGTTCGCGGAAAGCGCGAACCTGTCTCGCTATCGTTGTTTTTGCGCGGCTTCGCCGCGCGCTGTGGGGGCTTCGCCACCCACACCCCCCAACCTTGCAGCTGGCGTTGGTCGAGGGGTACCCCATCCCCTCCCCCACACTCCCCCGTGCTCCCGGTCAGCCGGTGGTGATCTTTACGTTCCAGGCGCCGGAGGTTGTTCTGCCCTCGACCTCCACCTTCACGTGGTCGCCGGGGACCGTGAAGCTTTCGCCGAGGGAGACCGGGGCGTCGGCCAGCGGGGGGTAGACGGAGTTCTCCCAGCAGGCCTCGGTGCGGGGGTGGGCGTCGAGCACCTGGATCGGACCGTCGCCGGAGCGCTGGTCGCCGTTGATCCGGTAGACGAGGACGCCGGAGCGGCAGAGCGCGCTGTCGTTGCCGACCGGGCCGCGCGCCTCGAAGGCCAGGGCGCTGTCGGGGCCGGTGCGCACCACCGCCAGCTTGGTGCCCCGGCCGAGGCCGAAGGCGGCCGCGCCCGCCGTGCCCGTGAGCGGAACGCCGGGACCCGCTTCCAGCGGTTCGAGGGTCAGCCGGGTCGTTCCGCGCCCCGACGCGCACACCACTTGGCGCGGTTCCAGCCAACCCAGCTTCCACTTGTGCCAGCCGAACAGATCCGGCGCCAGTCCGAACTGGCTGCCCATCAGATCCCAGTCGCCGACATAGGTGTCCCAGTCGCCCTTGTTGTCGGCCGGACGGTGGTAGAGGTCCGGCAGATCGAAGACGTGACCGGTCTCGTGGGCCAGCACCAGACGGTCCGGCGGGTGCCGCTCGAAGACCGTGACGACCCGGCGGATGTCGGTGCCGTCGGCCCGCAGCGGGACATCCATGTTGACCACCTTCGTGGCGTCCGCGTCCACGCCGGGCGCGTCCGGATCGGCGACGAAGTAGACGACGTCGTAGCGCGAGAAGTCGACCTCGGAATCGGCCGCCTTCAGCGCATCCCGCAGGTAGGCGGCCCGGCGCTCGGGGTCCCAGTCACGCCGCATGGCGTACGACGTCGACGGGTGCGGCATCCGAATCCAGTGGTCGAGCGGGTGCGGGCGCAGGGTGAACCGGCCGTAGGAGGCCCGCTCGAAGAAGCGGCTGGTGGCCGGGAAGTGGTCGGCGGTGATCTGCGCCGGCGTGGTGCGCGGGGCCGCGTCCGGGAACGACAGATAGATCATCACCGCGTCGAGCCGGCGGGCCGGGCGCGGGTAGGAACGGTTCCAGGTGTCGACGCCCTCCGAGTGGTGGGCGTCGGTGCGCTTGAGGGCGCAGGGGGCGGCGGAGAAGGGCTCGGCGACCGAGTGTCCGGTCACCAGAGAGGTCGCGGCGAGTGCGGACAGGGTGGTGAACACGGCGGCGGTGCTGCGCAGTCGGGGCCGGGGAAACTGACGCGGCACGAAGACCTCCGGGAGCGGTTCGCGGGGATACCGCACCCAGCCTCATGGAGATTGTCGTACTACGCCCTGTTTGTCTGCCCCAGATGAGTGAGGAAGCCGACGAGCCGTCAGGAACCGCGCAGGGAACGACAGGACCGACACCCCGAATGCTCACGGAACGTCACGATCGGTCGAAGATTTTGAGAACCCGTTCAGGCACGGGCAGAAACGATCTGTCCCCGGAGGGAGTGTTGCTGGACACTGGACAGTGGCTGCACGGCCCTGGGGCCAGCCTCTATGATCGGCACACTTTCCTGACACATTCCTGCACGGACACAGATCGAGCGGCACTGCGGGAGCGAGCGGTGAGCGGAACGTCCGAAGGGCCGACGCCCGCGGCAGACCTCGACCGGTCCGCCGTCACAGAGAGTGACACCATCTATCGGTCCGTCTTCACGGCCGCCGCCCTCGCGATGGCGGTCGTCGACCGCGCGGGGCTGGTCGTGCGGGCCAACGACGGGTTCGGCGCCCTGTTCGGGCGCGCGCCCGAGGCCTTGGCCGGGCGGGTCGCCGCCGACCTGATCGGGCTGGCCTCCGACGTCCGCACCTGGCAGGCGTACTGCGAGGTGCTCGGCGGACGGGAGTCCCGGCTGCGCTGCACCCGGCGGATCAAGCAGCCCGGCGGACAGTTCGTGTGGGCGCAGATCACGGTCACGCCGTTGCCCGCGCAGGCCGGCGGTGTGCTGTTGTCGGTCACCGACATCAGCGCCAGCCAGGAACTCCAGGCCCGGCTGCGCCACTCGCAGCTGCACGACCCGGTGACCCGGCTGCCCAACCGCACCCTGTTCTTCGAACGCCTGACCACCGCTCTGGAGGCCGACTCCTACGACGACGGCGGCACCGGCCGGATCGGCCTGTGCTACCTGGACCTGGACGGGTTCAAGGCCGTCAACGACACCCTCGGCCACCGGGTCGGCGACCGGCTGCTGGCCGCCGTCGCCGAGCGGCTCGGGCGGTGCGCGGAGGAGGCGGGGCGGGCCCGGCCCGGAACACCGCTGGTGGCCCGGATCGGCGACGACGAATTCGCGCTGCTGGTCGAGGACTCCACCGGCACCGAACAGCTGGCCGACCTCGCCGAATCGGTGCTGAAAGCCATCCAGGCGCCGTTCGACCTCGACGGGCGGCGGATGTCGGTGTCCGCGTCGATCGGGGTCGTGGAGCGGCGCGCGGCCGGGACCACGCCGACGGCGCTGATGCAGGCCGCCGACACGACGTTGTACTGGGCGAAGGCCGACGGGATGGACCGCTGGACGCTCTTCGACCCGGAGCGCAACGCCCATCGCATGACCCGGCAGGCGCTGGCCTCCACGCTCCGCCCGGCCGTCGAACGCGGTGAGTTCGCCCTCGAATATCAGCCACTCGTGGGCATGGCCGACGGGCGGGTGCACGGGGTGGAGGCGCTGGTGCGCTGGCACCACCCCGAATTCGGGGTACTGCCGCCGAATCGGTTCATCCAACTCGCCGAGGAGGACGGCACCATCGTGCAGCTGGGCCGCTGGGTGCTGCGGACCGCCTGCCGGCAGGCCCGCGCCTGGCAGCTGGAGCACCCGGAGCTGCCGCCGCTCTTCGTCAGCGTCAACGTCGCCGTCCGCCAGGTCTGGGACTCCGACCTGGTCGCCGACGTCGCCGAGACCCTCGCGGAGACCGGCCTCGCGCCCCGGCTGCTCCAGCTGGAGCTGACGGAGTCGGCGGTGATGGGGTCGGCGGGGCGGCCGTTGGAGGCGTTGCAGGCGCTCAGTGACATGGGCGTCGGCATCGCCATCGACGACTTCGGCACCGGCTACTCCAACCTCGCCTACCTCAGTCGGCTCCCGGTGTCCGTCCTGAAGCTGGACGGCGCGTTCGTGCGCGGCTTCCAGTACGAGGGGGACGGCGAGGCGGCCGGAACGGCACAGACGGCCGAGGCGCCCAACCCGGCCGACGAGGTCGTCGTCGAGGCGATGATCCAGCTCGCGCACCGGCTCGGGCTGACCGTCACCGCGGAGTGCGTGGAGACGTCGGCGCAGGCGGCGCGGTTGCTGCGGATCGGCTGCGACACCGGGCAGGGGTGGCTGTACTCCCGCCCGGTGCCGCCCGACCGCATCCCCGAGCTGCTGGTCCAGCGGGCCCGGGGCGGCGATCAGGTGGTCGGCAACTCGTAGGCGTCGGCGATCAGTTCGTAGGAACGCAACCGGATCTCGCCGCTGTGCGCGTGTGCGGTGAGCATCAACTCATCGGCGCCGGTGCGCTTTTGGAGGTCATCCAGCCCCGAGCGGACCTCGTCGGCGGTGCCGTGGACGACGTTGGCGCTCCAGGAGGTGACGAAGTCGGCCTCCATCGCGCTGAATTGGTAGGCCTCCGCCTCCTCCGGGGACGGGACGAGGCCGGGGCGGCCGGTGCGCAGGCGGACCATGTTCAGTGCCGCCGCGCGGACCTGGCGGCGGGCCTCGCGCTCGTCGTCGGTGGCCAGCGCGGAGACGCCGATCAGCGCGTACGGGGCGGCCAGGACCGCGCTCGGGCGGAACGACTCGCGGTAGAGGTCGAGCGCCGGAATGGTGTTCTGCGCGGAGAAGTGGTGCGCGAAGGCGAACGGCAGTCCGAGGGTGCCGGCCAGCTGGGCGCTGAAGCCGGAGGAGCCGAGCAGCCAGATCGGGGGGCGGTTCGGGGACTGGACGCCACCGGGGGACGTCGCCTGGATCGGGCCAGGGACCGCGTGGATGCGGTGGTAGGGGTGGGCCTCGGGGAAGTCGTCGTCGAGGAACCGGATCAGTTCCGCGAGCTGGTCGGGGAAGTCGTCGGCGCCCTCGTGGAGGCGGTCGGTGCGGCGCAGGGCGGCTGCCGTCGCGCCGTCCGTGCCGGGGGCGCGGCCCAGGCCCAGGTCGATGCGGCCCGGGGCCAGCGCCTCCAGTGTGCCGAACTGCTCCGCGATCGCCAGGGGGGCGTGGTTCGGGAGCATGACGCCGCCCGAGCCGAGGCGGATGCGGGTGGTGTGGGCGGCGAGGTGGGCCAGGATCACCGCCGGTGAGGACGATGCCACGCCCGGCATGGAGTGGTGTTCCGCCACCCAGTAGCGGTGGAAGCCCCTCGACTCCGTCAGGCGGGCGATGTCCACGCTGGTGCGCAGGGCGTGGGTGGCTGTGCGGCCGGTGCCTACGGTGACCAGGTCCAGCACGGAGAGGGGGAACACGCGTTGCCTCCAACGGGGGTTGTCCTGACGGACGTGGAACAGGAGGCGCGCTCCGGTTATTCCTCGCCCACCCACCCGCCCCGAGTCGGTGGGGCACCCTCGGTGTCCGCCCCTGGGGGCTGCGCCCCCAGACCCCCCTTCGGCCTGAACGGCCTCGTCCTCAAGCGCCGGACGGGCTGGTTGTGGCCGGCCACGTGGGCAAGTGCGGGAGGGTGGGTGTCCTCAAGCTCGCCCAGAGGGGACCACCACGGGCTGAAAAGACTTCTACCCGTGCCTCGTGAACAGCGCTCCCAGTTCTGGGGCGTTCACCCTGCGGTCTGTGAGGCGTAGGGCTTCCCAGGTGGTCACCTGGTTGGCGGTGAGGACCGGTTTGTTGAAGGTTTTTTCCAGGGTCTGGATGTGGGCCGCTGTGTGGAGGGCGGTGTCGGGCAGGAGGAGGGCCTCCGCGTCCGGGGTGTCTGCGGCGGCGGCCAGGGTGAGGACCTCCTCCTCTCCCCAGGTGCCTACTTCCGCGGCGGTGATGATGCCCGCGCCCCTGGTGGAGAGGACCTCCGCGCCGGAGGCCGTGAGGAAGGCGGCGAAGAGCGTGGCCACGTCCTCCGGGTAGGTCGCCGCCACCGCGACCTTGCGCAGGCCCAGGTCACGCAGGGCGTTGGTGAAGGCGAAGGAGGTGGAGGAGGCCGGCATGCCCGCGCTGAGGGCCAGGGCGCGGACCTGTTCGTGGGCGCCCTCCCAGCCGTAGACGAAGCTGCCGCTGGTGCAGGCCCAGACCACGGCCTCGGCGCCCGCCAGGCGCAGTTCCTCGACGCCGGCCGACAGCCGGTCGGGGGCGCCCATCTTGAGGAGGGCGTCGACGCGGTGGGCGTCCTCGCCGATGTCCGTGTGGATCACGTCGAGGCGGATGTCGGTGCCCAGCAGCTGTTCGATGCGTGGGTAGTCGTCCTCCGCCGAGTGGCCCGGGTAGAGGAATCCGAGTGACGTCATGATGAGCCTTCCTGCTGCTGTTCTTCGGGCGGCAGTACCTGGCCCGTGCGCGCCGCCGGATCGGTCAGCGCTTGATAAGGGCCTACCGCCCGGGTACCCAGTCGACGCAGGGCAGCCCACATCGTGACCTGGTTGGCCGAGATCACCGGCATCCGCAGTTCCGCCTCCAGCTGGGGGATGACGTCGTAGGTCGGCAGATTGGTGCAGCTGATGAACAGCGCGTCGGTGGGGGTGTCCTGCACCGCGCGGCGGGCCATGTCGGCCACATCGCGGTACGGGACCTTCCAGATGTGCCTGGTCAGGCCCATGAACGCGCGGCCGGTGACCGTCACTCCGGCCTCGGCGACATAGGCCTCAAGGGAGCTGGTGACCGACTCCGTGTACGGGGTGACCAGGGCCACCCGGTGCACGTTCAACGACTGGAGCGCCTCCAGGAGCGCGCCCGAGGTGGTGAGCGACGGGATCGCGCCCGCGCCGGTCATCGCCGCGCACATCGCGCGTTCCCCGGCGATCCCGCCGACGAAACTGCCCGAGGTGCAGGCGTAGGCGACGACCTCGGGGGCGACGGCGGTGAGGGTGCGCACCGCGTCGTCGAGGGTCTCGTGCTCGCTGACCAGCCGGGCCAGATCGAGACTGACCTCGACCGGCACGAACGGGGTCCTGGTCAGATGCAGGGAGACATCGTCGGGAACCCAGCGCCACAGCTCGCGGTCGAGTGCGAAGTCGAAGGGAGCCACGACACCGACACCGCGCTGTTGCCGGGGGCCGCCGAGAAAAGTCACGTCCATGGCAGGCACCGCCCTTACGAGGAACCACCCTCACAGGGTGAAAGGAGTGAGCGACGGAACGTACGCGACGCCCGTGTTGACGAAGGTAGGTTCGGGTGCGAGCGTGGGTCAATCCGTCGCCGTCGACGCCTGTGTTAAGCCCGCGTTCCATCGACGTCTCCCGCCGCTTCCGCCCACGTCAGGGTGGGTGCGCCGATTCCCGTCGACCGACCGTCATCGGAGAAAAATTTCTGTATGCGTGACCCAGACGCCCCACTGCCCACCCTTCTCGTCCTCGACGCCGAGCCCCTCCCCCGGCTCGACAGCCTCGCCGGGCGGGCCCGGATCGAGCACACCGACGCCGCCTCCCTCGCCGACCGACTGCCGTGCGCCGACGCCCTGTTGGTGTGGGACTTCACCTCCCGGGCGGTGCGTGCCGCCTGGCCGGGGGACGGGCCGCGCCCGCGCTGGGTGCATACGGCGAGCGCCGGGGTGGACCATCTGATGTGCCCCGAGCTGGCCGGCTCCGACACCGTCGTGACCAACGCGCGCGGCGTCTTCGACCAGCCCATCGCCGAGTACGTGGCCGCCCTGGTACTGGCCATGGCCAAGGATCTGCCGCGCACCCTGGATCTCCAGCGGGAGCGGACCTGGCGGCACCGGGAGTCGCAGCGGGTGGGCGGCACCCGGGCCTGCGTCGTCGGGTCGGGGCCGATCGGGCGGGCCGTCGCCCGGACGCTCACGGCGCTCGGCATCACCGTCGCCCTCGTCGGGCGGACGGCGCAGGACGGTGTCCACGGTCCCGAGGAACTGGACGAGCTGATCGCCCGCGCCGACTGGGTGATCGCGGCGGCTCCGCTGACCGAGCAGACGCGCGGCATGTTCGACGCCCGCCGGTTCGCCCTGATGCGGCCCTCGGCGCGGTTCGTGAACGTGGGGCGCGGGGCGCTGGTCGTCGAGGACGATCTCGCCGAGGCGCTCGGCAGCGGGTCGATCGCCGGGGCCGCCCTCGACACCTTCGTGAACGAGCCGCTGGAGCAGGGGAGTTCGCTGTGGGGGCTGCCCGGGCTGATCGTGTCGCCGCACATGAGCGGCGATGTCGTCGGGTGGCGGGATGAACTCGGCTCGCAGTTCGTGGAGTTGTACGGACGCTGGGAAGCGGGCAAGCCACTGGTGAACGTGGTGGACAAGAAACGCGGGTACGTCCCCGGACGCTGAACCCCCGGACGCTGGAGGGCAGATGACCGACCTCACCGAGCTGACCGCGACCCGACTCCTGGAGGGCTACCGCACGGGCGAGTTCAGCCCGGAGGACGCCACCCGGGCGACCCTCGACCGGGCGGAGCGGATACAACCCGAAGTCAACGCGTTCGTACGGCTGTTGCCCGAGGAAGCGCTCGCGCGGGCCCGTGACTCCACGGAACGATGGCGGCGCGGCGAGCCGACCGGCCCGCTGGACGGTGTCCCGGTCACCGTGAAGGACATCATCCTGCTGCGCGGGTCGCCGACCCTGAAGGGCTCGAAGACCACGCCCGAGGGCGGGAGTTGGAACGAGGACGCGCCGTCGGTGGCCCGGCTGCGGGAGGCCGGCGCGGTCTTCCTCGGCAAGACCACCACCCCCGAGTTCGGCTGGAAGGGCGTCACCGACTCACCGCTCAACGGCGTCACCCGCAATCCGCACGACCCGAGCAGGACGGCGGGCGGCTCCAGCGGGGGCGCTGCGGCGGCCGTCGCGATGGGGGCGGGGCCGCTCGCGCTGGGCACGGACGGCGGCGGCAGTGTACGTATCCCGGCCGCGTTCTGCGGGATCTTCGCGCTGAAACCGACGTACGGCAGGGTGCCGTTGTATCCGTCGAGCGCGTTCGGGACGCTGGCGCATGTCGGCCCGATGACCCGGGACGCGGCCGACGCGGCGCTGTTGCTCGATGTGATCGGGGTGCCGGACGCGCGGGACTGGTCCGCCCTGGACACCGAACCCGGTTCGTACGCGGGGGCGTTGGGCGGTGGGGTGCGCGGGCTGCGGGTGGCGTACTCGCCCTCGCTCGGCGGGCAGGTGGCGGTGCGTCCGGCGGTGGCGGCCGCGGTGCGCCGGGCGGTGGAGGGGCTGGCCGAGCTGGGCGCCTATGTCGAGGAGGCCGACCCGGACTTCACCGACCCGGTGGACGCCTTCCACACCCTGTGGTTCTCGGGCGCGGCCCGCGTCACCGAGCAACTGGCGTCGGGGCAACGGGAGTTGCTCGACCCGGGGTTGCGGGAGATCTGTGCGGCCGGGGCCCGCCTCTCGGCGCTGGACTACCTCGCGGCGGTGGACGTCAGGATGGCGCTGGGCCGCCGGATGGGCCGCTTCCACGAGACCTACGACCTGCTGGTGACGCCGACCCTGCCGATCACGGCGTTCGAGGCGGGCGCGGAGGTGCCGAAGGGGTCGGGGCTGCGGCGCTGGACGGGGTGGACGCCGTTCACGTATCCGTTCAATCTGACCCAGCAGCCGGCCGCGACCGTCCCCGTCGGGGTGGACGGGGACGGTCTGCCGGTGGGGTTGCAGATCGTGGCCGCGCGGCACCGGGACGCGCTGGTGCTGCGCGCGGCGCACGCGCTCTACGAGGCGGGGTTCACAAGCGGCGGAAGCTGAGGGTCTCCCCCGCCGCGCCGGTGCGCCACAGGTCGTTGCTGGCTTCGGCCAGCTCCGGCAGCCCCTCGATGATCTGGCCCCAGACGATGCCGGGCACCCAGCCGACGTCGCCGTTCAGGAGCAGGTTGTTGCGCTCGTAGAACAGGGCCAGGTCGACGAGGGTGGTGCCGGCGCGTACCTCGCGGTCGTATCCGTAGGCCTGGGTGCCGAGTTCGGCGCCGTTGAAGGAGAAGTAGCAGAGGTCGCCGGGGATCGGGGTGACGGTCGGGTTCTCCAACGGCGGTTCGGCCGGGGCGAACGGCGGGAACAGGGCGTAGATCTCGTTGCGCGCGTACTTGGCGTGGTACACGTCGCCGGCCAGGGGCAGCGCGTCCCAGACGGCCGCGCAGGTGATCGGGGCCCGGTCGTCGAGCAGTTTCGCCGTGGCGGTGACGCCCCGCTTGACCAGGGAGATTTCGATGTGACGGTCGGCTGTGCTGGTCACGTGTTGCCCTCCTTGCAAGTGCGTGTACGCGGCTGTGGCGCGGCGCCCGGCGGCTGTCCGGCGCGCACGGCCACAGAACTGTTGCCTGCCCACGGGCGGGGAGGCCACGCGTGCCCGCCCGGAAAGCAGCAGGACGCGTTCCGCTTTGTGGCCGCAAATAACCGGCATAGGGGTGAGCGGTCGGGGTAGACGCGCGCCCATGGCTCCACGACAGGGGAACACCTCAGCAGGATCAGGCCAGGGACCTCGCCGCCGCGCGGTCCTCGGCGCCCTCGCGGTGGGTGCGGCCGGCACACTCGGCGCGACGACGGGATGCGCCCGGGTCGATGTGAGCGGGGCGCGGGACGGCGGGCGGCTGCTGGCCGACCTGCGCGACCGGGGCACCGTCCGGATGGGCATAGCCAGCGAACCGCCCTACGCGTCCATCGACAAGCGGGGGAAGCTCACCGGCGAGGCCCCGGCCGTCGCCCGGACCATCTTCCAGCGGCTCGGCGTACGGGACTTTGAGCCGGTGCCGGTGGAGTTCGGCGCGCTGGTGCCGGGGCTGCTGTCCTTCCAGTTCGATGTCGTCGTCGCCGGCATGTTCATCAACAAGGCCCGATGTCAGGCCGTTCTCTTCTCCGACCCGGACTACGAGTCCAAGGACGCCTTCCTCGTCCCCCGCGGCAACCCGCACAAAATCACCTCGTACAGAGATGTCGCCGAGCAACGGCTGCGGATGGCGACCGGCGTCGGATACGCCGAGTACGACTACGCCCTCGGCAACGGCGTCCCCAAGAGCCGCATCCAGACCTACGGGGACCAGATCGCCGGGATGGAGGCGCTGGAGGCGGGGCGCATCGACTGCTTCGCCGGGACCGCCCTCACCATGATCGAGGCGCTGAAGACCGGCGCCCACCCCAAGGTCGGCATGACCGACCCGTTCACCCCCGAGGTCGGCGGGACACCGCAGCGCGACGGCGGCGGCTACGGCTTCCGGCTGGGCGAGACGGCGTTGCGGGACGCCTTCAACCGTGAGCTGCACGCCATGAAGCGCAGCGGTGAACTCCTGCGTATCGCCAAGCCGTTCGGGTTCACCGAGGACTTCATGACGGACCTCACCGCGAAGGAGCTGTGCGCGAAATGACCGGTCCTCTGTGGGTCCTCCTCTTCCAAGGCGCCTGGATCACCGTCCAGTTGATGGTCTACAGCGCCGCGCTCGCCGCCGCCGTCGCGTTCGGCATCGGCCTCGCCCGCACCTCGCGGCTGCGGTCCGTACGGTTCCTGTGCGGGGTCTACGTGGAGTTCTTCCGGGGCACCTCGTCGCTGGTTCTGATGTTCTGGCTGTTCTTCGCCCTGCCCCTGCTGGGCTGGCAGTTGGCCGGGGTGTGGGCGGGCACGCTCGCGCTCGGCCTGTCCTACGGCGCCTACGGTTCCGAAGTGGTGCGCGGGGCGCTCCAGTCGGTGCCTGCGGCGCAGCGCGAGGCGGCCGTCGCCCTCAACTTCACGCCCTGGCAACGGCTGTTGAAGGTGACGCTGCCGCAGGCCGTGCCGGAGATGATGCCGCCGTTCAACAATCTGCTGATCGAGCTGCTCAAGGGCACCTCGCTGGCCTCGCTGCTGTCCATCGGTGAACTCACCTTCGAGGCCAAGCTCGCGCGGCTGTCCACCGGTGAGAGCGCCCAGGTGTACGGGATCATCCTGGTGATGTACTTCGTGATCGCGTTCGTGGTCACCCGGGTCATGCGGCTGCTCGAACGCCGCACCAAGGCCGCCGTCGGCCAGGTCGCCGTGGCCGGGGGTGGGCAGCGATGAACGACTGGTCCTGGACGTATGTCGGCGACATCATGCCGCAGCTCCTCGACGGGCTGTGGATCACCGTGCAGGCCACGCTGCTGGGTTCGGTGGTGGCGTTCGCGCTGGGTCTGGTGTGGGCGCTCGCGCTGCGCTCGTCGACCCGCTGGGTGACCTGGCCGGTGGGCGCGTTCGTGGAGTTCGTGCGCAATACGCCGTTGCTGGTGCAGCTGTTCTTCCTGTTCTTCGTGCTGCCGGGCTGGGGGCTCAGCTTCGGGGCGCTGGCCACCGGTGTCATCGGGCTCGGGCTGCACTACTCGACGTACACCGCCGAGGTGTACCGCGCCGGGATCGACGCGGTGCCGCGCGGCCAGTGGGAGGCGGCGACCGCGCTGAACCTGCCCCGGGGCCGCACCTGGGCCGCCGTGATCCTGCCGCAGGCGCTGCGCCGGGTGGTGCCCGCCCTCGGCAACTACGTGATCGCGATGTTCAAGGACACGCCGATGCTCTCCGCCATCACCGTGGGCGACCTGCTCTTCCAGGCCAACAGCATCGGCGCGACCACCTTCGACTACATGGAGCCGATCACCGTCGTCGGCGTCCTGTTCATCGTCATCTCGTACCCCACGTCCGTCCTCCTGCGAGTCCTGGAGCGTCGTCTTGTCCGCTGACAGCAGCCCTTCGAAAGAGACCGTCAACCCCGCGGTGGACGGCAGCGAGCTGATCCGTTTCGACCGGGTCACCAAGCGGTTCGGCGCCCACACCGTGCTGGACGCCCTGGACTTCACCGTCGCCTCCGGCAAGCACGTCACCCTGATCGGCCCCTCCGGCTCCGGCAAGACGACGATCCTGCGCCTGCTGATGACGCTGGCCCGCCCCGACGAGGGCACGATCCGGGTGAACGGCGGCTGCCTCACCCACGAGGAGCGCGGCGGCAAGCTGGTCCCGGCCGGGGAGAAGCACATCCGCGAGGTCCGCAAGAACATCGGGATGGTGTTCCAGCAGTTCAACCTCTTCCCGAACATGAAGGTCATGCGGAACATCACCGAGGCCCCCGTGCACGTCCTGGGCCTGTCGCGGGACGAGGCCGAGGAACGCGCCCGCGACCTGCTGGAGCTGGTCGGGCTGACCGAGCACGCGGGCAAGTACCCGGGCCAGCTCTCCGGCGGCCAGCAGCAGCGCGTCGCGATCGCCCGCGCCCTCGCGATGCGCCCCCAGGTGCTGCTCCTGGACGAGGTGACCTCGGCCCTCGACCCCGAGCTGGTGGCCGGCGTCCTGGACGTGCTGCGGGACATCGCCCACACCACCGACATCACCATGCTCTGCGTCACCCACGAGATGAACTTCGCCCGGGACATCTCCGACGACGTCCTGATGTTCGACGCGGGCCGGGTCGTCGAGTCGGGCCCGCCGCAGAAGATCTTCAACGACCCCGACCACGACCGCACCCGGCAGTTCCTGAGCGCGGTGCTCTGACCGCGACGCCCTGACCACCGGGCTCCGGGCGCGGTGCTCGGGGCACGGTGCTCGGGGCGCCCGGGAAAGTCTGTCGCCCGGAAGAGCAGAGATTCGGTCAACGACCGCTCGTTACCGGCCGCTTGGTGGTTATCGTGGACGGGACCGCTGTCCCGACCCCGATCCATCCCACCCGGCGACGTAGGGGGAGACCGTGGCGCTCCAGCACGAGCCGACCGCGCCCTATCACTCGGCCCAGGACGCGCTACGGGTCCTGGAGACGGTGGCCCGGCACAGCACCGGCGTCACCGACCCCGAGCTGGCCCGGCACACCGGGCTCGACCCGGACCGCCTCATCGACCTGGTCCGGCTGCTGCGCCGGGAGGGCTACGTCGAGCAGGTCGGCGACGGCACCTATGTCACCGGCGAGGCCTTCACGCGGCTGGCTGCGGTGCCGGGCGCGGCCGTCCGGGAGGATCTCCAACGCGCCCTGGACCGGCTGCGGGACTCGGTGGGCGGCGCCGTCTACCTCAGCCGTTATGTCGACGGCGAGATGAAGGTCACCCAGTACGCGGACGGTCCGACGACGCCGGCGGTCAACGAGTGGGTGAGCTTCCGTGACTCCGCGCACGCCACCGCCGCCGGCAAGAGCCTGCTGGGGCAGCTGGACCACGCCGGGCGCCGGGACCATCTCGCCCGGCACCGGCCCGCCCGGCTCACCTCGCGGACGATCACCAGTGACGCGCTGCTGCTGTCCCGGCTCGCGGCGCAGCCGCCGACGGTGCCGCATCTCGACCTCCAGGAGTACGCCGTGGGCACGGTCTGCGCGGCCGTCCCGATCACGGCGGGTTCCTCGGTGGGCTCGCTTGCGGTGTCGCTCCCGGCGGAGGAGGTGCACCGGCTGCGGCAGGCCGCCGAGACACTGAACCGGGGCGCGGCCGGACTGCTGCTGTCCCTGGCCATCCAGCCCTACTGACACCGGCCGGGCGGGGATTTCTGGGCCCCTGGGGGCAGCTCTGAAGGGTGGTCCTGAGCACCCTCGGGGACCGGGTAGTATTTTTCTTGTCGCCGCCCGCCGAGCGCGGGAGGCGAGAGTCATGCGCCGTTAGCTCAGTTGGTTAGAGCAGCTGACTCTTAATCAGCGGGTCCGGGGTTCGAGTCCCTGACGGCGCACCGAAGAAGGGCCCCTCGTTCGCGCGAGGGGCCCTTCGGCGTTGTCCGGGATCAAGCCCGGGATCAACCCCCGGATCAGACCCGGGGGCCGGCATCCCGCCAGGTCAGAAACCCGTGGGTCAGAAATCCGAGGTGACCGAGAAGACGCCGGAGACGCTGTCGGCCATCTCGGAGAAGGTGACCATGAAGCCGACGCAGAAGGCGATCATCACCCCCAGGAACACCAGGACGCCGAGGACCGACGCCAGCAGCTTGCCCGGGGCCGGCGGGAGGGCGGTGGCGAAGACGTCGGCGCCGTCCTTGTAGTAGACGGTGGCGGTGTCGCCGTCGAGGCGGGTCGACGGGCCGTTCCGCTCCTCGAACCGGATCTGCCGGCCGTCGCGGGTGGTGAACTCGTAGACGTGGTGCAGGCTCGTCCGGACGGAGTGGTCCTCGCCGCCGCCCCGGACGGTCGTGAACGTCCGCAGCACCCGGCCCTCGGCGGTGAGCCCGCTGTTCCAGGCGCCGTGCACCCGCAGCGAGCGGCTCAGCAGCCGGAAGCACATGACCAGGGCCAGGGTCGCGATCAGGCACGGTATGACGTAGAAGAACAGGTCCATGAGGTCCCCCGAGTCTTTCCGGTCGGCGCCACCTCCCGGTGGGCATGTCTGGAAAGTACCCATCCGGGAGACCCGGCCGCCTCAAGTAATCCTCAGAGTTCCCGCCGGTGCGCGCCGGGACCGAGCCTCCCGGCGCGCACCACCCGCAGGGGTCAGAAGGTGACGTCGGAGCAGGCGTAGAACGCGTTGGCCGTGTCGGCGATCGTCCACACGGCGAGGATGACGTGGTGGCCGCTCAGCCCGGTCGGCAGGGTGCCGCTGTGGGAGAGGGTGGCCGGGGGGCGCTGGCCGTTGTAGGGGACGGTGAGGAACGGGGTGGTGTTGAGGTCGGAGCGGGCGAGGTTGTGGTTCTGGTTCCAGCCCGGCTTGGTGACGTAGTACCGGAAGTCGGTGGTGGCGTGCATCGCGGTGAACTGCCAGCGGAACGTGTAGCTCTGACCGCCCGTCACCCTGGTCGTCGGCCACGCGCCGCCCGACGGTGTCTTCGGGCTGTCGAGCTGCGCGAACGGCGCGTTGTTGCCGGAGCAGAGCTGTCCGTCGGCGGCCCCGGCGGCCGGGAAGCCCTTGGGGCCCTCGACGCTCTGCGGCTCCCACTGGATGTTGCCGCAGTTGGCGACGGTGCCGTTCTGGCAGAGCTTCTGCCGGCTGATGGGGAGGTCGGTGTAGCCGTGGCCGCTGGCGCCGCCGGAGGAGAGGGCGAGGGCTCCGGCGGTCGCGAGGCCGACCACGGCCGCCGATGTCTTGGTCCGAGTACGCATACTGCCGCTCCTGGAGAACGTGGGGGAGGTTCAGTGAGCCGTGCAGGTCTAGACCAAGCCACAGGTTATTGCCGTCCGTTGACCGTGTCCATACACCCGGCATGCCCTCCCCGGCTCCCCCGCTCCCCCTCCCCCAGGGACCGGCCACGCTCCCGTAGGGGGCGCCCCTGCCCGTAGGGGGCGCCCCTCCCCTTACGGGACGTCCCTGCCCCTACGGGTCTCCCCACCCTTAAGGGGCCTCCCTCACTGGCCGCTCTCCGTGCGGCCCGAGCAGAACGCCACCGTCAGGTCCTTCACCAGGGCCTTGCGTTCGTAGTCGTCCAGTTCCACCAGGCCCCGCATGGTCAGCCGGGTCACGGTGTCCTCCACCGAGTCGACCACCGAGGTCAGCACGGACGCCCGGTGCTGGGCGTCGAGCGCGGCGATCCGGCGCCGGTTCATGGCCGCGGCGACCTCCGGGGCGTACTCCACCCGCACCGGCTGCACCGCGAACACCTCCAGGCCGACCGGCGCCGTGTCCGCCGCGACCAGCCGGGTCAGCGCGTCCCCGGCCGCCTCGATCGCGCCCTTGCCGCCGCCCGGCACCGCCATCGGCACCCGGGCCAGGGCCGCTTCCACGCACTCCCGCAGATACGTCTCATGGTCGTCGACCCCGAGGGTGGCCCGCGCGGTGTCCCGCACCCGCCACACCACCAGAACGACGACCCGCAGCGCGACCCCGCTGCCGTCGGCGGCCGGCATCGCCTCGCTGCGCCAGTGCCGCAGCCGGACGTCCACCCGGCGCCGCAGCACCAGCGGGTTGACCCACAGCAGGCCGGTCCTGCGCACGGTCCCCCGGTACCGGCCGAACAGCCCGAGCACCCAGGCCCGTCCGGCCCGCCCCCTGGCCAGCCCGCCGAACCCGAACATGCCGAGCGCACCGGCCACGGCGTAGGCCGCCCACTGCACGGGCCCGAGGCCGACGCCCGCGTGCACCGGCAGGGCCAGCGCCTCCACCGCGAGCGGCGGCAGCGCCCCGGCCCACCAGGAGGTGGCGACGCAGCCCGCCGCCCCGCAGACCCCGGCGAACACCCCGGCCGCGCCGGGCAGCACCCGGGCCCGCCGCTCGGTCAGCTCTGGGTCGACCTGCGGGGCGGGGCGGGGCGCCGGGTAGGTGGGGCGGCGCAGCCGGGGCTGTTCGCCGGTGCCCTGTCGGCGGGCGACGACGGCGGGCTTGAGCGGCACCGTGACCGGGTCAGGGTCGTCGCGGAAGAGCAGATGGACGGGGATCTCGGTGGTCGACTCGTTCTGGATGAGCCGGGCGGACCGCCCCGGCCCCTCCGACTCGGGCGAGTGGGACGTGGTCGTCGTACTCATGTGGCTCCAGCCTCCGCGCCAGATGCGTCACAACTCAGAGATGGCGAGTTCGAGGGAACAGGGGGAACAGGGAGATCAGGGGGGTCAGGGGGTCAGGGGGACAGGAGAGAGAGGGGGATCAGAGGGGTCGGTCAGGAGAAGAGGCGGCGCCAGGTCTCCGGGCCCGGGTAGCCGTCGGCGGCCGCGCCTCGCCAGCCGAGGGAGCGTTGGAAGGCCTCGACGTTGCGCCGGTCCGGCTCGCCCCAGCGCGGACCCGGGCCGCCCGTGTAGTACGCGCCGAACCCCTTCCGCACCAGCTGCTCACCGAGCCGGGTGACATACACGTTGCTCGCCCCCGGCCGGAACATGCCCCGCCCGGGGTAGGCGGGCACACCCGACGACGGCTTCGAGGCCGCCGTCGGCTTCGGGGTCTTGCCGGGCGACGACGGTACGGGCGTCGTCGCCCCGATGCTGCGGCCCTTGCCGGTGACCAGGAGCTGCCAGGTGCGCGGGCCCGGCAGCCCGTCGGCGGCGCCGCCCCGCCAGCCCTGCGCGAGCTGGAAGGCCTGGGTGGCCCTGCGGTCGGCGTCGGACCAGCGCGGTCCCGGCCCCGAGCCGTAGAAGCGCCCGGCGCCGCGCGCCACCAGCATCCGGCCCAGCGCGGTCACATGCCGGTTGTTGGCGCCGGGGCCGAAAGACGCCGCTCCGGGGAACGGCGACTTGGCCGACGGGCGGGCGTCCGCACCCGCCGCCGACGCCGTGAGCCCCTTGTAGCGGTAGGGCAGATAGCGGCTGGAGTTGCTCCAGTAGGTGTACGGGGTGGACTGGCGGCGGGTGTGCGGGCGGGTCTGTTCATAGGCGGTGTAGGTGGTGTGCGCGGCGTCGGTCCAGCCGCCGAAAAGGACGACGTGCGAGCCCTTTTCGGGGTCGGCCGGATTGTGGAACAGCAGAATGTCGCCGGGTTGCAGCTCGTCCTTGTCAATACGGTCGCCGTACTGGTCGAGGCTGCCGGTCCATTCGTTTCCCGAGAGGTTCCAGGCCATCGACACATATCCCGAGCAGTCCTGCCGGTACCCGTCGGACCAGTAGGCGTTCATGCTGTACGGGACCTGCGCGTCGACCCATTTCTTGGCCCGGTCGATGATCTCGGCGCGGGTGGTCGGGGGGATGCGCGGGCCACGGGCCGGTTTTCCGGGGCGGGCCCCCCGGCCGTGCAGCGGGGCCTTGCCGCCCTGGGGGGTGTCGGGCTGGTCAGCTGCGGGAACGCCGGGGCGCTGGGGTGCGTGCGGGGCGGCGAGGGCGGGTGCCGCGTGGCCCGCGCCGAGCAGTGCGGTGGCCGCCGTCGCGACGATCACCACCCGGTGGGCGGCCGGGTGACGGCCGCCCGGGGAATGCGCCGGGAAACGCCGCCGCTGCACGCATCCGGGGCATTCACAGTCGTTCGCCGGATCGAATTCCTCGAATACCGGAGTCTCCATGCGATTCCCCTCACACTCCAGATCGACAGCTCCGCGCCGGTGCACGTCGACCAGTTTCCCAACTGACTTCCAAAACCGCATGTTGACGGTCCGAATGATGTACGCGCCCAGGTCAGAGCGGTCGCCCCGGGAAGCACGGGGCGGCTCCGAGGGGCGTCCGGGTGGTCGGGAGCACCCCTAGGGGTCGGGTAGAGTTGTGTCGTCAGCAGGCGCCGTTAGCTCAGTTGGTTAGAGCAGCTGACTCTTAATCAGCGGGTCCGGGGTTCGAGTCCCTGACGGCGCACGACACGAAGGCCCCTCGCATCGCGGGGGGCCTTTCGCGTGTCCGGAAACCGACCCCGTTGAACAGTGCGCCCCGCTCCCGCACGGGGGGGGCGACATGGACGGGTACGACCAGGGTACGCCGCACTCGTCGCCCGCGATCCGGTCCCGGTGGTGCCCGAGAGCGGCACCCGGGTGGCGTTCCGCACCTCCTTCGTGCCCGGCAGGGAGCCGCTGGAGATGGTGACCAGGACCCTGGAGACGGCCGTCCGGCTGCGGCACCGGGGCGTGCTGCACGTCTGGCTGCTCGACGAGGGCGACGACGACGCGGTGCGGGCCGGCTGCGCCCGCCTCGGCGTCCAGCACTTCTCCCGTAAGGGTGTCCCCGAGTGGAATCAGGCCACGGGCCCGCACCGGGCGAAGACCAAGCACGGCAACTCGCGGTGCGGGATGTTGCAGAGGACCAACAGCCCGGTGCGGTCGGCCTGTTGGGCGGCCTCGGCGGTCTTGCCGGCCTTCGCGTAGGCGGCGACCTGCCGGGCCGCGTTGCCGTCCGGGTCGACCCGGAACGGGTCGGTGTCCTTGGGCTGTTGGCCGATCGGCGCACCGGCGTCGCGCCGGTCACCGTCGTCCCCCGAGGAGCAGCCCGCGAGCAGCAGCGCCGCCCCGAGCAGCGCCCCGGACGCGCGCACTCCGGCCCCCCTGTCGCCGTACATCCCGACTCCCCCTCGGTGCCCGCTCCCCGGTTCGGTCCTGGCACGCCAGGGGTCAGGCGGCGGTGCCGGTGAGATACGCGGAGACGATGACGTTCGCCGTGTAGCTGTGGGTCGCCCGGTCGAAGGTGCCGCCGCAGGTGATCAGGCGGAGTTCGGCGCGGCCGCGCTGGTGCGGGCCGAACGCCTGCTGGGCGTCGAAGCGTTGACGTTCCTGGACCCGGACGTCGTCGATGGTGAACTCGGCGAGCCGGCCGTCGGCGCGGGCCACGCGGATCGTCTCGCCGGGGTGCAGGGCGCTCAGTCTGTAGAAGACGGCGGGCCGGGTGTCGGTGTCGACGTGGCCGACCATGAGCGCCACCCCGGCCGCCCCGGGTGTGGTGCCTGCCGCGTACCAGCCGACGGTGCCGGCCTGGTCGTACGGCGGTGGTTCGATCGCGCCCTCGGGGTCGAGGCCGCGGGCGGTGACCGGGGCCTGCACACGGAGGTCGGGGATGTCCACGCGGTGCGGGAGTGCGGGGTCCAACGGCGGTGCGGCGGGCGGCAGTTGGATGTCCGGGGGGCGGCCGACCGCCGCGATGCCGCCGGTGGCCGGGGTGGATATGCCCGGGTGTGGGCCGGTCACCTCGCACCCCCACAGCCACAGCCCGAGCAGCAGGACCGCCCAGGCCACGCCGGTCAGCAACGTCCCCGCGCCGGAGGCACGTTCGTGATCCGGCATCGTCAGTCCGCTCCGCGTCTGCGCCGGGCGGAGAGCAGGGCCACCGCCGCTGCGGCCACCCCGGCCAGCACCAGGCCGGTCACCGCGTGTGCGGTGCCGGGGCCCTTCTGCTGGGCCTCCGCCTCGGCGAGGGGCGCGGAACCGCCGCCGCCCGCGTGCACGGGGGCGACCGGGGAGGCGGGTGCGGAGGGGGCTTTCGAGGGCGGCGCGGAGGGGGCGGCGCCCTTCTTGACGACGTGGATCGAGACGCGGATCTCGAAGTCGGCGCAGCGGATCTTCACGTCGTAGGGGCCGGGTTTCGTGGTGGAGTCGATGCGGGTGTCACCGGCCAACGTGCCTTTGTCGGCGGTCAGTTGCGCGTCGGCGACGAAGGCCGTCGAGGTCGCGGTGGCGGTCTTGCCGGAGCAGCCGGTGACCCGTAGGGCGACGTCGGCGCCGGGGGTGGGGGTCGACGGGGACACGGAGACACCGCGTCCGTCCGCCGCGTACGCCGCCGGAGTGACGGCGAGGGCGGCCAGGATGCCGGTACAGAGAGTCAGGCGAAGTGGACCCATCGTGGAACCTCCAGTCATCTGGAGACTCCCCGCCCCGCTCCGGCCCCGCATCCGCAGCGGGGCCGGACTGCTCCGTTCGGGTGGCAGGGGGTTTTGGGTCAGATGCGGTCGACGAGGTCCGCGATCGAGTCGACGACCTGCGAGGGACGGTAGGGGAAGCCGTCGACCTGTTCGGGGCGGGTCAGACCGGTCAGGACCAGGAAGGTCTGCATCCCGGCCTCCATACCGGCCAGGACGTCGGTGTCCATGCGGTCACCGATCATCGCGCTGGTCTCGGAGTGGGCGCCGATCGCGTTGAGCCCGGTGCGCATCATCAGCGGGTTGGGCTTGCCCGCGAAGTACGGCTGCTTGCCGGTGGCCTTGGTGATCAGCGCGGCCACCGCGCCGGTCGCGGGCAGCGGGCCCTCGGTGGAGGGGCCGGTCTCGTCCGGGTTGGTGCAGATGAACCGGGCGCCGCCGCCGATCAGCCGGACCGCCTTGGTCATGGCCTCGAAGGAGTAGGTACGGGTCTCGCCGAGGACGACGTAGTCGGGCTCGTGGTCGGTGAGGACGTAGCCGATGTCGTGCAGGGCGGTGGTGAGCCCGGCCTCTCCGATGACGTAGGCGGTGCCGCCGGGCCGCTGGTCGTCGAGGAACCGCGCGGTGGCCATCGCGGAGGTCCAGATGTTCTGCACCGGCACGTCCAGGCCCATCCGGCGCAGCCGGGCGTGCAGGTCACGCGGGGTGTAGATGGAGTTGTTGGTGAGGACGAGGAAGGGCTTGGCGGAGTCCCGCAGCCTCTTCAGGAAGGCGTCGGCACCGGGGATCGGCACGCCCTCGTGGATGAGGACGCCGTCCATGTCGGTGAGCCACGACTCGATGGGCTTGCGGTCTGCCATGTGGGCGTCTCCAGGCGAACGTACGGGGCGAAACGGGCGCCGGACCACGGCGTGCCGACGCCCCCAGCCTAGTCAGAGGCCCCGCAGTACGGGCTAGTCACAGGCCCAGCAGTACCGGCAGGCCGGCGACCGAGTCGAGGACGTGGGTCGCGCCCGCCGCCGCGAACTCCGCGTCCCCGTGCGCCCCGGTGCGCACCCCGGCCACCAGGCCCGCGCCCGCGCGGACCCCGCTGAGCACGTCGTAGGAGGTGTCCCCGACGACGGCGATCTGCCGGACGTCGTCGGCGGCGCCGGTCCGCAGGAACGCCTGGAGCACCATGTCGGGGAACGGCCGCCCCCGCCCGCCCGCGTCCGCCGGGCACAGGGTGAGCGCCACCAGGTCGCGCCAGCCGAGCGCGTCCAGGATCGCGTCCTGGGTGACCCGGGCGAACCCGGTGGTGAGAACGACGGTCAGGCCCCCGGCACGGAGCGCCTCAACGGCCTTGCGCGCACCGGGAATCGGGGCGCTCAGACCGGCGTCGACGAGGGCGCCGTACGCCGCTTCGAAGGCGGAGTTGGCGCGCCGGGCGCGTTCCTCGGTGCCGAAGAGGTGCCGGAACACGGAGATCTTGGACTCGCCCATCGTGGCGCGCACGTAGGCGAGTTGGCCGGCGCGCTCGGGTGAGCCGGGGGCGACGCCCAGTTCGTCGGCGGCAGCGGCGAAGGCCCGCTCGACGAGTCCGTCGTCGGCGACGGTGGTCCCGGCCATGTCGAGCACGACGAGCCGGATGCCGTGGACGGTCGAAGTGTCGGGGGAGGTGCGGGAGTTGGGGGAGTTCATGGTCGGCTTCCTCACCAGTTCAGCTCGTCGGCGGTCGTCTCCGCGATCGCGGGTGAGCAGGTCATGCCGCGCCCGCCGGGTCCGGTGACCAGCCAGACGCCGTCGTGGACGCGCTGCCGGTGCACCACCCGCGCCGGGTCGGTGCACTGCGCGTACACCCCGGCCCAGCGGCGTCGGATCGTCGGCAGCGGGCGTCCGAGCAGCGCCTCAGCGACGCCGACGAGGTGGTGGTAGGGGTCCTCGACGGTGTCGAACGGGAAGGGGTGCTCGTACGCGTGGGTGTCACCGATGGTCAGCGACCCGTCGGCGCGCTGCACCATGAGGAGTTGCATCCGGTGCTCGTCGGCCGTCGGCGCCTGCGGTTGGCCCGCCTGGAGGGCGTCGAGGGCGGGTGAGGCGTAGGCCGGGTAGTAGCGGAAGCTGTCGGCGTCGGCGACCGAGGTGGGGAACGGTTCGCCGAGGGGGTCGGTCTGCATCATCTGCAACCGCACCCGGCGCACGGGGAGTTCGGGTCCGGCCAGCTCGCGGACGAGGCCGCCGAGCCAGGCGCCGGTGCACAGCACGACGGCATCGGCGCGGTGGACGTCGCCGTGGTCGTCGCGGACGGTGGCGGGGCCGGTGACGTCACGGACCTCGCGGCCCGGCAGGAAGGTGTAGTGCGGGGACTTCGACAGCTCGGCGCGCAGGGCGAGTTGGGCGGTGCGGGGTTCGACGGTCGCGTCCCGCTCGCAGCGCAGGGCGGCGGTGAACGCGCCGCGCAGGGCGGGGTTGAGGGCGCGGGCCTCGGCCGGGGTGAGCAGTTCGAAGCCTCGGGCGGTGGCGTCGTTGCGGGCCAACGCGGCCTCGGCGACGGCGAGTTCGAGGGGGCCGCGCACGGGGGTCAGGGAGCCGTTGGCACGGAACCCGAGCGCTGGCACCCGTCCGCCGATCTCCTCCCACAACTCCCGTGCGCGCAGGGCGGTTTCCAGCTCCGGGCCGCCCGAGCGGCCGCCGACCCAGATCAGCCCGAAGTTGCGCAGCGAGGCGCCGCGCGCCTCGGCCTCCCGCTCGATCTGGACGACCTGGTGCCCACGCCGCAACGCCTCCCAGGCATGCAGGGTGCCCACCACACCGGCTCCGACGACGATCACTTTCACGGCGACGATCACGCTCCTCGGGATGAGAGGGATGAGAGGGATATGAGGGATGCGGGACGAGAGAGAAGGGGGCGAGGGGTGAGGGGCCGGGGCGGGGTCTCGTCCCTTCCCTTCAGGGCCAGCCTGAAGGATGCCGACCCATTTGGGCTAGACCCGTTACCTTTCCGTGATGCCAACAGTGGGTGTCGGGCCGTTCATCTTCCGGTCGTGGGAGGGTCAGCCGTGCAGGCGGGCGGTGAAGGAGAAGCGGTCGCCCCGGTAGAGGGAGCGGACCCGTTCCAGCGGGCGGCCCTCGGGGTCGCGGGAGATCCGGTGGATCAGCAGCATGGGCAGGGCCGGCGGGGTGCCGATGAGCAGGGCCTCGCGAGGGGTGGCGAGCACCGTCTCGACGCGTTCGTCGGCGTCACCGAAGCCGATGCCGTGCGCGCGGAGGTGGGCGTAGAACGAGGAGTCGGGGTCGAACCCCGAGTCGAGGTCGGGGACCCGGGCCACCGCCACGTAGGTGCTCTCCAGGCCGACCCGCTCGTCATCGGCGAGCAGCACGCGCTCCAGGTGCCAGACGGGCTCGCCGCGCTCCAGGCCGGTCTCGGCGGCGAGCGCGTCCGGGCAGGGGAAGCGGTCGAGGCCGACCAGGCTCCGGCCCGGGGTGCGGCCCTGGCGCCGGACGCCCTCGGTGTAACTGGCGAGGGACAGCGGCTGCTGGAGTTTGGGGCCCGCGACGACCGTGCCGCGCCCCTGCCTGCGCAGTTTGCCCTCCAGGACCAGTTCCCGCAGCGCCTGCCGGACGGTCTCGCGGGCGACGCCGAACCGCTCCGACAGATCACGCTCGGTGGGGATCAGGGCGCCCTCGCCCAGCTCGCCGACGAGCACGTCGATACGGGCCTTGACCGCGTAGTACTTCGGAACGCGGCCGTGCTCCGGGATGCCGGAGCGGACGGGGGCGCCGGGCGCCTGGTCGTACGGGTAGTCCACCAGGGGATGGTCGCAGACGGGGGCGGCGCTGCCGACGCGGGCTCACTTCCTCCTGCGGGCCAGCAGCAGCGCGCCGCCGGTGAGCACCAGCAGGACGGCGGCGACGAGGATGCCGCCGAGCCCGGCCACACCGGTGGCGGCGAGTTCGTCGGCGAAGGGCAGCCGCTGCTCACGGCCGGGGGGAACGGCGGGTGAGGTGGCCGGGGCGGGCGAGGACGTGGACGCGGGTGCGGAGCGGGACGGGGTGGCGGAGGCGGGCGGGGGGACGGCCGTGTCGCCGCCGGTGTCGCCGCCCGTTCCGCCGCCGGTATCGGCGCCCGCGCTGTCCTCGACGCGGAAGGCGTAGTCGTTCGACTGCCCGACCCATTCGCCGTTGCCGCCCTGCCGTTGGACGAGGGCCGCCTTGGCGGTGATGTCGTTCGGCTCGGCGTCCGAGGTGAGCGCGAGCCGCACGGCCACCGAGACGGTCTTCTTCGGGCCGACGGTGAACCCGGGGAACCCGTCGTCGAACGCGCCGATGAGTTCGTCCTCGTCGGTGACCTCGAAGTGGACGGGGTGCGGCCGCCGGTCCTCGTCGAAGAACTCAAGCAGCGGCTGCTCCGGCCGCAACGTCCGCCGCTCGTCGACGAGAACGACGACCGGATGGACGTTTCCGCAGCTGCGGTCGGTGGTGTTGGTGAGCTTCAGGGACCAGGTCCCGTAACCGCCACCGGCCTGATAGGTGCCGGGGCCGTTCTCGATCCGGGTGGTGAGGGGGAAGTGCGGGTCGTCGGCGGCGCACGAGGCGGCGGGGGCCGCGTGCGCGGGCGGGGCCGTGCCGACTAAGCCGATCGACGGGGCGGCTGCGGCAAGGCAGAGGGCGAGGGGCGGGCACAGTCGCATGACGGCACCCTGTCGCGCGCGCGGACCACGCCGCCCAACGGCACGCCGGACGGGACCCCAAGTCCCCCCGATAAGACGAAGAGCCGATTACCCGAACGACGGGACTGCGGAGGCCGGGGGAACGGGCCTGGCTCCCGGGAGTCACGGGGCGCAGGTCAGGGGTGCGCGGCCGAAGAGCGGGGCCAGCACCAGTTGGGCGGCGCCCTCCGCGACCCCGGCCGGGGCGGCGCGGACCGGGATGGGCGGCTCGCCGGTGCGGTGGGCGCGGGCGTCGAGGATCGCGGCGACTCCCCGGACGAAGGGCCCCGGCGCGTCGGTGACCGTCCGGCCGCCGAGGAGGACGAGGTCGACGTCGAGCAGGGCGACGAGGTTGCCCGCGCCGGTGCCGAGCACGCGCGCCGCCTCCGCCAGATCACCCCGGGCGACGGCGGCCAGGCACAGCGCCTCGACGCACCCCCGGTTGCCGCACCCGCAGGGCGGCCCGTCCAGCTGCACGACCTGGTGCCCGAACTCCCCCGCCCCGGTCCGCGCCCCCCGGTGCAGGGCCCCGCCGAGCACGAGCCCGGCCCCGAGTCCCGTGCCGAGATGCAGATAGGCGAAGGAGGAACCGTCCGGGGCCACCCCGCCGCCGAGGGCGAGTCCGAGGGCGGCGGCGTTGGTGTCCTTGTCCACGACGACCGGAACCCCGAGCCGCCTCATCAGGGCATCCCGTAGGGGAAACCCGTCCCACTCGGGAAACCCGGTGACCCGATGCAGAACCCCACGGAGGTGGTCGAGAGGCCCGGGCAGAGCGATGCCCACGCCGAGGAGGGCGGGGGTGCCGATGGGGTGGCCAGGGTCAGGGGTACCCCTGGGGTAGTCGGGGTCGGAGGTGCCGCCAGGTGAGGCCTCGCCCGCCCCGGCAGTCCCCGAACCCACGCCGGTCACCGAACGCACCCCGCTCCCCGCCGCCCCCCTCGCCCCGGCCCCGGCACCCCCTGGGCCCACTCCCGCCGCCACCGCGCCCACCTCCCCCACGACCGCCTCGATCACGCCGTCCGCTCCGACGCCGAGGTCGATCGGTGTGCGGCGCTCGGTGACGACCGTTCCCGTGAGGTCGGCCAGGACCGTGCGCAGTTCGTCCCGGTCGAGGTGGACGCCGACCGCGTGACCGGCGTCCGGGACCAGGCGCAGGACGGTGCGGGGCTTGCCTCCGGTGGAGGCGCGGTGCCCCGCCTCCGCCGCGAGCCCCTCCTCCCGCAGCCGGGCGGTGATCTTGCTGACCGCCTGGGGGGTGAGGCCGGTGCGCTCGGCGAGTTCGAGGCGGCTGATGCCGTCGGTTCCGGCCGCGCGCAGCAGGTCGAGGACGAGGGCGGTGTTGTGACTGCGCACGGCGAGCAGATTGGCGCCGCCCGTGCCGCCCGTGGGCGTCCGGTTGCCGCCGACGCCGGTCCCGTTCATCGCCGTTCGCCCCTCATGCCGTGCTGCCGCACCCGCTCGACCACCCTCGTGTCCGCTCGCGGCCCCGTTTCTCCAGGGGCCTGCCCACGGTCCATTCTCCCCCGTGCTTGCACTTTGGCAACAGCGTTGCCAAAGTGGAGGGCATGACTGGCACTCCACTCGACGCCCCTGCCGCCCGCTCCGGCGCCCCGCTCCGCGTGGGTCTCGTCGGCTACGGTCTCGCGGGCTCCGTCTTCCACGCCCCGCTGATCGCCGCCACCGAGGGCCTCGCCCTGGACACGGTCGTCACCTCGAACCCCGAGCGGCAACGGCAGGCCCGCGACGAGTTCCCGGACGTCCGCCTCGCGGCCGACCCGGACGAACTGTTCGACCGGGCCGCCGAATTGGACCTGATCGTCATCGCGTCGCCCAACAAGACGCATGTGCCGCTCGCCACCGCCGCCCTGAAGGCGGGGCTGCCGGTCGTGGTGGACAAGCCGGTGTCCGGGACGGCGGCCGAGGCCCGCGATCTCGCCGCGCTCGCCGAGGAGCGCGGCCTGCTCCTCTCCGTCTTCCAGAACCGCCGCTGGGACAACGACTTCCGCACCCTCCAAAAGCTCCTGGCGGACGGCGAGTTGGGCGAGGTGTGGCGCTTCGAGTCCCGTTTCGAACGCTGGCGCCCCCAGCCGAAGGGCGGCTGGCGGGAGTCCGGCGACCCCGCAGAGATCGGAGGTCTGCTGTACGACCTCGGCAGCCATGTCGTCGACCAGGCCCTGGTCCTCTTCGGCCCGGTCACCCGGGTCTACGCGGAGTCCGACGTGCGCCGCCCCGGCGCCGAGGCCGACGACGACACCTTCCTCGCGCTGACCCACGCCAGCGGCGTCCACTCCCACCTGTACGTCTCGGCGACGACCGCCCAACTCGGCCCACGCTTCCGGGTGTTGGGCTCGCGGGCCGGATACGTCAAGTACGGCCTCGATCCGCAGGAGGCGGCCCTGCGCGAGGGGCGGCGCCCCGGCACGACCGCCGCCTGGGGCACGGAACCCGAGTCGCTGTGGGGCCACGTCGGCTCCGGCGAATCCCCGCTGACCGGTGGCGGCACCCCCGAGCCGACCCTCCCCGGCGACTACCCCGCGTACTATGCGGCCGTGGCCAGGGCTCTCACCGGCGACGGCGCCAACCCGGTGACCGCGACGGAGGCGGCCGCCGCCCTCGACGTCCTGGAGGCGGCCCGCCGTTCGGCCCGTGACGGAGTGGCGGTGTCCCTGTGACGCGCAACGGCGAGATCACCCCGAAGTTCCACCCCGAGATCACGCCCTCCGTGGAGGAGCTGGAGGCGCAGGAACGGCGCCTGGTCTTCGGCCAGTTCACCCACGAGGACGCGTGGGCGCTCGGTTCGCTCATGGTGGAGCTGGCCCGTGAGCGACAGGCGCCGCTCGCGATCGACATCCACCGCGCGGGCCAGCAGCTCTTCCACGCGGCGCTGCCGGGTTCGACGCCGGACAACGACGCGTGGGTCGCCCGCAAGCGCCGGGTGGTGGAGCGGTACGGCTGCGCGTCCTACCTGGTCGGCACCCGGTACCGGACCAGGGGAACGACGTTCGAGGAGTCCTCGCGTCTGGACGTGGACCGGTACGCGGCCCACGGCGGCTCCTTCCCGATCACCGTGACCGGCGCGGGTGTGATCGGCGCGGTCACGGTGAGCGGTCTGCCCCAACTCCAGGACCACCGCTTCGTGGTGGAGGCCCTGGAGGAGTTCCTGAAACGACAGTGAGCCCAACGCCCCTTATCTGTACGGGACTTACGCGTCCCTGAACTCCTGTCGCTGCCGCCCGAGCCCCTCGATCTCCAGCTCGACGACATCGCCGGCCCGGAGATAGGGCTTGGGCTCGGGCCGGCCGAGGGCGACGCCCGCAGGGGTACCGGTGTTGATGACGTCGCCGGGGTACAGGGTCATGAACTGGCTGACGTAGCGCACGACTTCGCCCACCGGGAAGATCTGCTCGGCGGTCGTCCCGTCCTGCTTCAGCTCCCCGTTGACCCACAACTTCAGTGCGAGGGACTGGGGTTGGCCCACCTCGTCGGCGGTGACGAGCCACGGCCCGAGGGGGTTGAACGTCTCGCAGTTCTTGCCCTTGTCCCAGGTGCCGCCCCGCTCGATCTGGAACTCCCGCTCGGACACGTCGTGCGAGATCGCGTACCCGGCGACGTGCGCGAGCCCGTCCGCCGCCGAGGTCAGATACCGCGCCGTCCGCCCGATGACGACGGCGAGTTCGACCTCCCAGTCCGTCTTCACCGACCCGCGCGGAACCAGCACCGGGTCATGAGGTCCGACGACGGTGTCCGCGGCCTTGAAGAAGATCACCGGCTCGGCGGGCGGCTCGGCGCCGGTCTCCCGGGCGTGGTCGTGGTAGTTCAGGCCGATGCAGACGATCTTGCCGATCCGCCCGAGCGGCGCCCCGATCCGCACCCCGGCCGCGTCCAGCACGGGCAGCGCACCGGCGTCGGCCGCGTCCCGCACCCGGTCGAGCGCGGCGGCGTCGGCGAGCAGCGTCCCGTCGATGTCGTTCACGATCCTGGACAGGTCGCGCAGCACCCCGCCGGCGTCGAGCAGCGCGGGCCGCTCCGCTCCGGCCGTACCGACTCGCAGCAGCTTCATGATGAGCCTCTCCTCACGCGCGGATGTCCGCCGACGGGTGCAGTCATCGGATGACTGGTCGATCCTCCAAGCTCGCGCACCCGACCGCAACACCCGTTCACGGAGTGGACCGGGACGGCGCCGGACGGCCCGCCCGCGCGTCGTGCGCACCGCGGGTCAGCGGTACAGCGCCGCCCGCTCCACCGCGCTCCACGTCGTGCTCGTGATCACGTACAGCGCGGCGGCCAACGGCACGAAGGCGACCGTGACCAGCGTGAAGAACGACATGAACGGCATCACCTTGGTGACCGCCCCGAGCCCCGGCACCTGCTCGCCCGAGACGTCCGCGACCGGGTTGTCGGCGGCCATCATCCGCTTGGTGCGCCGGTAGTTGAAGAAGGCGACGGCGGCGACGAGCGCGAACAGACCGGCATACACGAGCCCGGCGGGACCGACGAGCCCACCGCCGTTCAGCGCGTCGGCCCAGCGGTCGCCCAGGGGTGCGGCGAAGAGGCTGTGGGAGAGCAGGCCGTTGGCCCGGCCGCCGATCGTCGGGTTGGAGAAGAGGTGGTAGAGGAGGAAGAACGCGGGGAGTTGGCAGAGCCCGGGGAGCAGTCCTGACAGGGGCGAGACCCGTTCCGCCGTGTGGAGTTCCAGGACGGCCTTGTGCAGTCGTTCCGGGTTGCGCGCGTGCTTCTTGCGGAGTTCGGCGATCTTCGGCCGCAGTGCGGTGCGGGCGCGCTGGCCGCGTGCGGCGGCCCGGGACAGCGGGTGCACGAGCAGCCGGACGAACGCCGTGAACAGGACGATCGCGGCGGCCGCCGCCGTCGCGCCGAACAACGGCTGGATGAGGGCGGCGAGGTGTTCGACCAGGTCGGCGAAGGCCGCGAAGACAGAGGTGAAGACGGACATGAGCGGGTGAGCCCTCCGGGGGTCTCGTCGTGCCGGGAGTGGAGCTGGCGGCAGGACGACCCGCGCGGGGCCCGAAGCGGTGGGTGGGCCTACGCGAGGGTCGCCGGGAGGGCATGTCCCGGGGCTCGGGGACGGGTGCGTCCACGGGCGTCGGGGTCGCGTTGGGCGAGGAAGGCCGTGCGCCGGGCACGGTCGCGTATCGCGGTGCGGACGCGGGTGGGCGGCACGGCGGGCACGCCGCGCGCGGTGAGCAGGGCGCAGACGGCGAGGGCGGAACTCGCGGCGGTGGTCGCGGCGAGGGCGACGGTGGCGGAGAGGCTGCCGGTGTCGAGCAGGGCGAGCTGGAGGAACAGCAGGAACACGAGGAACAGCGCGACGGCACGCGCGTACGTGACGACTCTCCCGCGAACCATGACCCTCCCCCGTCTTCCCAAGTCCCCTGCGCCTGTGCGCCGTTGGCACGCCGACACCCTGATGCGGCCGTACCCGCACGCCACTCTCTCAGCCACAGCTGTCGGCGTCCACTCGGCCCTGTCTGTCGGTTATACCTGATCGGTCTCCAGGGGTTGCAGGAGCCTCCGGGACTTCAGGAGGGCGCGGCTGACGGGATCGGCCGGGTCCGGATCGAGTCCGGGGCCCGGTTCTATGACAACGTCCGAGACCGGGACCGGAGTTCCGCAGTGCCCGCATTCGCCGTAGGGCCCGAGTTCGGTGCCGCAGGCGGCGTGCCGGAAGGAGCGCAGCTGCGTCTCCGTGAAGTGCTCGCGCCCCCACAGGCCCAGCGCGCGCAGCGCCGGCCACAGGGCGATGCCGCGCTCGGTGAGTACGTACTCGTCCCTCGGCGGCGACTCCTGATAGCGCCGTTTCTCCAGGATTCCCTCGGCGGTGAGCGTCTGGAGGCGGGCGGCGAGGACGGCGCGGGGGATGCCGAGGTGGCTGAGGAAGTCGTTGTAGCGCCGTACGCCGTAGAGGGCGTCGCGTATGAGGAGGAGCGTCCATCGTTCGCCGACGATCTCCAGCGCGCGGGCGATGGAGCACTGCTGGTTCGCGTAGTCCTTGCCGAGTGCCATGCCGTCCACTGTAGCCATTTTCCCCGACCTTGGTTCAATGACCGAACCTAGGGGTGCTAGCGTGCTGGGCATGGCTAGGTTCAATGACCGAACTGCACCGAAAGCGGACAGCTCGGAGGTCGCGGGCACCGACCCCTCCCCCGCTGCGTCCCCGGCCCCGAACGCCCGCGCCACCCTCGCGCTGACCAGCGCCGCCACCGCCGTCACCCTCATGACGTACACCGCGCCGATGGTCACGCTCCCCGCCACCGCCGCCGACCTGCACACCGGCCTCTCGGCGCAGGCCTGGCTGCTGAACGGCACGCCGCTCGGCCTCGCCGCCGTTCTCCTGGTGGCCGGCAGCCTCGCCGACGACTACGGGCGCCGCCGGATCTTCCTCGCGGGCACCCTCACCCTGGGCCTCACCACGGCGCTCGGCGCGCTGGCCTCGTCGACGCTGCTGTTCACGCTGGCCCGGATCGCGCAGGGCGCGGCGAGCGCGGCGATCCTCGCGAGCAGCCTGGGCCTGCTGGTGCACGCCTTCCCGACGGCGCGCGGGCGCCTGCACGCGACCGGGGTGTGGGGCGCGTTCGTGAGCGGCGGCATCGCGCTCGGCCCGCTGGTCGCGGGCGCGCTGCCCACCTGGCGGCTGGCCTACGCCGTCCTCGGCGCCGCCGCCCTGGTGGTCGCGGTGCTCGGCCTGGGGCGGCTGTCGGAGTCGCGCTCGCCGCGGGGCGGCCGTCCGGACATCGTCGGCGCCCTGACGTTCGGCCTGGCCCTGGTCGCCCTGATCGCCGCGCTCACGCTGGGCCGCGACGGCTGGCTGCGGCCGCAGGTGGGGCTGCTGCTCCTGGCGGCGGTGGCGCTGCTGGCCGCGTTCACCTGGGTGGAACGGCGGACGGCGACCCCCATGATCGACCTCGGCCTGTTGCGCCACCGCGCTTTCCTCGCGTCGTCGACGGGCGGGCTGTTCACGGGGTTCGCGGTGATCGGCCTGTTCAGCTTCCTGCCGGCGCTGTTCCAGCGGGCGCTGGGGATGTCGATGCTGGACACGGCGCTGCTGTTCCTGCTCTGGTCCGGCGTCTCCTTCGCGGTCGCGCTCCAGGCCAAACGCCTGGCCGACCGCGTCTCCCCCGGCCTCCAACTCGCCGTCGGCTTCGCCTTCAACGCCCTCGGCGTCCTCACCATGCTCGGCGCGATCGACTCCGGCTCCTGGTACCGGCTGCTGCCCGGCCTGATCGTGGGCGGCATCGGCAGCGGCCTGCTCAACGCCGCGCTCCCGCTGCTCGCCGTCGACTCGGTCCCACCGGCCCGCGCCGCCATGGGCTCCGGCGCCCAGCAGACCTTCCGCTACATCGGCTCCTGCGCGGGAGTCGCCCTGACGATCGCCCTGGCCACGTCATCGCGCGGCGGGCTGGGGCAGGGGGCGAATGTGGCGATGGTGGTATCGGTCGTACTGTCCCTGGTCGCGGCGGGGGCGGTGGCGGGGCTGCGGGAGCGGGCGTAGGGGGGTAGGGGCGTAGGGGGTTCTCGGACCCGAGGCCTCGACTCACCCGTGTGCAGCCGTCGTTCGACCCTTCGTACAGCGGTTTGAGAAAGGGATGTCGCATCTCTCGACAATCCCACCCGTCACGCCCGATGCTTCCTCGTGGCATGAACGGGACAGGTCTCGGGCGCCAAGGTCACCGTGGGTCGGACCGGTCGTCGAGCCCGTCGAGCGAATCGGAGAAGCGGCATGATTCGACGCAGAACCCTGCTGACCGCGGCGGGCGGCACCCTCCTCGGCAGCGCCCTCGCGACCGGCACCGCCCGCGCGGACGCCACCGTCGCGGTCAACCCCGGTACCTCGTACGGCACTTGGGAGGGCTGGGGCACCTCCCTCGCCTGGTGGGCCAACGTGTTCGGTGCCCGCGACGACTTCGCCGACATCTTCTTCACCACCAAGTCGACGACGTACAACGGCAGTTCGCTGCCGGGGCTCGGGCTCAACATCGCCCGCTACAACCTCGGCGGGTGCAGCTGGAACGCGGTGAGCGGCGAGAGCATGGTGGCGTCCGCGAACATCCCGGCGTTCAAGCAGATCGAGGGCTACTGGCAGGACTGGAGCAACGAGGACCCGACGTCGTCGGCCTGGGACTGGACGGCGGACGCGACCCAGCGCGCGATGCTGGTGAAGGCGACGGCGCGCGGCGCGACGACCGAGCTGTTCGCCAACTCCCCAATGTGGTGGATGTGTTCCAACCACAACCCGTCCGGCGCCTCGGGCGGCGGCAACAACCTCCAGACCTGGAACTACCGCCAGCACGCCTCCCACCTCGCCTCGGTGGCCCTGTACGCCAAGAACAACTGGGGCGTGAACTTCGCGACCGTCGAGGCCTTCAACGAGCCCAGCTCCAGCTGGTGGACGGCGACCGGCACGCAGGAGGGCTGCCACATCGACGCGACGGCCCAGTCGGCCGTACTCCCCTATCTGCGCAGCGAGTTGAACAGCCGGGGCCTGACGGGCACGCGGATCGCCGCGTCCGACGAGACCAGTTACGACCTCGCCCGCACCACCTGGAACTCGTTCTCGGCGACGACCAAGGGGTACGTCGACCGGGTCAACGTCCATGGCTATCAAGGCGCTTCGGGCCGCCGCGACCTCCTCTACACGGACGTGGTGACCACGGCGGGCAAGGCCCTGTGGAACTCGGAGTCCGGCGACAACGACGGCACCGGCTACACCATGGCCTTCAACCTGCTCTACGACTTCCAGTGGCTCCACCCCACCGCCTGGGTCTACTGGCAGGTCATGGACCCGTCCTCGGCCTGGGCGATGATCGCGTACGACGCGGACACGCTGGCGGCGGGCGCGGTGCAGCGCAAGTACTACACGATGGCCCAGTTCAGCCGGCACATCCGGCCGGGCATGAAGATCCTCGGCACGGGCGTGAGTTACGCCGTCGCGGCCTACGACGCGTCGGCGAAGCGGCTGGTGATCGTCGCCCTGAACACCTCGGACTCCGCCCAGACCCTGACGTTCGACCTGTCGTCCTTCAGCACGGCGACGGGCGGCACCGGCGGTCTGGTCCCGCGCTGGAACACGGTGACCACCGGGGGCGACGCCTACAAGGCGTACACGGACACGACCGTGAGCGGCAAGAAGGTGGCGGTCCCGTTCGCACCGAAGGCGATCCAGACCCTTCAGATAGACGGGGTGACGCTCTAGTCCCGGAGGGGCAGGGGGACTACGGGTCCAGCCAGTCCCGGAGGGGCAGGGGGACTACGGGTCCAGCCAGTCCCGGTGAGGTAGGGGGCCACGGCGCAGGGGACACCCCCCGTGCCCCCTACCGCGGCCTGCGCATATCTCTACTTCGTCACCTGTCGGCAGTACGGTGTCATGCATGCGCCCCGACACGCCTGCCGAGAACGTCGACCACCACGCCGAAGCGGCTCGCCTGGAGCGGACCGCCGGCCTCTACCCCGCGGACGCCGAGGCCCTGCTGCTCCAAGCCGCGGCCCATCTGGAACTGGCCGCCGACCGCCCCGCCGCGAGCACCCTCTACGACCGCCTGCTCGCCGGCCAGGGAGACCTGGAGAACCCGCACCTGGTCCGCGCCCTCAAGGCCGCGAACCTCTGGGAGTACGGCCACGAGGCCGAGGCCCGCGCGATCATCGACGGCGTCCGCGCCGCGGCGCCCCGGGACCCGGCGCCGTGGGTGATCGTGGCGGAGGCGCTGGAGACGCACGACGAGTTGGAGGCGGCGCAGGAGACGTTCACGGAGGGCGCCCGCCTGCTGCTCACCGAGGGCCAGGAACCCCCGTACGCCACCCGCCCCCTCCTCTTCGGCCGCCACCGGGTGCGCCGGATGCTGGGCGCGGCGCACGACGCGTGGGACTCGATGGCGGACACCCTGCACTCCTCGTCGGTCTCCCTGGACGAACTCCACGACCCGAAGCGCGTCTGGTCCCTGGGGTCGAACAACCCGGCGGAGTTGGAGGCCGAGATCTCCCGCCTCCGTTCGGAACTCGGCACCTACCGGGAGGCGCTGTCCCGCCCGTTCCCGGTGGCGGTCCTGCACTGGCCGGCCGCCGAACTCTCCGAACTCCTCGACGCCTACCCGACCCTCGCCGCGGAGTACCCCTCCCACGAGGCCCACCTCGCGACCATAGAGGCCTCCCTCCGCGAACTCGCCGCCTCCGGCACCCCCAACCTCGGCATCGTCACCGCCACGGTCCCCTCCTACGAGGCCTTCGCCGCCTCGGAGGGCACCACCCCGTCCGACATCACCCTCCTCCCCCAGTACGCAACGACCCTGGCAGCCCGAGGCCGCGCAACGGAATGGCCGCCAGAGCGGGGCGCCGGATGCTGGTGCGGGTCGGGGCGGGCTTATGGGGAGTGTCATGGACTAGATCTGCAATAACCAGAGATCATCTAAAATCGGCAATAGAGAAACTTCATACGTTACCCAGCGCGCTCGCGAAAGTGGGCCATTTGTCATGGACTGCACCCACCCATGACGTCATAAAAATTAGGGTTGGATCTAGGCGGATCACGAAATCTGCTGCACCCCGTCGCCTGCAACAGAAAAACAACTCATAGAACAGGAACGGTCGTGTTCCCACTGAATGACGTGTCAGCCGCGGTCAAAATTGGCACTCAGGCAGCCCCCCGGGATGATCATGAACTGACTGCCGTCCGTGATGAAATCCATCATCTCGATCCACATGGCAGTCGGTTCGCGGCAGTATTGCGCGACACTATCGACCAGCTGCTTAATGGTGAAGTCACAGGACGATACGACTGGAAGAAACTCTTCAAGACCGAGAAGACTCACGCCGGAACTCTGGTAGAGATCAACTTGCAGCGAGAGTTCAAATTCCGTGACGGCGTTGACATGGACTACCAGATTGCCAACGTCGATGTCGACTGCAAGTACTCTCAGCAATTCGGCGGATGGATGATTCCACCCGAGGCTATTGGACATCTCTGCTTGCTTGTATGGGCAGACGACTCCAAGAGTCTCTGGAGTGCGGGAGTGATTCGCATACAGCGGGAGTGGCTCAATTCCGGAAATAACCGAGATCTGAAACTTACGATCAAAGCTGAGCATCGCAACAAGATTTCCTGGCTTTGGCACAATGCAGAGCTGCCCGAAAATGTCTTGCTTCACATGAAATCCACAGACCGGGATCAGGTCTTCTCTCATAACTCCGGCCAGGCCCGACTGAATGAGCTATTTAGGCTAGTTCAGCACAGACGCATTGGACGGAATGTTGTACGCACCGTTGCCCAGCAAAAGGACTATATGAAGCGGGTACGAGGTAACGGTGGAGCTCGGTCCGCACTCCGACGAGAAGGAATTCTCATCATGGGAGACTATGCCAGCCATCAGGAGATCGCGAAACAGCTCCATGTTCCCGTACCAGGTGAAGGGGAATTTGTCAGCGTACGCGTAGCGAAAGCAGACCCGGACGACAGTACTCAGCCGGGGGTCAACCTCGATGGATATTTTTGGAAGCCTGCTGGACCTGATGATCCTGTCGAAGAAGGGCCTCTCTTGCCTAAGCACACAACATCACGTTAACGCTGTATTAATAAATATCCGTCCCTCTCCGTGAAGGAGTTTTTTGGTGCAGGAATCCGAAAAAGAACTGCCACTGATTAGGCAGTACAGAGACTGGTTGCAAGGAAGCCAGCCCGAAGACAGTCCAGACAGACCGGAATTCTTCACAAGCGGAGTTATTGTTCTCGACACGAACGTCCTGCTCAGTTTGTACGAGTACACCCCTTCGGCCCGCAGTCAAGTCCTCAACGCCCTTAGCGGCGTACGAAAGCGCCTCTGGTTGCCTCACCAGGTCGCTCTTGAGTTTGTCCGGGGTCGCCATCGAGTGATCGCTCAGAGGGCGAAGTCCCTCAAGGACGCGCCTAACATTCTCAACCGCCGCCTGGGAGAGGCCAACAAAGCGATCATAGGCGCCAGGGAATTTGTCCAAGAACTTCTGATCAAATACGCACGCGACACAACGGCCAGCGAGAGTCTCGCAGCAAAGATCTCAAGCCAGGCTGTTGACACTCTCTTGAGTGACTGGAAAAAGGAACTAATATCCCTAGTCCAAGATCTCAAGGACCACGATCTGGCACCCGCTTCGATGGATTCGAATGATCCCGTACTTCCGCAGGTCGCGGAGTTGTTCGGAGCCAACATTGCGGAACCGCCCAGCCCAGCGGAGATCCAGCGACGCGTCAACGAAGCTTCTTCATACAGATTTCCCAATAAAATCCCTCCTGGATACTCTGATGCAGGAAAAGGGACTTCGCTATCTGCCGCAGGAGACTTTCTTCTATGGGAAGAGGTAGTCCACTTTATTTCTGCCTCACCAGAACGGAATCGGGTCCTCTTCGTTTCTCTCGACACCAAAGAAGACTGGTACGAGCCCGAGGAACTCGGGCGAGGGCGCCGTCCATGGCCTTCTCTGGCAAGCGAGATGAGGATACGAGCAGGCGCGGAGCTGCGCATCGAGACTCCTGGCCAGTTTTACCGAGGTGTGAATCGATTCCTGGACGCAGAGATCGCGGACGAGACATACGAGGAGATCGACCGGGCTTCTGAGACTGCCAAGGAGCCAATCATTACCGAACAGGAGGCATCCCGCACAGAGCCGCCTGATGACTTGACCCTATCCGCATACAGCGCAGTGGGCTTGACTACTTCACTGCTCCCGAGCGACCCTCCGCATCTTCAAAACATCCTGAACTGGTGGCTAATCGGGGTAACGGCGCAGCTGGGACGCCGCCCAGTTCTCGAAAACGAGCCGCGGGTATCGCTAACTGCGGCCGTCCGTTCAACCGTGTCACTCAACTCTGAATGGCTTCCAGGGAGCTGCCTTCGTCTCGGCGAGTGGCCCTACGCAAGTTCATCTTGGATTGCCCCCTGGTTCGCCCAGGTAGTAAATAGCATGCCTACGAACGACAGGAGAGTTATCCAGCGACTCGCCGCACAGCAACTGGACGTAACGACTTCCGAATAACATCGCCTCGATATCCAGTCAAAGCATGAGACGGAGAAACAGAATGTCCACCACCCAAGAGTCAGCCGAGAATAACTGGAAAAACATCAAATCCGATGCTGAGCACGCCTTGCATACCTTGCTTTCTCAAATTGACAAGCATACGAATCCACAAGAACTCTTTGAGGCATACACTTATGCTAAGCGGGTAACAGCCGACGCGTTGAGATCACGCATGCTCATGCACCTGCCGGCCGAAGGTCTAAAGTTTCGGGAACTCTACACGCGAGTGCAAGGGGAGCTGGATAGTCGATACGGTCAGCATTTTCCTGACGGATTCCTTAAAGCCCCTTATGGCGATCAGCTCCACGAGCATCTCTTCTCTCTACTCCAAGAGAATCTGTCACAGCCGATAGAAGCAGCAAAACTGCGGATTGTTACCGCAGACAGCGTCCATACAGAGCGACGCACCCGAGAGCTGCGGGAGCTCGGAATGGACGTGGACTGGTACAAGAAAGATGGGCTTGACTTCTATGTACTTCGATCATTCGATTTGACCTTCGATTCACTTCCCTCGCTGGTGAGAACCATTGTAAGGAAGAAGGTGAAATCCAAGGAAGAGCAAAATCGGCTTCTGAAAGAAGCAGGCATCCCAGAAAAGTGATGGATGAGACTGGCTGGGAGCCACCACAAGGTTCATGGGCCTCGTCAGCGGCTAGGCGTCGGAATATGCAGGCTATCCGCAGCAGGGATACCAGGCCGGAGCGCCTGGTCCGCAGCCTGCTCCACGCTAGGGGCTTGCGTTATCGAGTTGCAGCAAAGCCTTTGCCTGGCCTTCGCAGGACGGCCGACATTGTCTTCCGTCCCGCGAAAGTGGCTGTTTTCATTGACGGCTGCTACTGGCACGGATGCCCCGAGCACTACGTGCCACCGAAGACTAACTCCGGCTACTGGTCAGACAAGGTGGCCCGGAACATGGCCCGTGACCGGGATACCGACCAGCGCCTCAAGGAGGCAGGTTGGACGGTGCTCCGGTTCTGGGAGCACGAACCGTCCGAGGATTGCGCTGTGCGCATCGCTATCGAGGTTGAAAAGCGTCGCAGCACAGTCCAGGGAAAAAAATCGGGTGGCTGATTAACCTTTCTTCTGCTTGCGCTCACTCGCCGCCTTCAGCACATCGATGATCGACTCACCGACGGCCTTAGCTACGGGTGGGGGAAATGCATTTCCTACCTGGCGATACTGGGCCGTCTTCCCTCCCGAGAATTCCCATTCCTCTGGGAAGCCCTGAATGATTGCTGCCTGTCGCACAGTCAGCATCGGCCCATCCTGGCCAAGCAGGTCGCGCTTTTGGCTCTCCTTCTTCGCACAGGTGTCGATGTCATTGGCAACGCCCATACCCGACACCCCGAGTTGCTTCCAGGCTGCCTTGGCCCGGCTGGGGCCTAGGTCTGCGCCGCCGTGCTTCTTTGACCCGCCTACCAGTGTGGGGGCGATACCTCCACCTTTACCCTTCAGTTCGGCATCGCGTTCCTGTGCCTTACGCAGCCACCGAGCAAAGGCTTTCTGAGCCTGATCCGAGTACGTGCCCTCGAAGTACTTCTCGTAGCGCTCACGCATGGATTCTTCGAGGGCGTCTGCTACGCTCACCGGCTCCTCATGGGTAGCTGTAGGCCACTCGTATTTGAGGTCCTTGATGACGTCGTTCCGGAAGGCGACGAGGATGGCTCGCGGCCGGAGTTGAGGCACTCCGAAGTCGCTGGCTTCCAGAACATCCCACTTGCAGACGGTGTAGTTCAGCCCTTTCCCTTCCACGGTCACGAGGTGCCCATCGTCACCCCGGTAGCTACCGCCCTGGAGCGTTGCCTCGATGTAGTCACGGTAATCTGAGAACTTCGGGTCCTTGATTCCACGGACGTTCTCGATCATCACTGCCCGCGGGTTCAGAATCCCCACCAGGTCCAGCATGCGTGGGAAGAGGTCTCGCTCGTCAGCTTTACCTAGCTGCTTGCCCGCATGAGAGAACGGTGGGCACGGCACACCGCCGGCCAAGAGGTCCAGCTCTCGCCCCTTAAGCAATTCAGCACCCTTGGTCAAGTGCTCGTAAGGATCAAAGTCCTTGACGTCGGCCGAAAGGACATCGCAGTGTGTCCTCTCCCATGCCCAGGCGTCATGTTCTTTGATGTTCTGCTTGAGCGTATCCACGGCATACTGATCGATCTCAACCAAGGCCAGGTGGCCGAAGCCTGCCTGGTGCAGCCCGATGGCCTGTCCGCCGGCTCCGGCGCAGATCTCGATCGATGTGAACTCCGGCTCGTCGGGTTCCTTCACGAGGCCCTCGGGTTCGTTCGTGCGGGTCATGTCCCCTCCTTGCGGCCGTACAACGGCAGACACATCTTGCTATCCACCATCACTGAGGGTGACAGACCCCACTGACAACGAGACGTCGTCCAGTGTGCAGCACGCTTCGTGGTTCGCTGAACACACCCTCCGTCACAACGAACCCTCATACGATATTCCCTATGCGGATACCCCCATGGACTGAGGACGAGCTCGTGCTCGCTGGCGCCCTCGTCGTGAAGAACGGCTGGCGTGAGCTGCGGACCGGCGATCGGGAGGTTTGGGAGCTCTCGGAACTGCTGCAATCGCTGCCGCTCCACAGCCCTGAAGAGCGCGCGCTGCCGGGCTTCCGGTCTCTGAACAGCGTCAGCCGCAAGACTTCGGACTTCACGACTAACCACAAGCTGTATTCCGGAAAGGGCACCAACTGCGGCAAACCGACACTGCTCATGATCGAAGCCTTCACTGCCCGTGAAGCTGAAATGCTTCAGGCTGCCGCAGCCCTTGAGGAGGGCATTGCCTCCGGCGAGCTGTACCGCATCCCCGAACAGCCGGATGAGGCCGACAACACAGGCGCTGTGGCCATCGAGGGACGTCTCCTCACCCGTTGGGCTCTTGTGCGCGAACGCGATCCAAAACTCCGGGCGTTGAAGATCAAGCAAGCACGGCAGAACGGGCAGCCGCTGCGCTGCGAAGTCTGTGACTTCGATTTTGCCCGCGTCTACGGAGACCTGGGCGAGGGATACATCGAGGTGCACCACATCACGCCCCTCCACACCTCCGGAACACGGAAGACCGAGCTCGGTGACCTCGTCTGCGTGTGCGCGAACTGCCACCGCATGTGCCACCGGAGCCGCCCTGGAGAATCCTGGCGTACGCCTGCCGCTCTGCGGGAGCAGATGCGTAAGGCCGCTCAGCAGACACCGCATCAAGCCGCCTCTGCCTCATAGTGTGTCTGTGCCCGGTCCAGGATGTCGTCCGGGTTGTGGCCTCGTACGGTGGCCAAGTGGAGTAGGTCGGCGATCAGCTCCACTGCGGACTCTTCGAGGGCTGCCGTGGGGCCTGCGCTCCGGTAGTTCTCCAGCGCCTCGGCCGCGCGCTCAAGGCGTCGGCAGAAGTTCCCGGCGCCGAGCGGGAGTTCGCACCAGACCGCCTTGCCGGCCGCGGTCATGACCGTCCCCCAGTCCACCGCGAGCCCCGTGACCAGGTGCAGGCCCCGGCCGCACTCCTCATCACATCCGGCCGGCTTGAGGACCGGGACGGTGTGGCTCTTGTCGTGGACCTCTACCCGCAGCCGCGGTCCTCGCCATTCGAGGATCAAGGTCGCTGGCGTGCCCTCGCCGACGTGCTTGAGAACGTTCGTCGCCAGTTCGACGATCAGCAGTTCGGCTTCGTCGGTGGCGACGGGCACACCCCAGTCGCCCAGTTGCCTGACGGCGGCTTTCCGGAGAAGGCTCACTTCCGCCGGCGCCGCCTCGAACGGCAGGACGCAGCGGAGTACCGGTTCGGTTACATGGCCAGGCATGACCACTCCTCCCTCCCAGGCCACGCGTGCTGCGCCTGCCGTATCCAAACGGCTGCACCGCGTAGCTGTCTAAGAAGCGAGCATGGCACAGAGAAGTCTCACAGTGTAACTTCTCACCAGAATCTATCGGGTGAATCCCGTGGTGAGGGCGCCCGACGCTGCCTAGCCTGATGGGCACCTACGGGCTGGTCGCCCGGTCATGGCGAAGGAGCTACATGTCGGAACGCACCACCACTCGCCGCCGCCAACTGGGCTCGATGATGCGCAAGTTGCGGGCCAGGAAGGGGCTGACGCTGGAGGAGGCCGGGTACCTCGTAGGCGTGTCCAAGGCGACCGTCAGCAGATACGAAACCCAAGCGGGGCCGGTCAAGTGGATCGTCATCGACGCGCTGTGCCGTGAGTACGGGACGACGGACGCCGAGCGCAGGGCCGCCGTCGGGCTGGCCAAGGACGCCAAGCAGCAAGGCTGGTGGAACTCGTTCGCCGACATCGTCCCCGAGAGCATGAACCTGCTGCTCACCCTGGAAGACGAAGCCGTCGGCGAGAACCACTTCTCCTGCGTCTACGTTCCGGGGCTGCTCCAGACCCGCGCCTACAGCACCGCCTTGCAGAAGGCCAACGAAGTGCCCCTGGCGGACGACGAGATCGAGCGGCTCGTCGATATCCGCATGCGGCGCCAGGAGATCCTCACCCGCCGGAAGCCGCTCCGGCTGTGGGCCATCCTGGACGAGTCCGTGATCCGTCGCGTCGTCGGATCACCGCGGACGATGAGGGAGCAGCTTGACCGGCTGCTCGAAGCGAACGAATCCCCTCACGTGACGCTTCAGATCCTGCCCTTCTCGAAGGGTGCCCACGCCGCCGCGCTCGGCAGTTTCGTCCTCATCGGCGGCACCGAGCCGACCCTCGACGTGGTGTACGTCGACTTTCACACCGGCTCCCTCTTCCTGGAGAAGGACGAGGAACTCGACCGGTACAGGCTTGCGTTCGAGTACCTCCGCGCACAAGCGTTGGACACGGAGACCTCCTCCGCCATGATCCAAAGTGCTCGCAAGGAGCTGTGAATGTCCCTCACCCCCCGTCCCGTCACCGAGCCCGCATGGTTCAAGTCGTCGTACAGCGGCGGTAACACGACCGAGTGCGTGGAGGCCGCTTTCGTCATACCCGGCGTGCTCGTGCGGGACTCCAAGACCGGGAACGGACCAGCAGTGCCGATCCCGAACACCGCCTGGACCACCTTCGTACAGGCCCTGAAGCAAAGCTGGTTGGGGCAGTCGGCAGCGAAAGGACAACGACCGCGATGACCCACTCCTCCCCCTGGCAGCAGCGGCTCGCCACCGGTACCGAGGATATTCAGGACGAGGTGATCGGCTGGTACCAGCGGACTCCGCGAGGGAAGGCGTACGTTCCCGACATGATCTGGGGGACGTTGCAGACCGAGGCGTACGCGACGGTGATCCTGCGGCGGGTCGTCGACTTCCTGGAGGTCCCGGACGATGTGCCTGCCGGGGTCGCCAAGCGGATGGAGCGGCAGCAGGTGCTCTACGACGGGGAGCACCACTACGACGTCGTCCTCGGCGAACAGGGCCTGTACACGAACGTCGGCGGTCCGGAGGTCATGGTCGGCCAGATGGAACGACTCCTCCGCGAGATCGACCTCCCCTCGCTCACCCTCGGCATCCTCCCCGCCACCGCGGACGTGGGCATCGTCCCGATGTCCGGCTTCAACATGTACGGCGGCGACCGGGTCAACTACGAACTGGTCTCCAGCTCCGTGGAGATCACCGACCCCGCCGAACTAGCCCTCCACCACAAGGCGTTCGACGCCCTCAGCCGAGCCGCTTCCTACGGCGACGACGCCAAGCACCTGCTCGGCAAGGCGCTGTCCTTCTGGAGCGCCCCCGGAAGCCCCCTTGACGACATTCGCCGCCGGGCAGATTGACAGTCACCGACTCAAGTCCACCGTCTCCCGACCCGCGCGCGTTAGCCTCGGGGCATATCCGTCACGGTGGTAGGAGGCAGGCATGGCCAAGGTTCCCAGCGCGGTGGTCGCCGCGGGCGGGCTTGTCGGTGGGTACGGCGTGGCCCGGTGGACGAAGAAGCGAGAGCTGGGCGGGGTCGTGCTCGCCGTCGCCGGGGGCGTTGCCGCCCAGCAGTGGAAGCAGCGGGCCGGCGGGAAGGCGGCGGGGGCGTTGACCGCCGCCTACCTCGGCGCCTTCGGCGCGTCTCATCCCCTAGCCAAAAAGGTCGGCGCCTGGCCCGCAGTCTTCAGCGTCGCAGGCGCAGTAGCCCTAGCCTCCTGGGCCATCGCAGACCGCCACACCTGACGAGGCCCCCCTACCCCGCTCCGCCTCACCCCACCCGGTGCCACCCGGTGCTACCCCCGATGGCCCCGATGCCCCAACACATTCACCACCCTCCCATTCGGGTCCCGCACGAAGAAGCGCCGTACCCCCCACTCCTCGTCCCGTAGTACCCGTACGACCTCCGCACCGGCCGCCCGCATCTCCGCGTACGCCGCGTCCACGTCGTCCACCTCCACGCTCAGGTCGGGCACCACGGGCGCCGTCCGTTCCTCGGTGAGAAAGCTGATCTGGGCCGTGGGATGGGTAGGGGAGGCCAGCGTCATCACCCACCCCTGGTCCATCACCTCCTCCAGGCCAAGCCGAGCGTAGAAGTCCCGGCCGGCCACCATCGCCTCCCGCGACCCGACGTAAATGTCCGGGACAACTCTGCGAACGATCACGGAAACCCCTCTCTCTGTTCCGACTGCTCCGGCGCGCACGCCCCCGTTCACTCTTCCTCCACCCCTGGCCCTCACGCCGTTGACGCACCGCCATCGCCACCACGACGGTCGCCCCCCCGTTATGTTTTTCGCGGTCCTGCAAGAGGGCCGCTGGCCTCCGGGCCCGGTATGACTGTGTCCCCCTGTCGAAGGCATGACCTGGGGGG